>JAVBQJ010000021.1:0-97383 GCA_031549115.1 Victivallaceae bacterium
GAGAACGACAGGAACGCGACCTTCGGCTGCTTGCCGAGCAAGGCGCGGTAGGTCTGGCTGGTGGCCATGGCGATGTCGCAGAGCTGTTCGGCGTTCGGATTCGGGTTGACGCCGCAATCCGCGTAGAGCAGCGCCTGGTCGCCGGCGAGGGTCGGCGTAGCCAGGTCCATCACGAAGCAGCTGCTGGCGATTTTCATGCCCGGGGCGGTGCCGATGCAGTGGAACGCCGCGCGCAGCATGTCCGGGGTCGACGCGATCGAACCGGCGACCAGGCCGTCGACCAGTTTGTTGCGGGACATCATCGCGCCGAAGTAGATCCGGTCGGCCATCATTTTCGCGGCCTTGTCGCGGGTCAGCCCCTTGGCTTCGCGCATTTTGAACAGCTCTTCGGTATAGCGGTCGAAGAGCTCGTGGTTCAGGTAATCGTACACTTCGAAGTTGCGTTCGGTGACGCCGGCTTCTTTGCAGGCCTTGTCGATTTCGGCGGGGCTGGCGAGCACGATGACGTTTTTGACGATCTTGTTGGCCATCATCATCGCGGCGGCCTTGGCGACCCGGGGGTCGTGGCCTTCGGGCAGGACCAGGGTCTTCTGCAGTTTTTTGGCGCGTTCGACGCACAAATCAATCGTAGACATGATAAAGAGTTCTCCTCGTTGCAATTATTCTTCGGTCAGGTGCGGCTTGCCGTTCAGCGTCTCGATGACGTGGCGGGCGATCATCAACTCTTCGTCGGTCGGCATCACCAGAACTTTGCACTTGCTGTCCGGCGTCGAAATCAACCCCGGCTTGCCGAGCATCTTGTCATTGGCCGCCTTGTCCAGCCTGATATCGAGGCCGCCGAGCTTGCCGACGATTTTCTCCCGGGCAAAGCCGCTCCATTCGCCGACGCCGCCGGTGAAGACGATCGCATCGGCACCGCCCAGCAGCGCATAGTAGGCGCCGATGTATTTGATCACCCGGCGGGTGAACATCCGTCGCGCCTGCTGCGCCTGTTGGTCGCCGCGGTTTTCCGCCGCGATGATGTCGCGCATGTCGGACGATCCGATGCCGCCGACACCCAAGAGACCGCTTTCCTTGTTCAGGATCGCGTCGATTTCCTTGGTCGTCTTTCCCAGGTCGACCAGACGCAAGACCACGGCGGGGTCGAGGTCGCCGCAGCGGGTGCCCATCATCAGGCCCTCCAGCGGGGTCATGCCCATGGTGGTGTCGACGACGACGCCCTGGTTGATGGCCGCCATGCTGCAGCCGTTGCCGAGGTGGCAGGTGATCAGCTTCAGGCTCTGGTACGGAACATCGAAAAAGTTGCCGGCCGCCTGCGCCACGAAGTTGTGGCTGGTGCCGTGGAAACCGTACTTGCGGATGCCGTATTTGGTGTAATATTCGTACGGCAGCGCGTACATGAAAGCCGCCGGCGGCATGCTCTGGTGAAACGCGGTGTCGAAAACCGCTATGTTCGGAATGCCGGGGAAGTTCGCTTCGCAGGCTTCGATCCCGGACAGGTTGGCCGGATTGTGCAGCGGCGCCAGCGCGAAGCAGTCGCGGATGATGTCTTTGACCTCGTCGCCGACCAGCACCGGGCGGGTGGCGCGCTCGCCGCCGTGCACCACACGGTGTCCGATGGCTTGAATTTCGTTCAGGCTCGCGATGACCCCCTTATGCGGGTCGGTCAGCGCCGTGCAGATGGCCTGCATCGCTTCCACGTGGTTCTTGACCGCGATTTTCCCTTCTTTGACGAAGCCGTCGGGACGCTTGTAGATCATGTTCGGCGCGTCGGTTCCGAGACGTTCGACCAGCCCTTTTGCCAATACCCGTTCATTGCTCATCGAAAAGAGCGTGAATTTCATCGATGAGCTGCCGGCGTTCAACACTAAGACTTTCATTTTGTTCCTTTTCCTGTTGAGGGATTGGTACCGGGGCGCTCCGAAAAAACGATGCGCTCCTATTGCTAAAAAATTTCAGCCGGACTTTCGGCTTCAAGCTCTTTTCCAAAGCCCGAAGCCCAAAGCCCGGAGTGATTCAGGCGGAAACAACGCCCGCCGTTTCCGCCTGTAGAGAAAAATTTTACTTTTTGCGGAAGACAATCCGCCCCTTGGTCAAATCGTAGGGGGACATCTCCAGCGTCACGCCGTCGCCGGGCAGAATGCGAATGAAATTCAGCCGCATCTTTCCTGAAATATGGGCATTGACCATGTGCCCGTTGGGCAACTCCACCCTGAACATGGTGTTGGGCAACAGCTCTTTGACGGTTCCTTCCACTTTGATTACGTCGTCTTTGGCCACGTTAGAATCTCCGGTTCCTGTTCTGTAATTAATACCATATGCTCGAAGTGAGCGGAATAACTGCCGTCGTAAGTCAGTACGGTCCAATCGTCATTGGCGGTGTAGACCCGCGCCGAACCCAGGTTCAGCATCGGCTCGATCGCCAACACCATCCCCGGACGCAACAGCGGTCCGCGCCGGCCCACCGAATAATTCGGCACCTCCGGCGGTTCATGCAAACGCGTACCGCAACCGTGCCCGACGTATTCGCGCACGATGCCGAGCTTACCGGCTTTCGCCACTTTTTCAATCGCCATACTGATGTCGTTGATGTAGTTGCCCGCCCGCGCCTGGGCGATGCCGGCGGCGAGCGCCTTCTGGGTGTAGTCCAGCAAGCGCCGATGCTCCGGCGGCAACTCCGCGACGAACGCCAGCGTCAGCGCGGTATCGCCGATGCCGCCGGCCAGTTCCACCCCGATATCGAGGCTGACCAGGTCGCTCTCGCGCAGGATCCGGTCGGCTGACCCGATGCCGTGCACGACTTCATCATTGACGGAGATACAAATCTGTCCCGGAAATCCATGGTAGCCCAGGAACGCGCTTTTGCCGCCGGTGGCGGCAATCAGCCGCCCCGCCAGCTCATCGAGTTCCCGGGTGGACATGCCGATCCGCGCCAGCGCCAGCAGTTGGTCCCGAACCGAGGCGGTGGCCTGCGCCGCCGCCCGGATGCGCTCCACCTCCGCCGGTGTATGGATCACATAGTCCTTGCCCTTAAACATATCAGCACAAGCTCCGTTCCAGCTCGACGGCGATTTTCGCCTTGTCGAGTTCAGTGATCGTATACAACAGACCGCTCCCCTGGTAGTAGTCGATCAGGGGCTGCGTGCTGGCATAAAACACGCGCAGACGCTTGGCCGCGGTTTCCGCCGAATCGTCCGGGCGCTGGTACAGTTCGCCGCCGCAGTCGTCGCAGACATCGTCCTGCTTCGGCGGCATAAACAGACGGTTGTAGATTTTGCCGCACTTCCGGCACATGACACGGGCGGTCAGGCGTTGCATGATGACATCGTCCGGGACTTTGAAATACACCACCGAATCGAGCTTCTTTCCCAGCGAGGCGAGGGCGTCGTTGAGCAGCTCGGCCTGGCGGATGGTGCGCGGGAAGCCGTCGAGGATGAAACCGTTGTCGCAGTCGGCTTCGGCCAGCCGCGACTTGACCATCGCGGTCACCACTTCGTCGGGGACCAGTTGGCCGTTTTTCATCAGCCCTTCGGCCTGTTTACCCAACTCGGAGCCGCGCTTGATTTCGTCACGCAAAAGATCGCCGGTTGAAATATGGGCCCACGGATGGTTATGGTGCAGGATTTCGGAAAAGGTACCTTTGCCGGCCCCCGGAGCCCCGATGAAAATCAGGTTCTTCTTTTTCAACATGGTACAATCTTTCGTCTCGCCGGCTGTTACGGCCTGTTGTGCCCGCGGCCACTGCTGTTGCGTCAGAAATTCCGCAACCCGGTCCAGGCGGACTTCCGTCTGGCTCGAATCGGCCAGATTTTTGAACATCGCCTGTCCGCGGGCGAGTTCGTCGTCGCCGAGAATCAAAACCGCGGCCGCCTCCAGGCGGTTGGCGGCGCGCAGTTGCGCTTTCAGCGATTTGTTTTCCACTTCGCAGGCCACAGAGAAGCCCTGGCGGCGCAATTCGGCGGCCAGGCGCATGGCGCCGATCCGGGCGGTGTCGCCGAGCGGCGCGAGGAACAATAATTTTTCCTGCGTCTTGTCCAGTTGCAGGTTTTTGGCTTCGAGGATCATCATCAGCCGTTCCATGCCGGCGGCAAAACCGACGCCGCATACCGGCCGGTTTTCTCCGGGCAGGAACAGTTCGTAACGGCCGCCGCCGGCGACCGCGCTCTGGGCGCCGAGTCCGGCGTGGGTGAGTTCCCACACGGTGTGCACGTAATAATCCAGGCCGCGGACCAGCAGCGGGTCGACGGTGTATTTGATCCCGAGCGCGTCCAGCGTCCGGCGGACGGTATCGAAGTAGGCGCGGGATTCGGCGCTGAAGCTTTCGATGTAGGAGGGGGCGGCTTCGACCAGCGCGTGACAGGCCGGATTCTTGCAGTCCAGAATGCGCCAGATATTGCCGTTGAAGCGTTCGCGGCAGTCGTCGCACATGGTGTCGAGGTGGCCGGAAAAGTAATTTTTCAGCACTTCGGTCGCCGCCGGCCGGTCGGACATCACGCCGCGGGTGTTGATTTTCAATTCGGCGTCGCCGATGCCGATGGCTTCGAGATAATGAACCAGCATGGCGATGCATTCGGCATCGAGCTCGGGGGCGATCCGGCCGACGTTTTCGGCGCCGATCTGGTGGAACTGCCGCCGCCGTCCGGCCGCGGGACGTTCGCCGCGGAACATCGGGCCGTAGTAGTAAACCCGCTGTTCGACGCCGTTCAATACATCGGTGTTGAGCAAGGCGCGCATGACGCCGGCGGTGCCCTCGGGGCGCAGCGTCAGGCTGCGGCCGCCGCGGTCTTCAAAGGTGTACATTTCCTTGCGGACGACTTCGGTTTCGTCGCCGAGGCCGCGCTGAAATACCTCGGTATATTCAAAAATCGGAGTCCGCAGCTGCCCGTAACCGTAGCGGGAGAATACCGCACATGCCGTATCCTCCAGATACCGCCACCGGCTGCTTTCGTCCGGGAAGATGTCCGCCGTCCCCGGCGGGGGTGAAAATTTAGCCATAACTTTTTCTTCGCGTTGTTTTTTCGACTTCTGGCCGAGTTGGGAAATAAAACTGCGCCTGAACGCTTCTACATGGATACGTCAGGCGCAGGAGTTTATCATGATACTGCCGCCGCTACTTATTTGAAGTCGGCGGGGTTGAGCTTTTCGACCGCTTCTTTCAGCTCTTTGCCGGCGCGGAACTTGACCACGGTGCGTTCCGGAATGGTGACTTCGTTCTTCGGCTGATTCGGGTTGCGGCCTTTGCGGCTCTTCCGGACCTTGATCTCAAAGACGCCGAAGTTGCGCAGTTCGATTGTATTGCCGGCGATCAGGTCGTCGGCGATGTAGTCCAGAGTCTTCTGCACGACAAGCGCCACGTCGTTTTGAATCAGATCGGTTTCTTTGGCGATTTTCACCACTAAATCACGTTTGGTCATTTTTATATCCTCTAGGTTATCAATAAATAAATGTATTCCACAAAAACACTTATTAATATCGCTCCAAAAGTGCCGATAGTCAATGGCTTAATCCGAAAAAAAGGGAAAAAATAAGAAAAAATGGTTGTTTTTGCCCGATTCCCGGATTAGATTAATCCCGATACCGACAATCGGCCACCCGGACCCGGCACGGTCCGGAGCAATAGTAAGCCTTTATTTCAATGGACTGGACTTATGGATCTGCGCCAGGTGGAACATTATGTGAAGGAGCGTCTCGGCATCGAATTGCCGGACGCGTTCTGTTATCATTCGTTGCGTCACACGCAGGATGTCGTCATTGCCGCCGTGGAGTTCGGCTTGGCCGAGGGAGTCGGAGCCGAAGAGCTGAAGTGGCTGCAGGCGGCGGCATGGTTTCATGATCTCGGTTATGTCGCCGGATGCGCGCTGGGGCATGAGGAGCGCTCCGCGGAAATCGCCCGCGACCGCCTGACGGCGTGGGGTTGGAGCGACGAGGCGGTGTACCAGGTGGGGAAGCTGATCCAGGCTACCCGGATGCCCTGCCAGCCGCAGAATCATCTGGAGGAGATCATCTGCGATGCGGATATCGAATATCTGGGGCGCCCGGATTTTTGTACGGGTTCGGCGCGGTTGCGGGCGGAGATTGCGGCGCAGGGCATGGAATTCGACGAAGCGGAGTGGCTGGATTTCGAATTGCGTTTTCTGGAGAAGCTGCGGTTTTTCACCGCCGCCGGGCGGCGGATGCGCGAAGCGGGACTGGCAGCCAATTGCGCCTGGCTGAAGCACCGGCGTTCCTTAATCAATGAAAATGAAAAACAGGTAAAGCAATGAAAGACCGTATCGGCGGAGCGATGGAATATGTGATCGTGAAAGAGATCGCCAAAGGCGGCATGGGTGCCGTGTATCTGGCCAAACTGCAGGGGGTGGCCGGGTTTGAAAAGGTAGTGGCGATCAAGACGTTACTGGAAAAATTCTCGCAGGACGAAGCCTTCGTCGAGCGCTTCATTGCCGAAGCCAAATTGGTCGCCAACCTGGTGCACGAGAATATCGTGCAGATTTACCAATTGGAGCGCACCGGCGACGTTTACTATTTCGTGCTCGAGTTCGTCGACGGCATCGCGCTGTACCAATTAATGGAGTTTCACCGGGTGCTCCGGCGCCGGATGCCGGTGCCGCTGGCGGTGTTCGTCGTCAGCCGCATCGCCCGGGGGCTGAGTTACGCGCACAGCCGTACCGACGGCGAAGGCAAGCCGCTGAACATCGTGCATTGCGATGTGTGTCTGCACAATATCATGATCAACTCCGAAGGAGTGCCGAAGTTGACCGACTTCGGGATCGCCCGGGCGACCAACATCAAGGAGATCGGTTCGGTTTCCGGCAAACTGGCGTTCATGGCGCCGGAGCAGGCGCACCGCGACGGCGTGATCGATTTCCGCACCGATATTTATTCGCTCGGGGTGGTGCTCTTCTACCTTTTGACCGGGACCTATTCGCGCAACCTCGACAAGCCGGTCGGCGAAATGCTCGAGGATATCCGCAACGGGGTGGTGAACTGGAGTGAACTTCCCGCCGACCTGGATCCCGCGCTGGTGGCGATTCTGAAGCGGATGCTGGCGAACAAGCCCCAGGATCGTTACCAGTGCTCCGACGATATGGCGCGCGAACTCGAATATTTCATCTACAAGGACGGCTACGGGCCGACGATCGTCGCGCTGGCGAAGTATTTGCGCGAATTGATGCCCGGACGCTTCGTGACCGGAACCAGCTCCACCGACAACGTGACCGGCGCAACCGCCTCGGATTATCCGGAAGAGACCGACCGGACTGTGGTTATGGCCGACGACGTGGAGCGCACGGTGGTATTGGACGATCTCGATAAAACCATCAAATTGAGCGCCGAAGACCTGGAGCGCATTCACGAGGGAAAGAAATGATGATGCGGCCGCCTACGGTGGGGCCGGTTCTCGGCTGGGAACGCGAAGATTGGTACCGGATCGAGCCGGGCTGGAGCGAATCGCTGGCGACCTGGGACGGGATGACGCCGGATTTCATGTGCGCCGAAATGGCGGCGGAGGCGCTGGCGCTGACCGGATTTCCGGAACGGCTGGACAACGAATTCCGGCGGGTCGAACAGTTGACGCGGAAGACGCCGGCGGCGCAGTTTTATGCATGGCACTGGTACCGGACGGCGCTGCTGAGCGATTGCCCGCTGCCGGGGGATGTCCCGGAGCCGACCGGAGTGTACGGCGAGCTTGGAGGAGTATTTCATCTGATGATCGCGCTGGGGGCGGTGCCCTTGATCCGGGAATCGTACCGCAAGCTCGGGATTCCGGACGTGTATGCGCTGGCGGCGGTTCAATGGATCGCCGGAACCATCGGGCTTTACCGTGCCGCGCATGGCGGCGTTCCCGGACACACGGCGGAACAGACCTCATGGCTGCGTTTTCATATCAACGGCAAACTGTTCCGGATCGGGCGTCTGGAATATCTGGTGCATTCGTATCCGGACTGGGTTCCGGCGGTGTTCCGGCATCGCGGCGACGGCCGGATGGCGGCGCTGGCCCGCGACGGCTGGTGCTTCGACGCCGCCGGGTGGCGTCTGGCCGACGACGCGGCGGAAGGGGTGGCGGCGAAGGCGCATCTGACGCAATTGCCCGACCGCTTCGAAGGCATTCCGATCGATCCGGCGACCGGGCGGGCATTGCCGTCGGCGCGGCGGGTGTTGCCGCGTTCGGAGTGGGAGCCGGCGGTTTCCGCCTGCGAGTGGGTGCCGTCGATTCACATTCCGGGGGGAGGGGGAATGACGCCGGAGGCGGTGCGCGATTCCCTCATGGAGGCGCGGGAGTTCTTCCGGCGTTACTTCGATAAGGAATTGACACTGACGGTGTGCGGTTCGTGGATATTCAATCCGAACTTCGAGGAGGCGCTGCCGGATTCGAATGTGGCGGCGTTTCAGCGGGAGGTGTATTTGTTCCCGATGGTGTCGAGCGGCTCGGACGGGTTGTTTTTCGTCTTCGGCTGCCGTTCGGTCGACTGGGAGCAGCGGGATTGCTGCAGCCGGCTGGAAAAAGCGTTCCGGGAGTGGGACAACGATGGCGTGCCGTTGCGTACCGGCGGCATGTTTTTTGCCTTCGCCGATCTGCCGCACTGGGGCCGGCAACATTACCGCGCTTGAGCGCTTGTTAAACGCCGCGCTGGTCGGGCGGCCAGATGAATTTGTGCATTTGCAGCTGCATCCGGCTGCCGGGGATGCGGGCGGCGACGACCCATTCGGCCAATTGCCGGAACGGCACTTCGCCCCAGACCGGGCTGAAAATCAGATTGCGGGTGAAGCGTTCGGGCCGGTGAACGGCGATCACGTCGAGCGCGTAATCGAAGTCGGCGCGGCCGCCGATCAGGAACTTGATTTCGTCGTGCGGCGCCAGCCCGGGGTAATTCGAAAACAGATTGTGCGCCGCCATGCCGCTGGAGGGCGGCTTGCAGTCGACGATCTTGCGCACTTCGCGGGGGAGGGGGGCAATGGGCACCGAACCGTTGGTTTCGACCAGCACGGTGAAGCCGCGCGCGAGCAGCGCTTCGGCCAATTGCGGCAGCTCCGGCTGCAGCAGCGGTTCGCCGCCGGTCAGTTCGACCAGTTCGACGCCGGAGGCGGCGGCAAGGCCGACCAGTTCGGCGAGCTCGCGAGGTTGGCCCGCCGCCGGGTCCAGCGCATATACGGTGTCGCAGAACGAGCACTTGAGATTGCACCCGGCAAAGCGCAGGAAAAAACACGGCCGCCCGGCATGGGTGGATTCTCCCTGGACGCTGGTGAAGCTCTCGAGCAATTGAAACGGCACGGCGTTCTCCTTATTCGAAGTAGGCGGCCGTGGAGGTCGGCGATTCGGAAATCTTGATCTTCACCACCTTGACATTGCCGTCGTTGATGCGCTTGGATAATTCGAGATAGATCATCCGCGCCAGGTTTTCGCTGGTCGGATTGCAGGCGGCGAACGCGGGCAGTTCGCTCAGGTTGTAATGGTCGTAGCAGTCGATGATGGCGTCGAGCTCCAGCTTCAATTGCTTGAAGTCGCAGGCGATGCCGACTTCGTCGAGCTCGGCGGCCTGCAGCACCGCGGTGACGCTCCAATTGTGACCGTGCAGCCGCGAGCAGTTGCCGTTGTAGCCCTTCAATTGATGCGCGCCGGAAAAGCTCCGGATGATTTCCAATTCGTACATGATTCGCTCTCCTGTAAGTTTGGGATTAATATAATGGGGATTTGCCGGAATTCAATCTTGTTTAAGTATGGTTTCGGGTGTATATTACAGGATACCCATGAAAGCGAAAGGGGTTTTTCCATGAGCATCAACCAATACCAACATCCGCGCGACCAGATCGTCGACATCATGAAACGTATCTACGGATACGGCATGACCACGACCTCCGGCGGCAATCTGTCCATCCTCGACTCCAACGGCGATATGTGGATCAGCCCGGGCAGCGTCGACAAGGGCACGCTGCAGCGCGACGATATCGTCTGCGTCAAAGCCGACGGCTCGGTCGAGGGGCGCCATAAACCCTCCTCCGAATTCCCGTTTCACCGCGCCATCTACAAAATGCGCCCCGACATCAAGGCGATTCTGCATGCGCACCCGCCGGCGCTGGTGTCGTTCAGCATCGCCGGGATCATCCCGGACACCGCGGTATTGCCGACCGCGCGCCAGGTCTGCGGCGAAGTGGGCTTCGCCCCGTATGCCGTCCCCGGCAGCGAACAATTGGGCCGCAACATCGCCGAGGTTTTCGCCAAGGGGCACTATACGATTCTATTGGAAAACCACGGCGCGGTCACCGCGGGCGATACGCTGTTGAAGGCGTTCCAGCGCTTCGAAACGCTGGATTTCTGCGCCCGTTTGATCAACAAGGCCACGCAGATCGGC
Organism: Victivallaceae bacterium; assembly: GCA_031549115.1. Taxonomy (GTDB): domain Bacteria; phylum Verrucomicrobiota; class Lentisphaeria; order Victivallales; family Victivallaceae; genus JAVBQJ01. Next base: position 10,347 of record JAVBQJ010000021.1, read on the forward strand.
CAGCCGCAGTATCTGACCGACGCGCAGATCGATTTCGGGCTGATGTCGCGCAACGCCGGGTTCAAGGAATTCGAACGCGACGAGCCGACCAGCGGCGAAAAGGAGCTGCGCCTGAAGATGTGCGAACTGATTCAGCGCGCCTACCGGCAGATGCTGTTCACCAGTACCGAAGGCACCTTTTCGGTGCGGATCGACGCCAACAGTTTCCTGATCACGCCTTACGGCATCGACCGGGGTTCGCTGACGCCGGCCGATCTGGTGCTGGTGCAGGGCAACAAGTACGAAAAAGGCAAGCCGTTGAGCCGTGCCGCGTGGTTTTTCAAAGCCATTTACGACGCGCAGCCCGAGCTCAATTCGCTGATCATCGCCAATCCGCCGAACGTGATGGCGTACGGCGTCGCGAATGTGCACTTCGATCCGCGGCTGATTCCCGAAAGCTACATCCTGCTGCGGGAGATTCCGACCCTTGAATTCGGCGAGCACTTCCTCGACGTGTCGCACGTCACCGGCGTGTTGTCGCCGCGCACCCCGGTCGTTCTGATCAAGAACGACTGCCTGGTGTCGGCCGGGCGCACGCTGCTGGAGGCATACGACCGTATGGAGGTGGCCGAATACTCCGCGAAGGCGGCGATTTCGGCGCGGCTTCTCGGCGGCATGCACCCGATCAACGGCCAACAGGTGGACGAATTGGTCACCGCATTCAAGCTGATCAAGTGACCGCCGGGAAATAATCCGGAAAAAGCGCCGCCATGAAGTTGCAAGCGGGAAAATTGCGGCTATATTATCCCCCGAAAAAGAATGTTTCGCGTCGTTGCGAAAATGAAAAAATAAGGGTGAACGGTTTCCGGTCATGGCGGGAAGAAGCGAAAAAACAGCGAAAAACACAGGAAACACTCCGGTCGGACGGAGAGATGAACGGCGCGTGATGCGCCGGGCTCTCTGGCTTCTGGCCGGGGTGTTGGTGCTTTGTGGCGCGGTCTGGCTGCTTTTGCGCGAGGGACGGACCTGGTTGTTTGAGCGCAACAGCCGTTTCGCACTGCGTCAGGTCGAGGTGGAATCGACCGGCTATTGGGCGAAGAACGTCGAGACCAGGCGGCAGTTATGCAGTCTGGCCGGGTTGCAGCCCGGAGGCGGCGTGACGGTGTTCGGCGACCGGCTTCAGGATATCCGCGAGCGGCTGGAGCTGATTCCGAGCGTGGAAGCGGCGATGGTCGAGCGGGTGCTGCCGGATAAGCTGAAAATCAGACTGGAGGAACGGATTCCGCGGGCGTCGCTGAATACCTACAGCTCCGGACTGGTGATCGATTCCTACGGGGTGGTGATGGACAACCGTTTCTGCCAGAGCGCCCGCGGGGATCTGCCGGTATTGATGACCGGACGCAACGATTGGCGGCCCGGAATGGTGGGCGAGGAATTGAAGTCGGCGCTGGAGCTGCTGCTGGTGATTCAGCGCCAGTTTCCGGATATCCGGGTGCTGGTGTTGAACGCCGCGGACGCCGAGCTGATGAATTTCAAAATCAATTTTCGGGGATTGCGGGTGTATCAGGTGTGGATGAAGCCGGAAAAATACGTGCTGAATCTTCAGATTCTGCAGAGTGCGTGCGAACAGGCGATCGCCACCAACGACCCGCATACCATTGCCAACATGCTGTACAATGTCGGAGTGACCTGGCAGTGAACGAGGCGGCTTTCTATTCGCAATTGGAACCTGGGGGAGCTGTGCGCTGCGCGCTGTGCCCGCGGCGCTGCCGGATTGAACCCGGAGGCCGCGGCTTCTGCCGGGTGCGGGAAAACCGCGACGGCATGTTGATCCCGGTGAATTACGCTTTGCCGGTGGCGCTGCAGATCGATCCCATCGAAAAAAAGCCGTTGGCGGAGTTTCTGCCGGGGAGCAAGACCTTTTCGCTGGGTACGTTCGGATGCAATCTGCGGTGCGAGTGGTGTCAGAATTCCGAACTGGCGCGCGGACAATACGATCCGGCGCGTTCCTATCAAGTTTATCCGGCCTCTGAAATCATCGAAGCGGCATTGCGTCACGGCTGCCGTTCGGTGGCATTTACCTATAACGAACCGACCGTTTTTTTTGAATACGCGCTCGATGTCGCCCGCCTGGCGCATGAGGCGAAGCTGGCGACGGTGCTGGTTTCGAACGGCTATATCACGCCGGAGGCGATGGCAGTATTGTATGCGCACATCGATGCGGCCAATATCGACATGAAGGGCTTCGACGCGGCCTTTTACCGGGAGAAGACCGGCGGCGAATTGGCGGATGTGCTGCGGGCGGCGGAGTATTTGCACCGGACGGGAAAGCATCTGGAGCTGACCAATCTGGTGATACCCGGCTACAATGACGCGCCGGAGTGGCTGGAGCGTTATCTCGACTGGGTGGAAAGCGCGTTGAACCGCCGGGTGCCGCTGCATTTTTCGGCGTATTTCCCGTGCGGCGGCTGCCATCAGCCGCCGACGCCGGCGGAGACGCTCTATCGGATCCGGGACCGCGCGGAAGCGCGCGGTTTTACTTCGGTATACGTCGGTAACATTCGTTAACAACAATTCATCAATTCAAACTGTTCAGGATGACAAATTCAGTGGAAGGAAAATACAAAAATGCGCATTGATCCTTTGGACTACTATCAGGAGGCGGATTGGAAGCTGTTGATGGACGAGGCGGAGAAGCACGAAACCCCGTTCATGGTCGTCAATCTGAATATCATCCGCCGCAATTTCAATGCGTTGCGCGACCAGTTCCCGTTTGCCGGCATTTACTACGCGGTAAAGGCGAATCCGGCGATTCCGGTATTGGAATTGCTCCGCGACCTGGGCTCGTGCTTCGACATCGCGTCGGTGTACGAACTGGACCGGGTGCTGTCGCTCGGGGTGGAACCGGAGCGCCTGAGTTACGGCAATACCATCAAGAAGATCAAGGACATCAAGTACAGCTACGACCGCGGGGTCCGGATGTTCGCCAGCGACAGCGAAACCGACATCCGCAATCTGGCGAGCGTGGCGCCGGGCTCGAAGGTGTTCATCCGGATTCTGACCGAGGGCAGCGAAACGGCGGATTGGCCGTTGTCGCGTAAATTCGGCTGCCAGCCGGATATCGCGATCGACATGGTGATGTTGGCGAAAAAGCTGGGATTGGATCCCTGCGGCGTTTCGTTTCACGTCGGTTCGCAGCAGCGCGACATCGGCGCGTGGGACTCGGCGATCAGTAAGGTCCGGTATATTTTCGACTACCTGGCCGAAGAAAAAATCAAGCTGTCGCTGATCAATATGGGCGGCGGTTTTCCGGCCGCGTATCTGTCGCGTACGCCGGCCACCGAGGTGTACGCCGAGGAAATCACCCGGTATTTGCGCGAAGACTTCGGCGACGACCTGCCGCAGATCATTCTGGAGCCGGGGCGTTCGCTGGTGGCGGATGCGGGAGTGCTGGTGACCGAAGTGGTGCTGGTGTCGAAGAAGTCGGCGTCGGCGGTGGATTCCTGGGTATACATCGACGCGGGTAAATTCAACGGCCTGACCGAAACCTGGGAGGAGGCGATCAAGTACCCGCTGTACTGCGAAAGCGCGGGACGGCTGATCGAAGACTTCATCATCGCGGGGCCGACCTGCGACAGCCAGGACGTGATGTACGAACACTTCCGCAACCCGCTGCCGCGTCATATCGACGTCGGCGACCGGATTTACTGGCTGACCACAGGAGCTTACACCGGGAGCTACTGCTCGGTGGAGTTCAACGGCTTCCCGCCGCTCCCGGTTTTCATCGTGAAGTAAGCTGGTCAGGCCGGTTGGGGGTGGAGTGCGCATGACAACGGGCCGCAACGGACTTCAACGGACGGCAACGGAAACGGTTGTGTGGCGTGCCATACCGCTGTCCGTGGCGCGCTCCGTCGCAACACTGTCAACCTGTGAACGCGCACGGGCCGGAGCGCCGGTCAGGCGCGACCATGCCGTTAGGAATTGGCGCAGCGAAGCTCGCGCCAAGGAGCACGGCATGGAGCCTCCCCCGGCGAACGGCGCTGGCATTGCCCGCGCTGAGGGGGGCGGTCACGAAAACACGGTAGCGTTTTCATGACCGAAGAGAGTATTTGCCGCCAAGTGGCGGCAAATACGTGAAGCCGAGCGGCTGAGCGATCCGGGTTGGGAGGGGCTGGCCCCCGCGTAAATCGGGGCGCAATGCGGCCCCGGAGTTGTTTTGTTGCAATCGCCACACTCGCCGCACCAGCGGCGAATAATGTGCCGCAGATTGTTTTTTTAATAGCAACATTAAACGTTTAAATAACCAAACAAGGAGACTGCCATGAATCCGAATTTTCACCCGACGAACACCCGGCTGATCACCGGGACATTCATGCAGCTGGACCACTGGGACGATCAGGAGGGCCTGCTGTTTCAGACGGGTTTGCGCAGTATGACGCCGGATCACTGGCGGCAAGTGGTGCGGGACATGGCGGCCATCGGCATTGACACGTTGGTGTTTCAGCAGGGGACCGATGCCCGTAACGGCATCGACGATACCCGTGCTTATTACAAGAGCGCCCACTGGCCGTTGCCGGATTGGATGAAGAGCAAGCCGAATCTGTATCGCGAAGTCGTCGATGAAGCCGAAGAGTTGGGTATGACCGTGATCCACGGTATTTACACGATGTTCTGGCCCGATCCGTATGTGTACCCGCTTCAGGCGGTCGAGCTGGCGCGGCGGAGCGCGATGGAGCTGTACGAACAATACGGCGAGCGCAAGAGCTTCGGCGGCTGGTACTGGAGCTATGAATATCCGCCGTCCAGCGTTTCCGGCCGCGACAGCTTGCGGCAGGTGGTTCCGGCCATCCGCGAGGTCGCCGACTGCCCGTTCATGATCGCGCCGAACGCCGACCGCGGCGTCTGCGCGGCGATTCTGGGCGACATCGACGTCGATATCGCCGCGTATCAGGATACGGTGGGGTTGGGGGTGGAGCCGGATATTTTCGGGCGCCACGCCCGCGCCGACCGTTACCGGAGTCTGGACCGGCTGCCGTTCATGTACGAAGCGCTGAAGTTCGCTCACGACGGCTGGTGCACGCCGGAAGACGCGCCGAACCATTATTGGAACTTCTATACCCGGCCGCGCGGCCGGACCGCATTGTGGAACGACCTGGAAATCTGGGAATTCGACCACCGGAAAATTTTGTATCCGACCGAACTCTCCCGCGTCGCCGCGCAACTGGAATTGACCGCTCCGTATGTGGACAAGCAGATCATCTACCAGTATCCCGGCCTGATGCACCACCCCGATCATCCGGTCCCGGTCGGCGGCGAACGCGCCCGTACCCTGTACGAAACCTACGCCCTGTATCGCGAAGCCGTCCTCGCCGGTCGCAAGTAAGGTGTCTGCGTGGGGGAGAATGTGGGGGGCTCCTCGCCCCCACGCCTGTCGTCGGGCTTACCGCCTCCTGTCGAGTCCATCACATCCGCTGTCTCTCCGGCGCTTGGATCGGGGAACAGGCTGAAAGTCCGCAACAGGAGCTCGCGCCATTTGGGGGATTTGATGCAGTTCAGGATCAACGGGCGCAGGATGTTTTGCCGGAATTCTTCCGGTTTATAGTCTGCGGACGCACTCACCGCGAAGGATACCAGATCCGCCAGCCGGTTTATGGAGTAATTGTACTTTGAGCATATTTCCGCAATGGCATTTTTTTGTTCGCGCAATGCCGCTTCTTCCTCCGTTTCCGTTGGAGGGAAAGGGGCGCCGTTGGAGATTCGGCAACAGGTTGTCGGCCCTGACACGGACGGGTGATCGTGACAAAGCAATTCGACGTTTTTATTGACCCATACGAAGAACAAGATCCAGAATTGAATCTCTTCGACCTCCGTACCGGCACCGGAGTTGCGATAGGCTTCGATTCTCCCGAGGAGCGCCAGCATCGCTTCTTTGTCGAAGCGGTGTTCCGCCTTGAAGTCGGGGAATGCGTTCAATTCGTGCCACAGACCGGCATACGTATCCGGCTTTGGAGCGACGGGAGCATCGCCGAGAACCTGGAAGACGATAGCGGCCCCGAGAATCAATCCATAACCGAATTTTCGGATTATCATATGCACTACCCTTCCGGTTTGTATCGGAAACAGTACAACGGCAATGGCCGAATGTCAAGTTCGGCCTGAAAACAATCCCGCAATCGTATCGTTCCCGGAAACGGCGATTGCGGGAGCCGCTGCGCCAATTTCAGCTTTGCAGCACGCAGACGGAATCCGCGGTGACGGACAAGGCTCCGCCGCGGAGCTGTCCGTCGCCGAAGATCACCCGCATCGCGGCCGCTTCGGGCAATGGGAAAGTGACATCGCTGCGGTTGCGGTTGAAGACGAACAGCATTCGCTTCGAACCGGCTTCGAGGCGGCGCAGATATACCAGCTCCGGCACCGGCGGCGGCAACTCCATGCCAAGCCGGGTCAGCAGCCGCCGCAACACCTCCAGCGGGCTGCGGTCGGACGGATGGTGGTGAAAGGCGCCGCCGAGGCTGGTGCCGAGGTAGATGATATGCTCGTTCGGCTGGATCGCGCCGGGGCGTCCGTCCTGCCAGCGGCCGATCACGCTGCCGTGTTCCGGGAGCAGGTACGACGCGTAATTTTCCGGTCCCGGCGTGACGGCAACGCCATCCACGGTCAGGACGTCGGGGGCGTGACTCAACAGTACCCGGTCGTCGATCCGGGCGCCGGCCCATTGCCGGAAGCGGCCGCCGGGCCAGGTCGGATGCACCCAGGTGTTGGCGGCGCGCAGTCCGGCGCCCTCTTCGAGGATGGCTTTGCCGCCCCGGTCGAAGTAATCGGCCAGCGCCTGCTCCTCTTCGGCGGTCGGCATGAAGAACTCCGGCAAATAGAGCAGCCGGTATTGCCGCGCCTTTTCCGGCAGGCTGCGCGAATCCAGCCAGTCGACGGTGTAGCCGAGTTCGCGGAAGGCGGCGTAGATGCCGCACAGTGCCCGTTTATACAAGTAGGTTCCTTCCGGAGTATTCAGGCTGAAATCCCAGAAGTCGCCGTTGCCGGTGTTTTCGACCCGGTTGATCAGGTCGCTGGCGACGCTGTAGACGATCGCGATCGGGCTGGACACCACCTGCGACGCCTGCAGAAATTCGTGATGTTCGGCGACGAAGCGTCCGACGGCCGCGGTCAGCGGCGCGAACGGCTTGAAGCTGCCGTCGATGTGCACCAGCCCCGAAAGGTTGTGCTCCATGCCCAGCCGTTCCGCCCGGTATTGCCAGTAAAACAGCCCCTTGGCGCCGCCCGCGACCGTGCTCATCACCTTGAACAGATAATCGCCGTTGGTGACCAGCGGGCGCCACGCGCCCCAGTCCGGGTACAATTCATGGACCCAGAAGTACGGCCGCAGCGAACGCTGCCAGTCGGTCTGCAGCGTCGGCCAACTGGTGGACAATACATCGGTGAAGCGGTTTTCCGCCAGCAGCGAACAACCGTAAAAGTCCACTTCGCGCGCATTCATGACGTCGTCGGAGGCCCATTGGGCGGCATCCTGGATTGGACTGCTGGCGCCGACGTGGCACATGATCGGCCGTTCGGGATCGAGTGCACGCACCGTATCATACATGAAACGGAGCCGCTGCGACACCGCGGTCATCGCCCAACGCCGCCACAAATACAGTTCGGCGAAGTCATAAGGTCCGCCCGGCGGGTTGACGGTATCGAAGCTCTCGAAACGTTTGCCGAAAAAATTGTTGAGCGCTGTGATCGAATCGAAGTGTTTTTGCAGATAATCGCGGTAAGCCCGGATCGAGTGCGGACAGCCGCATTCGCCGATCGGGCGGGCGCCGGGCTCGTTCCAGATGTGCCACAACAAGAGCTCCGGCCGTTCCCGGTAACGCTCCACCACGGTGCGGACGAATTGCTTGGCGTGTTCGATCACCGCCGGATTGTCGAAGCACGGCAGCCAGCCGCCGCAGTAGTAGGCGCCGTGGGCCAACGGCGGCAGCGGCCGGCCATGCATATCCATCCGGGAGCCGCCGAGACGCCCGTAGACATAGTCGGGGGCGTTTTCCATCAGGAATTTCACGATCACCTGCTTGCCGTTGCGGGCAGCCAGCTCGAACAGTTCGTCGAGATCGGAGAAGTCGTATTGCCCCTCGGCCGGTTCGTTCCAGCGCCATTGCACCCGCAGTTGGATGGCGTCGAGGCCGAGCTCCCCCATCGCGGCCAGGTCGCCGGGCCACTCCGGCGGCAGCGGCGTCGGGGCCCGGTAATACTGGGTGCCATAGACAAAGCGGTCGGTGATGCGCCGGATGGCGCCGGATGGTGTGGTGTTTTCCATGAAGGGCTCCGGGTTCAGTTCGTTTGATGAAACACGTCCGACAGCGCCGCCGCGGCCGGTTTGAGGTTGCCCTCGAAGTCGATCACCGAGGTGTTCGCGGTACACGGGAAGGAGTCGTGTCCCATCCAGACGATCGCGCCGCCGATGGCCGGGAAGCGCCGTTTCATGGCCCGGACCGCGTAAGCGAGCGCCTGGGCCTGGCGCTTCTGGCTCCAGGCGACGTACTCTTCGAGATTTTCCGGAATACGGCTGTATTGCTGCTCGAAAACCGATTGCTCCGCCCACCACGGCAACGGGTAATTCCATAGCGGCGTCGCCGGCGAACAGGGGAAGCACGCTTCGCTGCCCGCATAGCGCCGGATCAATTCCGCGCTGCTGGCCCCCGGACAGCCGAATTCGGAGCGAAACAGCGAATCGTCGTTGTCCCATTGCGGATTCCAGTTCGTTTCCAGGTCGCCTTCGCATTTCCAGGGCCCGTGGACATCCCACAACCGGCCGGTTCCGTAATAGGCGGGGTCGCCGAATTCCCGCGGGCCCGAAGCCGAGGTCGCCATGAAACGCCGGGACGGGTCGCGCTGCTTCGTCACCGCGGCGAGCATCGCCAGCATCGGTTCGTCGATGTCGCAGGGAACGCCGCAGCCTTCGAGGCTGCCGTCGGGGCCGCGCTGCAGTTCGTTGCCGCCGGACCAGGCCAGGAGCGACACATGCCGCGGCAGACTGGTCAGATAGGCATCGGCGATCCGGCGCATTTCCGCCACGGCTTCGGCATCCCAGGGCGGGGTATTGGACAACCCCGAGGAGCTCATCGGAAACTCCTGCCATACCAACAGACCGTATTCGTCGCACAGGTCATAGAAGAAGTCGGGCTCGAGGAACGCCCCGCCCCAGATCCGCAGAATATTGCACCCCATGTCCCGGTAATGGCGCAGCCGCAGCACATAATCTTCGCGGGTGCAATCGGCATAATACGCCCGCAGCGGCGTCCAGTTGAACCCCTGCAGGAAGGTCGGCACGCCGTTGACTTCGCAGACCCACGGATCGGCGTCGACGGGTGCTCCGGTACAGGGAAGCCAGCGGACCTCCTTGAAGCCGATGTTGCGGACTTCCCGCCCGGCGTCACCGGCATTTATCTCCAATTGGTACAATACCGGATTTCCGGACAGATTCGGCTGCCACAGCTCCACGTCCGGGATGGCGGCCCGGAGCCCCCGCGCCAGTTCGGCGGCGTCGGCTTTCCGGCTCCATACCGTCTTGCCGTCCAGCCGCAGCGTCAACTCCGCCGCGGCCGCGCCGGTCAAGCGCGCCTTCAGCAATACGGAACCCTGCCGCGTGGCGGCGACGGCGTCGGTCCACAAATCGGTGACCGTCAGGCTCGGCGTATCGACCGCACGGATCCACGGCGTCCGGGTGATGCCGGTTTGCACCAGCCGGGGAATCCAGTCCCAGGTGTAATAGTAACGCGGTTTGGTCACCGGCATTTCGTAGGTCCGGCCGAATTGCCCGGCGAAGCGGACCGGGCAATCGAAGACGATGGCGAGGCGGTGAGTCGAACCGGCCGCCGCGGGGGGCAGCGTGAACGAGTGCGGCCGGTGGGCGCCGCAAAAGCTTCCCAGCAGGACATAGTCCCAGTAAATCCAGCCTTCGGCGTCGAGTCCGGGGCAGACCAACTCGCAGGCGGTATCGGCCGGCAATACCGGGGGAATGTCGCAGTGGAACATCCAATGGCGGTTTTCGACCCATTCGCAGTTGCGCGCCTGAAAGCCGAAATGGGGGTCGGGGATGATTCCGGCGCGGATGAGCGCGCCCTGGACCGAACCGGGAACCTGCGCCGGAACCGCCGGAATTTCGGCTTTCTGGGTTTCGCCGGTTTCCATGGATTGAAGCAGTTGCCACAGGTTGGGGGTCCAGCCGCTGACCTGCCAGGATAATTGACTTAAATCCAACTTGAATTGCATTTTTACGGGTCTTTCTCGATTCGATATTTTGTCTATTACTATATGCAACAAAACTATGGGGGCAAAAACGGTTTTGTCAAATCGAAATCGTACTTGTTTTGCATAAAAAGCAGGATTGGTAAAAAGAAACGATGAAAAGTGTCGGTTTTTTTAATCCTTATGTAGTATACTTAATATAGAGGACAATTATCGCAATCTTTTTTTGGGAGTCGAAAGGAATGGCAATGAAACCATGGAGTGTGCTCGGTATTGTCGGTGCGGCGCTGGCGCTTAATGCGGCATCGCTCAACAATCCCGGATTTGAAATGTTGAATGACTCCCGGGATTTCCCCGCGTCATGGGGAAAACACTGGGTCAACAAAGGGGAATTTGCCCTGATTACCGATCCGGCAGGCACCCATGGCGGCAGCATTGCGTTATCGATCAGCCATTCCGGCGAGGCGGCCGATGGCGCCTGGGCCACCGTCGGCAGCGAACGGCTGGCGCCGGAAGGCGATCGGCGTTACCGGCTCCGGGTCTGGGCCAAGGGACACGGCGAGCTGGGGATGATCACCTACTTGTACGGCTCCGGGAATTACCTGGTGCCGCAGGCGCCGCAAGATGACTTTTATGTCTGGTTTACGGTGGACTCAGACCAATACCGCGAGTTCGAGGCCGAGTTCACGGTGCCGGCGCAGGCGATTTCCGGGACCGACGGAGCTCCGTTTGCCGTCGACCAGTTTGAAGTCCTGTTCCACGTCAAAAAGGGACCGGTGGTGATCGACGATGTGTCGTTGACCCACCCCGGCGAAACGGTGACGGTGGCGGAACAATTTTTCGACCCGGCCCAGGCGCCGTTGATCACGCTGCCGCAGCTGCAGGCCCGGCCGGTCATGGACGGTCGTATCGACGATGCCGCCTGGCAGGGGGCCGCGATGACCACCGGCATGCAGGGGCTCGACGGGGTGATTTCGCCGCGCCAGTGCCGCTGGCTGGCCGGATTCGATGAAGAAAACCTGTATATCGCCTTTGAATCGCGGCAGCACGCGCTGATGCTGGCGGCCGGAGCCACCGGACGCGATGTCACGGTGGTCCCGGATGTCGAAGCGGTCGAAATCTGGCTGCAGGTGCCGGGACAGCCGTTGCGGCAGTTCATCGGCGTACCGGCGGGCGGTCTGGCCACGGTCAGCCCGGAGCCGGGCTTCCGGTGGGGGGAAAACGTCGAATTCGCCAGCTATATTCTGGAAAGCAGCGAGATGGCGGGGGGAATTCTGACCCTCGGCGACAAGGTCTGGACCGGAGAAATCCGGATTCCGTTCCGCGATCTGGGGGGCGCGGCTCCGGCGGACGGCAGTATGTGGCGAATCAACTTCTGCCGCGATTTCTCGGTTCCGTCCGGGGCGGCGCGCGCCGATGCGGATTGGACCACCTGGGCGCCGATTCGGACGCTGTTCAGCAATGTCGGTGAATTCGGCTTCGCCCGCTTCGACCGCAATGCGCCGGTGGTGCAATTGCAGAGTGTCGGCGATCCGGCTTCCGGAGCGCTGGTGGTTCAGGGGAGCGCTTCGAAGCCGGTGCAGTTGTCCGAAAGCATCCGCTTGACCCGTCTGGATAAGCAGGTCACCGGCGGCGTCAGTGACCTGGGCGCCGGGGCATTCCGGGTCGAGGAGGCCATCCGGACCAACGCGGTCGGGGTGACGCCGATGCGCATGCAGCTCGCCGTCAAGAATCCGGCCGACGGGATGCTGTTGACGCAGACCGGGCTGAATTTTCAACTGCTGCCGACCTTCTGGATCCGTTCCCGGATGTTGTTCAGCCAGGGCATATTGATGGTGGATGTGGATGCCAGCCGTTCCGAGCTTCCGGCGGATTGCACGGTGGAGGTGGGAATTTTCGCCGGCGGTGAAAATACGCCGTTGGCGATGGCGGCGCAGCCGGTGCAGCCGGGGGTTGACAAATTCACCATTCCGGTGGCTCTCGAGTCGATTCCCGCCGGCAGCTATTTGCTGAAAGGGGTGGTGAAGACCGCCGACGGGAAGGAGGCGGCTTCGACCGCCGAACCGCTGGAAATTCCGGCCCGTCCGGCCTGGATGGGCAACCGTATCGGCTATTCCGAAACCGTGCCGCCGCCGTTTACGCCGGTACGGGTCGAAGGGCAGTCCGTCGAAGTCGTCCTCCGGAATTATCTGTTGGACAACAACGGCTTCCCGGCGCAGATCGAAGCCGCGGACAAAGAGCTTATGGCGGCTCCGGTACGCCTGGAAGCGGTGGTCGACGGCAAGCCGGTCACATGGGATTTTGCGCCGCTGCGGCAGACCGCCGCCGACGCGACCAAAGTGGTGTACGCGGTTTCCGGGAGCTCGAAAGTATTGGATGTCACCGGTACCGTGACGGTCGAATTCGACGGTTTTGCCGTCTGGGACGCGACGTTCACTCCGAAGGGCGCGGTCACGGTCGATGAATTGAAGCTGGTGGCGCCGTTGCGCAAGGATGTGTGCTACTTCGCCCGCGGCGACGGCTTTGTTGCCGGGAGCCTGCTGCAGGACGCGTTTACCACTGTTCCGGGACGGGAAGATATCGTCACGCTCGGCAATACAGTGACCGAATGGGGATCGTGGTCGTATTGCCGGACCGGATGGGCCTGGCCGGAAACCTTCTACAACGAAGTCTACGTCGGCACGGACGAGGTCGGTTTCAGCATGATGGCGGAAGGCGCGGCAAATATCCGCGGCCCGAAGTATGCGAGCTTCGTCCCGGCTGGCGGCGATACGATGGAGATGACGATTCACCTGATCAGCGAAGCGACGAAGTGGGACAAGCCGTGGCATTATGCCTACTTCTACCAGGCGATGCCGCTGCGGCCGGAGCCGACGGATCCGAAAGAGTGGCACGTCTCTTACGATCCGAGCGATCTGTATGCGTCGGAGATGGCGTCATACCAGACCCCGGCGGCGCAGGAGCTGTTCCGCAATCTTTACATCGGCATGGGCTATTACATGCTCGACCCGGACGGTTTCCCGGCGTTCGACCCGAACAATCGCGAAGCCGCGGAGCGGGGACTCAAATACTTCCAGAGCTTCGGCACCAAAATCGTCCACAACCTGTGGTTCGGCGCGATTGCCGACCGGTTGCCGGCGTACCAGACCTTCGGCGCCGAATGGGATGCGCTGCCGAAGTTCGGCTGGAGCACGCCGATGTCGCATTTGACCTCCGCGTGTCTGAACAGCGGTTATCAGGACTTCCAGATATCCTGCATCAAGGGCATTGTCGACGACCTCGGTTTCGACGGAGTTTACACCGACGCGACGCCGATCCAGTGCAGCAACGGCATTCATGGCTGCGGCTACGACGGCATCGACGGGAAACGGCACACGACGTTGAATTTACTGGCCACCCGGAACTTCGTCAAGCGTATGTACAATGTGTTGAAAGCCGACGGCCGCGACCGGGTCAACTTCTCGCACTCCGGGGAGGGCGGCACCATCGGCGCGTTTAACGACGCCCGCACCCATGGCGAGGAAATCTGCTGGGAAGGCGCCGATCATTACCGCCGGATCACGCCGGATTACTTCCGGGCGAAGTATGCGCAGACCGAATACGGCGTGCCGTATGCGTTCTTTCCGGTGTTCTACTACACGTGGCGCGCGGTCGGCGAACCCACGCCGATCAGCGAGGCGATGATGATGGCGTTGGCGCACCGGTTGTCGGTGACGATCGCCCACAACCAGCCGGAGATGTTGGCGATCTGGCGGCTTTTCGATCCGTGGTGGACTTCGAGCGACTTCGTCGTCTACTGGAAGCCCGAGGCGCCGGTACAGACCGAACGGCCGCTGGAGGTGACGGCGAGCACCTTCCTGAAAAAGGAAGAGGGCAAAGCGCTGGTGGTGCTGTCCAACTGGGCGTATCAGGATGTCGATGTGGCGGTGCTGGCGGATTCGGCCAAGCTCGGGTTCACCCCGTCGCGTTACACGCTGATCGATGTGATCGCGGAAACGGAGAGCGAACTGGATCCGGCCGGACCGCGGGTGCAAATCCCCGCCCGCGACTTTCGGGCGCTGCTGGTGGAAAAATAAAAAATCAGGAAATCGAGGATATATTCATGACCGATTACGAAAAAATTCTCTGGGTCGAGTTGATCGGCTTCAATAACCGGGAGCCGGATATGGGGGTCAAATCCTATATCGACGGCCTCGGCTTCACGCCGACCGGCGTGTCGATTTTCATGTGGGGGCCGGACTTCGTGCATTTGCATTGCGGCTTGGAGGAGGATGCCGAATTTCCGCCGGGAATCGGCTCGTATCTGGATGTCTGGTTCGATACGCCCAAATACCAGGGACCGCCGTGGCACAAGTTCCAGTTGAAGCGGTTGGTGGATGAGTTTCACCGTTACGGCGTACGGGTGCTGTTTTCGATTTTCCCGTGCTCGCTCGGCAACCGCTGGCATCAGGAGTGGGTTTACGACCATCAGGAGCTGGGTAACGTCACCGTCAAGGGCTTCGAGCCCTGGCTGCCGCTCATCAGTCCGTTGAAACGCTTCGCCGACGGTAGCTATTATGAGGACTTTCTGATCGATCAGGTGCTCCGGGTCGTCGCGGATTACGGCTTCGACGGCTGGCATCTGGCCGACGGCTACAACCACAGCTGGTACCAGTTGGCCCATGCGGATTACTCGGACGACATGGTCGATCAGTTTCTGCGGCATACCGGCGTGACGCTGCCGCCGGAAGTGCCGGTGACCTGCGCCGGGGATCGCGACCGGGAAGACGCCCGGGCGCGTTACATCTGGCACGACCTGCGCCGTGAGTGGATCGACTTCCACGTTTGGCGTAATGAAGTGTATTTGCGCAAGATCACCACCCGGCTGCATGCCGTCGGCAAGCTGGTGACCAGCAACACCTGCTGGACCCGCGACCCGGTCGAGGCGCTTTACCGCTACGGGATCGACTACCGGAAGTTCACCGAAATCGGCCTGGACCGGATGATTATCGAAACCTGCAGCGCCGCCGGAGAGATGATGGATTTCATCTGCCGGGCGCGTTTCTCGGTGCCGTTCTTCGACGTGCTGCAGTCGACGGTGCTGTTGACCAAGGCGTGTGCGCCGGATGGCCGTTTCCTGTTCAACAACTGTGCGCAGGATATCACCGAAGGGTGGTCGGCGCTGCGCTACTTCCCGGCCTTCATGGAACGGGAAATCATGATGTACAGCAACTTCTACTGTTACGACGGCAGCGGCAAGCCGCAGAAGTGCTTCGACGGCGTCCAGGTCTGCCTGGCCGCGGATATCGAGCCGCACGAGTGGAAGTTCCTGTTGAAGAAGTGGAATCTGGGCTTCGGCACCGAAGCGGCGGCATTGGACGGCGTGACGGTGGTCTGGAGCAACCGGATGGTGGAGCGGGAACTGGAATTTTATCTCGCCACCCGGCGCAGCCTGACCGCGAACATCCTCTATCACCTGATCGCTTCCGGCGTCCGGGTCGCGGGTTCGGTCCGGATCGAAGACGCCGCCAAGGTGGCGACGCCGCTATTGGTCATCAATCCCGGATTGATGCCGGAGGAGGAACAAACGCAATTGCTGGCGTGTTCGCAGACGTTGTTTGCGGTGGGCGAAATGGGTTCCATGCCTGCCGGGGTGCAGTCGTTTGCCGATCGCGGCAGTGCGGCGCCGGCGGAATTCCGGCTCTATCATGCGCCGGCGGTGTCCGGAGAGTGGAGCGTGCCCGAGATCGCCGAGGAGGAAGTTCCGGCCGACTTGATGGAAATCAAGGAGCCGCCGAGTTTTTTCGACGAGCAGTATTACCGGCGGATCAGCGACGGCTTCTATGCGTTGGCGGCGGCGATGGTGACGGCGGTGGCGCCGCCGTTGGTGGCGATGGTGAACGTGGATACGCTGGACCGGAAGTTCTTCCACTTCGAAGGGGTGCAGTTGCCGTCGGGGAAATGGCGATACTTCGTCACCAACGAGAACTGGCAGTACATTCTGGGCGACCTGCAGACGGATGTCCCGGCGCGGAGCATGGAGATTATGAATGAATTCCGCGGCCGCCCGATGCGCTTTGAAGAGCGCCAGGACGGATTGCCGGGGACGCGCTGCTTCATTCGGATCCCTCCGAAGGGCGTCGGCGTCCTGGACATGGAATTCGAAAAATGATTTGGAAATCGGTCCGCCCGAGGCGACGAGGGCGGACATTGGCCGGATGTGTAAGTAAAAGTTGGCAGGGAACGAAAAACAAGTAAAAGGAGACGCTGTATGAGAACGAAGGAACGAATTTTCACCCTCATAGAACTCCTGGTGGTGATCGCAATTATCGCGATTCTCGCCAGCATGTTGTTGCCGGCGTTGAGCAAAGCGCGGCAGGCGGCCCAGAGCATCAAGTGCACCAGCAACCTGAAACAGTTGGGGTTGTACTTCGAAATGTATTCGAATGACGACGACGATTGGGCGGTTACGGCCAGCGAATGGCCCAATCAACTGGCCAATACCGGTTTCCTGCGCGATTACTGTCTGAAAGTGACCAAGGATCACCCCGAAGGCGAAGTCCGCTACGGCGTCACCGACGAAAAACCGACCATGTTCCGGTGCCCGGCGCTGGCGTACAAGGACAGCTATTTGAACACCATTTTCAATTACGGCATGAACAGCCGCACCTACGGCGGGGCAAGTATCGGCGCGTGGGTACAGCGCAAACGCTCCAGCGTCCAGTCTCCGTCGCAACGGATGACGCTGGCGGATGCCTCGCCGGGCGGCTTGACCTGGGAAGCGTATGAAAACTGGTGGTTGAATTACGGGATTTCCGGCGAACGCCACCGCGAAGGTTCCAACGTCGTCTTCGTCGACGGGCACGCGGAATACATGAATCCGCGGCATCTGAAGGGCGGAAACAATACGCCCGGCCCCTTCGACCCCGACTTTTTCGGGCCGAATGAAACCACACAGGCTAACAGCCGCTGATTCCGGAACGGCGAAGGAATATCATGAGGGGACGGAGCAAGAAGTTATGGTTGTCGGGGTGCCTGGCGCTGGGAGTGCTTGGTTCGAATTGGGCGGCGGCGTTGGATTTGCCCGGCTGTTATGGCGACCACATGGTGCTCATGCGGGAACGGCCGATCGTCATGGTCGGCCGCGCGGCTCCGGAGGGGCGTGTGACGGTGCGGCTGGCCGAAGAAGAGGTGACAGCGCAGGCCGATGCGACCGGAAAGTGGCGCGTCGAGTTGACGGCGCGCCCGGCCTCGGGCCCCTATGTTTTGACGGTCAGGGAACCGGCGACACAGGAAGAACGCCACTTTGACGATGTCTGGATCGGCGAAGTCTGGCTGCTTTCCGGCCAATCGAATATGGCCCTGGCGCTGATTGACTGCGAAAATGGCGAAGCGGAATTGGCGCGGGCGGATTACCCGCGCATCCGCTTTTTTCAAGTGCCGGAAACCATGGCGCGGGTGCCGCAGGAGACGGTGAACGGCTCCTGGCAGGTGTGCGCGCCGGAAAACGCGCGTCTTTTTTCCGGGATCGGCTATTATTTTGCCCGGCAGCTGCAGGACGAATTGAATGTGCCGGTCGGCATCATCAACGCCTCGCGCGGCGCCACCGGGATCGAATCCTGGATGGACGCCGCGTCGCTGCGGTCGGTCACCGGGAAAGACTATTCCGCGATTGCCGCCGGGACCGAACCATTGGTCGGGGAACCGGTGGAAAATGTGCTTTATAACGGCATGATTCACCCCTGGAGCATCTATCCGGTGCGCGGTATCCTGTGGTATCAGGGGGAGGCCAACGCCTACCGCAACCATCAGGAATACGGTTTGATGGCCCCCGCCATGCTGCATAGCTGGCGCGAGGCGTGGAATGATCCGGAATTGGGTTTTCTGCTGGTGCAACTGGCGGCGTTCCGGGGGCACGAGCCGGGGAAACGTTTCTCGGAAGACGAGCTCAACAACCCGGACCCCGGCGACGGCGGCATCTGGGGGGCTTTCCGTCCGGTACAGGCGGGTCTTTTGACTCTGGAGCGTACCGGCATGGCCACCGCGATCGACCTGGGCGATCCCTATGATATTCATCCCCGGCGCAAACGCGAAGTGGGAGAACGCCTGGCGCTGGAAGCCCGGCGGGTGATCTATGGAGAAAGCGAACTGGTATCGCATGGCCCGTATCCGGCGTCGGTAACGGCGGACGATGGCGCGCTGCGGATTGCCTTTGACAATCCGGGCTCCTCGCTGGCCGCATCGGACGGGCAGGCGCTGCGCCACTTCGCGGTGGCGGGAGCCGACGGAAAATTTTTCCGGGCGCAGGCGGAGATCACCGGAGAGAATGAAGTGCGGGTTTGGGCCGAAGAGGTTCCGCATCCGCGTACAGTACGTTATGCCTGGAGCGATTATCCGGGCGGAATCAATTTTTATAATCGCCATGGCTTGCCCGGAGTTCCGTTTCAGCTGGCAGTGAAGTAGAGGAAAGGATTATCGCCCTTATGAAGAAGTGGACGCGTTGGATTGGGTGCGCGCTTTGCGCGGCCGGCTTAAGTGCCGGAGCTGCCAATATCGTGAAAAACGGCGGCTTCGAAACTCTGGATGCCACCGGGACATTTCCGGAACAATGGGGGCGGCATTGGGTTTTCACCGGTACGTACGAAGCGGTGAGCGATATCGCCAGCGCCCACTCCGGCACGGTGGCGTTGAAGGTCGACCAGCGCGCCGAGGGCGCCTCGGATATCCAGACCACACTGGGCAGTCCGCGCTATCCGGGCTCCGGCGGCGGGAGTTACACGTTGAGCGTATGGGCGAAGGGCGACGGCGAAGTCGCCATGATGACCTATCTGTACGGCGCCGGCAAATATCTGGAGCCGGAGCAGCCGCTGGTTTCGGCTTCCTTTCCGACGGCGCCGGACACGTGGCAGAAGTATACTTTCGCCTTTACCATCCCGGATTCCGGCTCCGCCATTCATCTGGATCACTCGGTGATCCGGGTCGATGAGTTCGAGGTGTTGTTCAATGTGAAAGGCACCGTCTGGCTGGATGACGTCGAATTGTATCCGGCGGGAAAGGAGCCGAAGGAGCAGGCGGCGTTCGCTTTCGATCCGGCATTGCCGCCCTTGCTGACCTTGCCGCGGCTGCCGCAGGCGCCGGTGATCGATGGGAAGGTGGAGGCTGCCGAGTGGGCCCGGGCGGCGGCGACCACCGGGTTCCGGTCGCTGGAACTGAATCTGGCGGACCGCCAGACGGTGGTTTACGCCGGTTACGACGCCGAAAATATGTATTTCGCCTTTTCCTCCCGGCAGGAAACGCTGCTGCTGGGAATGGGGGCCGAGTCGCACTTTTCCAGTGCGGATTTCAATGACCGGACCGAAGGGCTGGAGCTCTGGCTGGCGCCGCATGGCGACGGTTGGTTTCAGTTGCTGATGGTGCCGGGGGGCGGCTGGACCTGTTCGTCGTCGACCGGCGACATGACCTGGGCGAATCAGGCCGTCTACCGTGCTTCGGTTCAGGAAAGCACGACCATGTCCGGCGGCATCATGACCATGGATGCGAAAACCTGGTTCGGGGAGGTCGCGATCCCGTTTGCGGCGCTCGGAGCCGCGGCGCCGCAAACCGGCTCCGAATGGCGGGCCAACTTCTGTCGCGATTTTTCCACTGCCGACGGTTCGGCCCGGCAAGGGCGCGACTGGACGGTGTGGGCGCCGGTGCGCAGCGGCTTTGCGGCGGTGCCGGAATACGGTATCCTGCGCTTCCAGCCGGACGCTCCGGCGGTTCAGCTGCTGCGGCTCGGGGATCCGGAGCGCGGCAAGCTGTCGCTCGGCGGCAATACTTCCGGCGCGGCGCAGCTGCAGGCCAAAGTGGTGGTGCCGCGCTTCGACGACAAAGCCGTATTGGCGGCGTCCGAAGCGGCCGGAGGGGCCGGCGAGCTGGCGTTGGCCGGAGACATTCGCAGCTCCTCCGACGGGGTGACGCCGATGCGTCTGGAATACGCCGTATGCGACGCGGAAAACCGTCTGCTGGCGCAGGCGGCGCTGCCGTTTACATTGATGCCGACCTTCTGGATCAAGCCGCAGCTGTTCTTTACGGCCGGGCAAATGCAGGTGACGGCGGATTTCAGCCGGATGAGTTTGCCGGAACAGGCGCAGATCGTCTTTTCGGTCACCACGCCGGCGCAGGACCGGATGGCGGAGGAGACGGTCGCCATTGCCGGTTCGGAGCATCTGAAATCGGTCACATTCGATATTTCCGATTGGAAACCGGGAATTTACCGCTTTACCGGAGAGATCGCGGATGCGGCCGGACAAGTGTTGGCTGCGACCACCGAAGAGTGTGATATTCCGGCTCCGCCGGTATGGTGGCATACCGCGTTGTGGAATGACCGTTCGGTGCCGTCGCCGTTTGTGCCGATCCGGAGTGAAGGGCAGTCCACCGAGGTGTTGCTGCGGAGCTTCCAGTGGCAGAATAACGGTCTGCCGCAGACGGTGGCTGTCGAGGGGCAGCCGTTGCTGGCGGCGCCGGCCGCGTTGGTGCTGGAGGTGGACGGACGGCCCGAAGCCTGGGAATTCGCCGCGCTGAAGCCGTTGGAAAAGGCCGATGATCTGGTCCGTTGGGCGATTGCCGGTGAATCGGCTTCGTTCCGGCTGGCGGGGGAATTATCGGTGGAGTTCGACGGCTTTGCCCGCTGGAATGTCACGGTGACCCCGAAGCGGCCGGAGGCGAAAATCACCCGGCTGGCATTGGAATTTCCGGTTCGCGGCGAAGAGGCGCTGTTTTTGCGCGGCGACGGCTTTACCGGTTCATTGCTGCAGGACATCTATACCGGGTCGCCGCGGGAATCCAAGCTGGTGCATCTGGGCAATTCGGACAACCCCTGGGGCACCTGGATGTACGATGCCTCCGGCTGGCACTGGAACGAACGCTTTTTCTACGAACTGGTGCTCGGCAGCGACCGGCGCGCCTTCTGCGTGATGAGCGAAACCGACGAGTACATTCGGGGACCGCGCTATGCGTCGGTCCGTGAGGAAAACGGCGTGACGACGCTGGCGGTCGATCTGGTCAGTGAGGCTACTGCGGTGGACGAAGCGTTGCATTACGATTACTTTTTCCAGACGCTTCCGGTCAAAGCGGAGCCGCAGGATCCCAAGAAGTGGCACATCGGCCTTGATCCCGGCAGCATTTACAATGTCGATCTGGAGGGGTACACCAGTCCGGCCGGGACGGAGCTCCTGGATTCACTGGCGGTCGGACAGGTTTATTACGACCTCTTGCCCGACGGCTATCCGGTATGGGTGGAAGACGCCGCGACCAGCCGTGATGCGCTGCAGCGTCTGCAAGCGCACGGATTGAAAATTGCCCACAACCTGTGGTATGCGGCGGCGCCGGACCATATGCCGGAATACCGGACGTTCGGGGCGGAGTGGGACGCGTTCCCGACCTTCTTCTGGACGACGCCGCATGCGCGGATGACCGCGACCTGCCTCAACAGCTCGTATGCCGACTTCCACTTGCACAATGTGGAAAAGATCGTCAACGAGCTGGGGCTGGACGGTTTTTATACCGATGCCACCGCCATTCCCTGCAGCAACGGCCGCCATGGCTGCGGCTACCTCGATAGCGACGGCGTCCGCAAGCCGACGCTGAATCTGCTGGCGACGCGCCGCTTCGTCAAGCAGATGTACCGGATACTGAAAAGCGAAGGGCGCGACCGGATCAACTTTTCGCACTCCGGCGAGAGTCCGGCGTCGGCGGCTTTCGTCGATGTCCGGACCCATGGGGAGGAGCTGGTATGGGAGGGGTTGAATCACTACCGGCGCCTGACGCCGGACTATTTCCGGGCGAAGTACGCCCAGAATGAATATGGCATACCTTACACCTTTTTCGCCGTGTTTCATTACTCCTGGCGCAAGGTCGGCGACGCGGTTCCGACCCGGGAGATCCTGATGATGACGCTGCCGCACCGGGTTTCGTTCCCGCTGACCTATGAGTTGGAGGTGCTCCCGGTGTGGCGGATTGTCGATCCCTGGTGGACGGCGGAGTTTCATCCGTACTGGCGTTCCGATTGCCCGGTGACCAGCGCGAAGCCGACCGAAGTACTGACCAGCGCGTTCGTCCGGCCGGAGCAACGGGATGCGCTGGTGGCGGTGTCCAATTGGAGTTACGAACCGCAGGCGGCGGAGATTCGGATCGATCCGGCCAAACTCGGTTTCGCGGTCGATGCGGTGTACGTGGTGGATACCGCGACCGGGGAGCGGAAGCGGCTGGATGACGCTGGGCTCCGGGCGTTGCCGCTGGCGGCGCGTGATTTCGCGTTGCTGGAAATCCAGGGCGCGCGGTAAGCGGAAACAACGAAGTGATACGCGCCGGAAACGGCGCATCAATAACAAGGATAACCAAATAAAGGAGGCGGTCATGAAACGAACGACACGAATTTTTACCCTCATTGAACTCCTGGTTGTGATCGCGATCATCGCGATCCTCGCCAGCATGTTGCTGCCGGCATTGTCCAAAGCGCGTGCCGCGGCCCAGAAGACCAAGTGTTTGAGCAACCTCAAACAAATCGGCCTTGGACTGTACATGTATGCCGGCGATCATGACGACTGGACGCCCTACGGCTACCAGTGGTGGGTGGAGATGAAGCGCGCGGGCGGCTACTTGAGAAACTACTATCTGCGTACCAGCAAGGCCAATCCGGGCGGCGAAAACGACGACGGGGAACCGGCGACCGACTTCAAGTGTCCGAATCTGACCCACAACCCGAACGCCTACAGCCCGAGCGGGCTGGTGCTTTGCTACAACTATACGGTGAACACCATCACCTTCGGGGGGACCAGTAATTCGATTTTGGCCGCCGAAGGAACGGCGCGGCGCAAACTCAGCTCGATTCAACTGATGCCGTCGTCCCGTTTCTGGCTTGCCGACGCCAATGCGGGCGATCCGTTATGGGAAGCGTATGAGAATTATGCCAACAACATGGGCATTTCGCCGACCCGCCACGACAAGGGCTCGAACGTGCTGTATGTCGATGGCCACGGCGGCTTCCAGAATCCGTATGATCTGGGACCGCAGGGAGTGCTGGTGATCAACCGCGACTTCTTCGGCTACAACGACAAATAACGCTGTGGCTGGAACAAAGAGCCGCTGCGGGTGTCGCAGCGGCTCTTTGCGTTTGTGCCCTATACCAGATCGACCAGTTTGGCTCCGATGAAGTCCGCGAGGGTTTGCGGCGCGATCGCGATGCTCAGGCCGACTCTGCCGCCATTGACGCCGATGGTCTCGAAGAGGATCGCGGTTTCGTCGATAAAGGTCGGAAATTGCTTCTTCATCCCGATCGGCGAACAGCCGCCGTGCATATAGCCGGTCAGCGGCAGCAACTGTTTCACCGTGATCATTTCGATGCTCTTCCGTCCGGCCGCGTGAGCCGCTTTTTTCAAATTCAGCGATTCGTTGCCCGGGATTACGAACACGAAGTATTCCGGCCCCGGCGCCTGGGCCACCAGGGTTTTGAAGGTCTGCTCCTCCGGGATGCCGAGCTTATGGGCGGTGGATATCGCGTCGACATAGCCGTCGGAGACGTCGTATTCGAGCATCCGGTACGCGATTGCGGCGTTTTCGAGCAGCCGCAGGGCATTGGTTTTGGTCATGGTTTTCCGGCTTATGCTTTCGCCACCGTTGCCACCGTGACGCCGACGGCGTCGGCGAAGCAACGCCGCAATGTCGCGTTGACCGCGGCGCAATCCAGGGCTTCCAGCTCCTTTTCCTGCTTCAGCATCTCCTCGAAGCCGAGGCCGAAGTACTCCGAAAACATCGCGTTGGCCAGATAATCCGCGCCGTCTTCCCGGCGGCGGCGGAAGCGCACCTCCGTCGCCAGTTTGGCGGCGTCGAACTCCTCCTGCGTCAACCCCGTCTGCGCCAGATAATCCGCCTCCTGGCGCAAGAGCTCCGCCACCTCGGCCGATTTGGCATATTCACAACCCGCCGAAAACGCGAAAAAGCCCCGCTGCCAGCCGCAATACGCCGTCAACGACGTCGAATACGCCAGCGACCGCTCCTCCCGGATCACCCGGAAGAGATGCGCCGACAGGCCGTTTTCCGCTTGCAGCAGGAGCTCCAGCGTCAGCCGCTCCGGATCGTTCTCCGCCATGCCCGGCAGTATGTACATCACCCGGCACTGTTCGCGCGCCACTTCCAGTTCGGCGCTTTGCGGCTCTGCCGGAAACTCCGGCTCCGGCGGCGGCGCCAGCGTCTTCGGACTCCACGCGAGCGCCGCATTCAGCGCCGCGAAACGCTCCCGTGCCAGCGCCGCGTCGAATGCGCCGCCGATGCCGAACACCGTCTGCGCCGGATGCCATAACCGGCGGTAAAAATCCCGCATGGTCTCGGGTTTCAGCTTTTTGACCGCTGCGACGTCGCCGCGCGGCAAGCCGAAAGGATGATTGCCGAACAACAGTTTGCGCGCCAGGTCGTCGGCGCCCACCGCCGAAGCTCCCCGGCTTTTCAGGCTCTCGATGAAATTGGCACATTCCCGCTTCAGCGACTGCCGGTCGAAGCGCGGCGCCGTCAGCAATAAATGCAGCATTTCCCATGCCGTCGACTCCGCCTCTTTCGGGGCATTCAAATGGATCATCAACGAGTTGACGCCGGGAGTGATGTTCAACTCCAGCGCGTGCCGGTCGAGGTGTTCGGCCAGGGCGCTTTCGTCGAAGTCCCCGGCTCCGGTCGGCAGCGCCGCCGCCAGCACCTGCGTGATGCCGTTGTTTGCCGTCGTCTCCCGGCTGCTTCCCCCCGGAAGCAGTACATACCAGTCGATGAGGCCGCTATGCTGATTGGAGCAGGTGATGACCGGCGCCGCCGTCCAGTCGCTTTCGCGCTTCAGCGTGCCCGCTTCGACCTCCGGAAGCGGCTGATTTTTTGCCGCGCGGTTTTCCGGCGCCATCCGGATCACGTTGGATTGTTCGCGCCGCATGGCGCCGGCCAACAGTGTTTGCAGTTCTTCGGAGGTTACCGCCGCCAGCCGGGCATGGTAGGCTTCGGGCGAAGACGCCGTGCCGGTGGCCGCGATGGTTTCGGTCAGTTCGAACGCCCAGTCCCGGCCGCTCTTGAGGTCACGGCGGTCATCGGTGATCCGGCGCAGCTTCTCCTCCTCCAGCAATTCCGGGGTGAAGCCGGTGCGCGCCACTTCGGCCAGCTCGGCAAATATCGCCTCTTCCAGAGCCTCCAATTTGGCCGGTTCCGCCGCCGCCGCGAAGCCCATTACGCCGGGGCAGCCGAGCGGATAGGCGAAGGAACGGAACTGTACTGCCAACTCCCGTTCGCGCCACAGCTTGTGCACCAATACGCTGGAGGCATTCTGCCCCAGCAGGCCCGACAGCAGATCCGCCGCCGGAATGCACGGGTCCGACGCCTCCGGCAACCGGTAGACGATGCCGAGCCGCGCCACCGGGTCGGGGAACTGCAACGTGGTCACGGTCGCTTCCAGTTGCGGTCCGTCGAGCGGCAATACCGCTTCGGCCAGGAAAGAGCGCGGCCAGGATTCGACCCGCTTTGTCAGCGCATCCGCGATTTCATCCGGATCGACGGCGCCCGAAACCACGAAAAACACCCGCCCCGGCGTATAGCGGCGGCGGTGATAGTCCAACAGCATGTCACGAGTGACTCCGGCGATCAGTTCGCGGTAGCCGATGATCGGATGCCGCACCGGGTGCTTCTGGTAGGTGTTGACCCACAGCGCCTGTTCCAGCCGCAACCCGGGGACGTCGTCGCGCAAGTCGCATTCGCGCAGGATCACCTGGCGTTCGCTTTGAAATTTCGCCTCCGGAATCTCCGGGGCGCGCAGCATTTGCACCAGTACGTCGAGCGCGGCGACGCAATTCGCCGACGGCAGTTCGGTGTAGAAGACCGTATGGGTGTAACTGGTGTAGGCGTTGAAATCGCCGCCGAGGCGGTTGATGGTGCGGCTGGCGTCGTCGCCGGGGTAACCTTCGCAGCCTTGAAACAGCAGATGTTCCAGATAATGCGAGACGCCGCAGCCGAGCATTTCCGCTTCGTGGATGCTGCCGGTGCGCACACCGGCGCATATCGTGGTCAGCTGCGCTCCCGGATGCTTATGCAGATACAATTCCATTCCATTCGGAAGTTGCCGGCGGATGATTGATTCAGTCAATGGATTCTCCTTCCCATTGCATGGGTCCGGCGGCATGCACCGGAGATTGGTATAAAATAACTCCGGGCAGTTGAAAGTCCTGAACGGAATCGCTTTCCTGGGTACTCAGAAGGCCCGCTTCCACCAGCGAAAAGACGATCTTGCCGACCGCCTCGGGGGTGTTTACGCCCCATTCGCCCAGCACGGCGTCGCCCCATTCGCCGAAATCCCGCGCCACCGCCACTTTGAATTGCTCCAGAACCTCCAGCGCGGTGACGTGGCGGGCGTTGTTCTGGCGCATCACCGTTTCCAGGACGACCTGGTGGACAAAGCCGTAGGCGTCCTCCGGATAGGCACCGGGGCGTTCCGCCAACTCATGGATTCTCTGTTCCAGCGATTCGTCGGTCATAGATGGAAGACGAGCCTTTCGGTTACTTGGCCGGGACAAGTGCTTTTTTCAGGGCCGCGGCCCGGTTGGAGGTAACGGCCTCGACGCCATTTTCGACGTAATACCGGGCCAACGCTTCGTCGTCGATGGTCCATACCGCCAGCTTGAAGCCGGCTTCGCGCCACTGTTTGAACGCTTCCGGCGGCCATTTGGTGTAACCGGCCACATCCAATCCGGCCGCATTGCTGTCGTATCCGGAACGGATCAGCGCCTCGACACCGGGCTTGTACTCGCCGGTTTCCTCGTCGATTCCCCACCCGGCCAGCAGGTAGCCGGTATGTTCCGGCATCACCTCGGCGGCGCGCCTGACCTGATCGGGATGGAAGCTGATGATGGTGATCTGCTCGGGTTTCAATTCGGTTTCGTCGAGCAGCCGTTTTACCGCGTTGACCAATTCGGGGTTGTCGTCCTTCAGCTCGATATAAACCTGTTTGCCTTCGGGGACGGTGGCCAGCAAGTCGCGCAACAGCGGCATCGGCTCCCCGGCGAATTCCGGCGCCTTGTGGCTGCCCATGTCCAGTTTGCTCAACTCCGCCCAATCGGTTTGCCTGATCTCCAGATCGGCGCCGCCGCCGGTGCGTTTGGTATTGCCGTCGTGGCAGATCACCACGTGACCGTCACGGCTGAGATAGACGTCGCATTCGACACCGTCGGCGCCGCGTTCCCAGGCCAGTTGAAATGCCTTCATGGTGTTTTCGGGCGCATCGGCGGATTCGCCGCGGTGGGAAATGAAATCGACCCCGTGGACGGCGGCAAAGGAACCGGCGGCGACCGCGGCGGCTAAAAATTTCTTCTGCAACATGACCAATCTCCTGAAAACGGGTTAATTCGCACGAATCTCTTAAAAATACAACGGAAATGCACATTTATCAACCCTTTGAATTTGAAATAATGTAAAAAAGCAATTATGTTATAGTTTTCAAGAATACAATAGTAAAAAACAGGAGTTGGGAAATGCCGCTTGATATATTGGTCGGGACCCAGTGGGGCGACGAAGGCAAGGGGAAGCTGATCGACGTGTTGACGCGCGACATCGATATGGTCGTGCGGTTCCAGGGGGGCAGCAATGCCGGCCATACCGTCGAAATCGGCAGTGAAAAATACGTGCTGCACCTGGTACCGTCCGGGATTTTCCGTCCCGGTGTCGCCTGTGTGATCGGTAACGGCGTGGTGGTCGATCCGCTGGCGCTGGTGCGCGAAATGAAGGAGCTGACCGACCGCGGCCTCGATGTCCGGCAGATTCAGCTCAGCAGCAAGTGCCATTTGATTTTCCGTTACCACCAGCAGGCGGACGCGCTCAAGGAAGCCGCGCTCGGCCCCGGCAAGAAGATCGGCACCACCGGCCGCGGCATCGGCCCGGCGTACGCGGACAAGGCGTACCGTTGCGGCATTCGCGGCGGCGAGCTGACCAATCTGGAAGTGCTCGAAGCCAAATTCCGCGACCAGTCGGCGAAATACAACAAGCTCTTTGCCGAAGCCGGCCTGGTAGAGCTGGACATCGATGCGGAATGGGCCAAAGTGCGCGAAGCCGCCGAATATCTGGCGCCCTTCGTCTGCGATACCGTCTATTCGGTCAATCGCGCTCTTGCGGCCGGGAAGCGGGTTCTGTGCGAAGGCGCCCAGGGCGCGCTGCTCGATATCGACCACGGCACTTATCCGTTTGTCACCAGCAGCACCACCACCTCCGGCGGCGCCTGCGGCGGCGCCGGTGTCGCGCCGAAGCACGTCGGTACGGTTTGGGGCGTGATCAAGGCCTATACCACCCGCGTCGGCGAAGGTCCGTTTCCGACCGAATTGCACGATGCAGCAGGCGACGAGCTGCGCCAGATCGGCCGGGAATTCGGCGCGACCACGGGACGTCCGCGCCGCTGCGGCTGGTTCGACGCGGTGATCACCGGATACTCCTGTATGGTCAACGGCGTGGATAAATTGGCGGTGACCAAGCTCGACGTGCTGGATACGCTGCCGGAGCTCAAGCTCTGCACCGCGTACGAATTGGATGGGAAGGTGATTCAAGAGGTGCCGGCGGAAGTCGATGCGTTGGGCCGTGTGAAACCGGTGTACGAATCGATGCCCGGCTGGTGCTGCTCGACCGCCGAAGCCCGCTCCTGGGAAGATCTGCCGGAAAATGCGCGCAAGTATCTGGCCCGGATGGCGGAATTGGTGAGTTCCAAGGTGGCGATCGTTTCGGTCGGTCCGAAGCGCGAGCAGACCTTCGAAGTCAAGTAAATCGTTCTTTTTTTGATTTTTGATTCCGGCCTCCGGTATTTCCAGATCGAAATGCCGGGGGCCGTTACGACTGCCAACGGTGTTGTCCATGCGGGTACGGATCTTACAGAAATCGCCGGACTCAGCCGGCTTTTGGGCGCGTGTCGGCGCCTTTTTCGGCAGCTTCGACTATGGGCAGATTCTGGCGATTGCGGTGCTGCTGTGTTTCGGGCTGGTATTCATCCGTTCGACCGGGGAGCAGGTCGGCACGGCGCAGTATCTGGGCTTTTTCTGGAAACAGCTCTCCTGGGTCGGGGTCGGCTTTGCCGCCTGGGTTTTTTTCGCGGTCAGCGACTACCGTAAACTGGAGCCGTTGAGTTGGCTGATCTATCTGGTGGCGATCGGACTGCTGATCGCGGTTTTGATCTGGGGGCCGCGCATCTACGACGCCAAACGCTGGCTCATTCTCAATTTCGGAGCATTCCGGCAACAGCTGCAGCCGTCGGAATTCGGCAAAATCGGGCTGATTCTGGTGCTGGCGTCGATCCTGGGCAACCATAACTTCAACATCGACCGGTGGCGTCATCTGGCGCTGGTGGCCGGAGTGGTCGCGCTGCCGTTCGCACTGGTGGTGGTCGAGCCGGACCTTGGCGGTTCGTTGATTTTCCTGCCGATTGCCGGTGCGATGATCTTCGCGGCGGGCTTGAAGTGGCGTAAAATCCTCCGGCTCGGCGCCGTGATTGCGGTTGTCGGTTCGGTGCTGGTCGCCAACGAATTGCTGCAGGTGGCGCCGCTGCTGCACGGTTATCAGAAAAACCGCATCCTCACCTTTATGAATCCGACCAAGGATATCTCCGGGCGCGATTATAACTCCTACCAGGCGCGCCTCGCGGTCGGTTCGGGCGGGGTCCTGGGCAAAGGCATCGGGCAGGGCACCCAGAATGCGTTGGGCTTCCTGCCGCAGACCGTCGCCAACAACGACTTCATTTTTTCGGTGATTGCCGAGGAGACCGGGTTTGCCGGAAGCCTGCTTTTGATCGCGATGATGGGGTTATTGATTTACACGACGCTGCGGACGGCATGGATTGCCGATACACCATATGGGCGCTATCTGGCGGTGGGATTCGGGGTGATGCTGTTTATGCACACGTTCGTCAACATCGGAATGAGTGTCGGGCTGGCGCCGGTGAAAGGTACGCCGCTGCCGCTGGTCAGCTACGGCGGCAGCTTCGCAGTTTCCACCATGTCGATGCTGGGCGTGGTTCAGTCGATTTACCGTTGTTCAAAGCGAGAGGAGAAGTTATGAACTGGTTGGATTTTTTCGCTGAAATCTGTAAGATTCCGCACCCGTCCAAGCGGGAAGCCGCATTGGCGGCGTGGCTCAAACTTCAGGCGGAAACGGCCGGTCTTACGGCCCGTATGGATGCCAAAGGAAATCTGGCGATCGACCGCGAAGCGACTCCCGGTTATGAACGGCGGCCACGGGTGATCCTGCAGGCGCATATGGATATGGTGCCGCAGGTCCGTCCCGGTTTTTCTTTCGATTTTGAGCGTGACCCGGTGCCATGGCAGATCGACGGCGACTGGATTCATACCGGCGGGAAAACCACGCTCGGCGCCGACAACGGCATTGCGATCGCGTTGATGATGGAGCTGCTGCTCGATCCCGGAACCAAAGCCGGGCCGTTGCGTGGCTTGTTCACGGTCGAGGAGGAGATCGGTTTGAACGGTGCCGCCGAAGCCGATCCGGCCTTTCTCGAGGGCGACTGGCTGGTGAATCTGGACTCCGAAGACGACGCCAGCTTCTTTGTCGGCTGTGCCGGCGGCATGCGCCTCGGCGCGGAAATGCGTTTCCCGCTGGAGGCGGTTCCGGCCGGGTACCGTGGTGTCGCAATTGAAGTTTCCGGCCTGCCCGGCGGCCACTCCGGGGTCGACATCAACAAGAATCGCGGCAACGCCAACGCGATCATGCTCGATGTGCTCGCCCGGCATCCGGAAGTCCGGGTTGCCGAATTGGCCGGCGGCACGGTGGACAATGCGATTCCGCGCGAATGCCGGATGACCGGCGCCGCTCCGGCGCTGCCGGATTTGGCCGCACTGGAAGCCGAATGGCGTCGAAAGCTCGGGGATAACGGGGAACAGCTGGCGATCCGGGCCGGTGAGGCGCCGCTTCCGGCGCAAGTGTGGGAGGCCGGTCGTACGAAAGCTTTTGTTGACGCGCTGCGTTCGATTCCGAACGAAGTGGTAAAAATGAGCGGCAATTACCCCGGCGTGGTCGAAACTTCCGGTAATCTCGCCGCGTTCCGCACGGTCGCTCCCGGCGTGCTCGATATCAATACATCGCAGCGGTCGCTGATCGATTCGGAGCGCGAAAAACTGACCGCCGCCATCGCGGCCGCGTTGCGGAGTGTCGGCGCCGAATGCACTTCCGATAATTTTTACTGCGCCTGGACGCCGCAGGCGGATTCGGCCCTGACCCGGGCCGCGGATGCGGTCTACCTGGAATTGTTCGGCCGCATTCCCGCCCATGAAATCATGCACGCCGGACTGGAAGCCGCCACCTTCGGCAGCCGCAATTCCCACTTACAGATGATCTCGGTCGGTCCCCTGATGCTCGATCCGCATTCTCCCTCCGAACGCGTCAGCATCTCCAGCACCGAACGCATCCGCCAATGGCTCTACTGTCTCCTCGCGCGGCGGTGAAGTGGCGGGCGATGGTCTTGGGGAAAAGAGAAGGGCCCCCTTTTGAGGAAAGGGGCTCCCTTCTCTCTTCCCCCTCAAACCTTTTTGTATCACGATTTATGGATTTGTTGCACAAATCCATAAATCGGAGCTTCAAAGATTGGGGTGCATGCTTGACGGTCGTCCGGGAATTAATGTTCATTTTTTGCCCAACGAGGCAAAAAATTACGTTGAAAAGGTTTGGGGAGGTGGGGTGGAGGTTTGGAGGAGGGGCGGAACCCGTTTCCTCAAAACGGGTTCCGCCCCTCCTCCAAGTTCTCCCGCCCGCATGACCGGGCGCTTAAAAGCTTTGGCGCATCCGGTCGGTGTAGTATTGGACCAACTCCCATTTGGTGCCGGGGGGCAGGCGGTGATCGGGGCAGGGGATGAAGCCGCCCAGTGCCACCAGCGGTTTCAGGCGTTCGACTTCGCGGTCGACGGCGGCGCGGTCGGCGGAAAGTACATGCTTGTTCATGGCGCCGACGCCGCGCAGCTCTTTGCCGTATTGGCGGCGCCAGAGGGCGAAATCGGGTTCCCAGGTGCCGATTTCAATCGGGAACAGTACATTGATGCCGTTGTCGAGCCAGGCGGGGATCAGTTCGTCGACTTTGCCGTCGCAGTCGATGCTGCCCAGGGTACAGCCGTAACGGCCCTGCAGCTCCATCATTCTGCGGTAATGCGGCGCCACTTCCGTCCGGAAGAAATCCGGCGTCACCAGCGGGCCGTGATTGTAGCAGATATCCTCCCAGTAGTGGATCAGGTCCGGGCGCAATCCGGCTTCCAGCACCGCTTCGGCGCAGCGGTAGGACAAATCGGCCACGGTGGTGATGATTTCGTGCAGCAGCTCCGGGTCGTCGATCTGCATGTAGCTCATGCCGACCACGCCGAGCCAGTTGCGGATCCAGCCAAGGGCGCTTCCGGTCGCCATGATCAACGGCATCTGGGTGCGGGCGTTTTCGCGGCGCACCGCTTCGGCAAGGTCGGTTCCCAGCCGTTCCGGGCTCCATTGCAGCCGCGGCTTGTAATGCTCTTCCCAGCTGGCGCGGTCGACCAGCAGATGCTCGATTTCGGCGGGGATCGAGCCGGCGCCGGGAATCACCAGCTCGGTGACGCCCTCCTGATTGCGGACATGGCTTGAACCGTCGGGCAATTCGGCGACGACAATCCGCTCGAAGCCCGGCAGGAAGCCGCAGTTGACGCCGAATCCGCAGGCGAATCCCATGTCGAAACCGAGCTTGGCGGCGATTTGCCGGCAGGTTTCGTTGCCGTCGGTCCAGCTTTTGGCTTCCGCCGCGGAAATATGGCCCTGGGCGGCCCACTCCTGCAGCAATTCGCTCCAGTAGCCGAAATGGACCACCGGTAAACGGTCATAGGGTTGGTAGTTGAGTGCGGCCATGAAGCGTTCGCGGTGATTCATCTCCTGTACCCTTTCTTAATTAGGTTAGTTTTAATATACAGTTTTTTTGTCCGGAAAAAATGGAAATAAAATAATTTTGATGTACTGTAGTAATATGGAAGTCAATATTTGCAATTATTTCAGTTGCCCCAGACTGGAAAGCTGGGGGCCGCGGGTGCTGCGCGACTACGAGCTCATCTACGTGGTCTCCGGCGCCACCGTATATCGCGGCGCCACACCGGAGGCGCTGCCGATCGACTCGCAGCAGCTGTTGCTGATTCCGCCCGGCGAAGAGCATGTTTTTTCGTGTCGGATCGCCAGCGTCCTCAGTTGCATTCACTTCATGCCGGATGACGCCATGACGTTGCCATACCGGATGACGCCGGAACCGCCGGAATGCGCCCGCTTGCACGAATTGTTCCGGGAATGCGCGCGGGAATTCGATGACGCGGCACCGGAACGCGAGGAGCTGCTGCGAACGATGCTGCGGGAGATCCTGCTGCGCTGCCGCCGCAGCGATTCGGAACGCGGCCGGCGTTCGCCGCTGATGCGGCAGATGCTGGCATATATCGACCGGAATTACATCCGTCACTGCGACCGAAATGTACTGGCAGGGCAGTTCAAGGTCACCCCGGAGCATGTGAATTACTGTTTCCGGCGGGAATTGGGAATGGCGCCGTCGCATTATATCAACCGTCAACGGATTCACCGCGCCTACCAATTGCTGCTGACCGAGTGCCGCAGTGTCAAAGAGGCGGCATTCGCCGTCGGATTTCCGGATGAATACTACTTCGCCCGGGTATTCAAAGCAATCACCGGAATTTCCCCCGGCCGTGTCCGCGCCGTCCGTCCTTTGCCCGAATCGGAGCGCAGATAGTTTCGGCATGGGAGAAATGCAGGGGCTCCGACCCTGTACCTCTGCTGCAGATGCCTGCGGCATCTTCCGCGACCATTTTTTACGGGGGGGAGCGCTTGTTGCCGCGTCAAACCGGCCAGACCACCACAAAAGCCGTCGCCCTTGCCGACCATAGCAGGCGGGCGACTCCGGGGGAAACTCGTCGTTTCCCCCGGCTGCCCCCTTCAGGACCCACGCCTGTCGTCGGCCCTATCGCCCCCAGTATGCAATGCCAAGTGACTGCGAGACTCGACATGATTCACACGTCTGGCGTCAACCGTCTACTTGTGAGCGCGCACGGGCCGGAGCGCCGGTCAGGCGCGACCGAATTGGCGCCGTGAAGCCACCCCCGGCGAACGGGCTGGCGAAAACGTAGTAGCGTTTTCGTGACCGAAGAGAGCTTTTGCCGCCCATTGGCGGCAAAAGCGTGTAAGGCGAGCACCGCTTGAGCGCATCGGGGTTGGGATGGGCAGAGCCTTCGCGTCCGCCGTCAAAATCACCACACTCGCCGCACAGTCGGCGCACTCTCTTCCGGCAACTCAATCCGCCGAAATGCCACTCAGGAAACCGGTGAGCTGCTGCCGGGCTTCCGTCACGCTCAGGTGCAGCGGCGTGGATACTTGGTAGATATGCCATTTTTCATCCGGATTCCAGTTGCGGCGGAAGCCCAGAAAGTTGGCCGTGGAGAAGCGGTCGTTCGAATACCAGATCCAGACGATCAAAGAAAGCTCCGGCAACGATGCCTCGATTTCCGTGACCTGAAAACGCCGGTTGCCGATGTCGACTTCATGTATCTGTTCGCGTTGAATATTCCAGCCGCCCGAACGCAGGCAATGGCTGGCCGGGTGGATTTTGTGAATATTCGAGCCGGCTTCGAGAGCCAGTACGCTGACGCTGCCGGTGTCGGAGGCAAAGAAATACTTTTTCAAAACACAGTCGCCGAAAAACCGCAGATCGTTTTCCGTCGGTATCTGTTCCCGGCCGAGGTAATCCGGATGCGCCGTGACGGAAAAGTGCGGCGTGTACGGCATTCCGGTTTCCTGCAGCAAATCCGCCTGCCGGATCAGCACCAATACGCCGGCGAAGCAGGCGTAAAACAGGAAAGTTCCCCACCGGATCCGCCATTCATAACGCAACGTAACGCCCCACCACGCCGCCAGCAGGACGGCCAGAACCAGCTTTACCGTCAAACCATTCCATTGCAGCGGTCCGGAAAAGTAGGCCAGCCAGTAACGGGTGCTGGTTCCTGCCAGCGCCAGCATTCCGTATGCCGGCAGCAGCGCCAGGGCGCCGCGCCACCCCCATGACAACCAGACCATGCTCCAGCCGAAGCCGATGGCGGCCAGGATTCCAATCGCATGGATTTCAAAACGGTAACCGACGGCGATTCCGGCCAGCGCGGCCAGCGCGGCCGGCAGGGCACTCCAATCGCACCCGGTCGGCTTCCGGCGTGCCGTCAGAACTCCATAGCTGCCGGCCAGCATAACCAGAAAGGCGAGCGCAAAGCCCCATTCGCCCCGGTCCAACGGAGAGATTCGCCATGCCTGCAGCATATACGGCAGCTTGCACAGAAGTGGAACGAGTCCGATCGCGGTCAACGCCCAACGCAGTTTGTTACTCATGATTTTCCTCCTGTGGCGGCTTCGGGCTCCGGTGCGGCAGCAATTGTCCGACCCCCCAGAACAGCAATACGCTCAAAACCACCATAAAATATCCCAGCCCGGAGTGCCAGGGATCATGGAACGATGCTTCGCCGATCCAGAGAAACAGGATTACCACCAACATGATGCGGATGCTGTTGGCTGCAATCACCACCGGCAACAGACACAAATAGTAAAGAATGCGCCAGCCCGCGGCAGTCGGGCAGCGGCGCACCAGCAAATACCCCAGAAATGCGAGCACCGCCAATTGGCTGATGCCGCTGCAGGCGTCGGTGATGGCGATATCCGACCCGCCGACCGTTATGGTTGTCCCCTCCCGGAAGATGGCGACACCGGCAAATTCGAGTATCCCCACGGAGATATGTGTGGAGAGCAACCGCAACGGATAGCTCATGACCAGAAACAGCGGTTCCTGACGCGGCAGGAGCAGCAACGCCAGAAACAGGACCGGCAACAGCCGCAAGGCCGGACGCCATCCCCAATAGCAGCAGCCGGCGATGGCGGCGAGAAGCCAGAACCAATCACTGGAGATTTCCGCCGTTGCCGGGACTGGAAACCAGACAGCCGCCGCGGTCAGCAGGAGAAGCAGCCAGGCGCACCAGCGCATGCCGGACCACACGGGGACCGTACAATCAACCCGGCGAAGAGCGTCGACGCCGGCGATGACCGCAAGCAGAATCAGGATGGCGACATTCTCCCAGTCGCCGGAGGAATTGCACCAGCTTTGGAAACCGCCATAGGCAATGGCGCCGGCGGCGATCAGATTGACCGGAAACGCATTTCGCAGATGAACCGCGATTTTTCGAAATTCGATTTTTTTCATTATTCCTTTTCCGCGGCTGCCGCAATCCGGTTCAAATAGTCCTGTGCCACTCCACGCGGATCGCCGTTTTCCAGCAGTACGTTGCATAATTCCTGACAACGTTCCAGCGTTCCGGCCTGATACAGACGGGCGATTTCCCGTTCGGCAACCTGCTCCCACACCGGTTTTACGCGGCCCGATGCGGTTTGCCGCAGCAACGGCTGAAGCAGCTCCTGCGCCACTTCATCCTGGCCGCTTTCCGCCAGGCGCAAGCCGTAACACTCTTGCGCCGCGCTCCAGTCCGGTGTCGCGCGCCAAACCTCTTTGGCACACTCCAGCGCCTCTGTGTGAGACCCTTGTGCGGCATAAAGTTCGGATAAAT
This sequence comes from Victivallaceae bacterium, assembly GCA_031549115.1. Taxonomy (GTDB): domain Bacteria; phylum Verrucomicrobiota; class Lentisphaeria; order Victivallales; family Victivallaceae; genus JAVBQJ01. The sequence continues at coordinate 47,189 of JAVBQJ010000021.1, forward strand.
TCAACAGCACCAGTCCGCGGTTGGCGACATGATCCAGAATGCGGCGGTAGATCGCGATTGCCGGAGCGATTTCATCTCCTTCCGCCAGCATCAGCGCGGAACGGAAAGCATAGTTGATCTCCCAGGGCCTGGTTTGCGGCCAATCGGCCGGCAAGGACGCTTCATATTGTATTTCGGCTTGCCCCAACGCCTTCAACGTCGCGGCGATAGCGGCTTGATCCTGCTGCAGACGCGCAAGCTCCACTGCGGCCAGTGCCGAGGCGCGCTGATGGAACGGCGTCGGGTCGGCGGCCAGTTCCTGTTGCAACGCCTCCAATTGCCCCGATGCCGAAATCTGAACGGCACTGCCGATGCGATAATAGATCACAGTCGGTTCCAGGGGCCATTGCTCCGTCAGCTGCGCCATTACCCGGGTAGCAGCGTCGATATCGCCCCGGCCCTGCTGGGCCCGAAACAGCAGCAGATACATGGCGAGCGGATCGGCGCCGGATTGCAGTCCTTTTTCCGCCAGACGCAATGCGGCTTCGTATTGACCGGTACGCAAGGAAAAGTTGGTTGCCACCTCCAGAATCACCGGATCATCGGGAAAGGCGCGCAGCGCCGCGGCGACCTCCGGCGACGTCAACGCATTGGAAGCGGACTTATTCAACAGCAGCAGCCGGGTCAGATTCAAATCGGGATTGCCGGGATCGGCGATCAACGCGGCTATGGCAGCGGCGTCGGCCGCACGGCCGGCCGGTATCAATACGGTGGCGATGTAGTTTTGCGCTTGCGAACGCGCTTCCGGCAAAAGCGCCCGGTATTCCGGTTTGGCCATCAGCAACGGCAATAGCCGCTGGATTTCGTCGGACTGGTCGTTGGCGATGGCGGAATGCAGCGACAGCATCAGAAACACCGGGGACTCCAGGGTGCCCTGCAGCGGTTTCAAATTTTGCGCCAGGACGGCATTGTCGGCCGCACAATAAGCCAGCAGGGCGTCCAGATAATAACCGGCGGCGAGAAAATCCTTGCTGCCGCGGCGGTATCTGTTGCTCAGTTCCTTCAATTCGTCGATTTCGCCGCGAATCGACAACAGCTCTCCAAGGCGCATGGCCAGAACCGGGGAGGGGCCGTATTCCAGGGCCTGGCGGTAGGCCGGAATGGCTTTGTCGTAGTCGGAGCGAAGAAAATAGAAATTGCCGAGCAGAGGATAAATAACTTCCGGGTTGAAGGCCGCCGCCTGCAGATACCAGTATTCGGCCCGTTCCGGCTGTTCGGCGAGCAATTCCAGATTGCCGAGGGCGAAACGGGCTTCGAAAGCGCTCTGGGGGTCAGTGGACGCTGTCCACGTTTCGAGCTCCTGGCCGCCTTCCGTCGAAGTCAGCAACACGCGCAGCAATTGCGCCAACGGCAACGATCCGGCCGGGTCGCCGTCGAGCGTGTCCAACTGTTGGGCCGCCGTTTCCGAATCGCCGGCAAGCCAGCTGCCGAAAGCCCCGTACAGACGGCTGACCGGGGTCACTTTGTTCCGGTTGGCCAATTGCCGCTTCAACTCCTGTAAATTGCGGCTGATCAGCAAAGCCCGGTCCGCGCGCTCCCGGAATGCCGGCTTGAATTCGTTCAGCGAGGCGGCACGCTGCCACAGCAAAGCGGCATGGGTCCAGAAGCCGTCGGCTTCCTGGATTTCCGCCAGTTTTACGATCACGTTTTCGTTGTTGCGGTCATCCGACAGGCTCCGTTGCAGCAGCTTCCGGGCATGTGCCCGGTCCGGTCCTTCGGCGGCGGCCAGGGCCGCCTGAAGCCGTTCCAGTTGACGGTAGCCGCGCAGCCAGATATAGCCGAATACGGCCAGGCAGCCGCCGATGAGCAACAATACCAGCGCCAGAAGCAGGACGCGGATACGGAATTTCCACAGTGTGGACAGAAGCTTGTTCGACATAATGACATCCTATAAGGTTTGCGTCATCGTGCGGAAACATTCCCGACGACTCCACGTTTAGGCATAATATAAACCGGGAATTACGGAAAAGCAATTCCGGTTGACAAGAAAGGTATTGAATGTTTTGTAGTATTTGAGAAAATATATCTGTTGAATTCCGTCAAAAGTGTATTGGGAGAAAAGTCAAAATAAAGATTATCAAAAAAAATGATGGAATCGGAATAAAATCGGGAAATTATATGTAAAGAACAACCTTTGTACTTGACAGAAACGAAAGTTTGCGCTATTTTAGCTCTGTGTATTGCCGACTTAGCTCAGTTGGTAGAGCAGTTGACTTGTAATCAGCAGGTCGCCGGTTCGATTCCGGCAGTCGGCTCCACTTTTTTCGAAAACGCAATGTCCGGCGCCAATGCTCCGGTGGATACGGAAAGATGCGGATCGTCATGGTTGAGTTTTTGCAGAATTACGCAAGTTTGTTTATCTATCCGATGGTGGCGTTGTTTCTGTCCGCGGTGCTGACATGGGCGGCAATCCGGATTTTGCCGCGGCTGGGGTATGTGGACACGCCCGGAGGGCGGCATATTCACCAGCGGATTGTCCCGCGCGGTGGCGGAATTGCGGTGATTCTGGCGTTTTTTGCCGCATTGGGGCTGTATGCCCTGGAAGCGCGGGCGCCGGGAGCGGGAAATTTGTTCTGGCGGTTGTTTATTCCGGCGTTGCTGCTGGGGACGCTCGGGATGGTCGACGACCGTCGTGAATTGAAGTCATGGATCAAACTTGTCGTGCAGCTGGTGGTGGTGGTTATCGTCTGGCTGACCATCGACCACGATTACACGATTTTCGGCTGGACGATGCCGTGGTTCGTATCGCTGGGGCTGACGGCGGTATGGATTATCGTCATTCTGAATGCATTCAACCTGATCGACGGACTGGACGGGTTGGCGTCGGGATTGGCCATCATGTCGTCGGGGTGTCTGGCGCTCTGGTTTCTGATGGTGTCGAACCACCGGCCCGAGACGGTCACGATGTTGATCCTGGCAGCCTCCTGTCTCGGCTTTTTGCGTTATAATTTCCACCCGGCGAAAATTTTCCTCGGAGATACCGGCAGCACGTTCCTCGGGTTGATTTTTGCGATTATCGGGTTGTCGACCATCGACCGGGCAGTGACGGTGACGTCGCTGTTGCTGCCGCTACTGGCGATCGGGGTGCCGTTATTCGATGTGGTGCTGGCGATCTGGCGCCGGAGCATGCGCAAGCTGCTGGATCCGGCAGCGGGCGGGATCATGGAGGGAGACCAGGACCACCTGCACCATCGTCTGTTGCGCCAAACCAAGAAGCAGACGACGACGGCAATTACGATGTATCTGTTGGCGTCGGTGTTTGCGGCGGCGGCTCTGGTCATCATTGCCTTTCGTGATTCGGCGCCGGCGATCACTTATATCATCCTTCTGATCGCGGTGTTGATCGTGATCCGGCAGTTGGCGGTGGTCGAATTGTTCGACTCGGCGCGGGTGATTCAGCATGGATTGGCCAAGCCGCGGCGGGGAATTCTGGTGAATATCGTGCATCCGTTCATCGATTTCGCAATGATCTGCATGTCGTTTACGGTGATGTGTTATCTGATGCTCGGGCGGGTCGATGATTTCAATTTGTTTGTGCATGCGTTTGCGCCGGTGGCGCTGGTATTGTGTGTTTCCAAGGTTTACCGGGTGTTCTGGCTGCGGGCCGGGCTGAACAACTACTGGCATCTGGCGCTGATGGTTTTTCTCGGCTCACTGGCGTCATGCGTGCTGATTTACCTCTTTTGTTATCCGGGAATGCGTTGCGAATACGGCATCGGCCCGCGTGAGTTCATCTCCGGATGTATGATTTTCGTCATGCTGAATTTGCTGTCGATTGCGACGGAGCGTTTTCTGGTGCATTATGCGGAAGGGTTCTGGTTCCGCAAACTCTATCTTCAATACCAGCAGGAGGAGCGGCTCCAGCGCATTCTGGTTTACGGCGGCGGCCTCAAATGCCGGGTCTACGTCAATTACCTTTATTGCGCCCAACGCAGCGAAATCCAGGAGGAGATCATCGGTATCCTCGACGATGACAAATCGCTGGCCGGGCTGCAGCTATATGGATTCAAGGTCCTCGGCGGTGTGGCGAATGTCGAAGCAATCTATATGGACCACCCGTTCGATAAGGTCATCATCACCACCTCGCTGCATCGCCTCGAAAATGAGGAACTGCTGCGCAATTTCTGCCGGAGCAAAAATATTCCGTTGACCCGCCTGGAGATTCGCGAAGAGAGTTGCAGCACGTTGCCGTGACTCCGGTCCGCCTCCGCCTGCGGGATACTGCAAGTTTTTAGCCGAAAAAACGTCAGGAGCAAACAATGAAACGCGCATTGGTGGGAGACGCCGACAACATTCGCCTGGGCATTCTCGGGATGACGCCCGGCAACGGGCACCCCTATTCGTGGAGCGCCATCATCAACGGGTACGATCCCGCGGCCATGAACGAACTTTGCCCTTATCCGGGAATTTGTGCCTATCTGGGCAAGGAAGCCGCGAATTCCATCGGCATCGCCGGGGTCCGGGTGACGCACGTGTATTGTAATGATCGCGCCGACGCGGAAAAAGTGGCGCGGACTTCCCGGATCGAACACGTCGTAGCCGCGCCCGAGGAGATGATCGGCCATGTGGACGCGGTTGTGATCGCGACGGATATCGGCGGCGAACATGTCACGTGGGCCCGGCCGTTTCTGGCTGCCGGTCTGCCGGTTTTCATCGACAAGCCTTTATGCGACAACGAGGCGGACCTCTCGACTTTCATCGACTGGGAAAAAGAGGGCGCCCGGATCATGTCTTCGAGCTGCATGCGTTACTGCAAGGAGCTGGTGCCGTACCACCGCCGCACCAGCGAGCTCGGGCAACTGCGCCATATTTTCATGCCGATGGCCAAAAACTGGGAAACGTACGGAATTCATGCGCTGGAGGCGCTCTATCCGATCCTGGGCCCCGGCTTCACCAGCGTGCGCAACGTCGGAACGACGGAGGAAAACCTGGTGATCCTGAAGCATCGCGACGGCTGTCTGGTGACCGTCGCCTGTATCAAAGACATGTTGTACGGCGGCGCGATGACGCTCGGCGGCACGGCAGGGAACAAAGTGCTTGCGTGTACCGATACCTATCAGGCGTTCCGCGATCAGTTGCTGGCGTTTATCTCCTATCTGCGTACGGGGATCCGGCCCTTTGCCTTTGCCGAAACGGTGGAATTGATGCGGCTGGTGATCGGCGGCATCCGCAGCCGCGAGCAGGGCGGGCGCGTCTTTGAATTGGATTGAGCGCGCGGCCGGTGAAAATTGACCGTCGCTTGCGTGCCCGGTCAATTTTCACACGATTGTTTTAGAATTTGCCGCGGAAGTCTTTGGCGCGGGCGGGGAGGTTGGCGTATTCGCAGTAGCGGTCGTACAGGCCTCCGGCGCTCGGATACATGCTGTTCGGACTCATGAAGTGGGGAAACTCGAAGGAGATGCCTTCGGAAATTCCGGCGGCCTCGGCGGATTCGAGCTTCCACAGGAATTTTTCCCAGTTGATCGGCGGGAAGCGCCACGGCATATCGCGGTCGAAGCTTTCGACGTTGCTCCAACAGGTGATGCCGTAACGGTTGGCCAGTTCGCGCGTCACCTGGAGATAATCCTTGAGTTCCGGATAATCGACGTGGCCGTCCTGAAAGGCGACGATATCGACGGCGCCGGCGATCTTGGAGAAAATCTCATTCCAGTGCTCGGCATGGGCCGCCGGGGTCAGCACTTCGAGGTCCTTCTCGCCGCAGGCGTCGGCGGCTTTGACGCCGGCGAAATACGGGGAGATCAGCGTCGGCTTGTTGCCGGAAAGCTTCTTGGCGTAGGTTCCCTGTTCGACGAACAGCCGGATCACGCCGGGGTCGTTGGCGCGGACTTCATGGGTCAGATACCAGCCCTTGAATGCCTTGCGATGGCCGTAGAGCGAATGGATTTCGGCGATGATATCGCGGTTGAAGGCGATTTCCTTGTCGAAGTCTTCGTCGGTCCAGCTGGAGCCGCAGTTTTTGGCGACGCCGTGGCAGGTGCCGGCGAAAAACTCCAAGTCGTGCTTCTCCGCCAGCTCCAGAAACATGTCCATCAGATCCACCGGCGGCCGGTGCCGCAGCCCGAAACGGGGAATCACCTCCGACGGGTAGGTCATCCAATAGCCGTTGGCGCAGCGGATCATGATGACCCGGCGCATTCCCATCGCCTTCATCGCGGCGAAGTCGTTGTCCCACTCATGGTAGCCCCAGTTCTGATGCGGGATGTCGAAGGTGATTTCGTCCAGAAAAGTTCCTGTGATTCTCATAGTGCCATATTCTCCATGTTGGTTATGGTAGTTTGTTTATTTTTCCAGGACAATGGCTTCGCAGCCGGGCTGGTCGCAGGTGATGCGCACGTTTTCCATCTCCGGCATCGCGATGCCGCGCAGGCGCAGGCCGCCCGATTTCCAGTGGCCGCCCCAATGGCTCGGCGCCGCGCTCTCCGGATTCTCGGTCGCCGGAACTTCCGGCAGGTCGGCGACGTGCATGGTGATATCATGGAAACGCAAGTCGGAGATGGCGCCGGGAATGTCGCTGCCGATATAGCTGGTCGCCACACTTTCGATGCTCATCCCGGAGAAAGACAGATTGCGGATGTATCCGGCGTAATCTTTCCGCGGCGTCTCATTGCCGGCCCAGATGAAGAACGCCTGCCCGACGTTGCGCATCACGATGTTCTGAAAACGGATGTTTTCGATCGGCGTTCCGTGCTCGATCTTTAACGCGGACACCGGCGTAATCGACAGAATATCGATCCCGTGCCGCGAGTCGTAGATCACCAGGTCGCTGAAAATCACATCCTGAATCGGCGCATCCCCCTCGTAACCGATCCGGATCGCGCAGGTCGCACAGGAGAAAATGCAATTCGACACCACAATCCGGCTGCAGGGCCGGAAGCGTCCGAGCCGGTTGGGGTCGCTTTTCAGCGCGATGCAGTCGTCTCCGGCTTCGATGTCACAGTTGGCGATCCGGACCTGTTGGGAACAATCGATGTCGATGGCATCGGTGTTCGGGCCGTTGCGCGGATTGCGGATCGTCACTCCGTCGATCGAGGCGCGCCGGCAATCCACCAGCCACAGAGTATAGGCGGCCGCGTTTTTCACCGTGATGCCGGAAATGCGAATATCGCTGCAACCGGCCAGATACACCGTCACCGGGCGCAGCGGGCGCGGTTTGTAGACATTGTAGTTGATGACCGGTTGATTGGCTGCGAGCGTTTCGTCGGTGTCGCCGGAGTAGTATTCTTTCTCCCAGAACGCGGCGCCGCTGCCGTCCAGAGTGCCTTCGCCGGTGATGGCGACCTCCTGTCGGTCGATGCCGTAGAGGAAGTAATGTGCCAGCCAGTTGTCGCCGACAGCCGGGTCGCGGTAATGGTCGGCGATGTCCGGTGACGCGCGCAACACCGCGCCGCGTTCCAGCACGATGGTCAGCTTGTCGATCAATTCGATGCCGCCGGCGAGGTAATCACCGGCGGGAAAATGCAATTCGCCGCCGCCGGCCGCCGCCAGTGCCGCCAACGCCCGGGCAATTGCCCCGGTGTTCAGCGTCCTGCCGTCACCCCTGGCTCCGAAGTCCAATACGTTTACTTTCACGATCATGCCTTTCCATGAAAAATCCCTCTTCCTAATCAATATAAAGCGGGAATTTGAAAAAACAAGGTTTAAACGTTTAAATTTGTCAACTTCACTCAGCCGCCGTCGCGCGTACGAATGACCGGCAGGGAGTGAGCAGCGAATGGAGTTTTTGCCGCCCGGTGGCGGCAAAAACGTGTAAGGCGAGCGCAGCTTGAGTGATCGGGGTGGGGATGGGGAGCCCTCGCGTGAGTCGGGGCACAATGCGGCCCCGCATCCGCCACTCAAAATCCCCACACCCGCCGCACCGGCGGCGCACAATTCACCGCCGCCGATACAGCCTTCCGCCGCCTATTCGCTGCGTTTGGAGTATTCGCTCCAGTCGGTGCGGTTGCGGTTGCTGCGGACGCCGGCGGACGGCGCGTCGGTGGAGAGCCAGCAATCGCTTGCGGCGTCCGACGGCATCAGCCAGGCGCTGTGCGCCGAGAGGCTGATGGTGCCGATCCGCGGGCCGTCCGGCGCGCAGTTGCGCTTGTACTGCTGGGTGAAGAAACGGGTCAGGAAGATCGTCAGGGTCTTGCTGATTTTCTCGCTGTCGAAAACATTGCGGAACGCCTGTTCGGCCAGGTACTTGATCTTTTCCGGCGTCGCGCCGTAACGGACGAAGTGATAAAGGAAGAAATCGTGCAGCTGGTACGGTCCGATGAGGTCTTCGGTTTTCTGTTCGATGCTGCCGCCTTCGCCCGGCGGCAGCAGTTCGGGGCTGGCCGGCGTGTCGATAATGCTGTCCACCACTTTGGCCAGCGCTTCGTCGCCGGCGCGGCAGAAATATTCGAGCATATACGGGATCAGTGTTTTCGGCACCGATGCGTTGACATTGTACATCGCCATGTGATCGCCGTTAAAGGTGGACCAGCCGATGGCGCTTTCGGACATGTCGCAGGTTCCGATTACCAGTCCGTCTTCCTGGTTGGCCAGACTCATCAGAATCTTGGTCCGCTCCCGCGACTGGACATTTTCATACAGGGTATTGTGCTCCTGCGGATCATGCTCGATGGCGGTGAAGTGCTGCAGGCAGGCCTCTTTGATGTCGATTTCCACCAACTCGGTGCCCAAACAGCGGCACAACTCCATCGTATTGTCGTAGGTGACGGAACTGGTTCCGAATCCCGGCATCGTCACCGCCATGATATCGGAGGCGGGACGGCCCAGCAGGATCATGCTCTGGGAGGCCACCAGCAGCGCCAGGGTGGAATCCCAGCCGCCCGATACGCCGATGATCAGGCGCTTGGCGTTGACGTGTTCGACACGTTTGGCCAGCGCGCTCGCCTGAATGGTAAAGGCTTCGCTGCAGGCGGCGTCGCGTTCATCCTCGGTTTCCGGAACAAAGGGCGTCGGCGTGATGTGGGCGAAACGCAGGTCCGGCGAACTGCTCAGGGCGTTGAGCCGGACCGAACGGTACTCGCTGGTGGTGATATCGGGGAACAGGCCGTCCAGCCGCCGCAGCGAGGTCAGTTTTTCCATGTCGATATCGGCATAGATGATACTGTGATTCCGGATGAAGCGCGGGCCTTCGGTGTGAATTTTGCCGTTTTCCGCGATCACGGCATGACCGCCGCAGACAAAACTGGTGGTCGATTCCTGAGGACCGCTGGAGCAGTAAACGTAACCGGAGAAACAGCGCGCGCTCTGCGCCGCCAGCAAATTGATTCGGAAGTCGGCCTTGTTGATCACCTCCTGGCTGGCGGCCAGATTGAAAATCAGTCGGGCGCCGGCTTCGGCCAGCAGGCTGGACGGCGGGCGCGGCACCCAGAAGTCTTCGCCCAGTTCGATGGCGAATTTGAAATCGGGACCGGCGGAAAACAACAGGTCGGTTCCGAACGGCACCGGTACATCCTGGCCATTCAGCGAATACATGATATTCTTGATCTCGGCGCCGCTGGTGAAGTGGCGCCCGCCATTGCATTCGCGCGAGCCGTTCATCACGCTCTTGGGGACGAATCCGGCGACCTTGCCGTCCTGCAGCACGGCGGCGACATCGTACAGGGCATTCTGGTAACGCAACGGCAATCCGACGATTACGACCTGATTGTGGTCTTTGACCGACAACGCGATTTTCAATAATGACCGCTCCGCCCAGTCGAGCAGGCGCTTCTGGTAAAACAGGTCGCCGCAGGAGCTCCCGGTCAATGATAATTCCGGAAAAACAATGGCATTGGCGGAGGATTTCGACGCCTCCCGCACCAGGTCGATGATGCGGTCGGTGTTGTAGGCCACATCCGCCACCCGCATTTCCGGAACCACAGCTGCCACGCGAAAGAAACCGAACATATCCACCTCCTGGGTAGGGAGTTAAAGAAATAACGCACGAGTTCTCTTTTCCGGATGTCCGCCATCACGGATTATTCCATGAGTGACAATAGCGCCACTTCGGGGATAAGGCAAGTAAAAATTCGAGTTTTTTCAGCAAAAAATTACCTCAACTCCTGCGGCCGCATTACCCGGCCGGCGGAAATTTGAATTTTTCCCGTTGAAACGATATAGTGATAGGATCGAAATATAAGGAGATCGGCGGTTGAAAAAGGTGGAATTGTTTTGCTTCGAGGAGTTGGATTCGACCAACGCCTATGCCCGGCGCGAATTTGCCGCGCTGCCGGACGGCGCGCTGGTGGCGGCATTCCGCCAGAGCGCCGGACGCGGACGGCTGGGGCGGCAGTGGCATTCGGCGTCGGGAGCCGGAATTTACGCCAGTCTGGTGATGAAAGAGTGCGCCGATCCGTTTCTGGCGACGATGGTGGTTTCGCTGGGGGCGCTGGATCTGTTGCGGCGGGAAGTTCCCGATCTGAAAGTATGGCTGAAGTGGCCCAACGATCTGTATGTCGAGGACCGCAAATTGGCCGGAGTGCTGTGCGAAACCGTGCTCGGCGCCGGAAACCGTCTCGAGGGCGTGATCGCCGGAATCGGCATCAATGTCAATCTGTCTGACGCGGCGCTGGCGCAAATCGATCTGCCGGCAACCAGCCTGGCGCATGAAAAAAAATGCGTTTTTTGTGTCGAAAAATTGCTTTCCGGACTGGTAGAGATGCTGAAATGGCGCTATATTACCCTGATTACCGACGCGTCCGGATTGGCGGAAGCGTGGCGGCGCGCGAATGCGCTGGTCGGCGTCGAGGTGACGCTGGTGACGGCGCAGGGCGAGGTTTCCGGGCGTGTCGCCGAGATTGATGCGGGGGGCCGGCTGGTGTTGGCACTTCCGGATGGGAGCAGACGGCCTTTTTCCGCCGCCGATGTGCGTCTGTCGCGGGAAAGCCTGCGGCAGATGCGGGAAAAATGACGAATTTATTGCTGGATCAGGCTATAATATAAACAGGAAGAAAGGTGAAAGTATGAATCCGCTGTTGACCGATGGACTCAAATTGCTGGTCATGGGAATGGGCACGGTGTTCGTGTTCCTGGTGATCATGATTTTTCTGATGGGAGTGTTGGGGAAGGTCTGTGAACCGTTCAAGCATCTTCTGGCCGCTCCCGCTCCGGCTGCGCCGAAACCGGCGAAGAGCTCTTCCGATGAAGCGGCCGTTGCCGCCGCCGCCTGCGCCGCCGTGCACTTCAAGCGTAACAATCAATAAAGCCACTGTCATAATAATTCATAATAGTTAAGGAGATGAGATGAAAAAAATCGGATTTATGGACACTTCGTTCCGCGACGGATTCCAATCCTGCGTCGGAGCGCGCGCCAAGACCGATGACTTCCTGCCGGCGCTGGTCGCGGCGGTGGAAGCCGGAATCGATTACATTGAAATCGGCGGCGGTGCCCGTTTCCAGAGCTTGTATTTCTACTGCCAGGAAGACGCCTTCGAAATGATGGACCGCTGCCGCGCCGCGGTCGGCCCGAACGTCAACTTCCAGACTCTCGCCCGCGGCAACAACGTGGTGGGGCTGATTTCCCAATCCAGCGATATCATCGATCTGCATGCGAAAATGTTCAAGAAGCATGGTATCACCACGATCCGCAACTTCGATGCGCTCAACGACGTGCGCAACGTTTCGTACTCCGGCCGCTGCATTCACAACGCCGGTTTGAAGCATCAGATCTCCGTGACCATGATGGGATTGCCTCCGGGCCTGGATGAGAAATACGCCCATACGCCCGCCTTTTATATCGACAGCTTGAAGTCGTTTCTCGACGACGGCGTCCCGTTCGAAAGCGTCGCGTTCAAGGATGCCTCCGGCACCTCGACTCCGGTGACGGTCTTTGAAACCATCAAACAGGCGCGCAAGCTGCTCGGCAACGATGTGCGGATTCAATTCCACACCCACGACACCGCCGGGATGGCGGTCGCCTGCAACATGGCGGCGATCGAAGCCGGCGCGGACACCATCGACCTGGCGATGAGCCCGATGTCCGGCGGCACTTGCCAGGCCGATATCCTGGTGATGTGGCAGCGCCTGCGCGGCACCGAATATTCGCTCGACATCGATCCGGAAAAGATCATGAAGGCCGAGCGCGTCTTCGAAGAATTCATGGAAAAGTATTTCATGCCGCCGGAATCCATGCAGGTCAGCCCGAAGATCATCTTTTCCCCGATGCCGGGCGGCGCTCTGACCGCGAATACCCAGATGATGCGCGACAACAACTGTCTCGACAAATACGACGCGGCGATCGCGGAAATGCGCGAAGTGGTGGCCAAGGGCGGCTTCGGCACCTCGGTGACTCCGGTATCGCAGTTCTACTTCCAGCAGGCCTTTTCCAACGTGATGCAGGGCAAGTGGAAGAAGATGACCGACGGCTACGGCAAAATGGTCCTCGGCTACTTCGGCCGTACCCCCGCCGCCCCGGATCCGGAAATCGTCAAGATCGCCAGCGAGCAGCTCGGGTTGGAACCCACCACCGAAGACGTCCGCGCGATCAACGACCGCAATCCGAAGCTGGGCGTGGAGGTGATGAAGCAGCGGCTGGAAGCGGCCGGCCTGCCGACCACCGATGAAAATATTTTCATCGTCGCGACCTGCGACGAAAAAGGCCTTGAATTTCTGAAGGGCAACAAGCCCGCCGGCATCCGTTACAAGGAAGCGCCGAAGGCCGCCGCACCGGCTGCCGCCGCGCCGAAGGCCGATCAGAGCGCCTACACCGCGAACGTCGACGGCAAGTCGGTCAAGGTCGAAGTCAACGCTGCCGGCGACGCCTACACCGCGACGGTCGGCGGCAAGCGCTTCACCGTGAAATTCGGCGAAGCCGCCGCCGCGAAAGAAGCGGGTGCGCCGAAGGGCGCCGGTTTCAACGTGCACAGCCCGCTTCCGGGTACGATCATGAAGTTGCTGGTGGGCGAGGGCGACGAAGTCGAAGCCGGCCAGACCATCCTGATCATCGAAGCGATGAAGATGGAAACCGAAATCAAGACCGAAAAGGGCGGCACCGTTGCCCAGATCATGGTGGCTCCGGGCAATATCATCGCGGCGGAAGCCGTGGTGGCGGTCATCGAGGAGAACTGAGCAAATGAAAGTGCTTCAATATCTGATGGGCCTGGCGGCCCTGTTCATGGCGGCGGCGCTGCCGCTTCAGGCGGTGGAGGAGACCGTTGACTTCGGTCTGCTTGCGGCGGTCGAGGACGATGACGGTTTGTTCCACTTGCGTTACCAGGGCGACCGGCCGGCGGTGGTGGAAAAGTCTACCTGGTTCCGGGCGTGGTTACCGTCCCCGGCGACCAGGTGCTGCAACTGTCGGTGGACGGCCGCTCCGTTTCGGCGCAATATCCGGTGTATGGCGAAGTGCTCGACGTCCTGGTCAAAGCCGGCCAGACGCTGGAGCCGGACAGCGATGTGATGCTGGCCACGGTGGCGGGCGACCCGCTGTTCATTCACCGCTACGAGCCCGGCTCCAACGGCGTGGTCAAGGTGATCTACAACTACGACGTTCCGGCGACCGTGTTTTCGGGCAATCCGGGCATGGAGAAGGGCAAGCCGGTCTACCCGCATGACGAACTGGGAATCCTGAGCATTCCCGGCCGCAGCAAGGGAAAAGTGCTGGTGGTCGAAGGCGGTACTCTGGTATCGTATAATGTGAAGCCGTCGGGCAAGTTCCAGAAGGGCGATGTCGTCTATTCCTACTCCGGCTCGGCGGTGTCTCACAACTCGCAGGTCGGCGGCAAGGGACATAATGCGCTTCCGAGCTGGGGTGACATGCTGGGCAATCTGTGGAAGAGCACCGGTATTTACGACCTGTATACGCAGTCGACGGCGGACTTCCCGAACACCTGGATTCTCGGGTTGGGCAAGGTGCTGATGATGGTGGTGGCGCTGCTGCTGCTCTATCTGGCGATTTTCAAGGAATTCGAACCGTTGCTGCTGCTGCCGATCGGCTTCGGTGCGCTGCTGGCGAATATTCCGATCGCCGGCATCTCCGGTCCGGGCGGCCTGCTCTACCAGTTATATTACATGGGGATTGAAACCGGTTTGTTCCCGCTTCTGATCTTCATGGGTGTCGGGGCGATGACCGACTTCGGGCCGCTGTTGGCCAATCCGAAGACCTCGTTGCTCGGCGCCGCCGCCCAGCTGGGTATCTTCGGCGCGCTGCTCGGCGCGGTGCTGCTGACCATGTGCAACATCGGCATCGAGTTCACGCTCAAGGATGCCGCCAGTATCGGGATCATCGGCGGCGCCGACGGCCCGACTTCGATCTATTTGACCAGCAAACTGGCGCCGGCGCTGCTCGGCGCGGTGGCGGTGGCGGCTTACAGCTATATGGCGCTGGTGCCGATCATCCAGCCGCCGATCATGCGGCTGTGCACGACCAAGGCGGAACGCAAGATCAAAATGCGGCAGCTCCGTCCGGTCTCCAAGCTGGAAAAGGTGTGCTTCCCGGTGATGATCACGCTGTTGTGCGCGTTCCTGCTGCCGGATGCCGCTCCTCTGATCGGGATGCTGATGCTCGGCAACCTGATGCGCGAATGCGGCGTGGTTGATCGCCTGAGCGATACCGCGCAGAATGCGCTGATCAACATCGTGACCATCTTCCTCGGCCTTTCGGTCGGTTCGAAGTTGTCCGCCGACCAGTTCCTGAGCGCGCAGACGCTGGGGATCCTGATTCTCGGCGCGATCGCGTTCAGCATGGGTACCGCGGGCGGGGTGCTCTTCGCCAAGATCTTCAATTTGTTCAGCAAGGACAAGATCAATCCGTTGATCGGCGCGGCCGGCGTGTCGGCGGTGCCGATGGCGGCCCGCGTGGTCAACAAGGTCGGGTTGGAAAGCGACCCGCATAACTTCCTGTTGATGCATGCGATGGGACCGAACGTCTCCGGGGTGATCGGGTCGGCGGTTGCCGCCGGCGTGCTCCTCCAGGCGTTGGGCCGATAACACGCCGATAACAGGCGCCGTATGGATTTTTTTCATACGGCGCCTTGTTTTTTGGGAAGAAATGTAGCCTAAAAAGCACGTTTTGCTCAAAAGTCCACCTTATTGTCAATTCATCCATTTACAATTGCGCGAAATCGGTTATACTATATAATGGAGCGTGCGGCACGAAACGTTGTCGGCGCGGTATGTTTTTTCACGAAACACAGGAGGAAACGGCAAGATGAAAAAAGTCAAAATCGGGTTGATCGGTCTCGGTTTCATGGGGACGACGCATCTGGACATTCACCGCAACAATCCGCAGGCTGAAGTGGTCGCGATCGCCGATGTCGACGCGGCCAAGCGCGCCGGCGACATCAGCAAGGTCTGCGGCAACATCGGCGGCGGCGACAACTCCAAGCCGCTGAATCTGGCCGGGATCAAAACCTATGCCGACGCGATGGAGCTGATCGCGGATCCGGCGATCGATATGGTGGATATCTGCGTTCCCACCCCGGATCACACCAAATACATTCTCGCGGCGCTGGCGGCGGGCAAGCATGTGTTTTCCGAGAAGCCGCTGTGCCGCACCCACGCGGAGATGCTGCAGATCGGCGAAACGGCGCGCAAAGCCAAGACCTTCTTCAACGTCGGCATGTGCATCCGTGCGTGGCCCGAATACCGCCACGCCTACGAAATGGTGCAGTCGGGCGCGATCGGCAAGGTGCGGAGCGCCAAATTCACCCGCCTGTCGCCGAGCGTCGCCGGCAACAGCTGGGAAAATTGGTTCATGGATTCGGTCCGCTCCGGCGGCGCGCTGCTCGACTTGCACTTGCATGACACCGACGCGGTCCGTTATTTCTTCGGGCGTCCGTGCGCGGTGACCAGCGTCGGCGCCAAAGGCGTGGTCTCCGATGCCGGTGTCGATTATGTCGTGACCAGCTACTCCTATTGCGACATTCCGCTGGTGGTCGCCGAGGGCGGCTGGGCGGCGTCGAAACAAGTGCCGTTCGAAATGAGCTTCCAGATCATCGGCGAGAAGGCCACGCTGAAGCTGGACGGTTCCGGCTACCATGTGTATTGGACCGACGGGCGCACCGAAGCGCCGGCCGTTGCCGACCCGAAGCTGCCGACCGGCTGGCACCAGGAGTTGGTCTATTTCGTGGCGTGCATTCTCGACGGCGTCAAGCCGGAAAAGTACCAGACGCTCGATCAGATTCTCGATTCGTATGCGATGATTCTCGCGGAACAGCAGTCGGTGGATACCGGCAAGACGGTGGAGGTGAAGTATGTATAAGGCATTGAATTATTGGGTGTACGGTGGTTTCACCGGCGAAAAGACCCCGTATGAGTTCATCGATTATGCCGCCGGCAAGAAGCTGGACGGCGTCGAACTGACGGTCGGCGACGCGCTGCCGATCGACATATCGGAGGCCGAGTGCCGCAAGATCCGCGCTTATGCGCAGGAAAAGAAGATCGGCCTACGGACGCTGGCGACCGGTTTCTACTGGGGTTGCTCGCTCGGCTCGTCCGACGAAACGGAGCGCGCCAAGGCATTGGATTTCACCCGCCGTTATCTTCAGGTCGGCGCGTGGATCGGCGTGGAAGCCGTTCTGGTGGTGCCGGGCGCGACCCGGGTGGCGTGGGACGATTCGCGTCCGGTGGCCAGCTACCAGAGCGTCTGGGACCAGTCGGTCAAGTCGCTGCGCGAACTGCTGCCGGAGGCGCAGCGGCTGCGGGTGGCGATCGCGTTGGAAAACGTCTGGAACCGTTTCCTGCTGTCGCCGATGGAATGGAAGTGCTACATCGATCAATTCCAATCCGAATGGATCGGCAGCTATTTCGACGTCGGCAACTGCTGTTTCATCGGCCGTCCGCAGGATTACGTCGAAATTCTCGGCACGCGGATCAAGGCGGTTCACCTGAAGAACTTCAAGGAAACCGACTGCTGCGGCGGTTTGCACGGCTTCGGCGACGACCTGCTTGACGGCATGGTTGACTTCCCGGCGGTATTCGCCGCGTTGAAGACGGCCGGTTATCAGGGCCCGCTGACGGTGGAAATGATTCCGTTCAGCCGTCTGCCCGATATGGTGCTCCCGGATGCCGCTCTGGCGGATGTCACCGTGGAAAAACTGCGGAGCCTGTGATCCTGTGCATATCGGAGTGATAGCCCAGCGCCTGGGATTGCCGGTTCTGGAAGCCATCGACATGGCCGCCAGGCTCGGTGTCGACGGCGTCCAGTTGTATTCGGTGAGCCGTACCGAGAATATGCTGGAATACGACGGTGCGGCGCGCCGCGCCGTCATGCGCCGCGCCGCCGATGCCGGAGTCGAAATCGCCGCCGTCTGCGGCGAAGTCGGCGGCTTCGGTTTCCGGCTGGCGGATAAAAATCCGGAACGAATTGCGTTGAGCCGGCGCAACATCGATCTGGCGCTCGATCTCGGGTGCCGGATCGTTTCCAGCCATATCGGCGTGGTCCGCGCCGATCCGGCCGACGATCTGTATTGCCGGCAGCGCGACGCATTGCGCGAGGTCGGCGCCTACGCGGCCGCGCATGATGCGTTTTTCGCGGTGGAGACCGGCCCGGAACCGGCGGAGGTATTGAAGCGGCTGCTCGACGAGGTGGCTTCTCCGGCGGTGGCGGTGAATTTCGACCCGGCCAACTTTGTGATGGTATTGAATGCCGACCCGGTGGCGGCGGTCGGGATCCTGGCGCCGTATATCGTCCATACCCACGCCAAGGACGGCGTTCACTTCCAGGCGTGCGACCCGGAACGGGTTTACGAGGCGTTCGCCAGGGGGGGAATCCGGCAATTGATGGCGGAAACCGGGAATTTGTTCGCCGAATGCCCGTTGGGGAGTGGCAATATCGATTGGGTGGAGTATATTAGGTCGTTACGGGATATTTCGTACACGGGATATCTGACGATCGAACAGGAAGTAACGTCGCGTTCGCCGGAACAGACGGGCGACGCGGTCAAATTTCTAAGAAAGGTGTTGAATGATGCGTAACTTGAGCAAAATTTCTCCGGAATGGTGGGATTACACCACCCTGGACCGCGCGATCCTCGATGAAGCGGCCCGTATCAATATTGATAACCTGAAGAGCTTCGAACGCCCCGGTTTCAAGATCAATATTTTCGATACGATCCAGGAATTCTACTGTGCCGAAGCGCTGGAATACATCAAGGTCTGGCAGCAGGCGACCCCCGACAATCCGGCCGGCGTCTGCGGCCCGATCGGCCCGACCGAACAGCTCCCGCTGGTGGCCCAGATGGTCAACGCGATGAACCTGAACCTGAAGAATTGCCACTTCTGGGGCATGGACGAGTGGATCGTCGACGGCAAGGCCGTCGGGGAAGATTTCCCGCTCGGTTTTGCCAAGGCCGACTGGGATCTGTGCTTCAGTCGGATTCGTCCGGAGCTGCGGATGCCGCGCGAAAACATGCACTTCCCGACCGAAAACCCGGAAGTGTTTTCGAAGAGCTTCGACCAGGCCCGCTGCATGCTGATGCAGGGCGGCCAGGGCGAAACCAAACACTGGGCGTTCAACGATCCGGTCAAGCGCGCGGGCAAGTACCAGGATAATCCGCCGACCCCGGCCGAATACCGTGAACTCGGCGCCCGGATCGTCGAATTGCACCCGATCACGCTGATTCAGAACGCCCGTACCTCCGGCGGCGGCACCGTCCAGAACGTCCCGTCGCAGGCCGTCACCGTCGGCCCGAAGGAAACCTGGAAGAGCGAGCGGATTTCGATCTGGCATCCGGGGCACCACGACAATCCGTTCGGGATGCGCCTGACCACGTTCATGATTTCGCAGAAGCTGGCCGACAGCGTCGTGCCGATGTCGCTTCTGGCCGATCACGGCGATGTGGTGTTCAACTTCTACCGTCCCGGCTTCGGCGTCTGCAGCGTGGAGATGCATTGATCATGAAAAAGACCGCTATGGCCATTGCGTGCCATCCTGACGATATCGAGTTCATGATGGCCGGTACCCTGATCCGTCTGCGCGACGCCGGGTATGAGATTCATTATATGAATGTCGCCAACGGCAGCCTCGGCACCAATTGCCACGATTACAAGACCATCGTGGCGATGCGCCGTGAGGAGGCGATGAACGCCGCCAAGCTGATCGGTGCGGTTTACCACGAGAGCCTGTGCGACGACCTCGAGGTTTTCTACAATTACGAAACCCTCGGCAAGTTGCTGGTGCAAGTGCGTGAGGTGGCTCCCGAGATCATTCTGACCCACGGTCCGTATGATTATATGGAAGACCACGTCAACACCGGGCGCCTGGCGGTTTCCGCGGCATTCTGCCGCGGCATGACCAACTACAAGTGCGACCGGAAGGCCGCGCCGACGCTTCAGGAGGTTGCGATCTATCATTCGATGCCGCACAGCCTGACCGACAGCCTGCGCCGTCCGGTGATCCCCGGCATGTTCGTCGAGATCTCCGACACCATCGATACCAAGAAGGCCATGCTCAGCTGCCACAAGAGTCAGAAAGAATGGCTCGATATCAGCCAGGGCACCGATGCCTACCTCGAAGAGCTGGATTTCCGCGGCCGCCACTACGGCAAGCTGTCGGAGATTTTCACCTATGCCGAGGGGTGGACCCGTCATAACAATGCCGGGTTCGGCGCGCCTGATTTCAATCCGTTGCTCCAGGAGCTCGGCCGTGGCGTAAAAGTCAACGCCGAATTCGAAGCCGCGTTGGAATGGCGCTGAGTTTCGTTCGCTGACGCAGGAGAGCCGCCGGTTTCCGAACCGCGGCTCTCTTTTTGTATAGATGCGGGGCAATTTCAAAATTATTCCGTTTTTTTCATTTCGACTATTGACTTTTTTTCTTTTCTTTGCTATAATTGTACTACAATTAAAAATACAATTTAAAACACCGTGGGGTTATGAATAAAAGTATCGAAATCGAAACGCGGATGCGGGAGATGATCCGAAGCGGCATGTGGGCGCCGAATTCCCGGATACCCACCGAGGATGACTTGTGCACCCAGTTCGGCGTCAGCCGGACCACGGTGCGCACGGCGTTGAGCGCTCTGCGTTCGGAGGGACGGATTTTGAGCCGGCCGCGTGCCGGTACGGTCATTGCGCCCCGCGCGTTGCGGCGAACCGTGCACCTGGTGGAGGGGAACTCCGGTGCCAACATGATCGATGCGGCTTACATCTATCACATGGTCCGCTTCGGCGCGGCCCATACGGAGTGGGAGTTCAAGATACATGAATGCGGTCGTGACGCCAGGCGTGAAAGCGCGTTGGTGAAGGAGTTTCTGAGCGATCCGGACGCCTGGGTGCTGCTGACGGGACTGTACAGCGACAAAACCCGCAAGCTGATCAGTGAAAACCCGGGCCGGGTCGCGATTCTGGGGATGGCGCCGGAGCTCTTCGGCGTGTGTCCGCAAGTTCAGACCGACATCCGGGCCGGAGCCGAGATGATGATGGACTATCTCCTGTCGATGGGGCACCGGCGGATTGCCTATCTGGGCGGCTATGCCGACGGGGCGCGTTTTCAGGCCTGGAAGGAGCGCTTGACGCTGGCCGGCTATCCTCCGGATGAAGGGGCTTCGGTGGTTGTGGAGGACGAAAGCGACGTCAATATCGCGGCGCGGGTGCGCGTCGCCAGCCGCTTTCTGCGCCGGATCCTGGCGGATGGCAAGCCGGTCAGCGCGGTGTATTGTATGTCGGACACCTGGGCGTTGAGTCTGCTGCACGCCGTTTACGCCGCGGGGCTGGAGGTGCCGGCGGATCTTTCGATCGCCGGATTCGACGGCGCCATTTCCGAATTGGACTCGCCGGAGAATGTTTCGATTACCACCGTGGTTCAGCCTTTCGAGCGCATCTTCGCCTCCGCGCTCAATGCGTTGGAGAATTTCCATGGCGAAGGCCCCCGCATTCTGATCAAGCCGCAATTATTCATCGGTACATCGGTAGCCGGGATTCATCATAATTAACGAAATGAAAGGAATGAGAAATGAGCGGGAAAAAGAATTTTACATTAATTGAGCTTTTGGTTGTAATTGCGATTATCGCGATTCTAGCAAGCATGCTGCTGCCGGCTCTGTCCAAGGCGCGCGCTGCGGCGCAATCGACCAAATGTTTGAGCAATCTCAAGCAGCTGGGCCTGGGAACGACCATGTATACCGGAGACAACAACGAGATGTTCATGCCGGCCAACAAAGGATTTGAAAACGGTGTTTATCCTACGCCGTTTGATGCCAATTTCTTCAGCCGGGGGTGGGGGTATCACTTGAAGATGGGCGGCTATGTCGATCGGGCCGCGATGTTGTGCCCGGCGATGACCCTGGGCGAGAACGGCTCCGTGTCGTTTTACGATTTGAGTCTGAATATTGACGCAGATGAAATTCTCTGGGGATATATGCCGTACGGACTCAACTATACGTTGGGATGCGATTATGTCCGTAGCGGCTGGGGCGGTTGTACGCCGCAAAAGATCTCCGGCGTCAACAGTTCCTCCACCGTGGTTCTGGGGGCGGATAGTGCGCGAGGCGACGGCAAAGGATACGGTGTTTCGCAGCTTGGGGACCCGGCGGTATGGGGACGCTGGGCATTCAATTTGTCCACGCCGCACCATGGCGGCAGCGTCTTCGTGATGGACATTGACTCCGGATCCGGCAATATCGTCTATGTGGACGGCCATGCCGCCAATATGTTGCATCCCCGTAAAACTCTTACTTACGAAGGAGATTCCGGCTCCTGGAAGTATTTCGGTTGGTAATGGCATAGATTTATGGAGTGTTGTATGTTTTTCAAGATTATCTGCATAGTTATTGTTGGTCTGGCCGGGATTATTCTCGCCGCGAAGCCGTTGAATGTACGTGACTTCGGCGCCGTCGGAGACGGTATTGCCGATGACACCGCCGCCGTCCAGAAGGCCCTGAATCTGGTGGAAAAGGAACGCAAGGCGCTGGAAAGCCTCTACATCAACGATTATGGGCGCATTCCCGGCTGGGGGGCGTATGACGCGCCGAACCGGGAGATATTTTTCCCGGCGGGCGACTACCGGATCACCCGCACTCTGGTCGGAGCGAAGGGAGTCACGCTGTCCGGGGAAAAGGGCAGTGTGATCTTCACCGAAAACCGCGATATTCCCATCTTTTACTTTGAGCACTTTTTTCGCGGTTCTTTCCGGAATCTTACCTTTCGCGGAGGCCGAAACCATCTCTATTATTGGAGCGCCAATCAGGATACCACCAGCTTTGTGGTGGAAAACTGTCGCTTCGAAAACAGCTCCGAGTACGCCATCACCAGCCGCAGTTACGGCAGTCTGGAGCATGCCGCCGACAGCGCCGACTGGGACCGGATCATCGCCTGCGGCCCCTTTAACGTCACCTGGGACGGGGAGGGGATGCCGACGCTTTCTCCGGCCACGTGGGATTGCAATTTCGCCAATTCGACAAAATTTGTCGTCCGGAATTGCGACTTCATCGATTGTGCCGGCGCCAGCGATGTCGGCACGGATGGAACTTATATCGCCGATTGCCGCTTTGTTTCGACCCGGCCGCAACTGATTTCCCCCTTCGTGGGCAGTATGTCCGCATGTATTTACGATACCGAAATCACGGCGGCGATTCCCGGGGACTTCACCGGGGCTTACGTCGAACGCTTCGGCGCCCTGATCAACGTTCGGGCGCATTCCACCACCGACTCCGGCGCGCCTTTGTATAAGTTCGACAAAGATTTCCGCAATGAACTGGATTGGAGCTTCCCGGAGACGATTCTGATCGACAATTGCACCGTCGACGCGGCGGGCAGCCCGGTGAATGCCATCGCGTATTTTCCGAAGGCGCGCCCGGTGCAATTCACATTGCGCAATACCCATGAAGGGAACGCCCGGAAGGTCAAAGCGCTGCACTTCGACCGGGTCCCTGCCGACGACGGGGAGCTGATGCTGGATTGTCACGCCGCTTCGAATGTGCCGCTGCCTCCGGTGGAGTTTTCCCATAGTTTCGTCTTTGCCGGCAATGGCGCGGAGATTTCGACGGAACTGCCGGCGATCATGGAGCGCTTCGTCGCCGAAGATATTCCGGCGTCCATACGGAACGCCTTTCCCGCCGCCGGGCGCGCGGTGAAGCCGGTCGATTATGCCCGATGTACGGTTTTCGACGCCGTCGAATACGGTATCGGCCATGAAGCGTCGGAGCATGATTTTGCAAACCTGCAGAAGCTTTTTGACACCGCCGGGGATTGCGATAATCCGTTGATTCTGCTGCCGGGCCGGAGATTCGATCTGCCGGGGGTGTTGACACTCCCCGCGCAGGCGGTAATCCGGGCCGAAGGGCGCACTTTCTTTCACGCCGATGATGAAACGAACAGTATCTTTCGCATCACCGGGGATGATCTGGCGCTGGAGTTGATCGGGTGTACCTTCGACGGCGGTACGCGTGCGGTCGATATTGCCGGAGCCGGCGCCGTCCGCATCAACGATTGCCTGTTTTACGACAACCGTACCGCCATTGCGGCACGGCAACCGGGTGCCGACGCTCTGATTGTCGATGTCGATGCTGCCACCGTTTACAGTCCGGTGGTGCTGGAAAATCGCGGCGCGGAGGTTCGGATCACCGACAGCTGGATTTCCATACAGGCGACGCTTCCCGAGGGGGCGGCGCTGCGCAATCTCGACGGCGGCACGCTGGTGATGTTCAATACCTGCGGCGTCCCGGTGGTATTCAGCGATTGGCCGGAACGTCCGAACTGGCCCTATGGGCGCGACCTTTTCTGGGTGGAAAACCACGGCACGTTCCGGTCGACTTTCGTCCGTTACGGCGGCGAGTTCGGCGGCATTCCGGTATTGGATAATTACGGCGACGCCAAGGCGTTCATCGAGGGGCAGAATGCGCACTTCTACCATTCGGCGAGCGGCAGAACCTTCATGCGCAACGCATCGGCGGACGCCACGGTCGCGGTCAGCACGATTTCGAGCTTCTGGGATTGCGTTCCGGCCGGGAGCCGCGCCTTTTGCTCCGGTGCCGCCCCCGGCGCCCTCTATGTCGCCAGCTTCCCGGAGCCGATCGGCTTGCAGTTGCGGGACCGGGAAGGAAACCGGAGCAAAATAGATCCGGTTCCCTGAAGGAACAACGAGAATATGGGAATGAAATTCAGGGCTTATATTTTATGAAGCTGAAACTTTCAACTATGGTTTTTTTGATTTTGACGGGATTTTTGCCCGCTGCCGAACCGTTGCATGATCATGACTCCAATACCACTGAGGTTGCTATGGATGAAAAAAAGCCTTTGACAATGCTGCGAATTTATGAGGATTGGACCGATTTCTACAAAGGAGACGAGAATATCGCCCGAATTGTGCGTTTGCTGCGTGAGCATCCGGGGTTGATTGACGATATCTGGCTCAGCACTTTGCACACGAACCAATCTTTGGAAGATCATCGGGAGTGCGCCGCCGGGATGAAAAAAAGAGCGGCGGCGATCCGGGCGGAAGGCGTTTCGGTATCCATGCAGATATCCGAGTTCATCGGACACTTCGGCGGCAGTACCTTTGAGGAGGGGTATGTCGGAGCTCCGGAAGATATGATGGTCGGAAGCAAAGGAGAAACCGTCCCCGGCATTCACTGTCCGGCGTCTCCATCCTTCATGAAGCATGTCACCGATGCGGTCGGTATTTACATTGAAGCTGTCCGGCCGCACGTCGTTTATATTGACGACGACTTGCGTTTTGATAATCATGGTGTAATTTTGTATGGTTGCTTTTGTAAGCGCTGTCTGCAAGGCTTTGCCGGTTTTTCCGGCAGAAGTTGGACCCGGGAAGAACTGGATCGCATATTGAATGACCGCAGTCAAGCCACTGAAGTGCGGCAACAGTGGACGGATTTCGCTCAAAAAAGATTGGCGGATGCTGCCGGAGTCATCGCCGGGGCCATCCATAAAATTGATCCGGAGGTTGTTGTCGGCGTGCAAAACATGTATAATGTGTCCTTGGCCAACGGCAAAGATCATGCTCTTATTTACCAGGCTCTTGCGGAAGGCGGAGGACATCTTGCCCGGGTGAGAATCGGCGGGGGAGTATGGAATGATTTTAATCCGTATGAGTTAATTCAAAAAACGATGTTGCTTGGAGGGTCTGCCTCCGAAGCCAAACGGAGCGGATTTGTGGACCAGGTGTCTTCTGAAATGGAAATTTGCCCCGGCGCAAACCTGTCAAAAAGCCCGCACGGCGTCGCTTTGGAGTCGGCAATGGCGCTGGCTTACGGTTGCGATGCTGTAACCTGGCAGCTGGGAATCCTGTTCCGGAGCGCCGATGACTCGTTGGTTTGGCCCTGGTTTGACCGTTTGCTGGAATGGCGTCCTTATTTTGAGTTGCTTGCCGAACTTCGCCGGGGTTGTGAGTTTTCCGGTTTGGCCATGTACTCGCCCGAAGATGTTTTAAAACGCAGAACCGATGCGGAGGAATCACACATTTATCCGCAATGGTGGTACGTTCAACCGGTGGATGAGCTGAAACCGTTGATCATGGCCGGGATTCCGGTGGTGTGGGACCGTGAACTTTCACGCTCGAAAAAAGTTCCCGCCCTGATTACCAGGGAATGTGTGGCCGGTCTGACTCAGGCTGAGTTTGATGATTTGCTGCAACAGGGAGTCATGTTGACCGGAGATGCTTATCACTATCTGCAGGAGCATGATATGACCGGCGATATCGGAGTGGAAAGCATTCTGTCCGGCGCCGGTACGGCAATATTGACGGATCATCCATTCAATCGTGGATTTGCAGGAGAAACCTGGGCATTCGGAGACTTTATGTTTCATGGTTTTCGATATGAACTGCCGGCGGAAAGCGGAGCCGAAGTTCTGCTGGAATGCGAGGTGAATAAGGAACGCCGGCCAGTCGCATGGAAGCTGACCACTCCCCGGGGCGGACGCATCGCGGTCTTCGGCCAATCGAACACCTTCTCCATGCATCAGAATCCGTCATCGCTGCATTTGCTGCGGGAGACGCTCGACTGGCTGGGACATGAGCCCGCAAGTGTCCGTTTGGAATCGTACCAGCGCGTGGCGGTGATTCCGTTTACGGCCCGGGACAACGGCAAGCTGCGCGGCGTGACGCTGGTGAATTGCGGCATCGAGCCTTTGAACGGGATTGCCTTGCGTGTGCGCCGTCCGGAAAGCGGCGGCTTCCGTTGGCAAGCCCCCGGCGCCGAAGCGGTTCCCATTTCGGGAACGCCGGGCGAACGGGCGGACGAATTCGTCCTGCGCGTGCCGGGGTTGGCGGCGTGGCACCTCGGAACACTGTTCTGTGAATGAAGCGCTATAATTAAACAAATGTTTTAGAGAATGAAAGGATGTGTATTTTGATTTCGCAAATCGGTTCCGGGGTTTGGAGGGTTTCGTTCGGGGCGCCGTCGCGGTTCACGCCGGTGGCATTTCGCAGCCGGCCGCCAATGGAAACGGATTCGTTGCCTGTGGTGGAAGCGCCGCCGCTGGATGTGAATGCCATCCGCTTTTGCACATCGAAGCGCGGGTGCCGCCTCGACTTGCCCTTCCGGCCGGGCGAAGATCTCTACGGTCTGGGGTTGCAGCTCAAATCCTGCCGGCAGACCGCCGTCAAAAAGTGTCTGCGCAGCAACTCCGATCCGGAGACCGACCTCGGCGATTCGCATGCCCCGGTGCCGTTTTATCTTTCCACGGCCGGTTACGGCGTATTGATCGATACGGCGCGTTATGCCACATTTTACTGCGGGTGCGCGCCGGAACAGGCAAGCAATGAGGAAGTGCGGACTTCGACCGATGAACTTTATGCCGATTCCGACCGCGGCGGCATCCCGGTGACAGTGGAGATTCCGCATGAGGCCGGCGTGGATGTCTATCTCTTTGCCGGGCCCGGCATGTTGGACGCGTTGCGGCGCTATATCCTCTTTTCCGGCGGCGGCGCGCTGCCGCCTCTGTGGGGCCTGGGCGTCTGCTATCGCGGTTACGGGCCCAACAACCAGGAGGAGTCGCTGGCGTTGGCGCGGCAGCTGCGGGAGCAGCGTATTCCCTGCGATATGTTCGGATTGGAACCGGGGTGGCAGAGCCATGCCTACAGTTGCAGCTATTGTTGGGATGCCGGCCGCTATCCGCGACCGGATGCGTTGATCGCCGAAATGCGCGCGATGGGCTTCGAGCTCAATCTGTGGGAGCACCCCTTCGTCCACCCGACGGCGCCGATCTATCGGGATTTGTTGCCGTATGCCGGTTCGGTCGATGTGTGGCAGGGGCTGGTGCCCGATTTCAGCATCGAGCGTGCACAGCAAATTTATGGAGAACATCACGAGCGCGAATTGGTCGGCCGCGGCATTACCGGGTTCAAGATCGATGAATGCGATAATTCCGACTACAAGGCCTCGCCCTGGAGTTTTCCGGAATATGCGGAGTTTCCGGGCGGAATGGACGGCGAGGAGATGCATTCGCTGTTCGGGATTTTTTCCCAGCAGGCATTGTTGAAGGTCTTCGACCGGGCCGGCTTGCGCACCTGGAGCAATGTGCGCAACTCGCATGCGCTGGCGGCGCCGCTGCCATTCTCGCTTTACAGCGATTTGTACGATCACGAAGATTTCATCCGCGGGATGGTCAACGCCGGGGTTTCCGGTTTGCTGTGGACGCCGGAGGTCCGGCAGTGCGAGTCGGAGGCGGATTTGCTCCGGCGGTTGCAGAGCGTGATTTTTTCGCCGATGGCGCTGATCAACGGCTGGATGATCAAGAATCCGCCGTGGCTGCAATACGATGTCGGAAAGAACAATCGCGGCGAATTGGCCGCCGACCGCGAAGCCGTGACGGCGCGGTGCCGCCGGGTGCTCGAATTGCGCATGCAATTGATTCCGTATTTGTACAGCGCCTTCGCCCGTTACCGCTTCGAAGGGATTCCGCCCTTTCGGCCGCTGGTCACCGACTACCCGCAGGATCCGGCGTGCCGGGCGCTTGAGAATCAATACCTGGTCGGGGACGCCATGCTTTTCGCGCCGCTCACCGCCAACGAGACCGGCCGCCGGGTTTATCTGCCGGCCGGGACGTGGCATGACTTCCGCACTGGCGAAATCTGCGAGGGTGGGCGGCATGTCGAAGTGGCGCCGGCTCTCGACGAAATTGCACTCTTTATCAAAGACGGTGCCCTGATCCCGTGGGCGAGGGCGGTGGAGCGGGTGACGCCGGAGACGGTGTTCGAGCTGGAACCCCGGCTCTATGGCGCCGCGCCGGGAAGCTGCCGCCTTTTCGACGGCGACGGCTACCGCAGTGATGCGGCGGAAAAATGGGTGACGTTACGCGCCGAAAACGATCGCTTTGAACTGGAGAACGCCTCCCTTTACGCGCTCTCGCGGTGAAGCGGCCGGGTTCGGCAGCATTCGCAAAGTCCTCCCAAATTATCTTTATTTTGGAAAAAGTCGTCTTTTGTCATTTCCGCTATTGACTTTTCGTGATTAATCCGCTATAATTACGATATGTAACTGGACTGGTCCAGGCCTGGACCATAACAAGAAGTGACGAACGAGATGACGGAATACCCGAGAAACGAAACAGTGCCGGAACGCATTTTCAAAGATATCGCGGCGAAAATTCAATCCGGCGCACTTTTGCCCGGCGATCAATTGCCGGGAGACCGGCCTTTGGCGGAAACGTATCAGGTCAGCCGCAATTCGATGATTGCCGCGCTGCAGATGCTTCAGCAAAAGGGTTACATCGACCGGATCCCGATGCAGGGCAGCTTCGTCCGGAAGAATGTCGAAAAGATTACCGGCGAAGTGAAAATATTTTGCCCGCTGCCGGAAAAAGTGATGCTGCCGGCGCGCATCGGTTTCGCCAATTTCATCAACGAGAATGAAATTCAGCAGGGACTGGCCGCGGAAGCCTATGAACGCAATTTCAGCGTGACCTTTCGCCATATGGAGGATGTCGGCGACGCGCTGGTGCTGCGCCGGCAGCTGGAGGTCATCACCGAGATCGCCGATGCCGTGGTCTTTATCGGTCCCCAGTTTGCCCGGTTGCGCGACCTGATTGCCGAGCGGGGGATTCCGGCGGTGATCATCGAGCCGAATCCGCTCTTTCGGCAGGAGACGATTCCGAGCGTATCCTACAACCGGGACAAGGCGTTCGCCGATCTCGGGAAGCGGATTTGCAGGACCGGATGCCGGACTTTCACCTTTCTGTATATGAAGGATGCTTCGGTGGCGGTCCAGATGGATGTCGATTATCGCATGCGCCTATTGGAGGAGCACCTGACCCGCGCCGGGGTGGAAGTGTCATATCGGGCGCTGCCGCATTCGGATCAGGTACAGCCGGAATTGTTGGATGAGTTGGAACGGGTGCTGGGCGCCGGGCCCCGGCCCGATGTGGTCTGCTGCACCCACTTCCCGGTGATAACGGCGGTTCAATATCTGGCGACGGCGAAGCAGTGGGGATTGGGCGAAACATTCCATGTGTTCGGCCATACCGGCGGCGGGATTTTCTCCTTGGCGTATCCGCCGGTGCCGTATTGGCGGGTACCGTGTTTCGAGTTGGGCAGGGTTGCCAGTGAAATGCTTTGCGACTGTGTTGCCCGGGAAAAGAAGTTGAAATCGATGATGATCGAAGGTGTCGTAGACGAAGGAGGACGATGATGTCGTTGGAACCGTATATCCCGCTCAATCAATTGCCTGTGGAGGAGCTGCTCAGCCTGGTTGACCGGCCCGTGCACACCGTCAGTTGCCGCGACGCCGGTTGCGATAATGTGGCCGGTACGGTTTCGCTGGCGGCGGGCGTTTGCCTGTCCGGAGCCGAAGGGGTTGCGGGCGAGGATTTTCTGGAATTTCTGCGCGTCGGCATGCAGATTGGGGAATTCTCCTCCGGTATGCCGGTGCTTTGCCGGATCGACCGGAAGCTGGCGCGCCCCGGCAAATATGAAAGTTGCCGCATCACGGTGACGCCGGAGCGGGTTCTGGTCGAAGCCGAGGACCGGGGCGGGCTGTCGCGGGCGCTGCTGCTGCTGGAAAACACCATGCGGCGCTATCGGGCGCCATTGTTGCCGTTGGGGGTGATGCGCGACAGCACCTTCGAACGGTTGCGCATTTCGCGTTCGCCGGTGGCGAGTTACCGCTTCGGCGGCGGGTGGGAGCTGCTGCGGGACGAGGATTTTTATTCCGATCATTATTTCAACACGCTGCGCCGGGTGCATATCAACGCGATCTGGGTGGCCGGGCTGTTCCGGGAAATGATTCACTCCGACGTGCTTCCGGAATTGACCCCCGAGGCGGACGAGCGGGCGCTGACGCATCTGAAAACGTTGACGGAACGGGCGGCGCGCTTCGGCGTCAAGGTGTTCTTTTTCTGCATGGAGCCGCGGGCGCTGGAGAAGGGGCATCCGGTGTTTGCCGCTCACCCGGAGTTGCTGGGCACGGTCGCGGGCGACCCGGACACGGGCGCCGCCATGATGTGCTCGTCACACCCCACGCTGCTGGCGTATCTGACCGAGGCGATCGGGACGCTGTTCCGCCGGGCGCCGCTGCTGGGGGGGATGATTCAGATTTTCGCCGGCGAACGCGCCACCGGCTGCCGCTCCATCGACGCGTATCTGGCGCCGTCGGACCGGCGCTGCCCCCGCTGCGCGGTGAAAACGCAGGCGGAAGGTTTGAGCGACTTGATCGAATTTCAGTTCCGGACCATGCGTGAGGTGGCGCCCCAGACCGATTACCTGGTGTGGAGCTACGGCATTCCGGTGTGCGATGTTGAGGTCAAACTGGAGGTCTACCGGCGGATTCCCCGCGAGGTGGTCTGGCTGGAGAACTTCGAACACGGCGTGGTCAAGAAATTCGCCGGAAAATCGATCGTCAACGAAGAGTATTCGCTGAGCTGCGCCGGGCCGTCACCGGCCTTTGCCGCGGTGGCGCGGCTGCAGACGCCGGAAACTCCTCCGGTGTGGCCCAAGTTCCAATTCGGGAATACTTATGAACTGTCGCTGGTGCCGTATATCCCGGTGCCGTCGATGGCGTGGCGCAAACAGCGCGTGGCGCGGGCGTCGCATTGCTCCGGCGCGCTGGTGTCATGGATACTCGGAGGCTGGAACGATCTGATGCTGCAGGCGTTTGCGCTGGCGGATTCCGGCAGGCGCGAAAGCGAGCGGGATTTTCTGACGCGGCTGGCGGCGACGCTGTATCCGCCGCAGGCCGTCGACGCGGCGGTGCGGAGCTGGATCGTCTTCGACCGCGCGTTCCAGAAGTTTCCCTGCGACATCAATATCTATTATTATGGGCCGATCGCCCGCGCGCCGGGGTATTTGCTCCAGCTCACCGGCGAACGGATTCTGCCGCCATACCCGTACAACTGGGGGATGGACCGGCGCAGGCGCGTCCAGCCGTGGTTCACGCCCGACCCGCGCTGGACCGGAGAAAGCCTTTCGGCGATGGAAATCGCCGGTATATTCCGGAAGATCGCCGGGGAATTCCGGCGCGGAGTGGAGCTTTTGCGGCATCCGGCTCTGACGGGGGTGCGCACGGTGGCGGAATCGATCCGGATCATGCTGGATTCCGCGGCCAATGTCTATGAGTTTTACGAACTGCGGCAGGAGCCGTCCAAGCGGAAACGGCTGCTGGCGCTGGCCGCTGCGGAGCTTGCCAATGCCGAAGCGATGCGTCCTTTGCTGCGGCGCGACCCCCGCATCGGGTTTCACAGCGAAATGCTGTTCCGGCCCGTTTCGGAGGAGATTCTCGTTCAGAAGATAGATCACACCAAAGAACTTATTCACATTTTAACCGCGAGGAGACCCCAAACAATATCGAATGCGAATGTCGTCAAAAAGAAACAGCAAACAGCCTGAAGGAGGCAAATGATGAAAAAACGCTTTACACTTATTGAGTTGCTTGTCGTGATTGCCATTATCGCTATCCTTGCCAGCATGCTGCTGCCGGCGTTGAGCAAGGCCCGCGCCGCCGCGCAGGGCGCCTCTTGTATCAACAACTTGAAGCAGATGGGATTGGCGAGCGTCTTTTACAGCAACGCCTGCGATGACGCATTGCCGCCGCTGTCGCTGGCGGTCGTCGGGCAGGTCGGTATCTGGACGAACTATATGGAACCGTTCCTCAAAGGGGGGGCTACCCATACCGACGTTGATTCCGGCTGGAAGCTGGACCGGGTATTCCACTGTCCGAGCCAGAACGGCGATGACGCCTACTTCACCGGTTCGGGCAACGCCAACGGCAGCTGCAACAATTATGCCTATAACGGTTACGTCGGCGGCGAGGGCGCGGCGGCCGGTTCGCTTCGGATCGTCAAGGCCAGCTCGGTCAAAAGTCCCAGCAGTAAAATTCAGGTCAGTGACGGCCGGGAGCTGGCCGGGCAGGCCAGCCCGAACGGCGGAGGCACCTTCTGTTACTGGTTTGTGCTGCCGGTTTCCAACGGCTGGCCGCCGTGGGCGCTGGACAACGGCAACTCGGCCCGGATTCCGGAGGGGCCGCACGGCATGAGCCCCAATCTGTTGTTCCTCGACGGGCATGCGGCCAGGACCAATGTCGATTCGCTCGGCGGCGGCAGTACGAAGAATATCGACCCATTGACCGACTGACGGCAATGGGGCGGCACGGAATCCAATTTTGTTTCAGGAGTTGTTTATGATCAAGTTGCTATATGTATTTGCCGTGATGGTTTCGGCGGCCGGCGCCCTGGCGCTGGATGCGCTGAAGCCGGCGGGGGAGGGCGTTCCGGTCGAGCATCTGGAGGGATATGCCATCGTCATTCCGCACGATGCCGATATTCAGGATCGCGCCAGCGCCGCCCTGATGAAAGAGTATCTCGACAAAATATTTGATTGTCAATTCCCGATTCGCATGGATTCCGAGCCGGTCGAAGGAAACTTCATCAGCATCGGCGCCACCGGCCAATTCGCCGCGAGCGGCCTCGCGGCAAATCCGGCGTCCCAGGGGTACGCCATCGGCGTCGAGGACGGCAATATCTATATAAGCGGCGGCTTGCGCGGCGCGGCTTACGGCGTGACCGCGTTCCTCGAGGAGGATCTGGGGTGCCGCTATTACGCCGTCGGCTGCGTGAAGATTCCCCGGATCGCGCCTGGCGGGACGGTTGCGGTGCACCCCAGGAGTTATACGCCCTTTTTCGAAGTCCGCGAACCCCTGTATGCCGAGGCCATGAACAACGAGTGGGCGGCTTTCAACAAAATCCAGCCGCTGTCGTTTCACTTCGACGTGCCGTACCGTGCCGGCGGCGGACTGGGAAACCCGGAATACTTCATTCACACCTACGATAAGCTGGTTTCGGCGAAGGAGTATTTTTCCACCCATCCCGAATATTTTGCCATGCGGAACGGCGAACGTTTCCCGGCCACGCAGACGGCAGGGCAACTGTGTTATACCAACGAAGACATTCCGGCGATCATGGCCGGGAAACTGGAGGAGGCCATCCGGCAGAACCCCGATACGCGTATTTACAGCGTCACCTCCAACGACAATATCCTGGAAAATTGCGAGTGCCTTCCCTGTCAGGAGCTTATCACCCGGGAGGGCATCTCCGGCGCCCAGCTCCAGCTGGTGAACAAAGTCGCCGATATCATTGCCGGAACCTATCCGGACATTCGCATCACCTCGCTGGCGTATTACGGCAGTTTGAACCCGCCGCCGGGCATCAAACCCAGCCCGAATGTGGTGATTTTTTTCGCCCCTATCCTGCAGCGGTTCAATCCGACGAGCATGATTCTGCCGCTGGAAGACAACAAAATACTGGTGGACGCGCTTCTCGCGTGGCGGCAGATCACCGACAATATTTATATCTGGGATTACGTCGATTACATCATCACGGCGCCGACGCCGTTTCCCAACTTCGAAGTCCGCAAGCGTGATCTCGACTTCCTGCAGCGGGTCGGCGTCAAGGGCGTATTCCTGCAGGGCGCCTACAACGGCCACGCTTCGCTCGGGGCATTGAAAGCATGGGTATTCGCCAAGGAGCTGTGGGACAAAGACTATCCGCAGGACGCGTTGATCGAAGAATTCGTCGCCGCGTACTATGGCGACGCCGCGGAATACATGCAACAGTACGTCGATTTGCAGCGTGACGCCTGGACGACTTTTTACCGGGAGCGCAGCGGCAACTCCGGGTTGCAGTTTTCGGCTGCCGAACTCGAGAGGATGGGAGAGCTGCTGGAGCTGGCGGAGCAAAAGGTCGCGGCATCGCCCGAATACCGGAAACGGATCGATTATGAACTCCTGACCTATCTTTCGCTCCGGCTGGAGCCGAGCATCACCGCCGAAAACGAAGCGGGCTATGCGGAAAGCCTGGCGAAGGCGGAAACGTTGCTTCGCGATCTGGATATCCCGCTGATGGGCGAAATGCTGACCGCGCCGGAGTGCGTCCGGCGCTGGCACAAGAAGTTGGACAACTTCAGGAAATTCGGCAACCTGCCGACCTACTCGCCGGATTCGGTGATTGTGAAGGAGCCCATCTGCTATGTCAGCGCCAAATTCCTGCCGGACGAAGCCGCGACCATGAAATTGGCGACGCGGCAGGACAGTCCCAACGAATGGAGTGTGCAATACGAGTACAAAGACTTCCTCGACCGTCTGGACATGAACCGGGAATACGTGATCGTGGCCCGCGCCAGAGGCGAGTTCAAAAAGCCGGGAGAGGCGCCGCGCAGCAATCTGTTCCGGATGACGCCGTACACCGGGGGCAAAGAGTGCCCGAGCGCGACGGTCTTCTATGACCGGAACGCCGCGCAGTATCAGGTGTACCCGGTTGCCAGGCTGGTGGTGAAATCGGTCGCTCCGGCCGGATATTTCTTCTGCGAACTGGGCGACGCCGGCCTTTTGGACGCAGTCTGGTTCGACTACATCGAATTCATTCCGGTCGACGAATACAAAGGTTCGGAAAAGCTGCGGGATTTGCCATTGTTTGAGATATGACTTCCAGCCTGAAGGCGTAGAGAAAAAAATGCAGGCGCATGTCCGTTTTTTCACATAATCGGATTTGCGCTTGTCGTATTCCGGCGTTATATTAGGATGTAATTTTATCGTCCGAATACAATTCAGTCATGGAGATTTCTTATGAAGTGTGTGGTGTTTGCCTATCACAATATGGGGTGTGCCGGGTTGCGGTCGCTTCTGGAGCAGGGCTTTGAGGTGACGGCGGTTTTTACGCATCAGGACAACCCAGGGGAAAACATCTGGTTTGATTCCGTGGCGGAGTTGGCGGCGGCGAACGGGATTCCGGTGTATGCGCCGGAGACGGTGAACCATCCGGTGTGGATGAGCCGGATTGAGGCGATGAAGCCGGATTATCTGTTTTCGTTTTACTTCCGGGAGATGCTGAAGCCGGAAATTCTGGCGATCCCGGTGAAGGGCGCGTTGAATCTCCATGGATCGCTGCTGCCGAAGTACCGCGGCCGCGTGCCGCTGAACTGGGCGATCATCAATGGCGAAAAAGAGACCGGGGTGACGCTGCATTATATGACCGCGAAGGCCGATGCCGGCGATATCGTGGCGCAGAAAAAGGTCGCGATCGCCGACTGCGACACCGCGAAGACGGTGTTTGACAAGGCCGTCGCCGCCGCCGGTGAGTTGCTGAAGGAGACTTTGCCGTTGCTGAAGGCGGGCAAGGCGCCGCGCGTCGCGCAGGATGAATCCAAGGCGACCAAGTTCGGCGGCCGCAAGCCCGCCGACGGCGAAATCGATTGGAGCAAAACGGCGAAGGACGTGCGCAATCTGGTGCGGGCGGTGACCCGGCCGTATCCGGGCGCATTCAGCTATATCGGCGGCGACCGCAAGTGTTTCATCTGGTCGGCGTCGCTGGCGGACAATCCGGGCCATGCGGCGCCGGGGACGGTGATCAGCGCGTCGCCGCTGGTGGTCGCGTGCGGCGAAGGCGCGGTGAAGATCGAGTCGGCGCAGCTGGAGAACGGTATCTTTCAGACCGGCGAACAGTTTGCCGCGGACGCCTGCATCGTCAAAAATATGCTCTTCGCCGCCAATGCGCGGGCGGCTCGCGAGAGCAAGCGCAAGAAGAGCGTGCTGATTCTCGGCGTAAACGGCTTCATCGGCAGCCATTTGAGCGACCGGCTGCTGGCGTCGGGGGATTATGAGGTCTATGGCCTCGACCTGCGGACGAATTACATCACCCATTTGCTGTCGCATCCGAACTTTCACTTCCGCGAAGGCGATATTTCGATTCACCGTGAGTGGATCGAATACCACATCCGCAAGTGCGATATCATCCTGCCGTTGGTGGCGATCGCGACGCCGATCGAATACACCCGCAATCCGTTGCGCGTATTCGAACTGGACTTCGAGGAAAACCTGCGGATCGTCCGTTATTGCGTGAAGTACAACAAGCGGATCATTTTCCCGTCCACCAGCGAAGTCTACGGCATGTGCGAAGACGCGCAGTTCGACGAAGAAAACTCGAAGCTGGTGACCGGCCCGATCCGGATGCAGCGGTGGATTTATTCGACCAGCAAGCAGCTGCTGGACCGGGTGATCTGGGCGTACGGCGCGAAGAACGGCCTGAAGTTCACGCTGTTCCGCCCGTTCAACTGGATCGGACCCCGTCTGGACAGCCTGAATTCGGCGCGCATCGGCAGCTCGCGGGCGATCACGCAGTTGATTCTGAACCTGGTGCAGGGCGCGCCGATCCAGCTGATCGACGGCGGCGAACAGAAGCGCTGCTTCGTCGATATTTCCGAAGGCATCGAGGCTCTGTTCCGGATCATCGAAAACAAGGAGGGGCTGTGCGACGGGCAGATCGTCAACATCGGCAATCCGGTCAACGAAGCGTCGATCAAGGCGATGGCGGAGATGCTGGTGCGCCGTTTCGACGCCCACCCGCTGCGCTCGAAATTCCCGCCGTTCGCCGGTTACATCCAGGTCGAATCCGGCGCCTTTTACGGCAAGGGTTACCAGGACGTTCAGCACCGCGTGCCGAGCGTCAAGAATGCGAAAAAGCTGTTGGATTGGGAGCCGAAGATCATGCTGGACGAGTCGATCGCGACCACGCTCGATTTCTTCCTCGACGAGGCGGTTCATTCCGGCGACTTCAACGTCACCGAATAACGGTTCGTTCCGGTGAGCAAGCTTGCCAACGATACGACACCCCGTTTCGGAACCTGGGGGTTCCGGGCCGGGGTGTCGGCATTTGCCGGATTGGGGGCGGTGTGGGCGTGCATCGTCTTCTGGCAGGTTCCGTACCCGGATTGGGGGGCGGCGCTGGCGTGGCGTTATCTCGGCTTGAAAAATGAAACCATGCTGCTGGCGGCGCTGGCATCGGTATGCGCTCTATTAGCAGCATCGGCCGGGGCGGCGCTGTTGTCGTGGCCGCGGCGGGAATTGCCGCACCGGTTGTTGCGGCACCTGGCGGTGGTGGCAAGCTTCGGCTGCGGCGCGTTGTTTCTGGTTTATGCGCTGAAGCGGCGTTTTTCCTTTGAAACGCAGCCGGTGGAGTGCCTGATTCCGGCCGGAGTGATTGCCTGCGCGCTGTTGGCGTCATTGGCCAACCGCCGGGGCAGGGTGGCGGTGGTTCACTGGTGTCTGGTGGTGGCGGCGACGCTGGCGACAGCGGGAGCGCTGCGGACGCTGCGCGGGCTCGGCGCGGAATATCATTCGTCCAAAGACACGGCGGCTTTCGGCAGCCGGATCTGCGGGGAGGGAGGGCGGCTGCTGGTGTATGCGCTTCCGGAAAACACCCGGGCGGCGCTGGCGTTCTTTCTCGACGAGCTTCCGGAAACGACGGATTTGACGGGGATTACGCCGGAGGATGCGATATTCGCGGACACCGGCTGGATTGTGGATCCCGCGCAATGGCGGGTGACGGCTTTTTTCAATGGGACATGTGTATTGCAACGCAAACTGCCGGTGGCGGATGGAGCGGCCGCCGGCCTGACAAGGAGTGCGTTTTATGGACAAGATCATCGGATTGCGGATTGATGTGGACACCTGGCGCGGAACCAAATGCGGGGTTCCGGCACTGATGGAGACACTGGCCCGGCACGGGATCAAAGGGACCTTTTATTTTTCGGTGGGGCCGGACAATATGGGGCGGCATTTGTGGCGGCTGCTGAAGCCGGCGTTTCTGTGGAAGATGCTGCGGACCGACGCCGCCGGGCTGTACGGCCCCGAAATCATTTTCATGGGCACCGCGTGGCCCGGACCGGGGATCGGCAAACGGCTCGGCTATGTGATCAAGGATTGCGCCGCCGCCGGGCATGAGATCGGCTTTCACGCCTGGGATCATCATCATGCGCAGGCGAAGATCGACTCCATGTCGCCGGACGCGATCCGGGCCGAATTGCAGAAGGGGTGCGACCTGTTGGAGCGGGTGACCGGCGCGTTTCCGGTGACCAGCGCGACGCCGGGGTGGCGGACCAACGATATGCTGCTGTCGGTGAAGGCGGAATTTTCGTTTTCTTTCAACTCCGATTGCCGCGGTAGCAGCGCCTTTTATCCGGTGGTGCACGGGCAGCGGCTGCGGCAGTTGCAGCTGCCGGTGACGCTGCCGACCTACGATGAAATTCTCGGCCGCGACGGTGTGACCGACGTCAATTACAACGAGCGCCAGATGGCGCTGTTGCGTCCCGGCGAGCTGAATGTGCTGACGATTCACGCCGAGGCGGAGGGCGGCAAATGCAAGGATATGTTTGATGCTTACCTCACGCGGGTGTTGGCGGAGGGGTGGCGGGTGGTGCCGCTCGGCGAGTTGGCGGCGCAGTACCGGAATGCGCCGGACGGCGCGATTGCGCCGGAGCCGTTCCCCGGTCGCGAGGGTTGGCTTGCCTGCCAGGTACCGGTCCCGGAGAAATAGCCGTAGTATCGGCGCGAATTGTCTTCAAAAATAAAAAATAAAAAAAGTAGAGCCGCGAAGCGGCGGTCTGCACTCCGGCATACGGAGGCACCGGTCCAGCAGGTGAATTCTGCTGGTCGCCGATGGCGCCGCAGGCGCCCGAAAGAGGCGAAAATAAAGCAAGCGAGCCGGGAGGCGAGCGGAAGCCACCCGAGGCAGCGATGGTGTAGATAAAACCGGATGCGTGAGCGACGGTTTTATCTACACATAGAGCGGACGAGGCCGCCGCACCTGCGGCGCAAACCATGCGACCGAGACAAGCCGGTTCAGCCCTTGGGCTGCTCCAGCGCTTTCGGATGGCACTTGGCGAAAGGCACCTTGCCGGGGCATTGGCGGGAGCCGTCGCATTGATAGCAGACGGCGTTGACCAGCGGCCGGTTTTCGAAGCAGTCGCGGATGTTGTTCAATGTGATCCGGGCGATGTTGGTCAGCGCCTCACGGGTGAAAAAGGCCTGGTGCGAGGTGATCAATACGTTCGGGAAGGTCAACAGCCGCGCCAGCACATCGTCGGAAATCGCCGCGCCGGAGCGGTCTTCGAAAAAGTAGTCGGTCTCCTCTTCGTACACATCGAGGCCCGCGCCGCCGACCTTGCCGGATTTCAACGCGTCGATCAACGCCGCCGTGTCGATCAGTTTGCCCCGGCTGGTATTCAGGATCACCACGCCGTCTTTCACTTGCCCGAGGGTGTCCGGGTTGATCATATACTGATTTTCCGGCGTCAGGGGGCAATGCAGACTGATGATGTCGCTGTGACGGTACAGCTCCGGCAGCGCCACATATTTCAGGTTGAGCCGCTGCGCCGCTTCGTAGTTCGGAAACGGATCGTACGCGAGAATCCGGACGCCGAAGCCCTGCAGCACCTCGGCGAATGCCTGCCCGATTTTTCCGGTGCCGATGATGCCGATGGTTTTGCCGCGCAGGTCGAAGCCGAGAAAGCCGTTGATGGAAAAGTTGTTTTCCCGGACCCGGCAGAAGGCGCGGTGCAATTTGCGGTTGAGGCACTGCAGCAACCCGATGGTGTATTCGGCAATGGCGTACGGCGAATATTCCGGGACCCGGACGACCGGCAGGTGCCCATAGGCGTCGGCGAGGTTGACATTGTTGTAGCCGGCGCAGCGCATGGCCAGCAGCTTGACCTTCGCGTGAACCAGAATCCGGATGGTGTCGGCGCCGATTTCGTCGTTGACAAAGGCGCAGACGACATTGTGGCCGGCGGCCAGCGGCGCGGACTTCGGCGTCAGCCTGGTCTCAAAATAGGTGATTTCAAAGCCGAAATCCCGGTTTTCCCGATCGAAAAACTGGCGGTCATACGGCTTGGTGTCGAAGAATGCGATTTTTACTTTTGTGTTTTTCATGGTTCCTCCTCCTCTTTCGGGGCATATTGCTTCAGCAAAGCAATTGCGGTGGAAAAATTCCCCTCTCTTCCCTATAAAAATAACCGCCGGGGAGGCTTTTGTCAAATAAAGAAGTTGCCATTTGCGGTTTTTGCGGGTATTGTATAGAAGGGGAGGAGGGCCTGTGGAAAAATGCGTTTCCTGACTTATAATATCGCGTACGGCACCGGTTGCCCGGCGGGTGAATACCGCCGGATTTTTTATTCCCACCGTTATCTGGCGACCCCGGCGACGGTGTATCGCCGGATTTTGAACTTCATCGAGGCGCGGGAGCCGGATGTGGTCGGCCTGATCGAGGCGGATTCGGGCAGCCGCCGGACCAGGGGCAGCAACCAGGTGACGCAACTGGCCGACCGGCTCGGAGCGATGCATACCGGGGCGACCAAATATGCGCCGGATTCGTGGCTGAGCCGTCTGCCGTATTTCCGGAATCAGGCCAACGCGCTGATCGGCGACGGCGTGGCGGCGGAAGAGTCCGGTCACCTGTTTTTCAGCTGCGGTACCAAAAAGCTGATCGTCACCGCGCAGTGCGGCGGCATCCGTTTCGTCCTCGTCCACCTGGCGTTGAAGAAATCGGTGCGCCGGACGCAGTTGGAGGAGCTGGCGGAAATGGTCAGCAACAACGGGCCGACCGTGCTTGCCGGAGACTTCAATACCTTCGGCGGCGCCGAGGAGTTGGCGGCGCTGCTGCGGCTGGTCGGCTGGCGCAGCGCCAACGGCGCGCATCTGGCGACCTATCCGGCCTGGGAACCGCGGTTGGAGTTGGACTATATTCTGT
The DNA here is from genome assembly GCA_031549115.1 of Victivallaceae bacterium. Taxonomy (GTDB): domain Bacteria; phylum Verrucomicrobiota; class Lentisphaeria; order Victivallales; family Victivallaceae; genus JAVBQJ01. The sequence goes on from JAVBQJ010000021.1 coordinate 88,094, forward strand.
ATTCGCCGGGGCTGCGGCTGGTGAACTTCTGGCGGCCGGATGTGCAATTTTCCGACCATCTGCCGCTGATTGCGGACTTCGAACTGGAATGAAAATTGGCGTTCCGGCGATTTCGGGTGTATATTGGTACGCAATGCAGCAAGGGAGGCAATGACAATGGCGGAGTGTATTTTCTGCAAGATCGTCGCCGGTGCGATTCCGGCGGCGAAGGTTTACGAAGACGAACTGGTGGCGGCGTTTCTGGATATCGGGCCGATCAACCCCGGACATGTGCTGGTGATCCCGAAGGAACATCACGAAGGTTCGGCGACCATTCCCGAAGCCACCGCCGGACGGATGTTCCGGGTCGGCAGCCGGATCGGGGTGGCGCTCAAGCGCGCCTGCGACTACGATGGATTCAAGCTGCATCTGGCCGACGGCGCGGCGGCGGGGCAGGTGGTCGGGCACGCGCATCTGCATGTGGTGCCGCGCGGCGTCGGCGACGGCTTTCATTGGAACTGGCGTCAACTGCCCTACGCGGATGACGATGCCCGCCGGGAGATGCTCGAAGCGATTCAATCCAAACTGATGGTGAAGTGAAAATGTTGACCTTGAATCCGGTGGAAGTTTCCACCCTGGCGCCTTTGGCGCCGCAGGTGGCCGAGCTGCCGGTGTTGAACCGGCCGCTGCGGGAGGTGTTGGCGGAACGGATCGGAAATGTTCCGGGCGTGGTGATGTGGGACATCGATTTCTGGCCTTCGGACGCCCAGATCGCGATGCTGCGCGATTTGCGGGAGTCATGGCACCTGGTGACCGCCGAAGGGCGTCCGGTGGCGTCGTGCAATTATCCGGGAAGTATGCCGGCGCGCACCATTCCGGCGGACGGTCTGGTGATCCGTTATCCGTGGGATCTTTTGGCGATCAACGAGCAGTTGATCGGACAGTTGCGGTCGTCGAAAATCGAGGGCGTGGTCAAGGCCGGGGCGGTATTGGAAGGCAACGTCTGGCTCGGAGCCGGTTCGGTGATTCTGCCCGGCGTTTATATCGAAGGCAACGCGATCATCGGCTGCAATACCAAAGTCGGCCCGAACTGCTACATCCGCGGCAATACCGCGATCGGCAACAATTGCCATATCGGGCAGGCGGTAGAGGTGAAAAATTCGGTACTGGCCCGCGAGGTCAGCGCCGGTCATTTGAGCTACATCGGCGATTCGGTGGTGGCGGAACGGGTCAACTTCGGCGCCGGCACGATCATCAGCAACTTCCGGCACGACGGGACGAATCACCGTTCGATGGTCGACGGCGTCCTGGTGAACACCGGCCGGAGAAAGTTCGGCGCGATCATCGGCGCCGGGGTGCATACCGGAATCCATTCGGCCATTTATCCGGGGCGCAAATTGTGGCCCGGCGTATCGACGCTGCCCGGTGAAGTGATTCAGACGGACAAGCACAGTTAGGTCGGAGACGATGCCGCGCTACAAGAATCTGGAAATGGCGGTGCTCAATCAGATCAGCCACGTGATCGTGGTTCGCCGCAATGTGACACAGCTCCTGAAAGAGGTGCTCGATATCCTGTACCGGGAAATGGGTCTCTTGCGCGGGACGGTCACGCTCCGGCAGGGGGATACCCTGTTCATCGAGGCGTCCCATGGCCTGAATGACGACGAGGTCCGGCGCGGCAAATACCATCTGGGCGAGGGAGTGACCGGCAAGGTCGCCGCGACCGGGGTGGCGAAAATCATCCCCGATATCGCCCGCGAACCCGGCTTCCTGGACCGGACCGGCGCCCGCGGCGAGGCGAAAAATATCGCCTTTATCTGTGTGCCGGTGATTCGCGGCGACGACGTGATCGGGACGATGAGCATCGACCGCCCGGTGACCGAAGGGGTCGATCTGGAGCGCGACAGCGCGCTTCTGGAGACTGTGGCGAATATCACTGCCGACGCGGTGGCGGCGTGTCTGGCCGAGCACGAAGAGCGGGAAAAACTGCTGACGGAAAACCAGCAGTTGAAGCTGGAATTGAGCAAGGACACCCGCCTTTTGAATCTGGTCGGCAACTGCAACCAGATGCGCAAGGTCTATGCGATGATCGCACAGGTGGCGAACAGCAACGCCACGGTGCTGATCCGCGGCGCCTCCGGCACCGGCAAAGAGATGGCCGCCCGCGCCATCCGCCAGGCCAGCGGCCGCCGGGACCGGCCCCTGGTTGTGGTCAACTGCGCGGCGTTGCCGGAGAATCTGCTGGAGAGCGAGCTTTTCGGCCATGAACGCGGCTCCTTCACCGGCGCGGTGGCGCGCCGGATCGGGATGGTCGAAGCGGCCGATACCGGAACGCTGTTCCTCGATGAAATCGGCGATCTGCCGCAGCCGATGCAGGTCAAGTTGTTGCGTTTCATTCAGGAGCGGACTTTTCAGCGCATCGGCAGCAACGAGGTTCGTTCGGTGGATGTCCGGATTCTGGCGGCGACCAGCCGCAATCTGGAGAAACTGATGACAGATGGGGTATTCCGGGAGGATTTGTACTACCGGCTGAATGTGTTTCCGATCCATTTGCCGGATTTGCAGCAGCGCAAGAGCGATATCATTCAATTGGCCGATCACTTTCTGGCGAAATACACCGAACGGCACGGCCGCAAAATCCAACGGATTTCCACTCCGGCAATCAATATGATGATGGCCTACCACTGGCCCGGCAACGTGCGCGAATTGGAAAACTGCATCGAGCGCGCGGTAATCGCGTCGACCGACGGCGTGATTCACGGTTACAATCTGCCAGCGTCGCTGCAAACCGCGCAGGCGACCAATACGGCAAAGTTATTCGAAGACCAGCCCGCCGACCTGGCGACGCTGGTCGGCTCTTTCGAGCGCGAACTGATCGTCGAAGCATTGAAGCTCCACCGCGGCAACGTCGCCGCCGCCAGCCGGCATTTGAATACCACCCCGCGCATCATTCACTACAAGATCGGCAAGCTCCATATTACACCGGAGTGGTATACTTGACAGGTGAGGGGGATTGGGTGTGGTGGTTTTTGACGGTGTACGCGGGGCCGCATTGCGCCCCGGCTGCCGCGGGGGCCCGCCCCTCCCAACCCGGATCGCTCAGGCGCTCGGCTTCACGTTTTTGCCGCCGCCGGGCGGCAAAAACTCTCTTCGGTCGCGAAAACGCTACCGCGTGTTCACGACCGCCCCCCTCAGCGCACGGAAGTGCGCCGTTCGCCGGGGGAGGCTCCGTGCCGCGCTCCTTGGCGCCAGCTTCGCTGCGCCAATTCCTAGCGGCACGGTCGCGCCTGACCGGCGCTCCGGCCCGTGCGCGCTCACAAGTGGCTGGTGTTGCGGGAGGCGCACTATCCCAGCCTGTCCGTTGGCGTCCCGTCGGGCGCACACCATCAAGAAAATCATACTTTTCCTCCGATTGGCTATTGACATTTTTTTTATCTATACTATAATTATAATGGAACGAGATAATACAGGATAATACAAGAGAAAAATCCACAAACCCAGGGAGGCAAAAAATGCCGGGCAGATCACGCGTCCAGAAATTCACATTGATAGAACTCTTAGTAGTGATTGCTATTATTGCGATTCTCGCCAGTATGCTGTTGCCGGCGTTGAGCAAGGCGCGGGCGGCGGCGCAGTCGGCCAAATGCGTCAGCAATCTGAAACAGATCGGTTTGTATATGAGCCTGTACGAAAACGATTACAACGACTACTTCCCCCCGGCGGTCGGAAACGCCGCGGAGGGTGGTTGCTGGGTATGGTACAATGTGCTTTTCAATTTCGGCTACTTGAGCGGAGTTAAAGTGATCGAGTGTCCGAGTTCGCTGGGTGAAAATGCCGACCGTGCCGTTGACGCCACGCTGAAGCCGCCGACCAATGTCACTGATACGCTCATCCCCTTTGCGGCTGGCGGGTATGGGATGAACTACATGATACTGCCCTATGCGGATGGCCAGCTCGGCTGGCAGACCGTCACCAATATCAAGCGGCCGAGTGTGACGCTGATGATTTGCGATAGCTATGGAGATAGAAATAATGGCGGTGCCAATTCTGCTTGGGTGTACTGCGATACGGAGCGTGACATTGCCGTCCGGCACGGCAGCCGGGTCAATATTCTCTATTTTGACGGTCACGTCGACTCCAAGACCGAAACCGAGGTCAGGAATCTGTCCAGAGGAGAAGGCGGGATTCGCCAGTTGTGGGACCGCGTCACCGACTCCGGCGTAAAGGGGCTGAGCGGGGCCACTTATTGATTTCGGGTATTTTTAAGGAACGAATTATCATGAAGTTATTTTCTATACTCGCCGCCCTGGGGGCGCTGGTGTGCTGCTGCCTGGCGAATGCCTCCGCGCTGACTCCGGCCGGATCGGCGGTCAAACTGGAACTTCCGACGTCGTGCGCGGTGGTGATCCCGCAGAATGCGTCGGCGCAGGAGCGCTTCGGCGCGAACTTGCTGGTCGAATACCTGAAACCGTTGTTCGGGATCGACGCTGAGGTCGTCTCCGATGCGGCGGAGCTTTCCGGTCCTTTTATCGCCATCGGCGATACCCGCTTCTCGCCGGCGCCGAAAGCGTTTTCGGACCAGGGCTACGAGCTTGCCGTCGCCGACGGCAGCCTGTTCATCCAGGGCGGCGGACGCGGCGTATTGTACGGCGTGCTGGCGGCGTTGGAGGAGGACTGGGGTATGCGTCACTACAACCAGTATGACGCGGCGATCGTGCCGGACGGTGCGGTGTTGCAGGTGACGCCGCGCGCGTATACCCCTGTCTTTGAAATGCGCGAACCGCTGTACCAGGATGCCTGGGGTGCGCCGAAGGCCAGGGAATGGGCCGGCTTCAACCGGATGCAACCGGTGTCGTATTACAGCATCGTGGAGCCGGAATACGGCGGCGGGCTGTGCTATCCGGAGTATTTCATCCATACCTATTACGATCTCGTGCCCACCGACAAATATTATGACACGCATCCGGAGTATTTCCCGCTGCGCAACGGCAAACGGCATCGTACCACCCGCAGCGACGGACAGCTTTGCTATTCCAATCCCGATCTGCCGGAGTTGATCGCCGAACAGTTGAAAACGGTGATTGCCAAAGTGCCGGCAAGCCGGGTTTTCAGCGTGTCCACCAACGACAACGTCTTCGACAATTGCGAATGCCCCGGCTGTACCGCGGTCATAAGTACCGAAGGGCTCGGCGCGGTGCAAATGCTGCTGGCCAACCGGGTTGCGGAAAAGCTGGTGACGACACTGCCGGACATCCGCATCACCTTTCTGGCTTATGTCGGTAGCCAGGAACCGCCGAAAGTGACGCTGCCGACCCCCAACACTGTGCCGTTTTACGCGCCGATCCGGCAGCGCGCCGGAGCGCTGATGTTGCTGCCGTGGACGGAGGTGCCGCCGATCGTCGAGGAGCTCACCGCCTGGTCGCTGGTGGCGGACAAGCTTTATATCTGGGATTATGTCGACAACGGCATTTGCAACGATCTGCCGACGCCGTTTCCGAACTTCGACGCGATGGACCGGACTATCCACTATTGGGTGGAATCCGGCGTCGACGGCGTTTTTCTTGAGGGCGCTGAAGTCAGCCGCGGCTCTCTGGGCGAGCTGAAGAGTTGGTATTTCACCAAGAAGCTGTGGAACCCCGCGTGGGATACCGGCGCATTGATCGAAGACTTCGTCACCGGTTTTTACGGTCCGGCCGCCGAGCCGATGCGCCGCTACGTCGTGTTGCAGCGTGACGCCTGGGAGCGCTGGCACGATTCGTACCAGCCGGGAATCGCGCTGAAGTTCTCGCCGGAGGAAATTCAGACCATGCGCGATATTCTGGCCGAGGCCATGGTCGCCGCGGGGGATGACAAGGCGGTCGCGGACAAGATCCGGCGCGAACAATTGAGCGTGCTGCTGACGATTCTGAAAGGCGTCCCGCAACGCAGCAATCCCGCGCCGTACGCCGAAGCGCTGACGGAGGCGGAGGCGTTGATCGCGGCGCTGCAAATGGAGAAATTCGGGGTCAGAACCATGTGTGTCGACCTGGTCGCCGCCTGGCACAAGAAATTGGATGAGGCGATCAACGGCAGCCCGCTGCCGCTGTATTGCGACGATTCCGGCGTCCTGACCGTGCCGCAGGTGTGGTTCGGCGAAGAGCGCCCCGATCCGGCGGCGTTCACCGGCAAAGCCTTCCGCCAGCCGGGTACCGGCAGCGACTGGGGGTTGCAGTGGGATTTCGCCGATCTGCTGAGCCGTTTCCCGAATCAGCAGGTGTTGGTGGCGCGGGTGCGTGCCAAGCCGGAGTTGAACGGGAATCATTCTCCCGCGGATCCGTTCTTCCAGTTGCGTTTGTGGCGCTCCGGCGTGGAGGCCACGCAGGGGGTGGTGGTACCGGTCGGCAGCGACGCCGGCAGCGATTACCGTTGGCACAATCTCTTCCGGGTATATATGTACTCGCCGGCGGCGGAAGGGACCTTCTATACCTGTCCGGGTCCCGGTCTCGCGGAGGACGAGGCGGTATGGTTCGACTACATCGAATTCATTCCGATCGAAGCGTTCGAAGACAAAGCGCTGGCGGAAAGTCTGCCGTTGATTACCCTTTGAGGTTGACAAAGCCGCAAACCGTGTTCTATTATAATGCAATTCACTGATGAGAAAATGATCAAGACAAAGATGAAACTTACGACCTCTCCGACCAAACGGCAGCAGATTATCGATGCGATTTCCGCCCATATCCGGGGCGGAGAGCTCTCCGCCGGTTCGCGTTTGGCCACGATGCGCGATATTTCCGCCAACTTCAACGCCAGTTTGTCGGTGGTTCAGAGCGCGATGAAAGAGCTGGTCAATTCCGGCTTGGTCGAGTGCCGCGGCGCCGGGGGCTTTTATGTCCGCTCGTCGGAGGCGGGTGCCGAAGACGCCGAAGCGGCGCCGGAGCAGCCGACCGGCGGCAGGGTCTTTCTGACCTGCCACCACCACGCCGATCTGGTGTGGCGCCGGACCTACGGCGAATATGACAAAATCCGGGACCGGCAGATTCGGGAGCTGGAGCGCTACTGCGCCGAATACCCCGATTTTCACTGTTTTTTCGACCAGAGCGAGGTGGTGCGCCGCTATCTGGCGCAGCATCCGGAGCGGCTCGAAACGCTGCGGCGTTTCGCCGCCAGCGGGCAGATCGAGTGGTTCGGCGGGATGTGCATTCCCGACTTGAATCTCACCGGCGGCGAAGGGCTGGTGCGCAACCTGCAGGAGGGGCGCGCGACCTACCGGGAGTTTTTCGGCGCGGCGCCGGAGCTGGCAAGTCTCATCGATGCCTTCGGCATGTGCGCCCAGGTACCGCAGATCCTGCGGAAATCGGGGTATAAAGGGCTGCTTCCCGGCCGGGTGCCGGGGCTGCCGCCGGAGCTGTGCGGCTCGCGCCCGTTCCGGTGGCGCGGCCTTGACGGCAGTGAAATCGTCACCGCCGGATCCGGTGCGGCGCTCGGCCACTTCGGCTACGAGCACAATGTGCCGGTGATGTTTCCGCCCTCGGTCCGCCTGGGGCAGACGATCGCCGAACTCAAGCAGACCTCCGGGGATGTGCTGGCGTTTTACATGACCGAAGAAGAGGACCTGGATGAGGATCTCTTCTGGCTGCTCGAAGCGACCAACCGCAGCGGCGGCAGGCCGGTGACCTTCGGCCGGGTGGCCGATTTCTTCGCCCGCATCGTGCCGGAACGGCTGCCGGTCGCCGACGGCGAGCTCAATCCGACCTTCAGCGGCTGCTATACCACCCGGAGCCGGGTGAAGCGGCGGCTGCGCCGGACCGAACACGCGCTGGCGACGGCGGAATTCGCCGCGGCGCTGGCGGGTCGCGAGGCGGAGCTGGGTGCGGCCTGGCACGACTTCGGTCTGGCGAATTTTCACGACGGCGCCTGCGGCTGTCATACCGACGCGGCCAATCAGGATATCATGACGTTGCTGGACCAGGCCGACGAGCGGGTGGAAGCGGTGCTTGACAGCGCTCTCGGGGCGGTCGCCGGCGACGGCGTTACGGTGATGAATGCCGCCTCGGAAACCGAACCCGTTTTGATCGAAGCCGAACTGCCGCCGGATGCGGTGCCGGAGGGGGTTCCGGCGCAGCGCGACGGCGACCGGGTCGGTTTCGTCGCCGCGTTGCCGGCGTGGGGTATCAGCAGCTTCGCCGTGCGCTCCGGGAAGGGGGCGGCACCGGCGGAAGCATGCGCCGGGCGTTCGTTTGCGACACGCCACTTCGACGTCAGTTTCCGGGGGGCGCAGCCGGTGATCCACGGGCGCGAACCGGAACGGCAGCTTCTCGGCAACGACGGCTTCGCCCGGATTCTGTACCGGGCCGATTCCGGCTCGATGTGGACGGAGCAATTTCATTCACCGTATTACAGCGACTGCCGCGAAGAGCTCGAAGGCATCGAGGCCGGGCCGGTGTGGTACCAGGCGACGGTGACCGGAGAGGCGACCGGCAGGGAATTCGCCGGCATCGAATCGCTGCGCTGGCGGAAGGAATTTCGCTTCTTCCGCGAACTGGATTACTTCACGCTGCGCTTGACGCTGGATTGGCGGGGGCGCGATACCAAGGTGTCGCTGTCCATTCCGGTGACCCTGAACCCGATGACGGCGGAGGCGGTATACGCGGTTCCATTCGGCGCGCTCCGGCGCGAACCGTATTTCGAGGTGCCGTACGAATATATATCACGGGCGCGGAAGCTGCGCGCGATCGATTATACTTCGGCGCGCGGCGATTGGCCGGCGCTGGAATGGGTCGATTACGCCGGACCCGAGGGCGGAATCGCGGTAGCCAACCGCGGCGTCCCCGGCTGGCAGATGGTCGGTTCGCAAATACTCGCCAGCCTGCTGCGTTCCGGAACCCATTGCGCCGACGGTTCGCTGGTCCCGGATCCGGGGGCGCTGGACAACGGCACGCACGTGTTCGAATTTGCATTCCGGCTGCATGGCGCCGGCGATATTGGCGCCGCGGTCCGACTGGGCGAATACTGGAACCGTCCGCCGGTGACGTCGGTGAAAACCGGAACTGCGCCGGCGCCGGAACGGTCGCTGCTGCACGGGTTGCCGGAATCGATCCGGGTATCGAGCTATCGCCGCAAGGGCGGCGGCCTCGTGGTCCGGCTGTACGAAACCCTGGGCCGGATGGTGAGCTTCACTCCGCAAACGGAGGCCGACAAGGCATTCCGCTGGGAGGAAACCGACCTGGAAGAAATGGCATTCCAGGCGGTCCAAACCACGCCGTTGGTATTCCGGCCCTTCGAAATCCGCACCTTCCGGTTGACGGAAGTGTAATGGAAATCTTGGAGGAGGG
>JAVBQJ010000072.1:0-3828 GCA_031549115.1 Victivallaceae bacterium
TTGAGCCGTCTCATTACAGTGTATGGCGTGAAACAACGTTGCTATACCAGTTATTCGTCAATGCGCTTTTCCCTCAGGATATCACGCTGCGTGTCATCCTGAGGGATTGGCATGCAATCCGTCAAAAACTATCCGAACGGACAAGACAAAGATCATGTGTCTCTGCCAACTTAAAAATGTTTTCACAAATTATTGATGACTAGCGCTTATGGGCTTCTCGCCCCCACGCCCCCGCGGCAGGGTGACCCGCGTTACGCTCGCTGACGCGAGCTTACTTTTCGCCCTTGCGCTTCGTGCTGCGTTCTCTGCACCTCTGCTCCAGATGCCTTCGGCATCTTCCGCGACCTTGCTGTCACCGGGCATACCCCCCGCCATATTCAATCACTCCAGCTTGCGGCCGGAAGCCTTGTCGATCTGGTACAGCAGCCGGTCGGCATAACGAAAATCGAAGCCGTCGCCGGTCAGGCGGCATAGTTCGTCAAGGTAGCGAAAGTAAAAATCCGCACATGCATCCGGATCGGCGGTGGATGACGGGTAGGCGACGTCCCCCAGCACCACATGGCCGTTGCGCGCATTCAGCGTCTGAAACGTGCCGGGATTGACGAAGCGGAGAATCGCCGTCGCCATGGTCAATCCGACGTTGCGGCACTGCAGCAACGCCTGAAGCTGTGCTTTGCCCTGCCGATGTTTACCGGGCGGGATGGTCGCCGCCTGCCGCAGCGATTCGAATACGGTGTCGTCGATTTCCGGAAAGCGGTTCAATTCCCACAGGACGATTTCATAAAGCGCCTCCCGGGTCCATGTATCCGGTTTCCCGGCAATGTCCAAACCGTCCAGCCGCTGCATCAACGCTGTCCGGTACTTGGGAATCTCCCTCTCCCAGTGATTGAACGATTCCACGCCCGGCGGCAACAACGCATCCAATTGCGCGCGATCCATACACAACCTCCTTTTCCTCTTGCTCCAATCTATCACTCCGGCGGCTGTTTTGCAAATCCGGGCATAAAAAACCCCGGCATTAATGCCGGGGTTGGGAGCCTCACACGCTGCGGTTACTTTTTCAGCATGCCGGGTTCCGGGGCGGTTTCTCCACCGGAAAGCGTGATCTCGGCTTCGGCTTTCTCTTCCTTGGTGACGCGCTGGAGATCCGACGGCATTGCATTGCTCAATTCGGAACCCAGTTCGATCGCGGTATCGAGGTTGATCGAATCCATGAAGTTCGGATATTCCGGATCCGCCGGGACGGTGATGGTATCGATCTTGCCGTATACCGCGGCTTCCAACTGCGCCTTGGCGCGGTAGACACTCACCATCGCGGTGACCAGGTTGGTCTGCGCCTGCACCAGGTTGGTTTCCGCTTCATTCAAACGGGTCAGTTCGCAGTTGCCGGCGGTGTATTCCTCCTGCACCAGGTCGCGCTGACGGATCACCAGCTGCAGCGTCACGGCGTACAGCTTGGCCTGCTTGACCTGATTGATGTAGTTGGCGTAAGCGCCGCGGACTTCGTTGACCACCGTCAGCCACTGGCTGGCCAGCACAAATTCCTGTTGGGCCAGGACGGCTTGCGCTTCCCGCATCTGGTTGTAGCGGATGGCGCCGTTGAAGAGCGTCCAGTTCGCATTCATTCCGACGGAGTACTGCGGCGTGTCGCTGTACGTATGCGTGATGCCTCTCTGGCCGAGCGCATTCACGTTGTTCTTCGGATAATTCCGGTTCAGACTGGTGTTGTAATTGAAATTGGTATATGCCGAAACCGACGGCGAATACGCGCTGTAAGTCCGGTAGGTCTGATATTCGGCAATCTTGACCGCCTCGCGGTACGACTTCAAGTCCGGCCGGTTGGCCAGAGCGATATCCAGATACGTATCGCCCGACAGCACCAGCTCTTCCACCGTCGACTGCAGCTTCGGGAAGCGCACGTGCGGCGGCAGGATGCCTTCCGGATAGCCCATCAGCACCGCCAGGGCATACACCGACACCGCGTAATTGTAGTCCGCGATCATCATGCTGCTGCTGGCCTGGTTGCACAGCACTTTGAAGTTGAGAACATCGCTCAACGGCACGGTGCCGGCGTCGAACTTGACCTGGGTTTGTTCGAGATTGTTCTTCTGGAACCACAGGTCTTTTTCGGCAATGTTCCGGTTCGCAATCGCCGAAAGAATGTCGGAGTAGGCATAAGTGACCGCCCGCATCAACAGACGCTTGACGTCCTCTTCGTTCAACTGCTGCTGGGCCAACTCATGTTGGCTCTGCAACAGCGCGAATTCCCGGTTTAAACCGTCGAACAGAAGCCAGGTCGCTCCCACTCCGGTGGTGGTCGAGAAGGAATTGCCGTGCGTATCGGTGACGTTCACCGTGTTCATGGTCTGCGACCATCCCTGATTGGCGTTGAAGCTTGCGCTCAACACCGGCGAATACTGACCCATCGCCTGGTAGTAACGCATCCGGGCCGCGCTGATCGCGTGGTAGGCGCTGATGTAATCCGGATTGTTGATCAAGGCAATCTGCTGCGCCCGCTCCAGTGACAGAACGTCGATATCATCCAGCATCGCATTGGTCGCACTGTGGGCCCGCTTGGTGAACGTGTCCCCCTGAAAAACTTCCGCCGGCGGCGTATAAGTATAACAACCGCTCAACATGGCCGCCAGCGCTGTGCAAAAAAGCGACCCGATTCCGTACTTGTTCATAAATCTTACCTCCGCATGAACAATAAAAAAGGTATTATACTTAAAATAAAACGTTTGTTTGAAAATACAAGTCCCGACTGTTGTTTTTTCCGATTTTTCCCGTTGGCTTAAAGGATCGGCGTCAGCAGTGCGCAGGCGTTTTCCAGCATTTGCCGCGCCAGGGGACGCGCTTCCACGGTTTCCAACTTCACTTCATCGGAAACTGACAGTTCCTCCCGGAACTGCCGGGTCACCCGTTCGGCAAATTCTCCTTCAAAGCAAAAATCCAACTCGAAATTCAAGCGAAAACTCCGGCTGTCGCAGTTGCTCGAACCCATAAAGCCCCAGCTTTCGTCCACCAGCAGCGCCTTGGTATGCGAAAAAATACCGCGCCGTTCGTAAATCCGCACCCCGGCCAGCAGCAATTCCCGATAAAAACTCCGGGCCGCCCAATCGACGAATTTGTGATTGTTATGGCGCGGCACGATAATCCGCACGGCCACACCCCGCGCCGCCGCCAAGCTCAAAAGGCCGATAAATTCCGGTCCGGGAACAAAATACGGGGTCATGATCTCCAGACTCTTCTGGGCCATCGCTGCCGCGGCGGAAAACAGATTCCGGGTTCCCAGATAGTTTTCGCCGGGACCGGAATCGACGACCCGCAGCAGTGTGCCGCCGCACTTGTCCAGATCGGGAAAATCCCCTGCCACCGTGCACTCCTGCAGATGCCGCCGGGTGGTATAGGCCCAGTCGCGGAAAAAGCTCATCGACAACTGCGCCACCGCCGGTCCGGTGACCCGGCAATGCAGATCATGAATATAACGCTTGGGCGGAACCGAATCCAACCTGGTATTTTCCACCGCGATATTGATGCCGCCGGTGTAGGCGACCGCGCCGTCGATCACCAACAGCTTCCGGTGGTTGCGCAATTGATACTTCCACGGCGCAAAGAGATTCACCGGCGAAAACGCGTGGAGCTGGAAGTTCTTTCCGCGCCGCCGCAGGCAGCGCACGAAAAAACGGGAAAAATAGGATTTGAAGCTGCCGAAGCTGTCATACAGCACCTTGACGTCGACTCCTTCGGCCGCTTTGCGCTCCATCACATCGAGAAACTTCTGTCCGATCTCGTCGCTCATGCAAATAAACGCCTGCAGCCGGCTGC
>JAVBQJ010000093.1:0-49021 GCA_031549115.1 Victivallaceae bacterium
GGCGCGCGCAGGGGACCGCCGCGCTGCGGGGCCGGCGCTTTTGCGCCGGGGCCCCTGCGACCGTGGAGCAGACGCGCGGGGAAGCACGGCAGTGCTGAAGCGACCGGTCTAAGGACTTGCCGCCCTGACGGCGGAAAGTCCGCGTTAAGCCGAGCGGCGCTTGAGCGCTCGGGGGGAATGGGGGGCAGAGCCCCCGCGTGAGCCGGGGCGCGGCTCTCGAAGAGCGCGGCCCGAATCCACCGGCGCAATCGCCACACTCCGAATATGGAGTGAACGAAGTATACAACATTTTCATATAGAACAACAGAGGACGAGGGATGAAATTTGCGGGTTGGATGGCGGCGGTCGCGGCAGGCGTTGCGACCGGGGCGGCGGTGTGCTGGCTAATATTGACACATGACGCTCCCCCCCCGCCGCCGGAACCGCCGCCGGCGCCGCCGGTCATCTACCGCTACAAGCAGCCGTCGGCCTCGCCGAACTTCGGCAAAGGCTTCGATTACGCCGGAGCGCTTTCGGGCGCGGTCGCGGAATTGCCCGGCAGCCAGAAAGCGCGGGCCGGGATTCTGGTCGACCTCGACACCCACCAGGTGCTGTGGGAGCAGGATTCGCGCGCGGCACACCCGATCGCGTCGCTGACCAAGCTTTTGACCATTTTCGTGGTGATGGAACAATTGGAAAAAGCCGACCGGCCGAACTTCGATTCGCTGGTCACGGTTTCCATCGAATCCACCCGCGCCAATCCGGTGAAAGTCAACCTGCGTCCCGGTGAGAAGCTGAAGTTGCGCGACGTGATCACCGCGATGATGATCATGAGCGCCAACGACGCCGCGCATCAGGTGGCCGAATACTTCGGCGACGGCTCCGCCTGCAACTTCGTGGCGATGATGAATGACAAGGCCGCCGGGATCGGCATGACCTCCAGCCATTTCGTCAACCCGAACGGATTGCCGATTTACGGCAAAAGCCGCGAAGACGTCCAAATGAACCTGGCATCGCCGCTGGATATGGTGATATTGGCGGATCAGGCCAGTGTCTATCCGCAGATCAAAGAGTGGACCGGACGCCGCCAGGTCGACTACCGCCCCGGCAACGCGGCGCACCGGGTGATGAACAACACCAACCGGCTGCTGGGGAGCGTCCCCGGCGCCGACGGGGTCAAAACCGGCTACACCGACGCGGCCCGGCACTGCCTGATGTTTTCGGCCGAACGCAACGGCAGACGCCTGGTGGGCGTGGCGCTCGGCTTCGAGGCCCGCGACGACGTGTTCGACTTCTCGCGCCGGGCGCTGGAATGGGGATTCAAACGCATCGGAGCGGCGCCGGAAACGGGAAATCCGTAATTTTGCCGGGAACCGCGCTTGCCAATCGCGTTCGAGGCTCTATATTATTATGAGCTATATCTACAACAATACGGATATCCAGTGAGGAAATCATGATCGACGAACGGGAAGAAAAAAGCTTCGAAAATGACCTTAATTCCTTGAATGCAACCGTGCGGCGCAACGCCGCCGCGGAATTGCGCGAACTGTGCAACACCCGCAAGGTGCGGTTGAATGAGGATCTCGAGATTCACAATCTGCACTGCCATACCTTTTTCTCTTATAACGGCTTCGGTTTCTCGCCGAGCCGGATCGCGTGGCTGGCGAAAAAATCCGGCTGGTTCGCGGTCGGCATGGTGGACTTCGACGTGCTCGACGGCGTCGATGAATTTCTCGAAACCGCACAATGGTTCAATTTGCGCGCGATTGCCGGGATGGAAACCCGCGTGTTTATCCCCGAATTCGCCGACAAGGAGATCAACTCCCCCGGCGAACCCGGCGTCGCCTATCACATGGGCGTCGGCTTCGCTTCCAGCCAGGTGCCCGCCGCCGTGCGCGGCTTCGCGCTGGAGCTGAAAAACAAAGCCTCCGAGCGCACCCGCCGGATCGTCGAACTGGTCAACGCCTACATGCCGGAGATCGCGCTCGACTTCGTCCGCGACGCCGGCGGCCTGACGCCGAAGGGCAATGTCACCGAGCGGCACGTCTGCGAAGCCTACCGCCGCAAAGCCGAAACCGTCTATTCCGACCGGGACGAGCGGGCACGCTACCTCGCCGGCAAGCTGGGCATGAGCTGCGAAGACACGCTCGCCATTCTCGGCAACCCGGCCAAGCTCGAAGCCGCGATCCGCGCCAAAACCATGAAAAAGGGCGGCGCCGGTTACATCGTCGCCGATCCCGAATCCTTTCCGACGCTGGCGGCGATGAACCAATTCGTCCTGGCCTGCGGCGCGATCCCGTCGATCGCGTGGCTGAACGGCCTCTCCGCCGGAGAAGCCGACGTCGACGCGCTGCTGGCCCACCATGTCGCCAACGGCGTCGCCATGGTCAATATCGTCCCGGACCGGAACTGGAACGTCTCCGATCCGGCGAAGGCGGCGCAACTGACCGCCGAACTCGACCGCATTATCGCCGCCGCCGAAGCGCTCCATCTGCCGGTCTGCGTGGGTACGGAGATGAACGCCCCCGGCCTCAAGCTGGTGGACAGCTTCGAGGTGCCGGCGTTGAGCAAGCACCTGCAAACCTTCGTCACTGGCGCGGCCATCGCGGCGGCGCATACCTTGCTGACGCCATTCGGCAAAGGCTATGTCAGCGACTGGGCGAAGCAGGAATTCGCCGATGCCGCGGCGAAAAATGCGTGGTTCGCGGAATTCGGCCGCCGGGTGCGTCCGCTGGATTTCGCCGCGCTGAAAACGACTTTGAAAGAGCATCCGGCCGAAATCATGGCCGCATTGCGCAAGTAACCACTCCAACGACGAGGCATGCCTATTGTGAGTACCGACCGATCTCCCGAAACCGTGATTGTACTGGACTTCGGTTCCCAGTACAGCCAACTGATTGCGCGCCGCATCCGCGAAGCGCAGGTGTACAGCAAAATTCTGCCGTGGAACGCGACGGCGGAGAGCATCAAGCGGGAAAACCCGAAAGGCATCATCCTCTCCGGCGGCCCCGCCAGCGTCTACGAGCCGAACGCCCCCAAGTGCGATCCGGAGGTGTTCCATCTCGGCGTCCCGGTCCTGGGTATCTGTTACGGCATGCAATTGCTGGTGCACACGCTCGGCGGTTCGGTGGTTCCCGGGAATGCCCGGGAATACGGCAAAGCCACGCTGCATATCCTGAATAATTCCAATTTATTCGCGGGTCTTGCCGGTGACATTCCGGTCTGGATGTCGCACGGCGACAAGGTCGGCGCGCCGCCGTCGCATGACTTCAAGGTGCTGGCGAGCTCCGGCAACACCGAATACTGCGCGGTGGCGTGGGAGGACCGGCAATTGTACGGGATTCAGTTCCACCCGGAGGTGGTGCACACGCCGCAGGGAAAGGTCATCATCGACAACTTCTGCCACCGGATCTGCGGCTGCTCCGGCAATTGGACCATGGCGTCGTTCATCGAGGACGCGGTGGCGGATATCCGGGCCAAAGTCGGCGGCGAACGGGTGATTCTCGGCCTCTCCGGCGGCGTGGATTCGAGCGTCGCGGCGGCCTTGATCCACCGGGCGATCGGACAGCAGCTGACCTGTATCTTTGTCAACAACGGCCTGCTGCGCCTGAACGAAGCCGAAAAGGTGCGCGACCTGTTCGGGCGCAATTTCCAGATGGATTTGGTGTATGTGGATGCGGAAGAACGCTTTTTGAGCAAACTGGCGGGCGCGGACGACCCGGAAACCAAGCGCAAGATCATCGGCAATGAATTCGTCTACGTCTTCGATGACGCTTCCGCCAAAATCGACGGCGCGGCGTTTCTGGCGCAGGGTACCACCTACCCCGATGTGATCGAAAGCGTGCCGATCGACGGCAACCCGGCGGCGCTGATCAAGAGTCACCACAATGTCGGCGGCCTTCCCAAGGAGATGAAATTCAAGCTGTTGGAGCCGTTGAGCCGTCTCTTTAAAGACGAGGTGCGCGAAGTCGGGCGGCAGTTGGGCTTGCCCGAGGATGTGGTGATGCGGCAGCCGTTCCCGGGTCCGGGGCTGGCGGTGCGCCACATCGGCGCGGTGACGCCGGAAACGCTGCGGATGCTGCGCGAAGCGGACGCGGTGGTGGTCGAGGAGGTCAAGCGCGCGGGGTTGTATTATAAAACCTGGCAGACCTTCGCGGTATTCCTGCCGGTGCGTTCGGTCGGGGTGATGGGCGACGGCCGCACCTACGATTATGTGATTGCGTTGCGGGCGGTGGAGTCTTCGGACGGGATGACGGCGGACTGGGTCAAATTGCCGTATGAAGTCATGGAGGTCATTTCGAACCGCATCATCAATGAAGTGCGCGGGGTGAACCGGGTGGTGTACGACATCACCAGCAAGCCGCCGGGCACGATCGAATGGGAGTGACAGCGGGATGCGGATTGTAGCGGGAATTGCCCGAAGTATCGTCCTTTCGACCCCGGCCGGACAGGCAGTGCGCCCAACCATCGGACGGGCGCGGGAGGCGTTGTTCAGCAGCCTCGGGGACTTCGGGGGCTTGCGGGTGGTGGATTTGTTCGCCGGTTCGGGAGCGTTGGGTTTGGAGGCGGCCAGCCGCGGCGCGGCGGAGGTGGCGTTTATCGAACGCGACCGGCGCCACGCGGCGGTGATCGAAGAAAACGTGGAAAAGGTGCAACGCGCCGGAGCCGGGTTCCTCGATCAGGTGATCGTGGGCGATGTGCTGACGGGTGCGTTCCGACGGGTGCGCTTCGAGCCGGACCTGGTGATCGCGGATCCGCCGTATGCGGAGTCGGCGGTGTACTTTCACAAGCTGGCGCAGGCGCTGGTCGAATGGGCGCCCGGAGCGAAAATCGTCTGGGAGCTGCCGGATTATCCGGGAGCGGCAGGAGATTTCCTGCGGCACAAGCTGGAAGGCTGGGAGTTGCGCCGCTTCGGCGGCACCGATTTTTTTATCAGGAAGTAAGTGTGGTGTGCGCATAACAACGGACTGCAACGGACGGCAATGGACACGGCTGTTTGAGTGCCATATAGCTGTCCGTGGCGCGCCTCCGACGGTGGAGATGCCGTTGCCGCGCACCCATCGCACTATCGTTCACTCGTGAGCGCGCACGGGGGAGCGCCGGTCAGGCGCGACCTGGCCAGCTAGGAATTGGCGCCGCGAAGCTCGCGCCAAGGAGCGCGGCACGGAGCCTCCCCCGGCGAACGGCGCACTTTCGTGCGCTGAGGGGGTCACTCATGAAAATGCGGTAGCGTTTTCATGAGTGAAGAGAGTTTTTGCCGCCAATTGGCGGCAAAAACGTGAAGCCGAGCGGCCGAGCGATCCGGGGTGGGAGGGGCGGGCCCCCGCGTCTGCCGGGGCGCAATGCGGCCCCGTTTCCACCGTGGCAATCGGCACACTCGCCGCATCGGCGGCGGATGTCAAGCAAAACTTTAAACATCGGGAGTCGAGGTTATGGGCAAAGCGTTATTCGACTTGAACGCGCCGGGGTGGCGCAGCCATGAGCTGCCGACGGAGGTGCTGGATTACCTGCGCAGCAGTGCCCGCTTCGACGCCGATACACTGGTAAAGATCAATCCGGTGCGGGCGGTGTTTGCCTGCGGTGATTACTTCGTCAAGTTCGAGGTTCCGGACACCCGGTTCAAACGCTACCTGTCGATTTTCCGCCCCAAGGCCAAGCTGGAATACCGCTCCGGCAAGGCATTGGAAGCCGCCGGAATCCCGGTCATCGAATACCTCGGCTGGCTGCAAAAGGGCGCCGTCAACGTCAGTGTCTCGCGCAAGTGGCGCGACCGGGCGCCGACCGCCGGCGATTACATGTACCGGACGCTGGCGCAGCCGGAGGCGCCAGCATTGCACTTCGCGGAGCTGCTGCGGGATTTCATTCTGCGGTTGGAAGCGGCGAATTTCCGGCATCCGGATTTGCATCTGGGCAACCTGTTGTACAGCCCCGACGACGACCGGTTCGCGCTGGTCGACGTTTACGGGGTCAAGCAGCTCCGGCGCCTGACCCGGCAGGATTGGCAGCGCGACGCCCATATGCTGCTGGAGTTGCGCCCGGTGCTGGAACCGGCACAGTTGTTCAAATTGCTCGCCGCCCTCCCCGGCTGCGGCAACGCGGCGCTGGCCGAAGATTTCTACTGGCGCGATCTGCAGCACATGGCCGAACAGCGCGTGAAAGAGTGGCCGAAACGGCAATTGCAACTGTTGCGCGGCTATCCGAAGCTGGCGAAAATCGACGGGGAGCGGATTCTGGCCAGAGACGAAGTACGGCGGGTGCTGTACGAGCCGGATGGGCGTTACGAGAAGCTGACGTTGGCGGAAGCGGACGCATTTGCTTTGTTCCAGGCGTCGGTCTACTGGTTTTTGTGCGGAATTCCGCATCGGCGGGTGGTGGCTTACCAGTTGCCGGACACGGTATACCTGGAGGAGCTGGAACACTTCCGGCGGGGGGACGACGACATTCCGCGCCGGACGGTGTTCGAACGGGAGCTGCGGACGTTCGGCGTGGTCGCGCCGGGCCCGCTGGCGGTGGACCGCTGCGGCCGACCGGCATTGTTCGACCCGCGAACCGCCCTCGATGGCTTCGTCCACCGCGACATCTTTTATAATTGAAAATAAAAAAAATCAAATAGAGCCACGCATAGCGTGGCGGTCTGCACTCCGTCATACGGAGGTACCGGTCCAGCAGGTGAATTCTGCTGGTCGCCGATGGCGCCGCAGGTGCCCGGAAGAGGCGAAAGTAAAGCAAGCGAACCGGGAGGTGAGCGGAAGCCACCCGAAGTAGCGATGGTGTAGATGGAATTGGAAGCGTGAGCGACAATCCCATCTACACACGGAGCGGATGAGGCGCCGCACCAGCGGTGAATAGGAAACCAATTTTTCACACGAGGAGTAACCACCATGCCGATTTTCGAATACCATTGCCGGAAGTGCAACCGCACCTTCGAATTGCTGCTGCAGAAGCGTGACGCCACCCCGATCTGCCCGGAGTGCGGCAGCAAAGACCTCGAACGCCTGCTTTCCAGCTTCGCGGTGGCATCGCCCAAGACCGGCCGCTGCCCCTCCAGCGGCAGTTGCCCCGCCGCCGGGTCGCATTGCGGCTCCGGCGGCTGCTGCCATGGACATTAAGTCAACCGTCATATGGCAGATTAAAAGGCGGGCAATATTCATGCAAGAGATCTTGGCGCGCGTTTCGTTTTGAATTCTCAAAAAATTAAATATGTGAATTTTTCACTAAAACCATCGGATGCCTCTTGACTTTTTCAGAATAATTGGCTATAATAGAAAATGGAAACGATTCAATATCGTTATAATATTCATTTATCCAAGGTGACAAACAATGACGGCGCGAATTACGATCAATGATGTAGCGAAGCTGGCCGGAGTCAGTGTCGGGACCGTTTCGCGGGTGATCAACAACACAGGATGCTGCCACCCCAGCCGCCGGAAGCGCATCGAAGATGCCATCCGGGAACTGAATTACGTACCCAACCTCAATGCCCGGGCAATCCGGGCGGTGAACAGCAACTGCATCGGCATTCTGATCGAAAAGCGCAGCGCCGAAAACAACTTCTGGCTGCAATCGCTCCTGCAAGCCCTGCTGCAATATATCGGCAGGACCAAATTTCACTCCTACATCCAGGTCGTCGACAGCCAAGCCGACCTGAATCAGGCCATGCGCCTGCCCGGTAACGCCGACGGGCTGATCCTCATCGGCCGTTTCGAGGCGGATTTCTTCGCCATGCTGGAACGCAGTTTTCCGGTGCCGGCGGTCACCTACTGGGAGTCCATGCCCTACGCAAACGGCCATTCGTTGGCCGTAAACCTGGATTCCGGCATCCGCCAATTGACCGAGCATCTGCTCGCCCTGGGGCACCGCCATATCGGCGTCGTCGGCAATTCATTGGGCGCCGACGCGGAAAAATCCGCACTCTTCCTGAGGCGGATCCGCGGCTATTGGCCGGATTATCCCGAGTCGCTGATTGCCTGCGCGGAGGTCACCGACCACTACCATCGCCGCGGAGCGGAGCTGACCAACGCCCTGCTCGACCGCCACCCGGAAGTCACGGCGCTCTTCTTTCTCTCCGACAGTTTCGTCCTGGGCGGCTACGGCGAACTCAACCGCCGCAGGATTACCGTACCCGACGACATCAACATCATCGGATTCGACAACTCCTGCCTGGCCATGAGCATGGTCCCGGAGCTGACCAGCGTCGGGTTCGACTTCGAGGTGCTG
Organism: Victivallaceae bacterium; assembly: GCA_031549115.1. Taxonomy (GTDB): domain Bacteria; phylum Verrucomicrobiota; class Lentisphaeria; order Victivallales; family Victivallaceae; genus JAVBQJ01. The sequence goes on from JAVBQJ010000093.1 coordinate 8,197, forward strand.
GCCGCCCAGTTGGTGTGCAGCCTCATCGCCGCCGTCACCCCGGAAATCCCGCCGCCGGTTTTCGACGCGGCAAAAGCAATCGAGCTGGAATTCTATCCCAGGAGCAGCACCCGGAAAGTCGGAACCCGGGGTTGAACATACAATCGAAAGGAAATGCCTTATGAAGCGAAAAACATTCACACTTATTGAGCTCTTGGTAGTGATTGCAATTATTGCAATTCTCGCCAGCATGCTGCTGCCCGCCCTGTCCAAAGCCCGCGCCGCGGCACAGGCTTCGAGCTGCGTGAGCAGCCTGAAGCAGTACGGGTTGGCCATGGTTTTTTACGTCAACGAATACGACAACACCTTATTCGCCTACTGGAACGACGAACTGCCGGGCTACGGTCGCTACGGCGTCGACCCCTGGGGCCCGTTCAACCGGGCGATGATGCCTTTTCTGACCGCCTCCGAAAGTAGCAAACAAGTCCAGTGCCCGACCTTCGTCATGCCCAACGCCTGGACGGTGGGATATCAGATGAACGCTAACCTGAATTACGCGAAATACAGCAATATCGCCGAACCATCCCGCTCGCCGCTCATCTTCGACGGCGCCCAGGATAGCGGCTGGCATGGCTGTTGGCCCGGAGCGAACGGTCCATGGTGGGAAGGAACCCAACCGGTCTACCGCCACGGCACGCCGTGCAACCTCCTCTGCATCGACGGCCATGTCGAAGGCCAGCCGGAAAGCCGGAAGGAAGAAGTATTCCTCTACAACAACATCTACAACTGGCACTACCATACCAACCCTTATAACTGAGATTTTCCATGCACAGAAACACCCTCCTCATCCCGATCCTCCTGACCGCCGTCATGCTGTTCGGCCGCGACATCACCCGCGAAGCCTCCCTGACCAGCCAGGCCAATCCCGATGTCGCCGAACGCATCCGTGACGGGCGCGTCGACTGGGAACACTTCCTGCCGGGATCCGCCTGGTTGCCCCGTTTCGGCGGCTGGGGCGACCGTTTCGTCTTTGCCTGGCGCCAGCCGGTACGCATCACCGGCGTCAGCTTCATCCAGCAATCGCCGCCGGTGGTGAGCGATGAATATACTGAAGCTGTCCGGGGCGCGGCCTACGCCGCCGACGCCGCCGGGGAATTCACCATCCCGGTCGTGCTGCCCTTCGGCGCCAGGTGGCGCGAGGAGGAATTCGGCGGCAGCGCCTGCAAAGTGCTGGCTTACCGGGAACTCGACGTGGTGACGGCATCGCTGGAGGTGGGCTTCTCCGGCGACGGCGACCGCTGGTCGCAGCTCGGCGAGATCGTCATCCATGGCGAAGACGCGGACCTGCCGCGAATCGAACCGGCTGCGGAACTACCGCCAACAGTCACCGCCGACAACCTGGCCAATCCGCAGATCGCCGGGAAAGTGACCGTCCGGTCGGAAAATCCCTGGGCCAACACCTATGGCGGCAGCCGCGACACCACGCTCCTGACCGAATGGCCCGTGGTCATGCTGCGAGGCGACACCGAACAACGCTTCATCGCCATCGCCAACCGTTCCAACGAACCTCTGGAATTCGAGGTCGCGGTTGCTTCGGAGCTGCCGGAAAACGCCACCGCGGAGCTGCTGGTTGCCGTGCCGCAAAAGACCCGGGAGCACGGCGAAGCACTGTTGAATCTCTTCACGGCCGAACAACTGGCATCCTTCGACGGCGCTCTGCCGGAATCATTCCTGCGTCAGGAGCAATACCGCGGCTTTCCCGCTTTGCGCCTGGCGCCGGGAGAAACGGTACGGCTCTGGTTGCGGATACGTGCCTTCGACGCCGTTTCCGGCGAAGCAGCCCCGTCCGGCGATTACCGGATCGTGCTGGACGCCGGAGAATTGTTCCGCCAGGTTATCCCGGTACGGATCATTGCGGCGCAGTTGCCGCGCCACCCGTCGCTCGCGGTCGTCACCTACGGCGGCGCCGATGACGCCGACAGCCGGTTGCATTACGTCACGGTCAACGAGGGCTTCCGCGACTACGGCTTCAACAACTTTCTGGCCGTCTCCGGTATGTGGGCAATGCAGGACGACCTGGTCAAGCTGGAACGGAACAATCCGGCGCAGTTCCGGGAAATCCTCGACGAGGCCCTGGAGCGCTATTTCCAGTGGATGCGCGACGCCGGTTTCCACAAGAATCAGATACTGGTGGAAATCCTCGACGAACCCTGCGACCGCAGCGCCGCCAAATGGCTGGCCTTCGCCCGCGGCATCAAGGCGGTACGGCCGGACGCCCGGATCATCGCCAACCCGCCCGCACACTGGCCGGAAGGCAACATGCCGACCACCCTGGAAGGGACCTTCAAGCTCCTGGCGCCCTACGTCGACGTGTGGATGCCCTACTCGCGCCATTATGAGGACACCGCCGTGCGCGAATTCCTGAAAGCGGAGGGCAAGCCCCTGTGGTTCTACAACAATTGCACGGTACAGACCGCCCGCGACGAAAGCGCTATCGTCAGCACCTTCCGGCGTTTCGGTTGGCTGGCCGTGGCGCACCGGCTCGACGGCATCGGCTTTTGGTCGGCGCACTTCCCGGTCGGGGATCAATGGGACGACTTCGACGCGACGCCATCCTACACCTGGCCGGACGCGGCGGTGGTCTTCCGTTCCGACGCCGGAGCCGTAACCACCCGACATTGGGAATCGTGGCGCGAAACCGTCGAAGACATCGAGCTCCACCGCCTGATAAAAAACGCCATCGACACCCTGGAGCTGCCGGTCGAACTGCGCCGGGAAATGCAGGAGTGGCTGGACAACGCGCCCCGGATTATGCTGGAAAGCCCGACCCCGGAACACATCCAGTCCATCCGCGACCGGGCGGTACGGCTGCTCGACCGGTAAGCGGCGGTTCAACGGAAATGTAAGACATCGTTCCGGGTGACATGAACCGGATCGTCCAGGACGATCCGGTTCTGTTCCCGGCGGCTTTTCAGCGCCGCACCGTTCCGGGCGACACTCGTCCCGGCGATGTCGAAGCCGGTGAAATCCGCCTCGCCGTACAGGATATGCAAACGGGATTCCGCGCCCTCCCGCGCCCATGTCCCCCACACCCGGCCCAGCGACCAGAAGCATTGGAAATCGCCGTCGACGACCGGCTGAAAGCCGATCCTGCCCTCTCCCATGTCATAGGAAAAGCCGCTGTAAGCCTGAAGCATCGCATAGGCCGCCATACTGCGGGCGTAATTGCTGCCGCACTCGATTTCATTCCACGGATTCCGGTTGTCGCCCCGGTAGCGTTCCCGGATCGCCCGCGCCACTTGTCCGCCCTTTTCGAGCTCCCCCGCCATCACCAGATGACAGGCGAAGGCCCATTCGAATCCGGTCATCGTTTCCGTATTGTAGGGCAGTGGAATCACCGGTTTGCGCGTCCCCGCCGGCCACGTGCACATCAACGTCCCGCCTTCGTCGTTGAGGGCGAAAACCCGCCACGGATTGGCGAATTCGCGCAGCGACGGCAAAAAGTTATGCCGGTAAATCGCCGCCAGCGTCGATTTGACATGTTCCGGATCCAGCACCCCGCCGATGCCGTAAAGCGACGCATACCATTGCCCCAGATGCGAATCGATCGCGCAACCGTCGCCGATCTGGTATTTGATTTCCCGGTGTTCCTCACTCCAATACGGGTTTGCCTCCGCGCCGGCCATTTCCGGAAAGAACGGCGCCAGCGCCGCACGGTCATCCAGATCGAGCTTCTGAACATAATACTCCCCATTGAAAAGCAACGCCTCCCCGGCGGCGCACCCGCGCTCGAAGATCGCCTGGCACTGCTCCCCGAACGCGGCATCGCCGCAGACCGGCGCCATTGCCGCCGCCGCCTTCAATGCGCCGAGGTAATGCCCCTGCAGCCAGCCGGAGGGGCCGAACAATTCCATATCCAGCGTGTGATGCTGGCGCCCGGCAAGAATACCGCTCCGCTCCGGATCCCACCGGTCCGGATTCTCCGGGCTCCAGGCGAATTCGAGAATCCGCTTCACCGCGCTCCACATCGACTTCAGCCAGGCATCGCAGCCGCACACCTTCCACTCCCGGTAGACCTTCATCACCTCGCCGAACGCGCCGTCGACGCACGGACGCCACCAGTCATTATCGGCCTGAATCCCCAGCGGCAGCATCAGCCGGAAATGCAATCCACCCCTCGGATCGAAACCGTATTTCAAATGGGACTCGCGCATCGACCGTTCCAGATCGGGAAACAGCAACGGCAGCGCCTGGGCGTAATTCCACACATGCTGGCACGATCCCGAGCACGACCCATGCCGGGGACCGACCCCCTCCCACGCCCAGAAGGTCCCATCCTCCAAACGCAGGCAGGTCGGCGAAATCAGCACCGCCAGGTTTTCCGCCGCCCCCGCCAATGCCGGTGCCGGAATCGTGGACGCATGCAGCGCGTCACGAAAATTCCGGACATCCTGCCAAATGGCGTCGCCGCGCTCCAATACCCGGAGCGCGGCATCGGCGGCGGAGGAGCACAAACCGGCGTAATAATTCCGCCACCGGTTCTCACGCACCCCGCAACGCGCCATCTCCCGCGCCAGATCTTCGGCCGGATACCAATCGTTGCTGCAATTCGGCACATACCAGGAGATCACGAAACGGACACGCCCCTTTTCGCCCGGCGCCAGTCGCAGGTGAGCCGCCAACAATCCGGCGTCGTTCCCTACCCGCGCATCGTGCCCGCCGTAAGTCCGATTGCGGAAGTGGCCCGGCTGGTTAAGGTCGTGCCAGTATACCTCGAACGGATCCATCCAGCCGCCGCGATACCAGTATTCCTGATGCGACACCTCCCCGGCATCGGTGGAAAGCGCGATTTCGCCGTATTCCAGCGCATCGCCGGAAAGATGATTGCCGACGACAAGCTGCGTGAAGCCGCCGTGGCGCGACACCGCGTTGGCCGCGCCGTCGCCATTCCAGAAATTGCTCAATACCCCGATGGCCGAAAAATCATACGTGAACGCGCCGCGATTGAAGAATTCAATGTCGAAGAGCGCACACGGCAGCGACGACAGCGCCGAGTCACCGGGGACAAACGGGCTCCATGCCGTCAGATTCACCTCCGCCGGAAAGTGATTGTCCCGGAACCGGAACTCCGCCACCGGAAACTCCCCCGCGAGGGAACAGTCCGCGAAATGGGGGAAACCGCACATCGTCGCGTTGCCGGGCCCCCAGCCGAAGCCGCGGAACATCGCCTCCGGGGCCTCGAAGGAACCGGAAAAATCCTGTTCGAGGTCGCCATTCAAAATCCGCGCCGACTCCACCTTGCCGTCGCGTTCCGCCCTGACGGCGAAATGCGAACAGCCGTTGGCCAGATTCTTGCCGGCGTGATTGAATATCTCCCAATCCCGCAGCCGTCCCGCCCCGGAAATTCCGATGCAGCCGGCACCGATGCCTCCGACCGGAAATGACACTTCCCGGGTACGTTCGCGCTCCAAAAGCATATGCCACCCCCACTTGTATTTTTTGGTATTTATCATATAGTATACTGCAAAGAACAACAAAAAACAATGGACAAATACGGGGTTTCGTTGTATGTTTTCGGGTGTGAACGAGCATTTGCCGCTGCAGCACGGCATGAATGCATTGGAGCTGGAATTCCTGCAGGCGTCCGACGCCGCCATCGATTATCATGGACGTAACCGCTTCCCGTTCAACCGGCTTTTCGCGGTGTATTCCACCGGTATGGAGCTCTCCCGGATCCGCAGCCACTCCAACGGCACCTCGATCGCCATGTCGGCAGGAGCGCTCTGCTTCATGAGTGAAAACAGCGATCTGGAATTCTCTTTCCGGCAGGACACCCGCTTTTTCGCCTTTCATTACCGGGTTTCCATCGGGGAATACAATCTCTTCGCCGGGTACGATCTCCTCACCATGCGCCCCGGTGCCGGGGGTATCGTCGAACGGCTTTACCGCCTGTTCCGGCAGGAGCCCCCCTCCCCTGCCGCGCTGTGCGAATTGAAAAGCCTCGTGCTGCAGGAAACCGTCCCGTTTCTCCCCGCCGACAGTCTGCCGCCGCCGCAACATCAGCGCTACCGCCCCGTCCTCGCCTTCGTCCGGGAACACGCCGACGCCCGAACCACCGTCGGGGAGCTGGCGAAATTGTCCGGCAGCTCCGCCGATGCCTTCTCCCGGTCTTTTTCCCGGGATTTCGGTATGACGGTCAAACACCTCCTGAACACGGAGCTGACGCTGAAAGCCGGAAAGCTGCTGCAATGCCACCGCCACAGCGTCAAAGAGGTCGCCAGCCTCCTCCGCTTCAACGACGAATACTATTTTTCGCGTTTTTTCAAAAAATCGACCGGCCTGCCGCCGCGGGAATACCGGAACAAATTCTGCGACCCGGCGACTTTCACAGGCCAACACGGATACGGCGAAAAATAATTTTCCGGATTTTGCCGCCGGAAGGTTGCATGTTCCGCTCCGAAACGGTATATTACTCCGTTTTCGGGTTATTGCCCAGGAGTACGGAACGCAAACATAAGGAGTGGAAATCATGAAGAAAACAATCACTCTCACGCTGGGGCTGGGCTTGACCGCCCTGCTCGGCGCTGCCGATATCGAATTGCCGAAGCCGCAAACTTCAGGCGGAATGCCGTTGATGGAAGCGTTGAGCCTGCGCCGGACCCAGCGCCAATTCAGCGACCGCGCCCTGCCGCAGGAGACGCTGTCGAGTCTGCTCTGGGCCGGGGGGGGCATCAACCGCGAAGACGGCCGCAAAACCACGCCGACGGCATTGAACCGTCAGGAGCTCACACTGTACGTCTGTATTCCCGAGGGAACGTTCCGTTACGATGCCGCCGCCAACAAATTGGTTCAAACTTCGGAGTACCGCACCGGCGACGCGCCGCTGATGGTGATCATCACCGCCGATTTGGACAAGCAGACGCTCGACTTGGCCCAGGTCGACTCCGGTTTCGTGGGGCAGAGCATCTACCTCTTTTGCGCCTCCGCCGGCCTTGCCACGGTATTCCGGGGCAGCTTCGACGCCGCCGCCTATAAGTCGCTGCTGCAACTGCCGGAAAACCACCGGATTCTCTACGTGCAAGCAGTAGGGTATCCAGACGGTTCGGAATAAAGTCACGAAAGCAAAAGGGGCAATCCATTTCCGGATTGCCCCTTTTTTTTCGCGTTTATGCTTCCATTCAGAAAGCGGCCAACTGGCGGCAGAAGGCGCGGTATTCATCCGCACTCTTGTCGTAACCGTAGTCGATCAGCACCGAACGGTCGACGATATCGAGCGTCCGCTGGAACTTCTCTTTGGCATAGCTGATTTCGCCCTTGGCGAAGCGGTACGGATTCACTTCATCGCTGTAGAACGTCTTTTTGAGGATCGGTTCCCAGTTGGTGAAAATGTGCCGGCCGCTGTCGGCGATCCGCAACAGGCCGAACTTCTCGGCAAACTGCTTGGCCATATCCGGGCACTCGAACGCCGCCACCACCGACAACGTGCCGGGGTCGTTTTCCTTGGCAATCCGGAAGCTCTTCGCGCCGGCCAATTCCTTCAGCGCGATGGCCTTGTGCTCATTCAAACGGCCGATAATGCGCTCCAGGCGCTTGTACTGTTCGAACAGAATCGCACCCTGGACTTCGGAAACCCGGAAGTTGAAGCCGGGGAAGAAGGGTTCGCTGATCGAATCGGCGTGATTACGCGTGTAGCAGCCGGCGTCATGAAGCATCAACGCGCGTTCGTAGACCGTGCGGCTGTCGGTCAGCAGCATGCCGCCTTCGCCGCACATGATATTCTTGAACACGTTGAAGCTGAACGCGCCCGCGTCGCCGATCGCGCCGGCGGAACGGCCGTCGGCATAGCGCAGTCCGACCGCCTGGCAGGCGTCCTCCACCACATAAATATTGTGCTTCTTCGCGATCGCGCAAATGGCGTCGAGGTTGCACAGACGGTTGTTGATGTGGACCGGGATCACCGCCTTGGTATTGGGGGTGATTCTGCGTTCGAAGTCTTCCGGGTCCAGGCACAGCGACTCGTCGACGTCGGCCAGCACCGGAATCGCGCCGGCCATCAACGCCGCCATCGCGCTCGCCACCCAGGTGTACGCCGGGACGATCACTTCATCGCCGTGTTTGAGCTTGAGGCCGACCATCGCCGAAATCAGGGCATTGGTGCCGCTGTTCATGCACAAGGCGTATTTGGAGCCGGTACGCTCGCACACTTTGGCTTCGAATTGTTCCGTGAAGCCGCCCTCGCCGCCGCGATAGCGCATAAATGCGCCGCTTTCGAACACTTTCGCGATGGCCGAAATTTCCTCATTGCCGCGTTCAAACATCGTTCCGCCCTTTCCTTTGAAGTTCGAGAATTTTCCATGCTTCGACTTGTTGCTTGTTGCTATTACTATAGCCGCTCCGGCGCAAAAGCAAATGGCAAAAACTTGCGAAAAGTTGATTCTTCTTGCGATTTTGCCATTTTTTCAAAAAATCGTTGCCGGTCAGGGACTTTGACGGAGGAATACGGCATTCCGACTGGAAAAATCCCAAAACCGGAGTTATGGTATATTGCGGAGCAATCGCAAAAAACAACAACATTTAGCAACAAAATGCATTGGCGCAATCATCAAACTCCTGCTACAGTATGCTCCAGGGGTCAAAGCTGTCCAAAAAAGGGTAAAGAGAAATGCAGGACTTGAAGTTTTTTGACGTAAATTGTCGCATCGGGGTGCCGATGAACAGCACTCGGGAGTTCGCCGCCGACGCTGGAAAGTTGCTGGCGGAAATGGATTATGCCGGGGTGGAAAAGGCAGTGATCTGCTACATCAACACCGCCCCCGCGGGCGCGGTGATGGGAAATCTGTACGTCGACCGGGCGCTGCAGCAGGATCCGAAGCAGCGGCTGACCGGCTGCTGGTGCGTCCTGCCGGAGTGCCTGGACGAGAAAATGCCCGCCGGCGCGGACTTTTACCGGGCCATGCGCGACAACCGGGTGAAAATGGTGGAAATCTGTCCGACCTACCACCGCTGGGTGCCGCGCCGGATTTCGATCGGCCGCCAGTTCGACGAATTCGCCGAACGCAATATCGTCGTGAAAATCAGCGTCGAAGAAGCCGGCGGCTGGGGCGGATTCTACGATCTGGTCGAACGCTTCCCGAACAATCGCTTCCTGATCACCAATACCAATCTGTGGGGATGCGACCGCTATATCCGGCCGTTCTTTGAAACCACCGACAAGGTGTTCATGGAGATCTGCGAATACTGGGTCGCCGACGGCCTGGCCCAACTGGTCGCCAAATACGGCGCCGGCCAGCTGCTCTACGGTTCGGGCTACCCGTTCTGGAATCACGCCAGCCAGATGATGAATATCCGACACGCGCAGATCGCGGAAGCCGACCGGCAGAAGATCGCCGCCGGAAACCTGGAACGTTTGTTGAGCGAGGTACAATTATGAGCATGAATCAACCTTTTGGGGCCAGCAAGCTGGGGCGGGCGTTCTGGGAAAACGAATCCGTACCCGAGTGCCCGATTTACGATATGCACGGACATATGGGTGCGCACAACGCGATCACCTTTCCCTTGACGGAGGCCGACGAGATGGCGGCGCATCTGAAACGCATCAACGGCAAGCTGGTGTTCTGCCACCACTGGGCGCTGTTCAGCCCGGATTTCACCAATACGGAATGCTATGAAATCGTCCGGCGCCACGCCGACCGGATGCGGATCTATATCGCCATCAATCCGCATTATCCGGAGATCGTCCAGCACGATATGGACATGTACGACACCTGGAAACCGTTGGCGGTCGGCTTCAAAATCCTGCCCGATTACCATCAGGTCAAGGCCAGCGACAAGCGCTACGCGCCGGCGCTGGAACGGGCGGACGCCGAAAAGGCGCTGGTGCTGTTCCACACCTGGGGCGGCAGCCCGTTCGACGGCCCGGAGGAGATGCGCAAGGTGATCGAAAAGTACCCGAACATCCGTTACATCCTCGGCCACTCGTTCTGCGGCCTGTGGGATGAAGCCACCCGGATGGTCAGGGATTTCCCCGAGAATGTCTATCTGGAATTGACCAGCATTCCGGGCAGCGCCGGCTCCATCGAGCAGCTCGTCGCCGGCGCCGGCTCCGACCGGATTCTATTTGGCACCGACCTGCCGTGGTTCGACGAATACCAGGCAGTCGGCGGTATCGTCGGAGCAAAGATCAGTGAGGATGACATGCACAACATCCTGCACCGCAACGCGCAACGGCTGATCCCCGGTTTCTGACGCGACATGGCGGACGATGAACCCAACGATATTATGAAGCACCCGTCCCGGTGGCGGCTGGTCAGCGCTTTCGCGCCGATCGAGGCGACACCGGTACGGGACGCGGAAAACGCGGCCTGGCATCAACGCCATCAGCATGCGCACCAGCATATCGAGTTCATGTTTGCCGAATCCGGCGAGGTGAACTGCCTTTTTCAGCATGAGGTGTACCGGATCTGCGCCGGTACCTGGATGGTATTTCATCGCGGCGACATCCACGATTACGGCTATACGCCGTCGGCCGACAATGCGCTGCACTGGTGGTTTCACCTGATGCACGATTCGCTGATGGTCCGCCAGGTCCAGATCCAGGCGGGGCGCTACAACTCCATCGGGGAAATCTACCAGATCGACGACATCGTCTTCTCCAACTGGTTCAGCCATGAATTCGACCGGCTCCGGCACGCCGCGCTGCCCAAAGACATCGTCCGCGACAATGTCATGGCGCTGCTGGGCGTGCTCATGATCCGGCTGCGGGAGGCCATGCTGCAGCCGCCCGACGACAAAAACCGCCACGTGCAAATCGTCCGGTTGATCGAACGGCTGATCGCGGAACAGAAGGGCAAGAACATTTACGGCCGGAAAATCGCGGAAATGGCGGGTTACAGCCATTTTCACTTCCTGCGCATTTTCAAACAGGTCACCGGGATGACGCTGAACCGCTACGTCGACAAGGTGCGCTTCAGCGAATTCAATTCGCTGCTCGAAGCGGGGCTGCGGCGCAAGGAAATCGCCGAAAAACTCGGCTTCTCCTCGGTCAGCGCCCTTTCGCACTGGTGCGAAAAATACAAAACACAGCTCCGCGACCCGCTGAAGAGCGTTGAAAATGGTTTTTCCGACTGGCAAAATTGAATTCCGATGGTATTTTATCCGGCAACAGGGAAACCACCAGGGAGTGTAGTTGCATTATGAAAGCATCTGTTCCGCCTCCAGCCGACCGTAACCACCAATTGGCCGAACGGTATTCGATCCTTTCCGCCTGTTTCGGCGCCACCGGGGATGTGACTCTGTCCGACAGCGCCGTGATCATCCTGTATGCCACCATGCTCGGCGCCGGGGATATGTTCGCGATGATCACCACCGCGCTGCTGCCGCTGATGAACGGCCTATTCGTATTGCCGATGGCGTGGCTGACCGGCAAGTTCGGCACCCGCTGTATCATCCTGCGTTCGGTGGCCTGCGCTTTCGTGGCGTATCTGTTGATCGCGGCGGCGCCGTTTTTCGGCAACGCGCAGGCGACCGTGCTGCTCGGTATGCTGATTCTGTTTTCGTTCTGCTGCACCGGTTATGTCGCCGGGTGGTTTCCGATGCTGGACACCTTTCTTTCCACCGAACGCCGCAGTCATTATTTCGGCAGGATGCGTTTTTCCTGGCAGTTATCGGCGGCGCTTTTCATCTTCGGAGTCGGGTTGGTGATCGGCCAAAATCCGGCGGTGTGGCAACTGCAGCTGGTGCTGCTGGTGGCCTCGATCCTCTTTTTCGGCCGCTTTGTTTTCATCGCTAAAATACCGGCTTTTCCCGCGCCCGAAGAAAAACCCGCGTTCGACTTCAAAAGCGGACTGGCCACCGCGCTGGCCAACAAGCCCCTGACCGGTTATTCGGTCTACTTGTTCGTCCTGAACCTGGCCGCGGTCGGAACGATTCCCCTGGTGACGTTGTACCTGAAGCGGCAACTGGGCGCGCCGGACAATATCGTGGTATTGATCTCCTCGATCACACTCTCCGGCATGCTGCTCGGTTCGCTGGTCGCGGGAAAAATCGTCCGTTGGCTCGGTATCAAGTACACGTTGCTCGGCGTGCACATCATGTACGCTGTCACCAATCTGTCGTTATTTTTCATCGGCTCCAATCTGACGCCGATGACGGCATACGTGGCAATCGCGGTACTCGCGTTCTGCTACTGCTTCACCGCGGCGACCGCCAATGTCGCCAGCACCGTCGAAATGATGGCGCTGGCAACGCCGGGAAACAAGGCGATGGCGATGGCCTTCTGCGGCAGCCTGGGGAGCACCGGGAGCGGTCTCTCGCGCATGGTCTCGTCGCTGATTCTGGGTTCCGGGATGCTGGCGGCGGAGTGGAGCGTCGGCAGTTGGAAATTCTGCCACTACCAGAGCCTGTTTCTGGTCTACGCGGTGGCGATCGTCTTCGCCGCCATGCTGCTGGTGGTGGTGCCGGCGATCTTCCCCAAAGGCGAATACCGCTATTCGGAACACGATCTGCCGAGCCGCAAGTAAATATCAGTGCGACCGCCCGTCCGGCGTGAAGAACGGTTCGTTCCGCACCAATGCCAGCTCCCGGAGCAGGACCGACTCGTCCGCCGGTGACAGCGGCTGCGCCAGTACCTCGCGGATGTGCTCGACCACAAACGAAAAGCTTTTGAAATTCCCGGGCGGCACGAGCACATCGGCTCCCGCAGCGAAGGTATAACGCAATGCCGCCAACGCCAGCGCTTCGTCCGCGGGATCGATCGGCTTGCACCAGGACTTCGGGTAACCGGAATCCTTCTGTTCTCCAGGGCGCCACGCCCGAAGCACCAGCGACTTCATCCCCAACAGACCGATGCCGCGCGCGGCAATCTCCCGTTCGAGCTTGCGGCCGATCCCGGCCCCCATCTCCAACTGCCAATTGACCGGAAACATCACGGTATCGAAGTCGTACAGCGACAGCGCTTTCAGCGCCGCTTGCTCCGAATGCGCGGTAAAGCCCAGTTTCCGTATCCGCCCCGCACGCTTCGCGGCAATCAGAAACGGCATCACGCCGTCCGCCGTGAACGCCGCCTCGACATCCTCTTCGGAACTCAACGCGTGCAACTGGTATACGTCAAACCAATCGGTATGAAGCATCCGGAACGAGTTCTCGAATTCCGGCTCCGCCTCCGCCCGTTTCCGGCACGCGGTTTTGCACGCCAGATAGATATCCTTGCGGCAGGGCCGCAACGAAACGCCCAACTTCTCCTGCGCATCGCCGTAGGTCGGCGCCACGTCGAAATAATTGACGCCGCGCTCCCGCGCCCATGCCACATAACGGTCCGAAGCCTCCTGCCCGTCCGACATCGAAACGATACCGCCGTATATCACCGGAAACACCCGGAACCCGGTTTTGCCCAGCGGCCGGCGCAAATCGGAGGACTCCGATTCCTTGAGACATTGCCGCACACACCCGCTTGTCGAAGCCAACGCTCCCGCCGCTCCGGCAACCGCCGCCATCTTCAAAAATTCCCGCCGATTCATAGCTCCCCCCTTTCATTGCTTCAACCCAAGCTCATCTTTTGCCCAACGAGGCAAAAAATCAACACAAAAAGGTTTGGGAAAAGGTGGGGTGGTTTGGATGGGAGGAAAAGGACCTTTCCTCCCATCCAAGACGCACGCCATCTTATCAATCCCGGACGCCGGGGCCGAAGAGGGACATAGCGGTGGCGAAGTGAATCGGAACCATGGCGAGTCCGCCGGGTTGCATCCCCGGTTCCGGGAAAAAAATCACGGTTTTGCCGGTCGAGGTTTTGCCGGACCAGCGTTCCATGTTGCGGGCGCTCGGCCCTTCGATCAGCACTTCGAGCGTCTGGCCGATCAGGCTGCGATTGCGCGCCAGGGTGCGCCGCTCGAGGTCGCCGAGGAGCAGTTGATTGCGCTCCTCCTTGACCGCCTGCGGCACCGAATCCGCCAATTCGCCCGACTTGGTGCCGGGGCGCGGCGAATACTTGAAAATATAGGCCTGATCGAAGCCGACGCGCTCCATCAGTTCCCGGGTCTGCCCGAAATCCTCGTCGGTTTCGCCGGGGAAGCCGACGATCACGTCGGTGGAAAAGGTCAGCTCCGGCATCCGGCGCTGAATTTCCCGAACGATTTCCCAGTAGGAGTCGGGGGAATACTGCCGGTTCATCGCGGCGAGGATCCGGGCCGAACCGGATTGCAGCGGCAGATGAATGTTGCGGCAGATTTTCGGGTTGCGTTCGATGGTTTCGATCAGCCGCCGGTTGAAATAGCTCGGATACGGCGAGGTAAACCGGATGCGGGCGATGCCGTCAATCCGGCATAGCGATTCCAACAGTTCGGCAAAGGGCGAATGCTCCGGCGCCGGCGGATCGATATTGCCGTTGAGCCCATACGCCGCGACATTCTGCCCCAGCAGCAGAATCTCGCGGACGCCGTCATCGGCCAGCCGCTGCGCTTCGGCGAGAATATCTGCCGCTTCACGGCTGATTTCCCGGCCGCGCACATACGGAACGATGCAATACGAACAAAAACGGTTGCAGCCGCGGGTGATCGCGATCGACGCCTGAAACGGCGTATAGCGCTCCGCCGCGGAGTGTTCGTCCAGACTGGTCAACACCTCCGGCGACATCGCGGTTTCGGCGAGCTGGCGCCGTTCGGCGCGCAGCGACTCGACCAATTCGGGCAGCTTGTGCAATTGCCCGGTGCCGAGCACGAAATCCAGATGCGGCAGCGTTTCGAACAAGGCGGCGCCGCGATTCTGGGCCATGCAGCCGATCACGCCGATCATCAGATCGGGGTTGCGCAGCTTGAGCTTTTTCATGAATCCGATCTTGCCGACGGCCTTGCGCTCGGCCTGTTCGCGCACGCTGCAGGTGTTGAAAATCAACACATCCGCCTCGTCTTCGCGCGCGACCATCCGGTGTCCGTGCTTTTCCAGCGCCCCCGCCAATGCTTCGGAGTCGCGTTCGTTCATCTGGCAGCCGTAGGTTTTGATGTAAATGCGCATGGGTCCCGTATTTCCCGTCAATCCTGCACCGTAACCATGTTGTCGCGGTGAATCAATTCAATTTCCGCATCCTCGCCGAGCAGCGCCGTCAATTCGGTGCCGCGCAGCCCCTTGATGCGCTCGCATTCGTCGCTGGCGTAATTGGTGAGGCCGCGCCCGACCACCACGCCCGCTTCGGAACGTATTTCCAGCGTGTCGCCGCGCTTGAACTTCCCCGAGACAGCCACCACGCCTGAGGGCAGCAGGCTCTTACCGCGCGTTCCGACCGCCAGCGCCGCCCCGGCGTCGATGGTGACGACGCCGGCTTTGGAGGCGAAAAACTGAATCCAGCGCTTGCGCGAACGCATCGGCGAATGGTGCGGCAAAAACAGCGTGCCGACATCTTCCCCCTTCATGATCGACTGGAGAATGCCGTCGATCCGGCCGTCGGCAATCCACAGATGTTCGCCCGCGCCGGTGACCACGGCGGCCGCCTTCAGCTTCGACGTCATCCCGCCGATCGACAGCTCGGCGTTGTCGGTGCCGGTCGCCGCCTGGTAATACCGCTCGTCCAGCGTCTCCACCACCGAAACCCGCTCGCCCAGCGTGCCGTCCTCGTTGCGGTCGCGCAACCCCTGCTCGGTGGTCAGGATGATGGTCAGCTGCGCCCGCATCATCGTCGCCAGCATCCCCGCCAGCGTGTCGTTGTCGCCGAACTTGATTTCAGCGACCGACACCGAATCGTTTTCGTTGATGATCGGCAGCACGTCCCTCTCCCACAACGCATGCAGGCAATTCGACACATGCAAATAGCGTTCGCGCGAACGCAGATCCGCCGCGGTCAGCAGCAGCTGCGCGGTGGCGAAGCCGTATTTGCGGCATTCGTCGTCGTACAGCGACATCAGTTTGCTCTGCCCGATCGCCGCCAGCGCCTGCACCTTGGCCAACTGCTTCGGCCGCTTTTTCAACTGAATCTGGCGCATGCCGGTGCCGACCGCGCCGGAACTCACCAACATCACCTGCAACCCGGCTTCCCGCATCGCGGCGATCCCGGAAATCAACTTGGCCATACAACCCGGATCGGTCAACAGCCGGGTCCCCGCTTTCACCACCACCTGACGGCAATCGCGCCACAGATTCTTACGCGCTTCCAGATTGTCCATAACGTTTCCTGTCACTCGATTGTAAGGTTGCGGCGGTCGTCGACCCGCTTGGTTTTGCCGGTCGAACGCTCCAGCGTATTCGGCGCCACCAGCTCGATGCGGAAGTGAATCCCGGTAATCGCCGCAATTTCCCGGTTGATCCGGTCGCGCAGCCGTTGCAGCGTATCCATTTTGTCCGAAAAGTCCTGCGCCCGCATCTCCACTTTGACCGCCGCTTCGTCCATATTCTGCGGCCGGGTCAATTCGATCAGATAGTGCGGCGCGGTGCCGCCGACACGCAGCAGCGCCTCTTCGATCTGCGACGGAAACACATTGACGCCGCGAATAATCAGCATGTCGTCGGAACGTCCCTTGACCCGGCTCATCCGCATCGTGGTCCGTCCACACGAACAAGTATCGTAATACAGCCGCGCCAGGTCGCGGGTCCGGTAACGGATCACCGGGCAGGCTTCCTTGGTCAGCGCGGTGATCACCAACTCGCCCTCTTCGCCCTCGCCGACCGGCTCCAGCGTCTCCGGATCGACGCACTCGGTCAGGAAATGGTCCTCCTGGAAGTGCATGCCGCAGCGCGCGGCGCATTCGCCGGAAACCCCGGGTCCGATGATTTCGCTCAGTCCGTAGTTATTGAACGCGCGGATCGGCAGCATCTCCTCGATCACCCTGCGCATATCTTCGGTCCACTGTTCGCCGCCGAAGTGCGCGTAACGCAGCGCCAGATCGCGCTCCGGATCCAATCCCATATCCCGCACCGCGTCCGCCAGATTCAGCGCGTATGACGGCGTACAGATCAAAGTCTCGACCCCGAGGTCGCGCAGCAGCAAAATCTGCCGCTGGGTGTTGCCGCTGGACGCCGGCACCACCGCCGCCCCGACCCGCTCGATCCCGTAATGCAGCCCGAATCCGCCGGTGAAAAGGCCATAGCCGAACGACACCTGCGTCACCTGGTCCGGCGTCAGACCGCCGCCGACCAGAAAGCGGGCGCACACCTCGGACCAGGTTTCCAGGTCTTTCGAGGTGTAACCGACCACGGTAGGTTTGCCGGTGGTGCCGCTGGAGGCGTGAATCCGCGCCAGCTGCGAACGATCCACGGCGAAGAGGCCGAACGGGTACGCGTCGCGCATATCCTGCTTGGTGGTGTACGGGAACTTGCGAAGATCCTCCAGCGACCGGAGCGAATCCGGAGACACTCCCGCTTCGGCGAAGGCATCGCGGTAAAAGGGAATCGTCGCGGCACGCCGCAAGGCATCCTGCAAACGTGTCAACTGAAGTTTCTTTCGCTCCGCGACCGGCATCGTTTCCATCTCGGGATCAAAGATCCGGTTGGGAATCACAAAATCCGACATGACTGAACCACAATCCTTTCTTTCATTTCCCGTCAACCCAGCAAATCCACCGCGCTCAACACATCCACATGCGCTTTTTCCAACACCGCCAGTGCCCGGTCCGGATCCTCGAAGCGGAACACCATGATCGCATAATCCTGGTGGCCGAACGTAAATGCATACATATATTCGACACTCAATCCGGCGGCGTCGATCACGCTCAACAGCTCCGCGAGACCGCCCGGATGATCGGCCACCGGCAATGCCAGGACTTCGGTCATTTTGACGATGAAGCCGGCCTTTTCCAGCGCGACGCGCGCCTTTTCACAATCCTTCACCAGCAGCCGGAGGATGCCGAACTGCTGGGTGTCGGCCAGCGACAACGTGCAGATGTTGATGTCGTTCTGCTTCAGGATCTGGCAAACGGCGTTCAACGCGCCCGGCTTGTTTTCGATAAAAAGCGAAAGCTGATAAATTTTCATGATGCGCAACCTCCCTAGTAGGATTAAGAGCTGAGTATTCCGTAACCGTTTATTCTCAAATATACACTTCTCCGGGCGTCATTGCAAGAAAATATGCATCCGGGCACGGAATTATTTGCAAAATAGCGCTATAGTATAACGGAGTAATTAAAACGCAGGAGCCGACCGTCATGACGCCATTGATCATTCTCGCCATACTCGGAGCCGCCGTCATCACGGCGGTAATCGTTTCTTTCCGCCGCCGCGCCGGACGGCGGCGGCGACTGATGCGTCACCCGTTGTCGTGGTCGGACACCCGTCTTTTCCGCCGCGTCGCCCTGACCGCGTGGCTGCCGCGCGAACTCAAACGCGAATTAATCGGACAAGTCCAGGTCCTGCTCGACGAAAAGGGCTTCGAAGGCGCCGACGGCCTCGCCGTCACCCGCGAAATGCAGATCACCGTCGCCACCCTGGCCGGACTCCTGCTGCTGCGCAAGGATTTCGACTTCTATCCGCAGCTGCGGCACATCATCCTCTATCCCGCCGTCTATGTCGCCAAAGGCAACCACGGCGCCTTCGCCGGAGCCGTCATCGTCGGCGCATCGGCGCGGCTCGGCGAATCCTGGCAATCCGGCGAAGTGGTGCTGGCGTGGAAAGAAGCGCGGCGCGAAGCCCGCGACATGCACAGCCGCCGCAACGTGATTCTCCATGAATTCGCCCACCAGATCGACCAGCTGGACGGCGCCGCCGACGGCGTGCCGCCGCTGCCCGGCGGCGATGCCCGGCGCGCATGGCGCACCACCCTGCGCCGCGAATACGACCGGCTGTGCGACGAGGAGCACCACGCCGTTCGCGGGGTGATCGACTGGTACGGCGCCACCAACCCGGCCGAATTCTTCGCCGTGACCACCGAAAGCTTCTTCTGCGAACCACTCCAATTGCGCCGCGCCCACCCGGAGCTCTACCGGCAATTCGCCGACTTCTACCGCCTCGATCCGGCCGAATGGCGCAAGAGAGCATGGTAAGAAATATCGGAAAATTCTCCATCTTTCGCTTGCATTTTAAAACAGATGTTTTAAATTACGAT
The DNA here is from genome assembly GCA_031549115.1 of Victivallaceae bacterium. GTDB lineage: Bacteria > Verrucomicrobiota > Lentisphaeria > Victivallales > Victivallaceae > JAVBQJ01. The sequence goes on from JAVBQJ010000093.1 coordinate 27,191, forward strand.
TTAACGTATGAACTATTTTTTTACGGAGCCCCCCTCGCGTGGAAACCAAGGATAAAATTCTCGAGGCGGCGATGCAGGAATTCGCCGACTTCGGCTACCGACGTTCGACGGTACGCGGCATCTGCCGCCGCGCCGGAGTCAATATCGCCGCGGTCAACTATTATTTTTCCGGCAAGGAAGAGCTGTACCGGCAGGTATTCGAATGGGTCATCCATGCCAGAGAGCGCATTGAGCCGCCCGCCCCCGGTCCGGTGACGACCGCGGCGGAATTCGAGCGGGAACTGCGCAACTGGATCTACCGGATGGTGATCCGTTTCGTCCGCCGCAGCCGTAATCGGCTGGATCGCACCCGCAGCCGGATCGGGCTGCATGAGATGATGGATCCGTCCGAATTGTTTCCGGAGATGTTCGAACGCTATTCACGGCCGGAAATGGAGGCCGCCGAGCAACTGCTGCAACTGGCGCTGCCGCCGGATACGCCGCGCGACACCATCCGGATCAAAATCTGCAACCTCCTCGGACAGTGTTTTTTTTACTTTGTCCTGCGTGAGTTTGTCGAGCAATACACCGGTGAAGCCGGCTTCCCCGACCGGTGCCATGCGGAGATCATCGACGAAATCCTGCAGAATACGTTGCGCGGGCTTTCATTCCACGGCAACCGCCCGGCCTAAACGTGCAAATAGCAAAACAACGCGTTCGGATGCCCTTTCGGACGCGTTTTTTTATGAGCGGAAACTTGCAAACCTGAAAAATACAACTATATTACTAAGTTCAGGTATTCTTATTTTTTATGGTAAAAATTACGTGCAAGATAAACGATTGAAAGGTACGGGAAGAAGAAAATGGCGGGAAACGATCTGGCTGCGAAATTAAATCTGACGGTCTCCGACGCGGGCGTCTGCGAAAAAAAGTTTGAATTCGTCGTCTCCGGCGAAGCGATGAAAGACGCGTGCGGGAGTACGGTTGCGGAATTGGCGCAGGCCGTTGCCATCCCCGGATTCCGTCGCGGCAAAGCTCCGGCCGCCATGGTCCGCAAACGCTATGCCGAAGAACTGAAAAGCGAATTGAAGCGCAAGCTTTTTCAGGCCGCGTTCCAGCGCCTGTCGCAGGATTCTTATGACATCGTCAACTGGGCGATGCCGGAAGAGGGCGAATTTTCGCTGGATCAGGATTTCAAGTTCACGCTGACGCTGAGCATCGCTCCGGAATTCGAAGTCGGCGAATACACCGGCATCGAAGTCAATGTGCCGGAGGCGAAAGCCGACGACAAGGAGCTCGAAAACCGTTTGAACTACTACCGCCAGATGTATGCCGGTTACGCCGACGTCAATGAGCCGGCGCAGGCCGAAGACATGCTCAAGGTCAGCTATACCAGCGACTTCGAACTTCCGGCGGATGCGAGCCCGGCGCTGAAGCGCCAGGTCGAATGCGAATCCAACTACCTGTGGCTGTCGCAGCCGGAATCCATTCCGGGCTCGATCGCCGCGCTGACCGGCGCCGAAGTCGGGCAGGATTACGCGCTCAAAGCCGAATACCCGGCGGATTACCATCAACCGGAACTCGCCGGCAAGACCGTGAACTTCAAAATCCACGTGCTGGCGATCCAGCGCCGGCAGCTGCTCGATGACGCCGCGCTGTGTGAGAAGCTTCAGATGGCGAACATCGACGAGTTGAAGGCCCGCCTCGCGGAAGCGGCGCAGCACGAAGCCGAAGAAGCCCGCAAGGGCAAGGTGCTCGACGCCGTGTACGCGAAGCTCGAAGCCGGCATCGCCGCGTTCGAACTGCCGAAGTCGCTGATCGAAGCCGAAGAGGCCAAGGAGCTGCGTCAGGTGGCCAACCGCACGGTGAAGAGCGAAGCCGACGCCGAAGAGTTCAAGAAGAATCTCGACGAGCATCGCCGGGATGCGGAAAAAGCGGCCCGCGAAAAACTGCGCCGTCTGTTCATTTTCCGCAAGATCGCGAAGAAAGAGAACATCGCGGTCGAAGCCGGCGAACTGGAAAACCAGATCGCGATGCTGTCGCGTTATTATGGCAAGAAGGAAAAGGAAATGCGCCAGCTGCTCGAACGCAACGGCAGCATGGAAGACCTGGAAATGGATGTGTTGAACTCCAAGGTCTGGGATTTCCTCGCCTCCAAGGCCAATGTCAAGGCGGAATAAGTTCCGCGGTTTTTTTCAGGGAGCGCGTTGCCTCCTCTTTCGGAGAGGGAGCGGCGCGTTCGCGTATCATGTATAGCTGCCGGGAATACCGGCTTATCACCCGTAATTATGAGGAGGACGGCGAGATGAAAGCGAACAATGGAATGTTGGTCCCGATGGTGGTCGAACAAACCGGACACGGCGAGCGCGGTTACGATATTTATTCGCGGTTGCTGAAAGACCGGATCATCCTTCTCGGAACCCCGATCGACGATGACGTCGCCAATCTGATTATCGCCCAGCTGCTTTTTCTGCAGGCCGAGGACCCGAAAAAGGATATCGACCTGTACATCAACAGCCCCGGCGGTTCGGTCACGGCCGGATTGGCGATTTACGATACCATGCAGATTCTGTCCTGCGATGTGAAGACCTATTGCCTCGGCCAGTGCGCCAGCATGGGCGCGGTGCTGCTGTGCGCCGGAACGGCGGGAAAGCGTTTCGCGCTGCCGAACTCGCGTATCATGATCCACCAGCCGTGGGGCGGCGCGCAGGGCTGCGCCAGCGATATCGACATTCAGGCCAAGGAGATCCTGCGCTTGCGCAGCATGCTCAACGGCATCATCGCTTCCCACTGCCATGTGGACGTGAAGAAGGTCACCCGGGATACCGACCGCGACTTTTTCATGTCGGCCGAAGAAGCCCGCCAGTATGGGCTCGTGGATGCGGTGGTCGCAAGCACCAAACAAAAGTAAAAGGTAATTTATGGCAAGCGGAAATAAAAACGTTCCGGTCTGCTCGTTCTGCGGGCGTCCGGTCGGCTCGTCGGGAACCGGCCAAGCCATCAGCGGCACCGACGGCGCGATGATCTGCCAGCGTTGCGTCGACGCCTGCTTCGAGATGCTGTACGGCCAGTCCGAAGCTCCGGCAAAAAATGCGGAACGCGGCGCCGGAGCCCCGGCCGTCAAGGGCAAAGCGCGCACTACGGAGTACATCCACAGTCTCAAAGTGCCGTCGCCGGCGACGATCAAAGCGGAACTCGACCGTTTCGTGATCGGCCAGGACAAAGCCAAAAAAGTATTGGCGGTGGCGGTGCACAATCACTACAAACGGCTGCAATCCCAACTGGCCGAAAAGCCGGAAGCGGACGATCCGTTTGCCGAGGTGGAGCTGGAAAAGAGCAACGTGCTCCTGCTCGGTCCCACCGGCTCGGGAAAAACGCTGCTGGCGCGGACGCTGGCGCGATTGCTGGATGTGCCGTTCTGTATCTGCGACGCGACCACTTTGACCGAGGCCGGTTACGTCGGCGAAGATGTCGAAAACATCATCCTGCGGCTGGTGCAAGCCGCCGATTACGACATTGAACGGGCCCAGGTCGGGATCATCTATGTCGACGAAATCGACAAGATTGCCCGCAAGACCGAAAATGTTTCGATCACCCGTGACGTCTCCGGCGAAGGCGTGCAGCAGGCATTGCTGAAAATCCTCGAAGGCACGGTATCCAACGTACCGCCCAAGGGCGGGCGCAAGCATCCGCAACAGGAATATCTGCAGGTGGACACCTCCAATATCCTTTTTATCTGCGGCGGCGCCTTTGTCGGTCTGGACAAGATGGTGCAGCGGCGCCTCGGCAAGCAGGTGCTCGGTTTCGGCCACCGCGAAGCGGAAGAGACCAAAGAGCGGGAAGCCAGACGCCAATCCGGTCACGCCCTCGCCCATCCGGAGCCGGAGGATCTGATCAAGTTCGGGTTGATTCCGGAATTCATCGGCCGCCTGCCGGTGGTAGTGGAGCTGGAAGCATTGGGCAAGGACGAGCTCATCCGCATTCTCCAGGAGCCGAAAAACGCGCTGATCAAGCAATACCAGCGGTTGCTGGCGATTGAAAATGTCGATCTCGTGTTCGCGCCGGAGGCGCTGGAGGAGCTGGCGCACCAGGCGGAAAGCAAGGGCACCGGCGCCCGCGGGCTGCGGTCGCTACTGGAAGAGCTGATGCTTGATATCATGTATCTGGTACCGGATTCCGACAATGTCGAAAGCTGTCTTATCACCGCCGCAGTGGTCCGTGGGGAAGCGGAGCCGGAATTGAAGCCGCGCAACGCGCCGGCAAAGAGCCGGAAACGCAAAAGCGCGGAATAAGAGTTCGAAGTATTTTCTCCCCTTGGACAATATTTTTTGTCTAGGGGACTTTTTGGTTTCCCGGGAGGGAGTAAATGGAGCAGCAGCGAAAAACGGCCGATGCCGGCGAACCGACGACCAAGATCATGATGCAGCCGATTCTTTCCGAAGAGGAGGAGTTTTCGGCGGAGCAGACGTTGGCGGCGTTGCCGGTCAAACCGCGCGACCGGTATAAATTTTTGCGCACCATCGGTTTCGGCGGGATGAAAACGGTTCTTCTCGTCCGCGACAGCGATACCATGCGCAATGTGGCGATGGCGCTGATGCCGGATTACCGGGAACGGCCGCCGGCGATGATCAAGCGCTTCATTCAGGAAGCGCGCATCACGGCGCGGCTGGAGCATCCGAACATCGTCTCCGTCCACGATATCGGCGTCGACACCACCGGGATTCCTTACTTCACCATGCGCTATCTGCAAGGTACGACGCTGGCCGGCGTCCTGCGGAAACTCAAGCACAGCGATCCCGACACGATACGGGATTACAAACTGGACCGGCTGCTGCTGGTCTTCCGCCGGGTCTGCAACGCCATTGCCTTCGCCCATTCCCAGAATGTGATTCACCTCGATTTGAAGCCGGAAAACATCCATGTCAGCGACTTCGGCGACGTCCAGGTACTCGACTGGGGCCTGGCGCGTTTTGTCGACGACGACCCGGATCCGGAAGAAACGGTATCCGATGAACACACCGAAAACGTTCAGTATATGGCGGCGGCGCTGGAGGGAAAAACCATCGACGGCGTCGCCAAAGGCACCCCCGGATTCATGGCGCCGGAGCAGGCAGCCGGAAAGAACCGGGAAAAGGACGAACGAACCGATATTTATGCGCTGGGCTGCATTCTTTATACCATTCTGACCTTTGAGTCGCCGCTGGTCGGCCTGAAACCGCGGGAGGCACTGAAAGCCGCGATCAACGGGCAGATTCAAGCCCCCTCCGAAGTGCGCAACCCGGTCTGGTCGATTCCGGCGGCGCTGGAGGCGATCTGTCTCAAGGCCATGGAGCGCTATCCGGCCAACCGTTACCAGAGTGTGGCTGAATTGCTGGAGGATATCCGCCAATTCACCGGCGGCTATGCGCCCAAGGCGGTCAAAGCCGGTCCGCTGCACCATTTCATCTTGTGGTCCAAGCGCAATTGGTCCGGCATTCTCCTGGTGGTATTCGTGCTGGCGGTGTTGGGCGGGCTGTTTTTATATTGGCGGGAGATGATCAGTTTCAATTTATAGGAGGGGTTGGCAAATGAAAATGCGAGTTTTTTCCGGCGTGTTGTGGGGAGGCGTTCTGTTGTTGAGCGCCGGTACCATTCCGGCGACGGCATGTGAAGAGCCGGCAACGCCCGTGCCTCCGGCGATCGATACTGTGATGTTCGATCTCGGCGGCAACGACCCCATCGAAGGCTTCAACCGCTCGATGTTCGAAGTCAACAATGTCTTCCTGCGCTGGGTCTACCGTCCGGTCGGCATCTTCTACGGCAGCATCATGCCGCGCGAAGGCGTGAACATGGTCAACCGCTTCGCCGACAATGTCGGTTTCCCGCCGCGGATGCTCAGTTGTTTCTGCCAGGCGAAGTGGGAAGCGGGCGGCATCGAATTTCTGCGTTTTCTCACCAATACCACCGTGGGCATCGGCGGGCTTTTCGACCCGGCGACCCCCTGGTTCGGATTGGAACGGCAGGATGAGGATTTCGGGCAGGCTTTCGCCAGCTGGGGTATCGGCCCCGGATGCGCGTTGATCCTCCCCGGCAGCGGCGCCGGCAACGTCCGCGACACCACCGGACTGATTTTCGATTACGCGCTGGACCCCAAAACCTATTTCTACGGCGCGCAGGCGACCACCATGCTGCATGCCGGACTCGATCCGTATCCGATTTATGAGAAACTGCGCTGGGCCAGCCGCGACTCGTACTGGACCAGCCGTCAATTGCGCCTGCTGCTGCGCGAAAAGCAGTTGACCGACTGGAAACCGGCAGTGGCGTTCGCCGCGTTCGCCGAGGTGCAAGCCGAAACACCGGTACCGGCGCCGCAGCCGGCCCCCTCCCCCGAGGAGCAGCAAAGGCTGACGGCACTGGATCACGCGGTATGGCAAAGCCCGGTCATCGATACCTTGAAGGTGCAGTGGTTCCGCCCCGATGCCTGGAAGGAGAGCATGTGGGTCAACATTTCGCCGTGGAACACCGATTTCGACAATCTCGCCTGGATCCGCGAGGTTCAAGTGCTTGCCGGGACGGACTGCGATCCGATGCCGTACCGCTATTGGGCGCCGAAAGAAAAAAATCCGAAAGCGCCGCTCGCGGTTATCCTGCCGGGCCTGGGAGGCCATTGCACCGGCGGTATGGCAGTGCCGTTGGCGGAGTTGTTCTATCAGCACGGTTATGCGGTCGTGGCGTTGTCCAGCAGCTTCAACTGGGAATTCGCCGCCACCGCGCTCCCCGGCGGCATCCCCGGCTGCACCCCGGTCGACGCCGAAGCCACCCGCGAAGCGATCGCCTGCGTCCTCCGCGATCTGGCCGACGACGCCAAACTCGAACCGGAAAGCCTGACCCTGGCGGGTTATTCGCAGGGCGCGCTGCACACGTTGTATATCGCCCAGCAGGAGGCGGCGGACGGCGACAAACTCGAAATCGAGCGCTATATCGCCATCAATCCGCCGGTGGAGATGTATTACGGCCTCCAGACGCTGGACGGCTTCTATCAGGCCGGGGCCGCGTGGAGTCGGGAGGAAGCCGTCAAACGCATCGTCAACGCCGCCGGCGTCTATCTGATGGCCGGCGAAATGCCGGTCACCGAAGAATCGCTGCTGCCGATCGACGAGGGCAGCGCCCGCTTCCTCGTCGGCTTCAGCTACCGGATGACGCTGACCGAGCTGCTGGCCTCGATCCACAAACGCGGCGCGCTGCCCGCGATTGCGACGCCTTACCATTGGAGCGACCAGACGGCGCTGTACCGCGAAATCATACCGCACGACTATGCGTGGTATGTCAGCGAGGTGCTGCTGCCCTATTACTCCGCGCGCTGGAAGCGGCCGGTCACGCTGGAGGAGCTGAACCGGCTTTCCGGCCTGCAAGCCGTCGGCGCCGAACTCGCATCCAACGACAAGGTGTTCGTATTGACCAATTGGGATGATTTCCTGCTCACCGCCGAAGACCGCGACTATCTGCGTACAACCTTCGGCGACCGCCTGACCATGTTCAACCACGGCGGCCACCTGGGTAGTCTCTATCATCCCGTCTTCCGCAAGGCCCTGGCGGACTTGATTATCACCGAAGCACCGGAGCAGCCTCCAACGCCTTGATCCGGATTTCCGCCGCCGCTTTCCCGGTGACGGAATAAACCGTCGCGGACGAGGGCAGAGCAACCGTGCCGAGCTCATACCAGCGGCTGCCCGGCAGCAGTTGCCGGCCGGAAAAGCCGCATTGCAGCAGTTCTTTGCCCGTCGCGTTGTCGTATACGCCGACGGTGAAAGCACGCGCTTCCGGGTCCGGTCCCGGAAGCACCTCCGCCAGCAACCGCAGCCGGTATGCCGTATCCGGCTCCACCGGCAGTGCGGCACAGGGCAATTGCCACGCCCAATTGGCGTCGTCACCATTCTGAATGACCGTATCGCCCTCCAGCCGGGCGCCGAAAAGGAGCCCGTTTCCGGCAGGAACGACAATGGCTCCGGCAGTGGCATCCGCAATGGAAAGCGGCGGCAGATCCAGTTTCGCCCGTTGCGCGTTCAGGAACTCCGCCATGCTTTTTCCTTCGCCATAGCACCGGACGTCTTCACGTTGCGCAATCGCCTCGATGCGGTCGAGAGTCTTTTCCATAAGACCGGGCTCATAGCCGGAACCGGCCCGGTAACGCTTCGCCCCCTCCCGTTCCAACTGCAGCAACAACAACGGCAGCTCCTCCAATTCCAGCCGCCGCCGCAAGCGCGCATCATCCCCGGCAGCCGCATATGCTTGCGTGAAGCAGTGTTTTCCCAGTGCTTCCAACTCGTCCCAATGCCCGGAAGCGGCCTCGTATTCCATCTCCAATTCATACAGCTTCAGGAAAAACGGCCGCAACGACGGCGCCGCGACCCCGAATACGCCGGCCAGATAATCGTCGATCAGCGGCAGCAGCTCCAGGTCCGGGTTCCACAACAATTTCGCCTCCACCCAGTTGCGCAGCCCCTGCCGGTCGCCGCCACGGCCCGGATACGAGCCCTGAATCATCACGCCGGTCACACCATGGTCCCGGTAATAACGTAAGTTTTCCGCCACACCGGCGAGAGATGTTTCGTATTGAAAGAAGTTGGGAAAAAAGACCTGATAGTCCCAGATATGCACCTCCGGAGCCGCCGCTGCCCACCCCTTCAACACGGCAGGAAAGTTCGCCTGCCGCTCCACCGGCAGATTCATCCGGCGCCCGCCGAGGAACGCGACCCACGCCACCGTATTCGCCTCCATCCGCATCTGCCGCGGCGGCTGGAAGCTGAAATAATAGGCCAGAAACGAAACCTTGACCCGCGGGAACTCCACCGCCGCCGCCCGCGCCACCTGATTGACCAATTCGAAGAATGCCGCCCCCGGCGCTCCTTCCCGCTCCGCCGCCAGGCGGCAATCCGGGCACCGGCACGCTTCCAGGTTGTCATTCCACGATACATTGATGATATTGACCTGCGGATTGGCCCGCAGCGCCTCCAGCACTCCGGCCGCCGCATGTTTCCGCACCTCCGGATGGGACGGACACGGCTGTTCAGCGGAACGCGTTCCCGCCTCCGTCATCATGAATGTCTCCGGATATTGCGCAAAGAGCCCGGCCGGATGAAAATATTGTACCGTATGCGACATCCACCACTCCGGCGACAACGGATAACGCAGGTATTCCCCCAACGCTTCCGGGGCGGCAATCCACGGCGTACTGACCCGGTTGGCCAACGTCCACGCCGGATCCAGCGGCGCAAAGCAATTCGGATCGCGCATGGCCGGAAATGCCGGCGCCTCCGTCCGCTCCCGCACCTCGACAGCCGCGGCGGCGAATTCCGGAATCACCGTCCAGTCCGGCTCGTACCACCGGCACCCGAAATCATCCTCCAGCAACGCATAAACCCCATACACCGGCCCGAACTGCGCGCCTCCGGCAATCTCCAGATCATTTCCCGCGAACGAGATCCGATACGCGTCGGGCGCCAGCGACCTATCGCGGACCAGCCGGACGCTGCTCCCCTCCCCCGCGGCCTCCTTGACCGGAATCGCCCGACCGCACTGCCGCGAAAGGTAATGCGCCAGCTCCCGTCCGGCGAAAACCAGGCCGGCATCGCCGCCGTCGGCGACGACAATGCCCTCCAGGGACGCCGGTTGCCAGGGTTGCGCCGCTGCCGTGAAAACGACCGGCAGCATGACCGCGATCAACGGAAGGAGGTATTTCACCATGATCACATCCCGTACGTACAGGACATGAACTCCGTGTCCGTGAGCGCCCGGGCGTGACCGTCGAGCATCAGGACATTCATCCGGCCGGAATGCCGGATATCGGCGGCGCACCAGCCGCCTTTGATGTTGTCGTGGCGGTACGGCGTATTTCCCCACGCCGGCATGCCGTCGATGATATGATTGACATGGCCGGTCTGCCAGTCGCGCGAAGCGGATTCGCCGACGTAGATCCGGTTGCTGCTCTTGAGGTTGGACAGTTTGACCGCTCCGGCGGCGTATTCCGCGTCTTTCCCGGTGTCCCCCTGCGGGTAGCGCATGTTCAACCCGTAATGCTGGGTACCGCAGCCGTTCAACCACGGCGTGGATTCGGTCGGGCACTGCAATAGTTTTTCCGCCGGAATCCTGTAGATTTCCCCATCCAGATAGCCGTCGAGCGCCCGGTAATACCAGGAATACCGCACCGCGGTCACCGCGGTCTCCGTCGCCGCGTCGTCACTGCCGAAAAGAGCATAATCATCGTAGTCGTTGCTGTACATCATCGCCGCCAGTCCGATCTGCTTCAAGTTATTGAGACACTTGGTGCTCTGCGCCGCCGCCCGCGCTTTCGACAGCGCCGGCAGCAACATGCTGGTCAAAATCGCAATAATCGCTATCACAACCAACAACTCAATCAGCGTAAAAATTGTCCTTCTCATGGCTCGTCCCTTTCATTTTAACGGTTTCTTTATCGTTCCGCGCGCGGCAACGCCCGATGTAGTTGCCGCAGATACTGCCATTCATGCAGGGTATCCGGTTCCAGATAGCTGCCTTCGGTCCACTCGTTCCACGCATTCACCGTGACGATACGGTGCTCCGGCTCATTCGCCTGTGCCCGCCGCACCGCGTCGCCGACCGCATCGCCGAACTCCTCCGGCGACCCGTACATCACCGGGCAGTACGGATAATTCCCCGGCCGGTAAGAAAACTCCGGCGCCGTACGCGGCGACGAATCCCACCCGACCGTGACGTTCGGGAAAAACGGCACCGGCACCTGGCGCATCAGTTCCCGTTCAAAGCCGTCGATGAAGCCGGCCATCTCCCGGTAGGAGCTCTCCGGATACTCCGGCAAACCCCGGTGATGCAGCCAGATGTAGCTGGTCAGACTGTCGAATGGAATCTTTCGCAATAACTCCGGGGTGCGGCGGATGGTTTCTTCGCCGGGCAGAATACCGGCTTCGGATACGATCAATGTCAAATGCAGGCCGGGAAATCCCGCCCGCCGGGTTTTCTCGCGGAACCCGTCCAGTGCCTCGCGCACCGCCGCCACCCCGCCGAGTCCATGGATCAGTTTGGCCACTTCGTAGATGCAGAACCACGGACAGCCGGCGATTTTCCAGTACCCCGGATCGGAGAAATAACGCTCCACCACCAGGTCCGTCAGCCGGTCGAACGCTTCGGCGTCCACCGCGCCCGGGTAGAGCAACTCCGCCTGGCGTTCCGGGGATGCCGGATGGATATTCATCCAATCGTGATTCGCCCACATCAGCGCGAAACGGAAATCTTCCCGGCGCGGCGCGGCGAGAAACCCCTCGTCCAGCGCCCGATGCAGGAACGGCCCGTCGTTATAGTAGTACCAGTCAAATAAAAACCCGTCGATGCCGTACGCGCGCGCCGCGTCGATTTTCCCCTGCATTACCTCGGGATCGGCTTCGTCGGCATAGCCTTCCAAAGGCACCCGCGGCTGCCGGTGCCCCGGCCAGCGCGGCACCGCCCGGCGCATCAGCTCCCACTCCGTCCACCCCTCGCCGTGCACTTCACGGTTCCGGGCGTCCGTATGGTAATTCGGAAAGTAATAAGCTGCAATCTGTGTCGACATGAGACCACCACCCGCTAATGATTGATGACCGGAACCAACGAATCGGCCGCATGCCGTCCGTCCAGCGCGTCCAGGCAATGACCGATGATATCAAATATATCGAACCCGAACAACTTTGCCGGCCACGCGTTGCGCTCCGGCCCGGGGAAGTTGGCATGCGCCGCCAGCACCACGTCGCGGTCCGGCTCCAACTGCAATTCCCGCAGGCGTTTCAGCGTCGGCGCCAGGAAAGCGTAATCCGCAATCAGCAGCGCGTCCACCCGCTCCGCGGTCTCCAGGCTCGCCGCCAGTTGATGGGAAAACCAGCGCAGCGCATGCGGTTCGACCGTCGACACCGCGTGTACATGTTCCGGGCGCGGATCCAGTCCGTACCTGGCAGCACACGCAGAGAAAAGCTCGACGTATTCATAGGGAAAACGCACATCGCACAGAATCGCCGCCCGGCGGCAGCCGCGCGATTGGAAATAGGCAAGCGACTGTTCGATCATGCCGCGATAGTCCAGCCAGACCGTGATCGCGCCGGGAACGTTTTCCTCGGTCAGGATCACCACCGGAATCCCGTTGGCAACGAACGGCTCCACCATCCACGGGCTCGGCATCAACGGGAAGATCACCCCCTTGAAGTGATTGCACTCCGCCTCCCGCGCGATCGCTTCGAAGTCCTGCCGCACATGCTGCTCGGGATCGATGTAAAAATAGCGGAAATTCTTCCCGAAGCGGCGGTTGAGGTCCGCGCCATGCAATTGCAGCAGCTGGCTCAACAGGTTCCACTCGGTGATCTGGTCGGCGCGGTGCGGCAGAATGATCGCGATATCATTCACATGCGGCGCCTGCGGATTGACGAAAGTCCCGAGTTTGCCGCGGGAAATCACAAAACCTTCCGACTCCAGCGTCGCCAGCGCCTTCTGCACCGTGGCCTTGCTGGTGCCGTAATGCAGCGTCAACTCCTCCCGCGTCGGCAGCCGGCAATCCTCCGGAAACGCCCCCCGGACAATCTCCGAACGCAACTCATCCACGATTTCCCGTGTTATCATAGCGCAATCCTATTTTGTAGTACACTTTTTTGTCTTATATACTAGTATAGTAAATTTTTAATAAAAAGTCAAGTCCCGGCAGTAAAAAAATGTAAAAAAAACCGGAACAAATTGCATTGACACGACACCGGTGCGGCGAACAATTTCCAGTAACATTCTGAAAAATCATCAAAAGCGAATATTTTTCACTTTCACAGTTGCCAAAATCAAAAATCGCATGTATAATCTAAAGTTACGTTTTAAAAATAACAGTGACCGAAAGGAAAAGGATACCATGCGGAATTGGTGGGTGCTGATTCTGGCTGTGCTTGTGGCGGCCGGCGGCTGGTGGGGTTGGTACCGGTGGCTCCGGACCGAAGAGCCGATTCTGTTTCGGACGGAAACGGTCAGCGTGGCGGATCTGGCCCGAAGCATCAGCGCCACCGGAACGGTGGAACCGGAGGAGTTGATCAATGTCGGTGCGCAAGTCGCCGGCCAGATCATTCTCTTCGGTATCGATTGCGACGGCAAAACGGTCGACTACGGTTCCCGGGTAAACGCCGGCGATGTGCTTGCCCGGATCGACGACGCACTTTACCAGGCCGACCTCAAACTGGCGCAATCCGCAGTGCATCAGGCAAGGTCGCAAATTGAAAAAAGCGAAGCCGAGCTGAAGCAACTGAAACTTCAGGCGCAACTGGCCGGCCGCGAGTTCGAACGTGCGGAAAAATTGCAAAAAGCGCGCTCGATTGCCGAAAATGTTTACGACAACTTCCGCACCGCCTTTGACAGCGCCGACATCGCGGTGGCGATCGGAGAAGCGGCGCTGGAGTTGGCGCGCGGCAACTACGAACAAACGCTGGCCAATCTCGAACGCGCCAAATACAACGTCGATTACTGTACGATCACCTCGCCGGTGGACGGCGTCATCATCGACCGGAGGGTGAACGTCGGACAAACGGTGGTATCGAGCATGAGCGCACCGAGTTTGTTTTTGCTGGCCAAGGACTTGCGAAAAATGCAATTGTGGGTTGCGGTCAACGAAGCCGACATCGGTATCGTGAAGCCCGGTCTGCCGGTCGAGTTTTCGATCGATGCCTTTCCCGGCGAAAAGTTCATCGGCGAAGTGATGAAGATCCGGCTCAATGCCGCAATGACCCAGAATGTCGTCACCTATACCGTGGAAATCGCCATCGACAACTCCGACGGCCGGTTGCTGCCGTATATGACCGCAAACGTCCAATTGCTGCTGGAGCAACGTACCGGAGTGCCGACGCTGAACAACGCGGCACTGCGCTGGCAGCCGCCGGTGGAACTGGTCGAGGTCGGCGACCGGATGATTCTGGATATGCCGCCGCCGGGCGCGGGGGAAACCGGCCATATCTGGGTATTGACCGATACCGGCCTGCAGCCGCACCGCATCAAGCTGGGAATGACCGACGGAATCCGTACCGAGATCGTCGGAAACGCGCCGGGGCCCGGCGTGGAAATCGTCAACGGCATTCTTTCCAAAGAGGCGGCGCGCAAATCCCGGGTGAGTCCGTTCCTGCCCCAGGCGCGCAAAAGGATTTGACGCATGAACGGCATCCGCTTCATCCTCTATGCACTGAAGTCGCTGCAGCGCAATCCGTTGCGATCGTTGTTGACCACGCTCGGCATTGTCATCGGCGTGGCGGCGGTGATTGCGATCATCGAAATCGGCAACGGCGCCTCGGGATCGCTGGAAACCACGCTTTCCGACCTCGGCGTCCGCAATCTTTTGATCCGTCCCGGCGGTTCGGTCCGCAACGGCATCCGCCTCGGCGCCGGTACCGCGGTCACGCTGACGCCGGAGGATTGTGTCGCCATCGAGCGTGAATGCCCGGCCATCCGGGCGGCGGTGCCGATGCTGCGTACCGGTTCCCGGTTGATTTACGGCAACAACAATTGGTCGCCGTCGGAAATTTCCGGATCGACTCCGGAATATCTGCTGGTGCGTAACTGGGAGGTCGAGCGCGGCGGCATGTTTTCCAACAACGACGTGGAAAAAGCCGCCGCCGTATGCGTGATCGGACGCACCGTGGAAGACGAGCTGTTCGGCAGTCCGATCGGCGTCGGCAAGGTGATCCGCGCCAACGGCGTCATGCTCCGGGTGGTCGGCGTACTGGCTTACAAGGGCGCCAATCTGGTCGGGCAGGATCAGGATGACATCGTCATCATGCCGTGGACGACCTTGCGCTACCGGGTGACCGGCTTCGAACGCGGACAGCCCGCGACCGAAGAGACGACGCGGAGCCTGTATCCGGCCGCCGCGCGCCTGAGCGATACCATGTATACGATCAGTTTCCGCAACATCGACACCATCATGGCGGCGGTGTGGGAAAACGGCGATGTCGAAGCCGGCAAGGCGCAGATCACCGCGTTGTTGCGGGAACGGCACAAGCTGATTGCCGAAGCTCCCGACGACTTCTGGATCCGCGACTTCAGTGAAATCGGCCGGATGATCAATACCGCAGTCGGG
Organism: Victivallaceae bacterium; assembly: GCA_031549115.1. Lineage (GTDB taxonomy): Bacteria > Verrucomicrobiota > Lentisphaeria > Victivallales > Victivallaceae > JAVBQJ01. Next base: position 42,261 of record JAVBQJ010000093.1, read on the forward strand.
TTGGTGACGACGCTGCTGATGACTGTGGCGGCGATTTCGCTCGTGGTCGGCGGCATCGGGATTATGAATATCATGATGGTTTCGGTGACCGAACGTACCCGGGAAATCGGGCTGCGCATGGCCGTCGGTGCCCGTTCCCGCGATATACTCGGCCAGTTTCTCGCCGAAGCGGTGGTGCTTTGCCTGGTCGGCGGCATCATCGGGATCGTCTGCGGACGCGGTACGGCCTTGCTGCTGGAGTGGCTGCTCGGCTGGACCGCGGGGGCTTCGCTGTGGGCGATCGCGTCCGGATTCGGCGTTTCGGTCGTCGTCGGGGTGATTTTCGGCTTCTACCCGGCCTGGAAAGCCTCCCGCCTCGACCCCATCGAAGCGTTGCGCTTTGAATAGCTTTACAGCTCCGCGAAGCGTTGTTCCAGAGCGGTGATTTCCGCCATGGTGCCGAAGACGGGGCGCAGGTTGTGGTTGAGGCCGCAGCCGAGCTCCAGGCCGATTTCGTTGGGTTGGTTGTGAGTGTCGCCGCCGTTGGTGGCCACGAGCGGCGGCCGTTCCGGATGGCGGCGGTTGTACGCCAGGCGCATATGTTCGAGCAGATCGGTCTGGTGCCGGCCGCTCTCCGGGCAGGTTTTGTTGCGGAAGCCGTCGACTTCGATCCCCTGCAGACCGGCGGCGCCGAGCTCCTCGATCACCGTTTCCCAGCCGGCATTGTCGAGATGTTCTTTGTTGCGCAGTTCGACCGGGTGCGCCAAGACCGGCAATCCGCCCCAGCTTCGGATCCGGCGCACAAACGCGACCGGAGAAATATCCAGCTTCAACTCGAGCGGCAGTTGGATTTGCGCCGGGTTGCAGGTGAGACAACTGTGCAACTCCTTGACGTCGCGGCAAATATTCCGCTCTGCCAGCAGGGTGCCGTATTTTTCCCACAGGATGACGCTGATGTCGCCCTTGGTGGTGATGCCGTTGCGGACATAACGCGCGATATCGGCGGGCTCGACCGCGCCGGTGATGCCACAGGAATGCAGCGCTGCCGGAACCCGTTTCAGCATTGCGTGCAACTGCTTCTGTTTGGCATTCCGGATGGTTTCGACGGTGTCGGCGAATACCCCCTGTTGGTATTGCCGCAGAAAAAACTTCGAATCGGGGAAAAAAGCGAGGATTTCAATCCCGGTCCGGTCGGTGTAGAATTCGGCTCCGGCTACGACCCGGATTCCGAAAATCTTTCCCGCCTCCAATGCTTCCGGAACACCATCAAAGAGGTCGTGGTCGACGACCGCCACCCCCTTCATGCCGCGGCGCCAGGCCTCGAATACACGCCCTGCCGGAGAATGATACCCATCGGAATAGAAGCTGTGGCAATGCAGATCCACTTCGCAATCAGCCTGCCAGTCGGGAACTCCGTTGGCATGCAGCCACGCCGCCGCCTCGAGCCGCCGCGCCGGAGTCGCGTCGCAGTCGTTGACGGTTTCGCACTCACTCGTCCAGGAAAGCATGATTCGCCTCCCGAATGAATTGCCGGACCAGAGCCGGGGCGCAGTACCCGGTCTCGGACAACTTCAAAAGTGTGCAGGCGTCAACCGCGAAAGGCTTGACCTGGCGAATGGCGTCCGCCACATTGCCGGGGTTGAGGTGACCGCTTAAAATCACCGGAACGGGGCAGTTTTTGATGAATTCCGCTGCGGTATCCCATTGGTAATGCTTGGGTAACTGTTCCTGGGCAATCGCCGCCGGTTCCTGATTGTAACAATCCAGAGTGACCGCATCGACCACCGCGTAGTATTCACTGAGGTCGAAGTCCACCACGGCGTAACGGACGTATTCGGTGACGATGATCTTGGCCTGACGCGGCAGACGGTCGCGCAGACGGCAAACCTCTTCCAGAGGCGGACGCAGCAGTTGCACCTGTTCGACTCCGGAGCGCTCCATGATTTCGAACACATCGTCCGCACAGGTCAGATGCGTCACCAGCACCGGCGAAACAAAGGGCGGCAGTTCTTCGGTCAGACGGCGCGCGGTACTGGGGAGAATGAAGTTCTTTGCCGCGTGCAATTGGCCAACCTGAAAGCCGACCGCATCGGCACCGGCGGCAATCGCAATGTCCAATTCTTCCTGATTCTGGATCCCGCAAATCTTGATTCTCAACGCAATTTACCTCTGATTCATTTCCCAGGCGCGGCGGATTCCGTCCAACGTGAACATGATTCCGCCATCCCGCATCTCCGGGAACGCCCGCAGGAAAAAACCGGCGTCGCCTCCGACACCGACCACCGACGCCAACGCACCGGTCTCATCGGTGATTCCGGCGATGATTTCCCGGATCAGGCCGACTGCACCGCGATCCACCCCCGACTGAATGGCCGCCACGGTAGTTGCGCCGATGGCGGCCGGAAGGTGCGAACTCAACTCCACCCGCGGCAATTGCGCGGTACCGAGATTCAATGCCCGGCGCATCAGTGCCCGCCCGGGAGCAATGGCGCCGCCTTTGAGCGCCCGGTCGGCGGTCACCAACTCAAAGGTGATGGCGGTGCCGCAATCCACCACCAGCCCCGGCAATGGATACGAACCGGCAAGCGCAATGGCATTGGCCAGCCGGTCACTGCCCAGAGTATCGCCGTTGACCTCCAGCTTCAAGCCGGTGTGAACGCGGGAGTTCAGCCAGAAAATACCTCTTCCGGCCAGACGCTCCAACACATCCGGAACCACCGAGGCGCCGGCGACCGGACCGGAATCCGGCAAATCGCTCAACTGCAACTCGGGGGTTTTCAGCAAACGGAGCGTCGTCAGGGCACTACCGTCCCATTCGGCGATCTGCGTATGGGTATTGCCGACATTCAGCAGCGTCAGCATCATCAGACAAACTTCTTCAGGCGCGGATCTTTACTCAGTTCCTGCACCATTTCTTTCACCCGCTGCGCCGAACGGGCGTGGCACACCAGCGTCACGTCTTCGGTTTCCACAATGATCAGGTCCTGCACGTCGATGGCGGCGATCAGGTGATCCGATTCACCGACGATGATGCAATCGGTGGCGTCAATTCCGGAGAACAGGCCGCGGACCACATTGTTGCCGTTGCGGGGCCGGATCTGGTTGCGCAGCGCGGTCCAGCTGCCGACATCGTCCCAGTCGAAGGAACACTCCGCCACCAGCATCTTTTCCACGTACTCCATCACCGCATAATCGATGGAGATTTTCGAACACCGTTCGAAACACTCCGCCAGCACTTCGGTCAGACGGCCCTGTCCTTCGGCTTTGCCGATTTGTTCGGACAGTTTCCACAACTCCGGCGCGTGCTTCTGCAGCGCGGCGTCGATGACCGGCAGCGCCCAGATGAACATCCCGCTGTTCCACAGGTAATTGCCATCGTTGATGAACTTCTGCGCCGTGTTCATTCCGGGTTTTTCCCAGAACTTTTTGCCGGTAAGAAACGAAGTTTTGGTTTCGGTTTCGGCCTTTTCCGCACATTGGATATAACCGTAACCGGTGGCGGGGAAGGTCGGCTGCACTCCGATGACCACCGGACAGCTTTCCCGGCGCGTCACCTCGACCGAATCGCGCAACACCTGATGCAGCGACTTCAGATCGTGAATCGAATGATCGGCCGGCAATACGATCATCGCCGCGTTGTCGGCGTTGCGGCTGCGTTCACGCACGACACCGGCGGCCAACGCCACACAGGGGCCGGTATCGCGCCCCACCGGTTCGCCGATGATATTCTCCGGCGGCAATCCGTGGAGCAGCGACCGCATGGCCGGGACATATTCCTCATTGGTGATGACCAGGCAATTGGACAGCGGCAGCAAATCGCGCAGCCGGTCCACCGTCTGTTCGATCAGCGTCAGATTTCCCAGCAGCCGCAACAGTTGTTTCGGACGGTTGGCGCGGCTCTGCGGCCAGAAACGTTCTCCCTTGCCCCCCGCCATCACGACGGCATACAGATTTTTGTCGGTCATAAACTCAGCTCAAGCCTTCGATGATTTTTACCAGCGGCAGGAACATCGCGATGACGATGGCGCCGACGATGACCGCCAAAAATACGATCATGATCGGTTCGATCATACTGGTCAGCGCCGAAACCGCGTTATCCACTTCTTCTTCATAGGTGTCGGCGATCTTTTCCAACATTTCCGGCAGGCGCCCGGTTTCTTCGCCGACTTCGATCATACTGATCACCATCTGCGGGAAAATGCCGGCGGCGCCGAGCGGAGCGGCGATGCCTTCGCCCTCCTTGACCGCGTCGTGGACATTCTGCACCGCGTTGGACACCAGATCGTTGCTGGAAGTTTCCTTGACGATGTTCAGCGAATTCAGTACCGGCACACCGGAAGCCATCAGGGTTCCCAGGGTCCGGGCGAAACGCGAGATCGCGGTCTTCGATATGATCGGCCCGAACAGCGGCGCATTGTACTTGATATAATCCAGGCCGTACTTGCCGGGCTTGGTTTTGTTGGCCAGCCACAAGGCGAAAAAGAATCCGAATGTCACGAGGATCACCGTAAACCAGTTTTCCTGGACGTATTGACTGCAGTTCAAAATGAACACCGTGAACTCCGGCAGCGGCTGACCGTTCAGAAGTTCGGTGAAAATGGTCTGGAATTTCGGCACGATGAACACCATCAGGAAGCCGGTGATCGAGATCGCCATGAACAGGACGATACACGGGTAAATCATCGCGGACTTCACCTTGCCGGCGATCCGGGCGGCCTTTTCCATGAACATCGCCAGACGGTCGAGAATGACTTCCATCGCACCGGCAGCTTCGCCGGCGCGCACCATGTTCAAATACAGCTTGTCGAAGGTCTTCGGATTCAGCGCCAGCGCTTCGGAAAAGGTGGCGCCGGTTTCCACGGAGTCGGCGGTCTCTTCGAGAATGCGCTTGGTCAGCGGATTTTTCGACTGCTTCTGCAGTGTCCGCAGCGACCGGATCAACGGCAGACCGGCGTCGAGCAGGGTTGCCAGCTGGCGCGTGACAATGGTGAGCTCTTTCCGCTTGATTTTCGGCGTCCCGATGGACATGTTCAGGCCGACGCCGCCGGACGATTTCTTTTTCGCGGCTCCGAGCGTCGGCGCCATGGTCAGGGATTTTACAGCGGTAGGGTATAAGCCTTGTTTGCGTAATTCGACTGCGACAGCGTCTTCGCTGGCGGCTTCGAGCTTTCCTTTTTGCTCTTTGCCGTTGACATCTACAGCGGTATACATGAATTGCGGCATGGTCTCTTCCTCCGGTTACCGGGCCAAATGCAATGTGTTTTCATAATTTGACTAAATATATACCCCACTTTTCCATTTTGCCAATGAAAAAGTCAACATAAGAAAAAAAATTCATTTTCCTGCTTGCTTTTGCGCCTTTCCGGTTCATATTAACGCTAAAGAGAGAAGAAAAGGCTGAATTTATGGATCTGGCGCATTTCATGCCCGCGTTCTGGATGGCGTTTTTTGCCGGTCTGGCGACGGGAATCGGCGGTCTGGTGGCTTTCATCAATCACGGGAAGCATGTGCGGGGCATTCTGCTTTCGCTCGGTCTCGGGTTTTCCGGCGGCCTAATGATCTATGTGTCGCTGACCGAGCTGATGGTCGAAGCGCAGGCATTGCTGAAAAATCATACCTCCTGGGGCGGCTGGGGAGCGCTGGCGGCATTCGCCGGCGGCGCGGGCTTCGCCGCGTTGCTCGATCTGGTAGTCCCCGAGGCGGAAAATCCGCATGAGGCGCGCAGTGTCGAAGAGTTCTCCCACGCCGAAGTGGCGAATCCGGAAGAGCGGGCGCGCCTCGGACGGGCCGGATTGCTTTTCGCGCTGATCATCGGCATCCATAATTTTCCGGAAGGCCTGGCGACGCTGATCGCCGGGCTGGACGGCACGGCGACCGGAATCACGATTGCGGTCGCGATCGGGCTGCACAATATTCCGGAGGGGATCGCGATCGCGATTCCATTGTGCTATGCGACCGGAAACCGCAAAAAAGCCTTCGGGTACTCCGTTCTGGCGGGGTTGGCCGAACCGGCGGGGGCGGTGGTCGGCTATTTGATCCTCTATCCGTTCCTCGGCCCCGTACTGATGGCGATATTGTATGCCGGGGTGGCGGGAATCATGATTTACATCACCTTCGATGAAATGCTGCCGATGGCGGCGCGGTACGGCAACCACCATATCATGATGGCCGGCCTGGTGCTCGGCATGCTGGTGATGGCGGCGAGTATGCTCTTGCTGCATTGACGCGAAAGGGAGGGGCGCATGAACCTGATTTTGTTTACCCTGCCGGGATGGATCGTTTCCGTCGTCGGCGTGGCGGTGCACCTCGGGGTGCTGGGGTATATCCTCTATACCAAGCACCGGGACCCCGGAGAAGCGATGTTGTGGCTGCTGGTGGTGGCGCTGTTGCCGGTGGTCGGAATCGTGCTCTTCCTCTTTTTCGGCATCACCCGGATCAGCCAGGTACAGGACAAGGTGTTGGATGTGCATTCCCGCCTGGACGACGAAGAGGTGCGGATTCTCGGCGCCGAAATCGTCGGGCAAAGGCGGCGCCTGCAACGTTTCATCGTCCCGGCCGGGCTGAGCGAATCGCCGCATGACCGGATGCTCGACCGGCTGTTTCCCGAGCGTCCGGCGATCATCGGCAATCACGTGGAAATGCTGCTGGAAGGAACGCAGGCATATCCGCGCATGGTCGAAGACATGGAACAGGCGAAAAAATGCATCCGGCTGCAGTCGTTTATTTTCATGAGCGACGAGCTAGGGCAGAAGTTTATAGCGGTGATGGTGCGCAAAGAGGCC
>JAVBQJ010000009.1:0-19094 GCA_031549115.1 Victivallaceae bacterium
ATACCTTATCTTCCTCCGCGTCGTCTCCTCCGCGGCCCCCCTCCCCCTCCCCCCCCCCCCCCCCCCCCCCCCCCCCCCCCCCCCCCCCCCCCCCCCCCCCCCCCCCCAGTTCCCGACACACCTCAGGGCTTAGGTTTGAGCCACAAAAGCCAGCCTTTGCCGGCGGGGACCGGGATGGCGGCGTTGGGTTGGAATGTGGCGGCCGGTTGGAACGAGTCGATGGCTTCGGCGACCAACTGGTAGTGTTCGGGGTGGAAGCCGGGGAAGATTTCCGGGTCGATGGTGAGGCGAACTTCGACATTTTGCCGGTAGTCTTCGGGTTGCGGCAGCGATTCGGCGGTGGCGTTGCCGGGGGCGGCGATCCGCATTCTGCCGAAGGCGCCGGAGTTATGGAACGAGCCGTCGGGGGGGCTCCAGCAGGAGGCCTGGTCGCCGATGTGGCGGCAGAAGTTGACGCCGAACTCCATGCCTTCCTGCGGTTGGGCGATGCCGAGTTCGCGGCAGGGGATGGAGAACGTGCCTTCCCAGCCGTACTCGGTACGTTTGGCGGAGCCCTGCCAGTTGCAGTTCCAGGAGGAGTCGCGGTTTTTGCCGTCGAAGACGGAACCGGCGGCGTTGAGGATGAATTGAAAATACTCCTTTTGTCCCGGATCGGGCTGCAGGAACAATTCGATGCTGTCATCCTCCCAGAGTTCGCCGTCGCGTTGGCGCTTGACCGCCGAAACTTCGCCGGGTTGGTGGCATTGCACGGTGAAAACCAGATTGCCGTCCCGGACCGCCGCCAATACCCGGGTCTGGTTTTCGATGGCGGTGAGCGAGGTAGACCCGTAGTCGGTAAAACGGCTCAATACGGCGCAATCCGCTTCGGATTTCCGCTCCGGCGGCAGCAGGGGAACTTCGGCGCGGCGCTGGTTGCTGGAATCCTCCGGCCAATGCGCCAGCGCGATCAGCGCCTGGTCGTTTTTGCGGTAGACGGTGGCTTTGACATCGGCGCGGTCGACGGTTACCGGACAACTCCGGTCCCAATAGCCCAGCATCTCCGATTCTTCCATGCCGAAGCGGTCCCAGAAACGCCACATGGCTTCGACATCCGGCAGGAAGCGTCCACTCATGCCGAAAATCATGCCGCGCCAGGGGTTGCCGCCATTCTGGTAGTTCAGCATCTCGTTGGTGAGACCGAATGGAATGCCGGAGATTTCGATCAGATAGTAATCCGGGCTGCGGTTGTAATTGTAATATTCGCCGATCCACAGATCGGTCATATAGGGCAGGTGCTCCATGATCTGATTCATCGCGCTGGTCCGACTGGCTTCATATAGATCGCTGCAATGCGAGTTGATCCGGTAATCGGGAGTGGCCTGCGCCAACGCTTTGGCCACCCGTTTGGTCACTTCGCGGTTGTAGCCGATGCCGTCCAGATACAATCCGGTCGCGCCGGTTTCCCGGAACAGCCAGTACAGCGCCTCGACATAGTAGTTGATCAGGCGGCTGTCGCTGTTGGTGGTGATGGCGGCGCAGAAGTCGCCCGGCAATCCGGCTTCCGGCAGCCAGGTGGTGCGCCAGGCGGGGACATAGCCATCTTTCAGGTGTTCCTGAAGCCACGGATAGCCGCCGTCGGCGCCGAAGACGAAGGCGCCCATTTCGGTATAAGTCAGTCCGCCGCCGGTGGTGAAAATCTCATCCCCGAAGCTGCGGAACGCCCACAATTCGGCACAGTGATTGGACAATTCGCGCACCGTGTAGTACAGCTGCACCTCCTTGCCCCGGGCGTGAAGTCCGGCAATGAAATCCTTCATCGCCGGGATATTGCTGAAGGGGTAATTGATGTACGGCATATAATACGAGCCGTGGTGCATGTGGAAGATGCGGGTTTCGGCGGAGTCCATCCGGTCGCTGACCCGGTAATTCCAGTGCCGGTTGGACAATTCCCGGAACGGCGTCACCGAAAGGCGGAAGCGCAGCTCCAGCGGCTCCTGCGCGGTCAATTCCAATGCGCCGCAGTAGGCCTCGACGACGAAACTGCCGTCGGCTTCGAAGCCGCGGACGCCGCCGCGCCCCCGGTTGTCCCAGTGCGTTCCGGCTTCGATCGGCAGCGACCACAGCGCCCACGGGTCGCCGGGGGATTGCAGCCGGAGCTGCAGACCGGCTTCGGGGGCGCCGAACCAGATGGCGTTGTTGATATAACGGTCGTTCCACTTCCACTCGAAGGCGTCGCCGCGGAAGCCGCCGCGCTGTTCCATGCCCATCCAGTATTGGGCGGCCTCCGGGTTCAACGGCAGCCGCAGCCGCAGATTATCGAGCTTCCGGTCGCCGGCGGAGACCAGACGGACATGAAAACTGACGATGCCATCCGCCTCGGCCTGGGCGGCCACTTCGGCGGTAACGCCGCCCGAAGCGCTTGTCGCGTGCATTTCGACCAGGTCGGCTTCGGCGGTGACGACGGCGGCGGGTTCGGAGCCGCGCAGGATTTCGCTTCCGCCGTCCTGATCCGCGCACAATTCCATCGGGGAGGCCAGCAGCTCCACGCCGTTGGCGGTGATGCTGACCGGCAATCCGGCGTCGCCGATGGTCATGGAACGGTTTTTAAATGCAATTTTGCCGTTTGCGACCGTGAGCGGGGCAAATTGCGGCATGACTTCGGGTTCCAGACCGCGGCGGCTGTTCAGCCATTGCAGCCGGCTCAAGGTGGTGATATCGGAGACGCCGCCGTCCGCCAGCACTTCGCCGGCGACTTCCAGGGCGATCGCCACCTCCTGCCGGGTGCCGTCGGCGTCGGTCACGGCGATGGTGCCGCGGTAGCTTCCGGCGGCGGCATCGGCGGGAATGTCGACGCCGAACCACAACGGCTGGATGCGGTCGGCCGCGACTGTCAGCTGTTGGTGCTCCCGGTTGCCGCGGAAATCGACGATGTCGGTGTTGAAACAGGAAACCGGAATGGTTTTTCCACCCGGCCCGGTCAGTCCGGAACAAGCGGCATCCAGTTGCGTCAGCTCCTGCCGGTGTGCCCATACTCCCAGTTGAAAGACGTAGTATTCACCTGGACGGGCGTTGCCGTCGAATTGCTGTGACGGCCCGTTTTCGATCCAGCGCAAAGGAAGCCGGTCCGGCATCCGGATCGAATGCACGCGATCTTCGGGAAAGATCAGAAACGGGAATTCCGCATAATTCCGCCGCAGCATTTCCGTTTCGGTCGGGGTGGCGCAGACCTCCATCGGGTAGAAGCTGTTGAATTCGCCGCGCGACTGGAACGCGGTGACGCGGGCGGCGGGAAGGGCGGAAAAATCGCCGTCAAAGTGAAAGTATCCGGCCTCTGCGGGCGAAAAATATTTTTCCTCTTCGACCATGCCTTTCAGGATATAGGGCAGGTAGTACACATAGTAGTTTCCGGCTCCGGATTCCGGTTGAAATACGATTTTGCCGTATTCCGGGGTGATTTCCTCCGCCGCCACCCGGCTCATCCGGCGCCCGTCGCGGTCGAATACCAGAATACCCTTCTCTGCCGGCCGGTTATCCCGGCGGCGCCACGGCAGCTCCACGGCCACCAGCTCCGCCGGCTGGTCGACAGCGACCACGGCGCGATGATTGCCGAACCCCGATTCGAGCCAATCCGCGACCTCGTAAGGAACCGTGTCCGCGATTGCGGCCCACGCCGCAAGCAGGAGTATGGCGGAAAAAATGATGAAATACCGGAAAGTCATAATGCTGGGTCCTCTGATCGTGATGAATTCTTTTAAAACTTTTTCTTGCCGTTGCAACTTAAGTGTATCGGGGGCTGGGGCAGAGCCCCAGTAAGCCCGGCGTTTCGCCGGGCGTGGCAAACGCCGCACCTTGAAACGCCGTTTGGCTATTGTCTGATTATCTGCCGTTAAAGTTCCAACGCCCCCACCCTCCAGAGCCAAATCGCGAAGCGATTTTCCCCCCAGTCTATTGTTTGCCGCCGGTGCGGCGGCCTCGTCCGCTCCGTGTGTAGATCGGATTGTCGCTCACGCTGCCAATCCGATCTACACCATCGCTTCCTCGGGTGGCTCCGGATCGCCTCCCGGCGATCCTTCCTTAGGTTTCGATCCCTTCTGGGATCGACCAGCAGGGTCCGCCTGCTGGACCGGCGTCTCCGTATGACGGAGTGCAGAACCGCCGCTTCGCGGCTCTATTTTTTAAGAATTTCTTTTTTTTATTTTTTAGAACGACCATTGGGCGGAGCCCCATTCGGCCAGGCCGCCCACGCCGATCGCGGCGTTGATGAAGTATGTGTAGTACAAGTCGCGCTGCTGGACCGCTTCCACGTGACCATCGGCGAAGCTCATATTGGTGCGCATATTGTGGCGTCGGGACACGAAAGCCTGATGGTAACTGCCGATCGGCCAGTTGCGGAAGTAGGCAAAATAGTTTTTATCGCCGGCATTGTTGAGCGCGGCATCCGCCCACAAGTAATATTTCGAAGCCTCCGGCAACGACGACAGCTGAATCTCCAACGATTCATTGTTGGCACTGGTCCCGCAATAACCGTTCCCGGTGTTTTCCTCATAACCGGAATTCCGCGCCGGACGGTATGCCTGCCCCGGATTAAAGGGCACCCCATAGGTTTCCGCATATGCCCAGGCATTGTTGTTGTCCCAGGTACTCGGATTCCCCATCGGACAAGTCGCGATTGTGGCAGGCAGATAACCGCCGCCGATCGACTGATTGGAGGCGTTCAACGCCCCCAGCGTACGCAGATACGGCCAGAAGACGCCGTTGGCATCGACACCGAAAAAGATGGAATCGTTGTTGTCGCCGCCATACAATGCAAACGCCAGCGCGTGCTGCTTCAGGTTGCTGGTGCATTTGATCGTCTGCGCCGCCGCCCGCGCCTTCGACAGCGCCGGCAGCAGCATGCTGGCGAGAATCGCGATGATTGCGATCACGACCAACAGTTCTATAAGGGTGAAATTTCCTTGCCGTTTCATGATCCTGGCCTCCTGTAAATAATTCCGGTTGACAGTATATCTGCTACAGTTAAAGTATAGCTTATTCCCGGAGGAAAGTCAATAGCTTGCGATAGTCCGGAAATGCTATAAAATAGCACAAAACAACTTTTCTCGTATTTGCAGCATCTCCGCCGCGTATTCCGCAGGCTCTTCAGCCCTCGGAAACGGAATGTGTTGATGCGAATAGCTTTCGAATCATCACTATGCCGGCCTTGGTTTCTCCGGTAGCAGAATTCGCCGAAGCCGTTTCCCCGTTCCCCGCTTTTTCCGGAAAAAAAGACGCCGCGGAGGCGTACTCCGCGGCGTCTGGGACGATGCGTTATCCGAAACGGATTACATCATTTCGCCCAGCCTCTGATAGAAGCTCATCCGGCGCTTGGCGTCTTCTTCCGCCTTGGCAAAGACGGCTTCGGCTTCGGCCGGAGCGGTCTTCAACAGCGCTTTGTAGCGGTTTTCGCTGCGGATGAAGTCCTGGTAGCTGGCGGTCGCTTCCTTGGTCTCCCAGGTGAACGGCTTTTCGTTCGCCGGGTTGTAACGGTACAGCGGCCAGTAGCCGGCATCCACCGCGCGCTTGGCTTCCAGCTGGCTCTTCGACATGTCGATGCCGTGCGCGATACACGGGGCATACGCCATGATGATCGACGGGCCGTTGTGCGCTTCCGCTTCGCGGATCGCGGTCAACGCCTGCTGGCGGTTCGCGCCCATCGAAATCGAAGCGACGTAGACGTTGCCGTAGCTCATGCACATGAAGCCGAGGTTTTTCTTCGTCAAACGCATACCGGCGTTGGCGAAGAGCGCCACCGCGCCGATCGGCGTCGACTTGGAAGCTTGGCCGCCGGTGTTCGAATACACTTCGGTGTCCAGCACCAGGATATTGACGTTGCGATCCTGCGCCACCACGTGGTCGAGACCGCCGAAGCCGATATCGTAGGCCCAGCCGTCACCGCCGAGGATCCACACCGACTTGTCGACGAAGTAATCCTTCAGTTCGGCCATCTTGGTGTAGACTTCCTTGAGCTCGCCGGTGGTGTTGGCGATCGCCTTCGGCAGCATTTCGCCGATCTTCGCCTGATTGGCGATCGCTTCGGCGTCGGTCTTGGTCCAGTTGGCCACCGCATAATCCAGCGCCGCCTTCATCGCGTCGCAGCAAACACCGAGCTCCTGCGAGCGCTTGACCAGATGCAGCAGCTGCTTGCGGTTGGTATCGACCGCAACCCGCATGCCGTAGCCGTATTCGGCGTTGTCCTCGAACAGCGAGTTCGCCCAGGCCGGGCCGCGGCCCGCCTTGTCTTTGCAGTACGGCAGCGACGGGAACGAACCGCCGTAGATCGACGAACAGCCGGTGGCGTTGGCGACGATCATCCGGTTGCCGAAAAGCTGGCTGACCAGCTTGACGTACGGCGTTTCGCCGCAGCCGGCGCAGGCGCCGGAGAATTCGAAGTACGGCGTCAGGAACTGCGAGCCTTTGACCGTGTCCGGCGACATGCCGCCCAGGACATTGTCCGGCAGAGCCTCGAAGAACTCGACGTTCTTGACCTGGCCCGCGGCGCGTTCGTCCGGGGTGTGCGTCAGCGTCAGGGCCTTTTCCTTGGCCGGGCAGGTTTCCACGCAGACGCCGCAACCGGTGCAGTCGTCGATGAATACCTGGAGGCGGTACTGGAGATCCTTGTCCTTCACCGGCGGCTTGGCCGGGACGGTTTCAAAGCCGGCCGGCTTGTTCGCCAGATCGGCCGGAGCGATCAGCTTCGAACGGATCGCCGCATGCGGACAGGCCATCACGCACTGGTTGCACTGGATGCACTTGGCGGTGTCCCACTTCGGCACCCGCGGCGCGATGCCGCGCTTTTCCAGACGGGAGGTCGCGATCGGCATCGAGCCGTCGTACGACATCGCCGAAACCGGAATCGCATCGCCCTGCTGGTGCAAAATCGGCTTCATCAGCGAATTCGCGAAGACACCGGCGTCGGCGCTGATCAGCACCGGCGGCACATACGATTCGGTGATCGCCGCCGGGACCGTGACCTGCTTCAGGTTGGCCAGGGCGTTGTCCACGCACTTGATGTTCTTGGCAACGACTTCGTCGCCCTTCTTCTTGAAGGTCTTTTCGATCGCTTTCTTGATGTAGCCGATCGCCTGATCCTGCGGGATGATGTTCGCCAGCGCGAAGAAGCAGACCTGCATCACCGTGTTGATGCGGGCGCCCAGGCCGGCCGCCATCGAAATGTCCAGCGCGTTGATCGCGTAGACCTTGATCTTCTTTTTGATGATGGTTTCCTGCATGTCGCGCGTGAAGTGGCTGAACACTTCGTTGGCCGGCCATTCGCAGTTCAACAGGAACGTGCCGCCTTCGCGGATGCCCGCCAGCATGTCATAACGGCCGATATAGGCGGCGTTGTGGCAGGCGACGAAGTTCGGCGAAGTGATGGTGTATTCCGACTTGATCGGACTGTCGCCGAAGCGCAGGTGGCTGATGGTGATGCCGCCGGACTTCTTCGAGTCGTACACGAAGTAGGCCTGGACGTATTTGTCGGTGTTGTCGCCGATGATCTTGATCGAGTTCTTGTTCGAACCGACGGTGCCGTCGGCGCCCAGTCCCCAGAACATGCAGGCGGTGGCGTCGGCCGGTTCGCTGACGATCTCTTCGGTCACCGGCAGCGACAGATGGGTCACGTCGTCTTCAATACCGACGGTGAAGTTGTGCGTGCACTTGCCGTCGAGGTGCTGGTACACCGCGTTGACCATCGACGGAGTGAACTCCTTCGAAGCCAGGCCGAAACGGCCGCCGATGACGGTGATGCCGCTGCCATAGAGAGCCGCCATGACGTCGAGGAACAAGGGTTCGCCGTAAGCGCCCGGCTCTTTGCAGCGGTCGAGCACCGCGATCTTTTTGCAGCTGGCCGGAATCGCGGCCTTGAAGGCTTCCACCGCGAACGGACGGTACAAGCGGACCTTGATCAACCCGAGCTTGGCGCCGCGCGCATTCAGATAAACGACGGCTTCTTCGATGGTCTCGCAGCCGGAACCCATCGCGACGATCACCTTGTCCGCATCCTTGGCACCGACGTAATCGAAGAGATGCAGCTGGCGGCCGGTGACCTTGGCCAGCTTGTCCATGTACTTCTGGACCACGCCCGGCAGATCGGCGTAGCGCTGGTTGGTGGTTTCGCGGCCCTGGAAGTAAACATCCGGGTTCTGCGCCGCCATCTTCGCGTACGGGGCTTCCGGACGCAGGCCGCGGGCGCGGAAGCGTTCCACGTATTTCGGATCGAGCAGCGCCTTCATGTCGGCGTAGTCGAGCAATTCGATCTTCTGAATTTCATGCGAGGTCCGGAAACCGTCGAAGTACGAGAGGAACGGGATTTCGCTTTCCATCGTCGCCAGGTGGGCGACGATCGCGAGGTCGTGGGTTTCCTGGATCGACGCCGCCGAGGTCATCGCGTAACCGGTGGCGCGGCAGCTCATCACGTCGGAGTGGTCGCCGAAAATCGACAGCGACTGCGCGGCCAGCGCGCGGGCCGAAACGTGGAAGACGGTCGGGAGCATTTCCCCGGCGATCTTGTACATATTCGGAATCATCAAAAGAAGACCCTGCGACGCGGTGAACGTCGTGGTCAGAGCGCCCGCGGACAACGAGCCGTGGACCGCGCCGGCGGCACCGGCTTCCGATTGCATTTCCGTGACTTCGACCTTTTCGCCGAACATGTTCTTCTGGCCCTGGCTGGCCCAGATGTCGGCGTATTCGCCCATCGTCGAGGACGGGGTGATCGGGTAGATCGCCGCCACTTCGCTGAATGCGTACGCTACATACGCAGCCGCGAAGTTCCCGTCGATGGTCTGCATCTTTTTACCCATGGTTCTTACCTCCATATAGTAATGGGATTATGAAAAAAGAAAAAAACTCTAACTAAGATACACCCGCAATCCGGCTTTTACAAGCGGCACGGGCGGTTTTGAATCAATAACCGAGCGGCATCGGGCTCGGCGCGGCATTCTGAATGACCGCGGTTCCGGAGACCTCCACCGAACGCATATACAGGAAGATCGGAAGGATCATCGAACTGTCGACCGACGAATTCACGTTGATCACCGCGTTCGCGCCCTTCTGCCGCGCCTGGATCATCATCTGGAAAAACGCGTTGTCCACCGTCGTGGTATTGGTGAAGATCGCCGTGTAATCCGGCTTGTTGACCGCCCCCGAAAACAACGGAATGAAACCGAACAGGAATACCCCGTTGATCCGGGAATTGAGGTGCGCCACCGGCGCCGTATTCGCATCCAGCGTCGGATGCATGCCGTTGTATTTCGAAGTCGCGTCGACCGTGCTGCAGCCGCTCCCCAGCCAGCACAGTGCGCCGATCATTGCCAGTCCGATCATCTTTTTCATTGCCGTCATCTCCCCTTTGCTCGTGATGTTGTTGATGGCGCGTTGTCGGCGCCGTGATTGGTTTTTTTGTGACTCTTACGCGTTTCTTTCGCCGCTGGTGCGGCGCCTCGTGCGCTCTATGTGTAGATTGGATTGTCGCTCACGCTTCCAATCCGATCTACACCATCGCTCCCTCGGGCAGCTTCCGCTCGCCTCCCGGCTCGCTTGCTTTACTTTCGCCCCTTTCGAGGCGCTGCGCGCCTGGGGCGACCAGCAGAATTCACCTGCTGGACCGGTGCCTCCGTATGACGGAGTGCAGACCGCCGCTTCGCGGCTCTATTTGATTTTATTCTTTTTATTCTTTTCTTTTTATTATTTTTTAAGATAGTGCGGGAAGTGGGGTTTGGCAAGTGCGCGCGGGGGTTTTATCAGTACTTTTTCACCGGTGCGCTGCTGCCGCGCAGCACCAGCGCCGTCGGCACCAAGGTGCGCGCCGGCGGCCGGTTCCCCGCCAACAGCATCCGCAGGTTTTCCACCAGCGCCGCCGCAATTTTGTCGCTGTGTTGGCTGACGCTGCTCAAATTCAGATCCTCCGCAATCGCCGTATTGCCGAAGCCGATCACCGAACACGCCTCCGGTATCGCGTGCCCATAGGTCGAACAATAACGCACCACCCCCGCCGCAATCGTGTCGTTCCCGCAAAATATCGCCGTCGGCGGCTCGTCCGATGACAATAGCTCCCGCGCCGCATAATACCCCCACTCCCGGCTCGGCGTCTGCCGTTTGATATACCATGGCGGCATCTGTATGCCATGCCGCGCCAGCACCTCTTCGTACCCCAACCGCCGCAATTCACTGGTCCGGTCGTACGTCCCCCCGATATGCGCGATCCGCCGGTGCCCGATCGAATACAAATATTCCACCGCCGCCCGCGCCCCCGACGCGTCGTCCGAAATCACCTGCGGAATCGCCACCTCGTCGATCCCCAGGTCGAAAAAGATCGCCGGTAGCCGCAGCCGCCGGTAACGTTCGCGGCACGCCGGATTCGGCACCGCAATCAACGCCGCCGCCGGTATCCCGCTGAGAAAATCCAGAATCGCAATCTCCTTCGCCGTCGCACTCCCGGTGATATGCACCACCGGATGCAGATTCATGGCGCTGAAGCCCGCTTCCAGTTCGGCGAAAAGTTTGTAGTAGTAGGTTTCATCGTCCGGGAAAATGAAGCCGACAATCCCCGACTTCCCGCCCCCGTCCGGCCGCGGCCCCAGATAGTTGCCCCGGCTCGGCTGCTTGTGGATCAGATTGTCCTGCTCCAACACGTGCAATGCCTTGCGCACGGTCAGATGGCTGCAATCGAACAGCTGCGCCAGCTGCCGCTCCGGCGGCAACGCCTCGCCGCGCTTCAACTGCCGCTCCTCCGCCAGCTTCCGGATCGCTTCCGCCAGCGCAATATACTTTTCCGGCTTTCCCCGTCCCACGTTTGCTCCTTTGGTGAGATATGTCCCTCGGGGAAGGGAGAAGGGTCCCCGATCGGCTTCTTGTTTTATATAATATATCGTGTGAGCAACAAAAAAGCAATCGGAGGGAATAAAAAACATAGCGATATAATTATTATTTATTGTTTGCGTTCAGATAAAATAATAGCGCTATGTTAAAAAGTCGGAAAAATGTGTTTTGAGGTATTGACTCCGGGAAAATTTTACGCTATACTAGTATAGGAAAGGGGAAGTACCATACATGAATAACGGATGGCGTAATTTTATCGATCTTTCCGCCGGGGTTGTTTCCGATCACGGGAAGGTTTATCTGTCCTGCGGATTGCAGGGGCGGATTTTCGCGGAGCTTGACGGGGAGCTGCTGCATAAACTGGACTGCGAACTGGCGGCGCATCCGCATCCGCGGGATTTCAACAATATCGGCGGCAATTCGCTGTGGCCGGCTCCCGAGGGCGGCGCATTCGCGTTCAATTACGGTCCGGGTTCCGACGCCTGGGTGGTACAGGAGGGGATCAACCGGGCGTGTCCGGAGTTGTTGGAAGACGGCGCCAGGGGCCGGTTGCGGGCGGCGAAGGCGATTACACTGGTGAATCATCACGGCACGGCGATGCCGGTGCGCTTCGAGCGGACGGCGGCGGCGCTGCCTTTGGCGGAAACGCTGGCGCGTTACGGGGTGCGCGGCACCGGGTACCGCAGTGTGGACACGTGGACATTGGAAACGCCGTGCGATCCGGAAGCCGGTGTGATTGCGGCGTGGTCGCTGGAGCAATTTTACGGCTCCGACGGGGTGACGGCGTTCGGCCGGGTGGCGGGGGATCCGAAGCGGGCGATCAATGCGGATTTCTATGGGGATCCGTGGCCGCGGCTGGATTTTTCGGAGCGGCAGTTTGCGTTCCGGCTGGGCGGGGAGGCGCGGTTGCAGATCGGGATCAGCATGGCGGAGGATCCGGAATGGATCGGGGCGTGGCTGCCGGAGCGGGAGCTGGTGATTCTGCGGCATACGGCGAAGGCGGAGGGGCGGTATATCAATATTGCGGACAATGCGCAGCCGTGCGGAATTTACGGGGCGCAGGACCAGTACAGTATTTTCAACGGGGCGACATTGGGGTTCTTCGAGCTGGAGACGATTGCGCCGATGCGGTTGACGCCGGAGGGGAAGGTTTCGGGGAGCGAACTGGTATCGGAGACATTGTTCTTCCGCGGGAGCCCCGGGAAACTGAAACAACTGCTGTTGCAAGAGTTCCAAATCATTCTCTAAAAAAAGAAAAAAAGAATTTTTAAAATAGAGCCGCGCAGCGGCGGTTTTGCCCTCCGTCATACGGAGGCACCGGTCCAGCAGGTGAATTCTGCTGGTCGCCCCAGGCGGCATAGCCGCCTCGAAAGGGGCGAAATCCAGGGAAGCGAGCCGGGAGGCGAGCGCTTCCGCCCGAGGGAGCGATGGTGTAGACTGGATTGGAGGCGTGAGCGACAATCCAATCTACACATGGAGCGCACGAGGCGCCGCATCGGCGGCGGAAAATGAGCGACAGGACAGAAAACCTATTCTCAGGAGGGAATATGAGCGGAATAAGGACGGTATTCGGTTTCGACATGGAGACCGACATTGGCAGCTGGACGCCGTGGTATAACGGCTTCCGGCCGGGGACGGAGATGATTCTGAGCGTGCTGAAGAAGCATGGCATTTATGCCACCTTTTTCTTTACCGCGGATTCGGCGCAGAAGAACCCGGACGTGGTCAAAACGGTGCTTGACGCGGGACACGAGGTCGGGGCGCACAGCCTGTTTCATGAAACCATCGGCGATGCGCTGTTCGAGATTCCGGGGATGGTGCCGGTTTTGCCGGAGGAGGTGGAAAACCGTTTGCGGCTGAATACGGAGATCATTGAAAAGATCGCGGGGGTGCGGCCGACTTCGTTCCGCTGCCCGCGGCTGTTCGGTTCGACGGCGGTGGTGAATGCGCTGGAGAATCTGGGTTACAAGTCGGACGCGACCTATCCGATGTATTTCTTCCGTGAGCGGCTGACGCCGTATCATCCGAATCGGAACGATTGGACGCAGGAGGGGGATCTCAAGCTGGTGGAGCTGCCGAATTTCGCCGACTTGTCGATGGATTCGCAGGATGAGTTCGGGCGGGACATGGACCAGTGGCCGTTGTGGCGGACGGAGAATGCCGAGGCGGTGATGAAGCACATCCGCGGTTATGCGGGGTATTGTGAAAAGAAGAAAGTGGATCCGTTTATCTGCTTGTATATGCACCCGTGGGAGTTCCATCCGATGCCGGAGGGGTTGCTGCATTACGGCGAGGGGGCGGTGCTGCCGGACCCGTTCATCATCAAGAACTGCGGTGCTTACGCGGGCGAACAGCTGGACGTGCTGATCGACAAGATGAAAGCCTTCGGCTCGGAGTTCTACCGCGCCAGCGACATCGAAGTGGAATAAAAAATAAAAATTCTTAAAAAATAAAATAGAGCCGCGCAGCGGCGGTTTTGCACTCCGTCATACGGAGGCGCGGTCCAGCGGCGAATACGCTGGTCGATCCCAAAAGGGATCGAAATCCAGGGAAGCGAGCCGGGAGGCGAGCGCTTCCGCCCGAGGTAGCGATGGTGTAGATTCGGATTGGAAGCGTGAGCGACAATCCGATCTACACATAGAGCGAACGAGGCGCCGCACCGGCGGCGAAAAATAGACGTCAAAAAACAACCGACAACAACCGGAAAACCAACAAACAGGAGAGAAAAAAATGTACGCAATTCCGACATCCGAGTATCTGGAAAGAATCGCGAAATTTCAGGCGAACATCAAGGCCGCGGGTCTGGATGCCTGCCTGGTGCACGGCAACGAAGCGGACTTCGCGAACGTCCGTTACCTGACCGAATACTGGCCGACCTTCGAGGCGGGCGGCGTGTTCGTCCCGGCGGAAGGCGAGCCGGTGCTGTTGATCGGTCCGGAGAGCGAAAACTACGCCAAGGGCCGCAGCGTGATTCCGAACATCATGAAGTTGATCGAATACCGGGAATCGGCCGAGCCGCAATATCCGGGCATCGCGATCGCGACCTATCCGGACGTGGTCAAAAAATCGATGGGCAACCGTCCGTTGAAGAAGCTGGGCCTGGTCGGTTACGCGGTGATGACGCTGCCGGTGCTCGACGGCCTGAAGAAGACCCTGCCGGGCGTCGAATTGATCAAGGCGGACCAGACGCTGCTGCCGTTGCGCTTCGTCAAGAGCGAAAACGAATTGAACTGCATGCGCAAGGCCTTTGAAATCAGCGAACTCGCGGTCGAAGCGATTCTCAATGAAGTCAAGGTCGGCATGACCGAATTCCAGGTCATCGGCATCGCGCAGCGCGAAATCTACAAGAACGGCGGCGAATACGAAGGCCACGCGCTGTACTGCTTCAGCGGCCCGCGCACCAACAACGCGATCTGCCGTCCGACCTCGAAGAAGATCCAGGCGCACGAGATCATCCAACTGAACATCGGCGCGCGCGTCGGCGGGTATTCCTCCAGCGTCGGGCTGCCGTTCTCGATCGGCGCCCTGCCGGCGGATCAGAAGCGCCTGGTCGAATTCGGCCTGAAGGCTCACAAGTACACCATCGAGCTGCTGAAGGTCGGCGCCCCGGCCGCCAGCATCGGCAGAGACTACGAAAACTGGGTCAAGGCCGAAGGCTTCGCCGACTACCTGCTGTACGGTCCGTGCCATGCGATCGGGATGATGGAAGTCGAACAGCCGTGGCTGGAATCGGTTTCGACCTACGATCTGAAGGAAAACATGACCTTCCAGGTCGACACCTTCTTCGCCAGCGACAACTACGGTCTGCGTTGGGAAAACGGTGTCATCATCAAGCCGGGCCACGCCGAAGTGATGTCGAGCAAGTTCATGAAGGTGGTTGAGCTGTAATAGGCTAAGGTCCCCCGGGGAAAAGGGAAGGGCCCCCTTTTGAGGAAAGGGGCTCCCTTCCCTCTTCCCCGAACCCCTTCTCCTATCCTCCTCAAACCTTTTTAACGTATGATTTCCATCTTTGCGGTGCAAAGATGGAAATCGGGGGTTTTGAGAGGGATGGGAATTAATGTTTCAGGTTTGGCGGAGAGAGGTATGACCGACAACAACAGTGCGCGTTTAAGTGAGTATATCCGTTTGATTCTGCCGAAGGTGGAGAAATCCGCCTCCGGCAGTTTGCATTATCCGTTCCTGGCGATTTCCTACGGCAAATTTTACGCCGACGCCGTGTTTTCGTGGGATAACTACCATATGGCCATGCGGCTGGCGGCGGCGGGCAAACCGGAGTATTTCCGTTATCACCTGGACAATCTTTTGGAGTACCAGCGTGAAGACGGCCTGGTGCCCTGTGTGGTGACGGCGGCCGAAGGTCCGTGGTTTCCCGATCCGGTGTTTCCGGCGCAGCCGTTCGTGCTGCAAGGGGCCTTGCAATACTGGCACCGGAGCGGCGATCCGGAATGGCTCCGCAGCCGCTGGCCGCAGCTGGTGAAGCATCTGCAATACTGGGAAGCGAACTCCTTCGACGCCGCGTTCGGGCTGTTTTATTGGCCGGCGGGGTGGATGGGCGGATTCGACAACGATCCGGCGACGAGTTTTTGCGGGTTGAACGCGGTGATGTCGCCGGACATCAACAGCTGGTTCGTGATGGAATACGATTGTGCCGCGGCGCTGGCCGAGGCGTTGCATGAGGATGCGGCAACGTACCGGCGGAAGGCCGCACAGTTGCGGACACGGATCAACGAACAGTTGTGGCTGGAGAGCGAGAGCTCCTATGCTTCGTGGCACCGGGCGAAGAATGTCCCGGTGTTTTCGTGGGGGGATTTGTCGGGCGACCGGACGCTGGGGTATGCGGCGTTCCAGAGTTGTTCGAATCTGATTCCGTTGTATGCGCGGGTTGCGCCGGAGGCGCGGGCGCGGCGGATGATTACGCGTTACGTGTTGGCGGAGGAATTTTTCTGGAGTCCGTGGGGGTTGCGCAGCCTGGCGAAATGCAGCAACTATTACAATAATGCGGTATGGGGCAACCCGCCGCGTTTTGACCGCATGGAGAGCTATACCAACTCGAATTGGCAGGGACCGGTGTGGTTTCCGATTTGCTACTTCGGCTTTCACGGGTTACGTTATTATGGCTTCCGGGAGGAGGCGGCGGAGCTGATGCGGCGGACGCAGGCGCTGCTGTGCAAGTCGTTGGATACGATGGGTTCGTTTGCGGAGAACTACGATGCGGAGGACGGACACCCGTTGTACTGCACGGATTTTGCGTCATGGAACCTGCTGGCCGACCTGATGCCCGCCGAGCTCGACGGCCCCGCCGTAATGGACCCCGTCTGGAACGCAAAAAAATAAAAAAAATAAAAAAAATAGAGCCGCGCAGCGGCGGTCTGCCCTCCGTCATACGGAGGCACCGGTCCAGCAGGTGAATTCTGCTGGTCGCCGATGGCGCCGCAGGCGCCCAAAAGAGGCGAAACGTACAGCAAGCGAGCCGGGAGGCGAGCGGAAGCCACCCGAGGGAGCGATGGTGGAGGTAAAACTGGAAGCGTGAGCGACAGTTTAACCTCCACATAGAGCGAACGAGGCGCCGCACCGGCGGCGAAAAATAGACGACAAAGCGCCGCGCCGGCGGCGAAAAATAGACCGATGGAGTATGTCGACAACGGAGGTGAGGCCAATGTGCGCATGACAACGGACGACAACGGACTGCTACGGACAACAACGGACACGGCTGTATGGCACGCCATACCGCTGTCCGTGGCGCGCCACCGATGGTGAGTGTGTGGTGGGCGGTTGGCTCGACAGGATTTGGAGGCGGGCGCGGGGCCTCGTCCGCTCCGTGCGGACATTGACCGTCGCTTACGCATCCGGTCAATGTCCACCATCGCTCCCTCGGGCGGAAGCGCTCGCCAGCGGGCTCGCTTCCCTGGATTTCGCCCCTTTTGAGGCGCTGCGCGCCTGGGGCGACCAGCGTATTCGCCGCTGGACCGCGCCTCCGTATGACGGAGTGCAGACCGCCGCTGCGCGGCTCTATTTTAGATAAATACATTTTTATGGGGAGAGAATCATGATCAAGATTTGGCGCAGTCCGTTCAGTGCGTTCGGCGTGAACGGGCGCAATCAGAACGATCTCGCGGATGAAACCGTCCGCGCCGAACGCGCTTACACCGACGAAGTCCTTGCCGGTATCGCCGCCAGCGGCTTCAACGGCATCTGGGTCCACGGCCTGCTGCACCACCTGGTGCCCACCCCGGAGTTTCCCGAATTCGGCCTCCACGCCGATGTCCATCAGGAGAAGATGAATCAACTCATCGAACGCGCCGCCCGTCACCGGCTCAAGGTCTATATCTACATGCAGCCGCCGCGCGCGATTCCGGTCGAAGACGAAGCCTTCTGGAACAACCATGCCGATATCGGCGGCCAGGAGGAGGAACTCCCCGGCGACGACGACACCTCGCTATTCAAGGTGCGCGCCTTGTGCACCTCGACCCCGCGGGTCAAACAGTATCTGCGCTGCGCTGCCGCCGCCCTGGCGCAGGCTCTCCCCGCGCTCGGCGGCGTGATCATGATCACCGCCAGCGAATACCCGGCGCACTGCTATTCGCGCCGCGGCCGCATCCTCGGCGCCGCCGGCGAAGCCATCGAAGCGCCGATCGAATGCCCCCGCTGCGCCGCCCGTCCCGCCCCCGAAGTGATCGCCGAAGTCGTGACCCTGATCCGCGACGGCATCAAAGGAACGGCGCCGGAGATGGCGGTGATCGCCTGGAACTGGTCGTGGACCTTTTTCACCGAAATGCCGTGCCGCGAAGTCATCGACCGGCTGCCGAAGGATGTCCATGTCATGGCCGACTTCGAACGCGGCGGCTGGCGGGTCAACCCCGACGGGCGCAGACTGTGGATCGATGAGTATTCGATCGGCTTTGCCGGCCCTTCGGCGCAATTTCTGGCGACGCTGGAGGCGACGCGGGAACGCGGCGTGCAACTGATGGCCAAACTCCAATTCGGCGCCACCCACGAGCTGGCGACCATGCCGAATTTGCCGGCGCTGGGCAATCTGTTCATCAAAGCCGATTTTCTGCGCAAAAATCATCTGGCCGGCTTCATGGGCTGCTGGAATTTCGGCAATATGCTGAGCGCCAACACCGCCGGTTTCAATTATTTCCTGTCCGATGCCGCCCCCGATGACTGCAATGAGGCGCTTGAAACCTTCGCCGCCGGCTACTTCCCCGGCTGCCGGCCGATGCCGGTGCGGGAAGCGTGGCTCAAATTCGGCGAGGCGCTGCAGTATTACCCGTTCGGCATCCCCTACTTGTACATGGGACCGACCAACTTCGCCTTGGGTTACCTGTCGCACCCGGCGCCGTTGAACGGCAAATCCGCCGGGCGTTCGTGGCTGGACGACGAACGCGGCGACGACTTGAAAGAGTGCCTGACCGATTTCACCGTCGATGAAATCATCTCCGGCTTCGACCGCCTCGCCGCCGTCTGGCACGAAGGCGTGGCATTGCTCCGGCGCGGCCTCGAAGGCGCCGACGGCCCGCACCGCCGCGAAGAGCTGGCCAATGCTGCCGTCTGCGGCGCGGTGTTCGAGAGCACCGCCAATCTGTTCAAGTTCTACCGGCTCCGGTTGCAATGGAGCGACGCGCACCTGGCCGAATACCGCGCCGTCGCCGCCGCCGAGCTTGCCCGTCTGCGCGATATTCTCCCTTATCTGGAGCGGGATAAGCGCCTCGGTTTTCATTCCGAAGCCCATGCGTACATGTTCGATGCCGAACGGGTCCGCGCCAAAATCGCCGCTTTGGAGGGTCAGCTGCAATAAGCGATTACATTTTGTTCGGCAATAAAAAAAATTCTTAAAAAATAATAAAATAGAGCCGCGAAGCGGCGGTTCTGCACTCCGTCATACGGAGGCGCGGTCCAGCGCGCGAACAGCGCTGGTCGCCCCAGGCGGCAAAGCCGCCTCGGAAGGGGCGAAATCCTAAGGAAGGATCGCCTCCCGGCGATCCGGAGCTACCCGAGGAAGCGATGGTGTAGATTGGATTGGAAGCGTGAGCGACAATCCAATCTATACACGGAGCGGACTCTGGCGCCGCACCTGCGGCGAATAAGGTTGACACGACACTAGTGTCGTGTCAACGCCAAATTTGCAGCAAGACAGCTTCATTTTGCGCAGAGCCGCGGTGGGCCGGTTCTGCCCGTCGCTGCGGCCAGAGGCCCAATCAACGGCCCACGGCGGGAAGTGCCAAAGAGCTGCCGCGGAGCGGGTGCGGTCAGCCGGT
>JAVBQJ010000087.1:0-36687 GCA_031549115.1 Victivallaceae bacterium
CGATCTGCTCCCAGTTGCGTGCAAACGGCGTAATGCCGCCTTCGCCCTCCGAAACGATCGAAAACAAGTAAAAACTCGGATAAAACGGCCGGTTCCCGTCGTAGCGGGTCGCGGGCAAAGGCAGATCGAACGGCAGCACCCGGAGTTTCACTTCGAGCTTTCCGGCTTCCTTTTCGTCGCTCCATACCGTAATCGCCCCGGTATACACGCCGGAGGCGGCATCGTCGGGGACATGGATGGTCAGCATAAACTGCTGGTTGAAATCCGCCGGCAGCGGCAACGGCTGCAATTCGGCGCTGTCACGTACCGGAAATTCGCCGCTGCGAATGTTTTCGGTGGTGTAAATGGTCAGCCCCTCCTGTTCTTTTCCCGAAATGGAGCGGTATTCGGCGCCGGCCGGAAAATCCAACCGGAGGAAATTTTCTTTTTTCTCCATATCCACCCGGACCAGATCGGCATCGTGCAGCAGCAATTCCGGGATCAGGACCGAAGAGGATCGCTGCTGCAGTACGTCGTTCCAGGCCGTACCCGCCTGATACCAGCACTTGACCACCCGCAGATCCAACCGGTCGCCGGGAATGCTGCCCTGGGGCCCCTCCAGGCCCTCCAGCTGAAATTCCAGCTTCCGTATCGGTTTGGCGCTGCGCAGCACGAAAGAAACCGGCTCGTATTCGCCGCGCGCCGCCACCACCCGGAAGTCGGTCGATTCCGGTATGGCCGTCAAGTCCGTATCGGGCAGAATCGGGGTCCCGGCATCGGGAATCACCGGCCGGCACGCAATGCCGTTCAATGGAGCCGCCTGCAAAGAGACCGCCAATAAAGTGACGGCAAGTGCGCCGCCATATGTCATGATATTCATTTTTCCTCCAGAAATCCAATCGTATAAAGCCAGGGTGAGTCTTCCCGGGTGGCTCCGCCCCGGAACTGAATCCGCAGCCGCATCGGGCCGGTAAAATCACAACGGCTCTTGCCCTCCCAGGTCACCGGTACCGCAAACCCGTTCGCGGCCACCGGATCCGACCAATCGCTCAACCCGGAGCCGTCGGGGCGCAATAGCTGCAAACGCAATTCCGAACAACCCGGCTGTAAGTTCTCGACATTCAGATAAACCGAGAACGGCTGCTCCAATTCGAACGGTTTCGAATCGGCCGTCGCACTCTTATCATCCAACAGATTCCAACCGACCGACAAGCCGAGCATGGCATAACGCCGTGTTGGGAAGGTCGCGCGGCCAAGCTGGCGCGTTCCGACGTCACTGTTTCCGCCTGACAAACCGGTATACAATACCGCGCTTTCATCGCCATTGCAAATCAATCCGCCGCTTTGCAGTATCCCGCCGCCATCCCATTCGCGGGTCTGGCCGCGCCGGACAAATGCCAGCTCCGGCGCCGGTTCGTGCCAATGCAGGCCATCCTGCGACAGGACGATGCCGATTTCCATATGCTGATCGCGCAACTCCGGCGCCTCGGTAAAGCGGCCGGTGAGCCCCACCACGGTCGCCCCGATCCGTTCCACATGGGAAATACCCACGTGACAGGGGACGTATTCGTATTCGTTGCGGTAGTACTCCGGCAGTTTTTTCCAATGCTTCAGGTCGTCACTGCTCCAGAAGCTGACCACCCGGTTGCGGTTGGTGCCGGAATACCACGGATGGGTCTGCTGGCCGTTGATGATATACCGGCCATTCACCTTGTCAATACGCCCGGCTTCGAACTTCTCCGGCGTGATCGGGTGCTCCGGCGCAATGTAACGCCAATGCAGGCCGTCGTCGCTTTCGGCGATGCCTTCGCTGCATGGCATGGTCGGTTCCAGCCGGCTGAAGCGTTTCTGATGTTCCGGCGCGGCATGGGAAGCCGGCGTGAAGCAATTGTTGACCAGCATCCGATATTTGCCGTCGTCGTCGCGCAGCACCGAAACGCAATCGATCGCCTGCTCCGGCAGGCCCGCCACCAGATTGTTGTGCAGACTGCCGCGGTATTCGGTCAACTGCAAGTCCGGCTTTCGCCAATGGCGTCCGTCCTCGCTCTCCGCATAGGCCACCCGGCCGATGAATTCGAAGCCGCCCAACGGTTCGCCGTAGGCGACATACCACAGACGGTAGCGTCCGTTTTCGAACAACACCGTGCCGTTGCATTGCAGCCCCGCCGCGTCCGGCGCCCCGGCGCTTCCCTGCGCCAGCACGATCTCCGGCTCCCGGTAGGCTTCGCAGCCGGTAATCGACAATCCGGTCAAATCCTCGAAACTCTCTTTATCAAAGGCGGCGATCTCCCAAAGAGTCCGGCGACTCATATCACCTGGCCCTTGAACACGACTTCCTCGATATCCTTCAACTCCTTCTCGCCGATATCCCAGCAGGCCTGTTCGCCGGAGGCGCCGCTATGATAGCCGCGGTAATTCTGGACGTGCCCGTCGCCGAGCAGCAGGTTGAATCGGCCGGCGTGCAAGCCATACGGAATGGCACCCGGAGGATACGAATTGATACGAAAGAGCTCTCTAAGGTTGGTTTTTGCCGCTCCGACGATCGGATCGCTGAGCATCCAGGTCGACGACGGCTTCAACGCCTGCGCCATTCTTGCCCGGGTCGCGGAAGTTCCGACGCTGGCATCGTATGGACTGTGCCAGAACCAGTTGTTGGAGTAGGTCGTCACCGGCAGCCACGGTGTTCCGATCTGGACAAAGAGACCGTTTTCGCTGACCGACGGGCAGACGAATATGCCGCTCTTGGACACCGCCTGGTTGGACATCGTCGCGTAATCGGTCTGCTCGCCGTCGATGCCGGGATTCCCGATATACATATTGACCGAACGCGCCCACCAATTGCGGGGGCCGTACTGCGGATCGAAGTCCCAACCCATTTTCGGCGCGAAATCATCCGAGTCAACGCCATAAAGCGCCACTCCCAGACCGAGCTGCTTCAAATTATTGGTACAGCGGATACGGTGGGCCGCCGCCCGCGCTTTGCTCAACGCCGGCAGCAGCATGCTGGCCAGAATTGCGATGATGGCAATCACTACCAACAGCTCTATAAGTGTGAATGTTTTCCTTTGCGGCATGGTGAAACTCTCCTGCGATTTGTGGTTTTCATTATATGAGGCATTCAGCGCTGAATCAATGTGGTCGGCAAACGGAAACTTTTCACCGGCAATTCGCTTTGCAGCAGAATCTCAACCGCGGTCTCGCCCATGCCGCGGGCATTCACCGCGACGGAGGAGAAGCCGTAACTCAAACTCAGTTCAGGGATATAGTGGTCGTAGCCGGCCATGATGATCCGATGCTCCGGATGCTCCTGGCGCAGATATTCAATGGCGCCGACGATCAGAAGATCATTCAGGCCGAAAACCGCGTCCGGGGTCACCCGGGTCAGCAGCTTTTCCATGCCGACTCGGCCGAGATGGCGCAGTTCGCCGGTCGGAACTCCGGGCTCGTTGATAACCCATTCCGGCCGGAACGGCAATCCGAAGTGCTCGAGCGCCAATTTGTAGCCGGCAATCCGCAGGCTGTAATTCATGTCGTCATCCTGGCACGCCAATATGCCGATTTTCCGGCATCCACGCTCCAACAGATAGCGGGTCATCGCATAACCGCCGCCGAATTCCTCCGAAAAAACCCCGTACAGGTTGGCCGGGGTCATCGCGAAGCTTTCGTATTGATAATTCAGCAATACGAAGCGGAGATTGGGGTGTTTTTGCGCCAGTTGCGCCAGTTGGTTGTGCCGGGTCGCGTAAAGAATCAATACACCGCGGATGACCAACCCCGGATTCGCCTCCAGCATCGTCAACTCCTCCTCCAGTTCGCCAGACAGATGCAGGAGATCCATTCCGGCGTTGCGCGCCGCGGCATGAATTCCCTCATTCAACTGCGACAGCATCCGGCAGGTCTCGATCTCGTACGGCGCATATACCACCAACGTCTGGCGCGCATTGGGATCGCTGACGACACTTGCGGGCGCGGCAGCAACAGGGGAGGGGGCGACAAAGGTGCCCTTTTTCGGGCGCCGGTAACAGATTCCGGCGTCGATCAGTTTTTTCAACGCACTTTCGACGGTGATGATGCTGATGTCGTATTCCGCCGCCAATTGCTTGATCGACGGCAACGCGCTTCCCGGTTCATAGGTTCCGTTTTGAATCCGCGTCTGCAGCCGATCGTATAACTGAATGTATAACGGCTGACGCCCCGTCACATCCAATGTCATTGTTTCCGCCATATTGCCATCCTCATGTTCTACCTATATATTATAGACAAAAATCAGAAAATGTCAATATCATTTCGCACTTGATTTATGTGAAATATTAAAAATTCTTTGTGATTTATGTGATTAATATCGAGAAGGTTCCCGATTTTTCAGAAATCGCAGATATTAATCATAATAATCAGTCGCGGTCGCGTTGGCGCGGGTCCAGGACGTCGCGGAGGGTGTCGCCGAGCAGTTGCAGCCCGAGCGCGAGAAAGAACATGAACAGTGTCGCCGCGCCGACCTCCCACCAGATGCCGCGCCACAGACGCTCCTGCCCATCGGCGATCATCAGCCCCCAGCTCGGCGCCGACTGGACGCCGACTCCGAGAAAGCTGACGATCACTTCGGTCATCACCGCATAAGCGAAGCGCAGGGTGAAGTAAATGATCACCAGGTGCATCACATTCGGCAGGATATGCTGCCAGATGATCCGCCACGAACGCATCCCGGCCACCCGCGCCGCCAGGACGTAGCCGCGATTGCGCAGCTTCATCGTCTCCGAGCGCACCACCATGCACAGCGCCACCCAGCCGGTAATGCCGATGGCCAGGTAGATGGCCAGCGTACCCGGATCGGTATTGAAAACCCGTCCGATGCCGTTGACCACGTCCATAATCGCGGGCGACAGAAATCCCCGGTTGACCAGCAAAGCAAAGGCCAGAATAAACAGCAAAGTCGGCATCGCGGCGAAAACGCTGTAGAGCCATACCACTCCGTCATCGATCCTGCCGCCGTAATACCCGGCCGCCGTCCCCAGCGCCACGCCGATAATCACCGAAATCAAAGCGCCGATGGTGCCGACTTTGACCGCGGTCGAGGTTCCCGCCACTGCCCGCCAGAAGACGTCGCGGCCCATATAATCCGTCCCCAGCCAGTGGCGCGGGGAGGGGGCGGCATGGCGTTCGGAGGGGTTTTCCAGCTGGTAAACCGGCGTGACGCCGGCACTGCGGCAGTACATCGAATACCCCTCCACAGTCACCGCGACCACCAGATAGACGGCGACGGTCACAAAGGCGAAAAAGCCGAGCCGATTGCGGCACAGCCGGTAAAACCAGGAGTGGGAAGCTATCACGTCAGGCATCGGCTTGTCCTTTCCGCCGGGACAGCAGAATCTGCAGCAGCGCCAACTCCGCCGGCGTGACGCCGTCGATGCGCGCCGCCTGCGCCAGGGTGCTCGGCTTGACCCGCTCCAGCTTCTGCCGCGATTCGATGCTCAACGCATTTACGCTGGAATAGCAGAAATCCGCCGGAATCGACCACGCTTCCAATTTGTGCAATTGTTTGATGCCGGCGGCTTCGCGTTCGATATAGCCGTCGTAGTGGGCGTGAACGGTCAACTGGCTCCACATGCGCGGCGGCAGCTCCGGCAGGGTGACCCCCTCCGGCAATGCGGGACAGGGAAGGGGGGCGCCGGGTTCCCAGATGCCGTGACAGTTTTTCAGCCATTGCCACAGCGTTTTTCCCTGCATCCGGATGTCCTGCAATTGACGCATGGCGTCGCCGTATTGCTCCCGGTAGCCGCAGAAGTTCCGGTAACGTCGTTCGGAAATCAAACCGTTGGCGTGGGCGAAATCCGCCAGCCGCCAGTCGGCGTTGTCCTGACGCAGGGTCAGGCGGTATTCGGAACGGCTGGTGAACAACCGGTAGGGTTCGATGATATCTTTGGTCACCAGGTCGTCGATCATGACGCCGATGTAGCTGGAATCCCGCGCCAGCTCGACCGGCTCCAGTCCGGCGGCGCTCCGGGCGGCATTCAGCCCGGCGATCAATCCCTGGCCGGCGGCTTCTTCGTAGCCGCTGGTGCCGTTGATCTGCCCGGCGGAAAAGAAGTTCACCCAGCGCTTCGAACCCAGAGTGCGCCGCATCTGATGCGGGAAAATGAAGTCGTATTCGATCGCGTACGCGTAACGGGAGATCATCACCTGCTCGAAGCCGGGGAGGGTGGCCAGCATTTGCCGTTGAACGGCCGGCTGCAGGCTGGTGGAAATGCCGTTGATATAATATTCGCCGGTCGCTTCGCCCTCCGGCTCCAGATACAGCAGATGGTGCGGATGATGCGGGAAACGCACGACCTTGTCTTCGAAGCTCGGACAGTAACGGGCGCCGATGCCTTCGATTTTGCCCTGGTACAGCGGCGCCTGGTCCAGATTGGCGCGGACGAGCTCCGCGGTGGCGTCGGTGGAGTGCACGGTATAGCACGGCATGGTCTTCTGCCGGACCGCCGGCGTCAGGGGAGGGAGGGTGTAGTCGTGATCGCCATAGCTGAACTGTTCGTCGGCCTCCTCCGACAACTGAATGCCCATATTGGAAAAATCGACGGACTTGGCCAGAACGCGGGGAGGGGTCCCGGTCTTCAAGCGGCCCAGCTCCATCCCCAATTGCCCATGCAAGGCGGCGCTGAGCGCCGAAGCGGCCGGGTCACCGGCCCTGCCCCCGGGAAAATGTTGCAGTCCGTAATGCATTTTCCCGTTCAAAAAGGTACCCGTCGTGACCACGACGCTGCGGCAGGGCAGGGTTTCGCCGAACTGATTGACGACCCCGGTAATCCGGTCGTTTGCAGTGGTGAATGCAACGGCTTCCGCCTGCAGGATAGCCAGATTCGGGGTGGTTTCCAATAGAAACTTCATTGCCCGTTGAAAGCAGACTTTATCGCATTGCGCCCGCGGCGACCATACGGCCGGGCCTTTGCTGCGGTTCAGCATCCGGAATTGAATACTGGCGATATCGGTAATCAACCCCTGGGCGCCGCCCAGCGCGTCGATTTCCCGGACCACCTGCCCTTTGCCGACGCCGCCGATGGCGGGATTGCAGCTCATTTGTGCGATGTGGTCCGGATTGATCGTCATCAACAGCGTTTCCGCGCCCAAACGCGCCGCGGCAAGCGCGGCTTCGCAACCGGCGTGACCGGCTCCGATCACCACCACATCATAAACCTTCATTCTGCTTTCCCGGGATACAAATATATTGAATTTGCCTATAATATAAAGCCAATCCCGCCAAAATCAACCGGATAATTCCGATAACTTACCATCAAGTTATTAACAGGCTGTCGTGTTGATAATCGTAACATATTTTAATTCAATGCATTATCTTAGTTAGGGTAGATTCAAATGTTAATCCAAAGGTTAACATAACATGTATTATGCGACGTTGCAAATCCACGAGAGAAGGGGGATAAGACCCGGATCGAACCTGTGAATACCGAAAGATCAAGTTGCGTCAGAGAGGCGCCGGAACGCATTTAAGCGGAATCGACCAAAGATATACCAAAGATATAAAAGAGCCGGAGCAGTTCGGGTACCGGTGAGGGCATCACTTCCCCCGAACCACTCCGGCAAAATATCGACACCGACTTTTCACCGGTTCGGTGCCTCGCCGTCCGGCTGGCTGGCGCAGGCGGCGCGGCGCTGCACCGAACCGGACCACGACAAGTTACTCCGATGATTGCCCGGAACCGTTCACCGGGGCAGGGGATCGGACACCGGCGCCCTGCCCTTGTGCCTCAGTCAAAGAGCTACAATCGAAGCCCAAACCGGAAAAGTCCGCAATGCAGATAAATTCGCACTCATCACATAATAAATGCCTGAGCGAAACCATATAAAGTAAAAAAAATCAGGCATACCCCCTCCCCTCCTTGATATCAAATGTATGTATCTTCTTGTGATTTTTTTCTCGAAGCCGGATTTGACATTTTGCGGAACGCAATATAGATTACTCCCTGGATAAGGAGGGGGACCATGATGAGAAATGAACCGGAAAAACTGCTCATCTACGGAACCAGTAATTGGTCGAAGTTGGTCTTTGAGGAAATACGCAATGACGCCCATTATGAAATCGTTGCCTTTGCCTGCGACCAGGCTTATTATAACTCAGATACTTATTTGGGAATAAAATGTTATCGCTTTGAAACGATTGAGGAATTCTTTCCTCCGGACCAGGTAAAAATGCTGATCTGCGGCATGTACCGTTCGGCGCGGGCACGGATGGCCATGTACGAGAGAGCATGTCGGAAAGGATATTCGCTGACCAATTTCATCAGCGCCAGGGCCCTGGTTGCCGATTCCGTTGCAATGGGAGTGAACAACTTTGTTTTCGGCGGGGCTTATCTGGATTGCGCCTGTCGCCTGGGCAATTGCAATATCATTCGCCCCAATGTCTATATCGGGCATGACGCGCGTTTGGGGGATGGAGTTTATATTGCTCCCGGCTGCAATATCGCGGGCTTTACGGAAATCGGTGATTTGTCTTTCATCGGTCTGGGAAGCAATATTGTCAACAAGCTGAAAATCGGCCGCGAAGTGATCGTCGGCGCCGGTTCACTGGTATTGAAGGACGCCGAAGATTTCGGCAAATATCTGGGTTCTCCGGCCCGGTTGGTCGGAAAGACCGATCCCGAAACAGGATATCTTCTGGAGTAATTATTGATGAAGGAAGACGGAAAACTGGTTGTAAATTTCACCCCTACCGGCATGATTCCAGTCAAAAAAGATACCCCGCATGTGCCAATCACAGCTCTCGAAATCATAGAAGATGTCCTGGCGGCCGTCGAGTCGGGAATATCAATGGTCCATCTCCATATTCGCGATAAAGACGAGGCCCCCGATTACCGGGCCGAAGTATATGCTGAAATAATTGAAAAAATCCGTGAATATGCCCCGGAGTTGATCATTTGTGTTTCACTGAGCGGCAGGAAACATACCGATTTTTACAAGCGTGCCGAAGTGCTTTCCCTCGATGGCGACCTGAAGCCGGATATGGGAAGTTTGACTTTGAGTTCGTTGAACTTCAATCACGAAAGCAGTCTCAATTCGCCGCAGATGATCCGGGATATTTTGAACCGGATGAATGAACGGCGGATCAAGCCGGAACTTGAGGTATTTGATACCGGGATGATCAATTACGCCAAATATCTGATCCGGAAAGAACTGCTGAAGCCGCCGTATTATTTCAATCTGATTTTCGGCAATATCGCCTGCGCACAGGCCAATCTGCTGCATGCCGGAATGATGTTGAACGATTTGCCGGATGACTCCATCTGGGCGATGGGAGGTATCGGCAATTTCCAGCTGAAGATGAATGCGCTGGCGGTTCTGTCGGGCGGCGGCGTTCGAATTGGACTTGAAGACAATATTTGGTATGATGATGCACGCACCAGACTTGCCGGCAATCTCGACCTTTTGCGGAGAATCAAGCGGATTGCGGAGGTTCACGAGCGTGAAATCATGCCGCCGGGCGAGTTGCGGACATTGCTGCGGTTGCAGCCGGGGAACGGCGACTACGGTACACTTGCGTAAGCGCTTATTCGTTGGCGCTCCAAGTATTTTCGCCATGCGCGGTCTCGCAGGCCAAGGAGATTTTGGGCCGCCAGGTCGGACAGTTCAAGGCAAAGAGCATGCCCGATTTCCTGTTTGGCCCCGGAATGATCCAAGGTTTTGTCGGTCAAAAATTTGTAATGGCCCCGGAGAATGTGCGGCAGAAGCTTGCGCTTGAAATAACGGAGCTCGTTTTTCCCGCCATTCTGCAGCAGATAATGATGGGTATGGAGCAGTGCGTAATGACTGTCTTTGACCAGTTTGGCCCTCGACAGGCCTTTGGATATGGAAGTTGGATTATAGCGGTGATAATATAATTTTTCATTGATGATCAAAGTGCTGGGGCGGTCGGCGGCAATGCAGATCGTATGCGCGAAGTCGGTGACAAGGTTTTTTTCGCCGGGTTCGGGATAGGTGATGAAACGGTGACTTCCCAGAATGGACTTCCGGTACAGTTTGCTCCAATAGCTCCGATGAAAACGGAAATTCCTTTTTTGCATTCGGAATAACGGCTGGGTGGTGATCAGGAACTTTATTTGATCGAAGCCGTGATATGAAACAGGATCGAAGCCGGTTTTGCGATAACTGAATCCCACCACATCGACTTCATACTTTTCCGCCAGATGGTAAACGCATTCCAAGGCCTGACGGTGAAGGCAGTCATCCGGATCCATAAAGTAAATATATTTTCCGGAAGCGTGTTCCAGAGCGATATTGCGCGAGGCGCCGCCGCCTCTGTTGTCATGAGAAATGACGCTCAGACGCGCATCGAGCAAGGCGTATTCCCGGAGGATATCGCCGGATCGATCCGTTGAGCCGTCATCCACGCAAATAACTTCATAATCGGAAAAAGTTTGTGCGCGAATGCTGTCCAGGCATTCTCGCAGGTATTGTTCCGATTGATAAACGGATATGATTATGGATATTTGACAGTTCATGGCGTTCCACCCTGTCCCGGCAATTTATCGTGTATGGCCGCCTCAGCCGAACAAATCCGGGGTTTCCAGTTGACCGGCCCCCTCCCCGCCGGTGGCAACGGCGTTATTCTGCAGGAAGTCGTCCAGGGTTTGAACGGTTACACCGTATTCGGCGGCTTTCCGGGCTTTGTCGGATTTGGCATCGGATTCCGCCGTCACCAGCAGCGCCAACGTGCGTGTCACCGCCGAAACCGGTTCGTACCCCTTATCCCGTGCCAGCTTCTCGTAAAAGGAGCGTTTTTCCGGCATTTTGCCGGTAAAGCAGATAGTCGGCCGGTCGCCGCCGGAAACATCGGCGGTCAATGACAAGGAATTCAGCAGATCATCCAGCAGTGCGGCGTCCTTTTGCAAACAGGTCACCAGGGCTTTGGCACGCTCGGGGCCGATGCCTTTGATCTCCGCCAGCTGTTCCGCCGTCATTTGCCGCAGTTCGGCAATGTTCCGCCCCTCCAGCAGCAATTTGGCGATATTATAGCCGACGCCGGGAATATTCAGCGCCGCCAGCACCTGCGCCGGCGTCGTCGTCCTGGCCCGGGCGAGATCCGCCAACAGATTTTTGACCGATTTTTCGGCAAAACCGCCGAGCTGCAGCAACTGGATCCCGGTCAGCCGGAAGATATCGCTCAATGTCCGTACGCCGAGCTTGTCCATCATTTGCCGGATGGTCGGCTCGCCCAGGTTTTCGATCCCGATATTTTTGACCGCCGCCGTCAACTGCTGCAAACGGGTGCCCTTGCACTCCGGGTCCGGACAGCAGATTTCCGGGCCGCGCCGCTCCAGGCGGGCGCCGCAGCCGGGGCAGTGGGATATCAGGGCGCTCTGACGGTGTTCGCCCGGCGCGGCCGCGACGATATAGGGAATCACGTCCCCTGCCCTCTCGACGGTGACGAAGTCGCCGACTTCGATGTCGCGGTCGAGAATGTTTTGAATGTTGTGCAGACTGGCGCGCTTGATGGTCACGCCGCCCAATTCGACCGGCTCCAGAATGGCGACCGGAGTCAGGCAGTTTTTGCCGAAGCTCCATTCGACGTCCAGAAGCTTGGTTTCCGCCCGCAGATTGGTGAACTTATACGCCATTGCCCCGCGCGGATGGTGGCTGGTGGAGCCCAGGCTGTCGGCGTAGGCCGAATCCGCCAGTTTGACCACCAATCCGTCCATCGGGTAGGGCAGCGTCTCAACATCTTCGACAATTGCGCCCCAGCGCTTCGGCAGCTCTTCGACCGAAACCGGAATCGACACCAGATCGTAATCCACCAGCGTCAATTTGGCCCCCTGCGCCAGCATGTCGCCGATCTCTTTGAGACCCATCAACCCGGCCACCGCATTCCGGGAATTTTTGTACAGCCCTCCCCCCTTTTTCTGGATATGGCTGTACAGATTCCGGAAATCGTCGTCACGGATCACGATTTCGCCCCGGGCCGGCCGGTTCAACGGGCCCCGGTAACCGGCGGCTTCGAGTTCGATCAACGGCAATTTATCCGAAATGTTTTCCCCATCCACCCCGTCGCCGCGGGTGGCGAGCACCCGGTCGGAATAATTGGCGGAAATGCCGTCGTATTTGGGTTCGATCAGCAGCAGTTCGTCGGGAGTGCGCGCATATTTTTTCGCCCATTCGATGATTTCGTCGAGCGAATACGCCTTGTCCAGCGACAACAGCGGAGTCGCGTGATGGACTTTGCCGCTGCCGGCCACCGCAGGTGCGTTCACCGCGGTCAGCAACGGATGCGCCGGATCGATGGCAGCCAGTTCCCGCATCAACGCGTCGTATTCGACGTCGCTGATCTCCGGCTCTCCCAGCTCCCAGTAGCGGCGGTTGTGATGGGCAATCGCCGCCGCCAGTTCATCCCGGCGCCGCAGCATGGCATCATCCATGGTCACTCCCCTCCCCTGCGGTGTTACCGGTTGCGGGCGATGGCGACCTGTCCGGAACGCGCCATATCGAGAATGCCGTAGCCGCGCACCAGTTCGATGAAGTTGTCGATTTCATTCGCCGGTCCGTGAATTTCCACACTGATATCGTTTTTGCTCACGCCGACGACACTGCCATGGAAAATTTCGACCAGCTGCATCACCGCGGCGCGGTCGCCCGGGTCGGACGCCGCCAGCTTCACCAATGCCAGCTCGCTGGCGAAAAATTCCCCCTGGCTCAGATCGTGCACCGCGATCACATCGACCAGCTTGCTCAGCTGTTTCTCGATCTGCTCCAATACGGCGGCATCGCCGGAGGTGACGATCGTCATTTGCGAGACTTTGGGGTCGTGGGTGGCGTTGACCGACAAACTGGCGATATTGTAGCCGCGTCCGCTGAATAAGCCGACGACCCGGGAAAGCACGCCGAACTTGTTATCGACCAGAACCGAAAATGTATGCCGTTTGCCGTTCATCATGAAATCTCTCGCTCCTTAACCGTAAAAGCTGTACCGTTTTTTTATTAATGTGCCTCATTGTCGCGTTTTTTCAAGCTCCCGCCTGCTATTTTCAGCTTTTTTCCCCATTCTCCGGCATTTTCTTCGAATCCATACTTGAAATTAAGTTAGCTAATGCTAACTTAATAGCACAAAAAAATAATAAGGTTGCAATTTATGGAAAAGATCCGTCTCTCCACCAGTCTGGAGGATTATCTGGAAGCGATTGCCGAATTGAGCAATACCCATGAGCATGCCCACACCAAAGACATCGCCGAACGTTTGAAGGTATCCATGCCATCCGTGACCAGCGCGTTGCGGGCGCTGGCCGAAAAGGGGCTGATCGAATACCAGAGTTATACTCCGATTACCCTGACCGCAATCGGCCGGGAGGTCGCGGACAAGATCATGCGGCGGCATCGGACGCTCGAACACTTCTTCTCCGATGTTTTGAAACTGGATCGGATCGAGGCGGACAAGGTCGCCTGCCAAGTGGAGCATGTCATCCCCGACGAAGTGATCCGCCGGCTGCTGCTTTTGGCGGACAAGCTGCAGCAAATGCCCGATTTTCAGATGGATTATTCCGGCATGGAGGAAAACGCCCTGCTGCCGGCGACGGTGACCACGCTGGACCGGATGCCGGTGGGAAAAACCGGCGTGGTTCTGGCGGTGGCGCCGGAATTGCGCGGCGCCAAGCGTTTCGCCGATCTCGGGCTGGTGCCGGGAGCGCGGCTGACGATGGAGCCGGCGGCCCCTCTGGGGGATCCGTTGCGGATCCGGGTCAAAGGGTGCAGTCTTTCGTTTCGCCGCAGCGAAGCCAAGTATATTTCAGTAAAACTGATCGGATAATAAGACATATTTATGAAAAAACACTATAACGTCGTTCTGGCGGGCAATCCGAATTGCGGAAAGACCACGATCTTCAACCAGCTCACCGGGGCGCACCAGCATGTCGGAAATTACCCCGGCGTCACGGTGGAAAAGAAGACCGGCAAGGTGGAAATCAAGGATGTCCGGATCAATCTGATCGACCTGCCCGGCATTTACAGCCTGTCCTCCAATTCGCCGGAAGAACGGGTCGCGCTGGAGGTGTTGATGGAGCCGGATGTCGATCTGGTGGTCAACGTGGTGGACGCCTCCAGCCTCGAGCGCAATCTGTATTTGACCACGCAGCTGATGGAGTTGGGCAAGCCGATTCTGCTGGTGATGAATATGGTCGACGACGCCCGCGCCAACGGCATCGAGTTCGATTTCCCGCTGCTGGAGCAGCTGCTGAACCTGCGGATTGTCCAGACCGTCGGCTACAAGGGCGGCGGCATTGCCGAATTGAAGGCGGCGCTGGCCTCCGATGTGGTGGAGCCCCTGACTCCGTCCAAGAGCATTTTTTCCCAGTACGATTTCGAATTGTCCTCCGCCACCCGGAAGCTGGCGGGGGAACTCCCGGCGGCGGGGCTGAGCCGGCCGGGGATTCCGGATGAATTTCTGGCGATCCGGCTGTTGGAAAACGATCACCTGATCCGCAGCCGTTTCGAGCGCTCCGGCGAAAAAGCGCAAAGCATCGTCAAGGAGGCGCGCCAGCTGTCCGACCGGATCGCGCTGCATCACGGAATGACCACCGGCGTCTTTCTGGCCGAACAGCGCTACGGCTTCATCGCCGGTTTATGCCAGGAGGCGGTGAAATCAACGCCGATGGACCGCAACCGGGTCAGCGAATATCTCGATATGGTCCTGACCAACCGCTTCCTCGGCATCCCGATTTTCCTGGCGATGATGTATCTGGTATTCAAACTGACGTTCACGCTGGGAGAACCGTTGATGCAGCTGCTGGAGTGGTTTTTCAGCAAGCTGGCAAACGGGATTGCGTATTTCTGGCCGGAGGGATCGCTGGAGCTGCTGCGTTCGCTGCTCATCGATGGCATCATCGGCGGTGTCGGCGGCGTATTGATTTTCCTGCCCAACATCCTGCTGCTCTTTCTCGCCATCGCGATTCTGGAGGGGACCGGCTACATGTCCCGGGCGGCGTTCATCATGGACCGGCTGATGCACAAAATCGGGCTTCACGGCAAAAGCTTCATTCCGATGCTGCTGGGCTTCGGCTGCACCGTCCCGGCCATCATGGCAACCCGGACCATCGAATCCGAGCGTGACCGGATCACCACGATCATGGTGCTGCCGCTGATCAGCTGCGGCGCCCGGCTGCCGATCTATGCGCTGATCATCCCGGCGTTTTTCAGCGAGGGCCAGGCGGCGCTGGTGCTGTGGATCATCTATCTGATCGGCATTCTGCTGGCGATCGGGGCGGCGCGGCTGTTGAAATCGACGCTGTTCCGCGGCGAAGGCGAAGTTTTCGTCATGGAATTGCCGCCTTACCGGATTCCGACCTTCCGCAGTATCATGATTCATATGTGGGAGCGGACGATGATGTATCTGAAAAAAGCCGGAACGTTCATTCTGGCTGCGTCGATGATCCTGTGGGCACTGACGACCTTCCCGCAGAAAACTTCGGATTTCAAGGTGGATTACGATCAGAAGATCACCGCCGTCGCAGCCGATGCCGCCCTCCCCGACGAGGCGCGGCAAACGGAAATCGCAACGTTGGAAAACGCGCGCAACGCCGAAGTGTTGTCGTATACCGTCGCCGGCCGCATCGGCCGCGGCCTGGAGGTGGTGTTGGCGCCGCTCGGCTTCGACTGGAAAGTCAGCTCCGCGTTGATCGGGGCCTTTGCCGGCAAGGAATTGTTTGTCTCCCAGCTCGGTATCATCTATTCGATCGGTCCCGAAGGAGGGCATGGACTGCAGGAGCTGCTGAAGCAGAATTATACGCCACTGCAGGGATTCTGCATCATGCTGTTCTGCCTGATCAGCATTCCCTGTATGGCGACGATCGCGGTAACCCGCCGCGAAACCGGCTCCTGGGGGTACACCGCGCTGCAACTGGGCGGACTTACCGCGCTGGCCTACGTCGTCACCCTGGCAGTGTATCAGGGTGGCGTCCTCCTCCACATCGGCACCAAACTGCTGTAAGATATCAATCCACTTCGCCGGCGTCCGGAATGGAGCCGGCGGCGCCGGGGCGGGTCACGGTGATCGCGGCGGCGCGGCAGGCGCGACCCATCGCGGCTTCGATCTCCAGGCCGCGGCGGCGGCCGTCGAGGAAGTAACCGACGAAGGTGTCGCCGGCCGCGGTCGTATCGATTGCCTTGACCTTGGGGCTGGCGGCGAAGCTGACCGCACCTGCGGGGGTACGCGCCACCGCTCCGGCGGCGCCGAGGGTCATGATCACGGTGGTATCGGGGTATTGGCGCAGCAGTTGCTCCAGAATCTCCTCCTGGCCGGTGCGGCCGGACAATTCGGCGCCCTCGGTTTCGTTGACGATCAGGTATTCGGCCAGTTCGAGCGGGAGCGCCTGCGCCGTTTTTAAATCGAACGGAGCGAAGTTGACCGCGATCTTGAGCTTCCGTTCGGCGGCGGAGCGCATGATCAGCTCCAGA
Source organism: Victivallaceae bacterium (assembly GCA_031549115.1). Lineage (GTDB taxonomy): Bacteria > Verrucomicrobiota > Lentisphaeria > Victivallales > Victivallaceae > JAVBQJ01. The sequence goes on from JAVBQJ010000087.1 coordinate 16,420, forward strand.
TGGTTGATTTCATTCTGCAAGAGCAACATATCGCCGGAGTCGGCGCTGCCGATCACCCGCCGTACTTCGGCTTCGGTGATGCACTGATTCGCGCCTCCCGAAATGATGATCGCGTTTTCGCCCTCGGGGGTGATCTGGATCATCGCCTGACCGGACAGGCGTTTCCGGTCGCAGACCAGATAACGCACGTGAACGCCGGCAGCTTTCAGCATGTCCCGCAGGAATTCGCCGTCGCGTCCGATCTTGCCGGCGTGATAGACCCGGGATCCGGCGCGGGCGGCGGCAATCGACTGATTGAGCCCCTTGCCGCCGGCGAAAATATCGCAACGGGCGGCGGTAAGCGTTTCGCCCGGGCGGACGAAGTGCGGCACCTGGTAGACGCAATCAATATTGACGGAACCGAAGCAGATGATCTTATCCACGGCAATCTCCCCTGTTTCCTTGCGAAAGTGTAATTTTTATGTAAAAGCGGACGCGAATACTATAGCCGCTCAAACGCAAAAATAAAAGTCAAAAACTTGCGGGAAGTTGATGAATATTGCGATTTGCTCTTTCTCGCCCAAACCGTTGCCGCGCAGGTATTATTTTGAGATAAAAACAGTATAACCCGACCGAAAAAAACCAACCGGGCCATGATATCGTTGCGGAATAATCGCAAAAAATAATAACATTTAGCAACAAAACGCATTGGCGCAATCGTCAAACTCCTGCTATATTGCAAAAGTTATAACGATCCAAAATAAAATATAAGGATGCAATATGAGCACAATCAAAACCATTGTTTTCCAGGGGGATTCCATCACCGACGCCGGACGCGCCCCCGGTCGGCCATGCAACAACGACGGCCTCGGCGGCGGTTACGTCCAGCTCGCCGCCGCCCGGCTGCTCGCCGCCGCCCCGGAACGGGATCTCAAAATTTACAATACCGGGATTTCCGGCCACCGCATCGTCGATCTTTACGCCCGCTGGAAGGTGGATACGCTGCAGCTGGCTCCCGACCTGATCAGCATTATGGTCGGCGTCAACGACGTCTGGCACGAATTCGGCAGCGGCAACGGGGTGGAGCTGGATCGGTATGAATTCATGTACCGCGAACTGCTGCAGTGGACTCGCAAGCAACTGCCGAGCGTCAAATTCCTGTTGATGGATCCGTTTGTGCTGCCGCTGCCGGGCCTGCCACCGGAAATGGTCGCCGAAGTGGCGCCGCGCCGCCCGGTGGTGTTGAAGCTGGCGCGCGAATTCGACGCCGCCCATCTACCCGTGCAGGAGTTGTTCGACGTCGCCTGCCGCAAGGCGCCCGCCGCCTACTGGAGCGGGGACGGTGTGCACCCGACGCTCGCCGGACATCAACTGCTCGCCGACGCCTGGCTGGAACTCGCACAAACCTTGTAAGAAAAAATCATCGGAAAATGAATTCGGGAAACAGACCGGAGGATACATTTATCATCGTTGAAGTCAACTGCAATTCAGGAGGAGATACAGCATCATGACACATTCGATTCGAACGCTGAATTTTAATGACCGGAACGCATTGTCCGTCTTGTCGTACGCGATAGGATGGGAGCAATCTCCCGAAACCTGCGGCAACATCCTCGAACAGGCAGCCGGGTATTGTCTGGGTGTGGAATACGACGGGCGCTTGGCCGGATGCGCCGCCGGTATGCGCTATCCCGATTCAGATGTGGCATTTCTCTTTGAAATCATCGTGCATCCGGAATTTCAACGCCGGGGCATTGCCCGTACCCTGTTGGCGGAAGTGATGCGGCTTCTGGAAAACTGCCCCACGTTGCGCCTTTACGGCACGCCGGCCGGAGAGCCCATATATGCGCAGGCGGGCTTTCGCCCTTACGGGAAATTGGGGCGCTATTTCTGCCGCACCTGGCGGCAGGCGCCCGCTCCGGTTCCCGGATTGCAGCCGATGCAGCCGAACGATTTGACCGGCGTCGTCGACTTCGACCGGGAAAACTTCGGCGTGGCGCGCCAGGCATTGCTCGACAATCTGTACTGTCACAACCCCGGTGGCGCTTTCGTCATCCGCCGCAACGGCCGGCTGGAAGGATTTGTGCTGACCCGCGCCGACGAACCGGCGGCCGGGAAGCGCAATATTTCCACACTGCAGGCACATACCCCGGAAGACGCCCTGGCGTTGCTGCAGGCGGCCGGATGCACGCCGGATGGCGGAATGACGCTGATCATCGATATCTTTGACGGCAACGACGCCATAATCGACTTCATCCTTCGGAATGAAGGCAAAAAAATAACGCCGATGACCGCGATGCAGTTCGGCGTTCCGCTACCGCCCCCCTCCCCGGCTTATATTGCGCCGGTGGGAGCGGACATCGGGTAATTACTTCTCCATCAATTTGCGCACGCCGGCGAGCTTGACGCAGACGCAGAACAAATCCATTGCGGTCTGCAGCTCGTCGACGGTCGGAAAGGTCGGAGCGATCCGGATGTTGCGGTCTTCCGGATCCTTCTGATACGGGTATGTCGCTCCGGCTCCAGTCATCACGACACCGGCATTCTTGGCCAGCGCCACCGTGGCCTTGGCGCAACCCGGCAAGGTATCGAGCGCGACGAAATAACCGCCCTCGGGGCTGGTCCATTGCGCCAGCCCCGTATTCCCCAGTTCGCGCTCCAGCGTCCGCAGCACCGCGTCGAACTTCGGCCGCAGTTCTTCGGCCATGGCTTTCATGTGCGCGCGGACACCGGCCGCGTCTTTGAGATAGCGGACCGTCCGCAGCTGATTGAGCTTGTCGTGACCGATGGTCTGGATGCTCATATGTTTGCGGATCTCCGCCAGATTCGCCGGCGCCGCCGCCACCAGCGCCACACCGGCGCCCGGAAAGGTAATCTTGGAAGTGGAGAAGAAATACAACACGCGCTCCGCGTGTCCCGCCGCTTCCGCCGCCTTGAAGATATCCTTCAGCGTCTTCTGCCCGTAAATATGGTGCACCCCGTAGGCGTTGTCCCAGAAGATCCGGAAATCGGGCGCCGCGGTCGGCATCGCCGCCAGCCGGTCCACCACTTCGTCGCTGTAACAGATCCCCTGCGGGTTCGAGTAAAGCGGCACGCACCATATGCCCTTGATCGCATCATCGGCGGCAACGAGCTTTTCGACCATGTCCATATCCGGGCCGTTTTCGGTCATCGGGACGGTGATCATTTCGATGCCGAGGTCTTCGCAAATGGCGAAATGCCGGTCATAGCCGGGGCTCGGACACAGGAACTTCACCTTCGGCAGTCTGCCCCACGGCGTATGGCCCTGGGTGCCGAAGACGCACAGACGCATCATGGCATCGTACATCAGGTTCAAACTGGAGTTGCCGCCGACGATGATTTTGTCGGCGTCGATGCCGAGCACTTCGGCGAAAAGTTTGCGGGCTTCCGGAATGCCTTCCAGGCCGCCGTAGTTGCGCGCATCCACGCCGTCATCGGTCCGATAATTGCTCAACGCATCGAGAATGCCGTTGGTGAGATCGAGCTGGGTGCCGGAGGGCTTGCCGCGGGACATGTCCAGTTTCAAATGCCGTGCGACATAGGAAGCGTATTCCGCCTCCAACCGCGTCCGCAGGTCGGCCAACTCGGCCGGAGCCAGATCTACAATACGATTCACTTTTCACTCCTGTATGGTTGTAAAATCGAGAAACCACGTAATATAATCGGCTTTTCCCGATTTTCAAGCGGAAGATGTCAATTTAGAGCATAATTTCCCGTGTTATTCCAACACCACGTCCAACGAAATATCCGACGATTTGACCGAGTGGGTCAAGGCGCCGACCGAAACGAAGTCGACGCCGATTTTTCCGATCGCCGGCAAGCGTTCGATGGTGATGCCGCCGGAGGCTTCCAGCCTGGCCTTCCCGGCCGTCATTTTCACCGCTTCGACCATCATCGCATCGGACATATTGTCGAGGAGAATGTGTTCGGCGCCCGACTCCAGGGCTTCGCGCAATTCTTCGAGCGTGTCGACTTCGACCTCGACTTCGAGATCCGGATATGTTTCCCGCGCCCGCCGCACCGAACGGACAATGCCGCCCGCGCCTTCGAGACCGGCCAGCTCGCGGTGATTATCCTTGATCATCACCCGGTCAAAGAGGCCGATCCGATGGTTGCCGCCGCCGCCGGCTGCCACCGCGTATTTTTCCAGATTGCGGTACCCCGGTGTCGTTTTCCGGGTGTCGAGCACAATGGTTTTGGAGCCGGTCAACGCGGCGGCATAACGGTGCGACGCCGTCGCCACCCCGCACAAGCGTTGAAGAAAATTCAACGCCGTCCGTTCCGCGGTCAGCAATGCCCGCGCCCGGCCGGAAATCTCCGCCATGCGCGTGCCTTTTGGACACCACTCCCCTTCCCTCGCCAGCGGCTTCCAGCCGATTTCGGGGTCGAGGGCGGCGAAGACCCGGTGCGCCACTTCGAGGCCGGCGCAGACACAATCCTCTTTCGCCAGCAAAACCGCCCGCGCCCGGCAATCGGCGGGGATCACCGAATCGGTGGTGGTGTCGCCGCGCGTATCCAGATCTTCGGCCAGCGCCAGCGCGATCAATTGTTCCACCCGCTCCCAATCGATGGCGGGAAGCGGCCGCATATCTTTCACATCACTCATTTTTCTCATCCATCCTTACAGGGGTTTGACCCGGAACCCGCCGGGGGTATCTTCGACGACATATCCGGCCGCCTTCAACTGGTCGCGGCAAGCGTCGGCTTTGGCGAAATCCTTGGCCTTGCGGGCCGCCTGACGCGCCTCCGCCAGGGCGATGACCTCGGCGGGAACGGCTTCACTTTTGCCGGCGTCCACCTCGAGGCAGCCGAATACCCGGTCGAATTGCCGGAATTGCTCCAGGAGCGGCGCCGCGGCCGCGGCGTCCAGGGAACCGGCTTCCAACAGCTTATTGGTGTCGCGCTGCAAGCCGAACAGGACCGCCAGCGCCTCCGAAACATTCAAATCGTCCGCCAGGGCGGCACGGAATCCGGCTTCGGCGTCCTGCGCCAATTGCCGGGTTTCCTCCGGTTTGGCCGGCTGCGTGGATTCCGCGGCGTGGAGGCGCCGGAAAAAGTCGTCGAATTTGCGCAGCGTCTCCCGCCCGGCTTCCAACGCGTCGAAGGTGAAATTCAGTTTTTTGCGGTAATGCGCGCCCAGCAGCACCCAGCGCAATTCGCGCCCGGTGTAGCCCTTGGACAGGAGATCGCGCAGGGTGAAGAAGTTTCCGAGCGACTTGGACATTTTTTCGCCGTTGACCATCAAATGGGCGCAATGCAGCCAGTAACGGACATAGGTGCAGCCGTTGGCGGCTTCGCTCTGGGCGATTTCATCTTCGTGGTGCGGGAACATATTGTCGATGCCGCCGGTATGCAGATCGAAGGTTTTTCCGAGATATTTCATGCTCATCGCGCTGCATTCGACATGCCAGCCGGGGCGGCCCGGACCCCACGGGCTGTCCCATTTGACATCGCCGTCGCCGACGTCCCAGGCTTTCCACAACGCGAAGTCGGCTACCGAATCCTTGGCGTATTCGTCGGTTTTGACGCGGACGCCGGCGCGCTGGTTTTCGCGGTCGATATGGGCGAGCTTGCCGTATTCCGGGAATTTGTCGATGGAAAAGTAGATCGACTTGTCCTCGGCCTGGTAGGCATAGCCGCGATCGATGAGCGCCTGTACCAGCGCGATCATTTCGGGGATGTGCTCCGTCGCCGCCGGATACTGTGCCGCCGGAACGATATTCAGCGTTTTCAAATCCTCGAAGAAAGCCTTGATATACTTGGCGGTGAATTCTTTGAGCGGCAGAGCGGCTTTCTGCGAATCGCGGATGGTCTTGTCATCGACGTCGGTGAGGTTCATGATCTGGGTGACGTCGAAGTCGAAATAGCGCAGCACCCGGCAGAGCAAGTCCTCGAACATGTAGGCGCGGAAGTTGCCGATATGGGCGAAGTTGTAAACGGTGGGGCCGCAGGTATAGAGCCCCGCCTTGCCGGCGACGAGCGGCACGAACGGTTCGTTGCGGCGCGACATGGTATTGAAAAACGTCAACTCATTGGTCATGGTATTTACTCCGTGTTAGTATGTAATTCGTATAATTTAACTCCACTTGAGGGGAGATACAACGTAAAAAAGCAAAAAAAGATGAATTTGGGGGTTTACAAATCCCAAAAGCGGGTTATAGTATGGGATACATCACGGAACCCGGAGAGAAAACCGGAAAGTACGGAAGTGTCCCGCACAGGCGGAGAGGTGGCTGAGTGGTCGAAGGCGACGGTCTCGAAAATCGTTGTAGGGTTTACTCTACCGTGGGTTCGAATCCCACCCTCTCCGCCATTTTTGTGCCTTAAAAAGGCAAAAAAATGAAGCCGTCAGGCTTCGCTTCATGCCGTGTCAGCGGCGCTTCCTACTTCAGTGCTTCATGTGCCGAAGGCACGCTTCCTATGAAATCACCCTCGCGCAGGTATTTCTGATAGTGCCGGAAAAGTCCGTGGGCCTGCGGATAGCATGAATTCGGACTCAGGAAATGCGAAAATTCAAATGTGATCGCCTCATGGATTCCGGCGCGTTCGGCGATTTGAAGTTTCAGGTGCATCTTTTCCCATTTGATCGGCAGAAAGCGTATCGGCATATCGCGGTCGAAGGTTTCCACATTGGTTTGGCAGACTATGCCGTGCTTGTCGGCCAGCTCGCGCGCGGTACGGAGAAAATCCTCCAGTTCCCAATAGGCACAGCCGCCATCCTGAAACGCGACAATATCGACCGCTCCGGCAATGCCGGCCATAATCTCATCCCATTCGCGGGAGAATTCCGGCAAGGTCACGCTTTTGCCGGCATTCACTCCAGTGCCGAAAGGGTCATAGAGCATGATACCTTCAATATATGGCGAGATCATCACCGGTAAGTTTCCGGAAATCGCTTTGCAGAAACGTCCAAGCTCACGCATGACTTCGATGATATTCCACTGAAGCCGCCCCACTTCCTGCGTAAGATACCACCCGGCGAAAGCCGGATGACTGCCGTAGCGTTTCCAGGCTTCTTCGCACACGGCTTTATTCAAATCGATCTCTTTTTCGAAATCGCCGCGCACGTGAAAGCCGCCGCTGTAGTTGCCGAAAAAGAACTTCATGCCGTATTTTTGCGCGAGATCAAGGAACATTTGCGTCAGATCTTCCGGCGGCGTGAAGCAATTCATCCGCGAACGCAGAACCTCCGAGTCATACGTCATAAATCGGCCGAGACCGCAGCGAATCAATACTACCGTGTCGATCCCGACGCTCCGCATAGCGCGAAAGTCGGCGTCCCACTCTTCCGGCCCCCAGTTCTGGTGGGCGATGTCGCCGGATATTTCATCCAAAAAGGTTGCAGTGATTTTCAGCATGGTGACATCCCTTTTTATTTGTCCGCATCAGCGGAAATAGTGTTCCAACAGTTCCTGCATGGAAGCCGGGTTCTCCGCCGTCTGCAGATCGCAACAGCCGTGCTGGTCGCCGCCGAGCCAGAAAGCAAGGGTGCGGCCGTTTTCCTCGATAAGCTCCAAGTCGCTGGCGTTGAGCTCCATCACGCCGGGACGCGCAACAGGATTGACCTCGTGACTCGGATCCGGCTCCATCACCGGACGATCCGCCGGGGCATCCTCCCAATGGACCAGGTCCCTGGAGCGGCTCACCCGTGTTTCATAAGTTCGATCCAGGCGGTCGTGGAGATAAAGCAAATAGTAATACTCCCCGGCGAAATAGAGCGCATTGGCCCCCACATACTTTTCGCGTCCGTATTCCCCGCCGGGAACGGGCGTAAAGTGTTCGAGATCGTCCGACACCATAAATTTGAACAGAAATTTCAGCGGAGCGGATGCTTCGTTCGTCTCGTACACGCCGACGAACCGGCGGCCGTCCCAGACGGTGCCGGTATTGAAAATCATACACCCGGGCTCGGTATGCCGGAACACCGTTACGGGTTCACTCCAATGCACCAGATCATCACTGGTGTACCGCACCAGCCGCCGAAACGAAACGCCGGCCGTAAACCGGGGAGCGTCAAAGGCGGAGGCAAACACATACAGCCGCCCCTCATGTGCCAGGGCGCCGGCGAAATAGCAGCCGCGGACCGGATCTCCGACGAGTTTTCCGTCCCGATAGCGCCGGATGAGGAAACCGTCGCGCGCGGTGCGCTCCGGGTATTGGTCCGCCGGATAACCGGCGGGCTCATAGTCACAGAAATTTTCCAACAAATAGAGTTCTCCGTGGAAATGAAACGGAGTCATTTCAAAACGATGAGTACCGATTACTTGGTGATTCCGCCAACCGTCTTTCAGAATACGCATAGTTGTTTCCTTGAATATAGTTATTGTTGAAAGCTTTGCAAGACGCATTCACGATTTCCAATGCCGATAGTCTTTTCCAATTCCCCGCGCCTCAGGGCGCCTGATAGTTGTACCGGCCGCCGTTTTTCTGCCACCCCATATACATCAGAATCAGAAACACCATCGCCACACAGGTAAAAATGAAATCCCACATGAACATGAAACGGTAGCCGAAGCTTTTGATTGCCAATCCGGCACCCAACGGCGCAACAATCATGATCAGAGAGTTGAAAATCGACACCGCCGAACAAAATTGTCCGTAGCGTTCTTTGGGGAAAAGCGCAATCAGCAGCGGCAGATTGCTCATCCATTGAACCGCGTAAACCATCGCCAGCAGAATCGTCACAATGCGGAAGCTTGCAGCGTCGTCGACGAAATAAAAACCGTAAATATTGCTGACGATCACCAGCAGCATTCCGGTGGCATAGACCCGGATCGGGTGGAATTTATCCACCAGCAACCCCAGAGGCAACGTGATAATCAATCCGACCAGCGCGCCGTCGCCGATATAACTGCCGTAGACTTCGACCGACATCCCCAGCGATTCCGTGGCGAAAAGAATATTGTAGATACTGCGGCAAAGCATCGAAACGTTGTTCATCGCAATGCAGATAAAAACCCACCAATAAAACGAATCAGAGAAAAAACATTCCCGGCAGAAAACCACAACCCCTTTCCATGGCGTCAAATGTTTCTGATCTTCCGGCAACGGCGGATATTCTCCCTCTTTGACCAACCAACACATCAACATGAAGCCGATGAATATGAAGACTCCAATCCCGGTATAAATCCACGACAGATAGTTGTCGGCATAGCACAAGATGAATTTCGCGAATAAAACCGCGGTCCCGCCACCGACCAGACTGAACAGGGAATTGAACAGCCCCAATCGCATCTCGGGCACCACATCAGCGTACAAATAGTAGAATACAGACCCGACAAACATCATGAAAAACATAAAAATCGTAACGCAGACACCGATCGCCAGCAAACCGGTGAAAGCAATGCTCCAGCCAAAGAGCCCCGCCAGCGACGGCACGAATTTCGGCGCCCAACCGATGGCAATCAGCATCAACATCAAAAACGGCACCGAAATGACGATGTAAGGTATGCGCCTGCCCATCGAACTGCGGGTGCGGTCGCTTTGGAAGCTCACGATCGGACAGACGATCGCGTTGAGTATCGCCGGAATGGTACCCACGATCAATGAAATCGTCATCGTCGCTTCGGAATCAAAATTACTCAAGGACAAGGTGAACAGTCCCTGGGACATGATTATGCTCAGAAAATTGATGCTGCAGCCGCCCAGCAGAAGAAAGCAAAACATGACGATCAACTTTGCCGGGGTATAGCGCAGAGTGCCCACCTGCCACTTTTTGTCGATACCGCTCATCGGCAACGGCGCAGTCGATTCGAATTCTGAATTACTCATATTTTTTATATAGCTCCGCCCCCCGGCAGGATTGAGACAATGCTCCATCCTGCCGGTTACGCCTTTCGAACGCGCCTGGGCCCTTTCCGTTTTATTGTGACAAGCGATTGAGTTCAAGCAGCAATTGATGCCGTATCTGATAGAAACGCTCCGGGTCCTGTCCGGAACCGGACAACTCCGTCACCAATTCCACGAACTTTCGACTGTCGCCGCCCGCTTTTTCCAGCAAACACAGGGTATCGTAATCTTCCGCGGTTTCCCGCAACATCTCCCAACGAATCGAGTCCACTATTTTTTTGCGGGCCAGGTCGGGATAAACGAGAAAGTGTGCGCCGAACCCCCAAGCCGGGTCAAAAGCATTCTCCCAGGGATCGCTTTTCCAGCAATAGGCCCAGTGCATATATCCTTTTGCCCCGTAAAAAGAGCACAGCCAACCCACCTTGCGGGTGTGTATCAAGGGTGCATCGATCACGACCTTCGGATCGTTGTACAGCCAAAATTCACGCCCGCTCCGGGTCTCCTGCCGAACGGCTTGCGCGGCCTCCTCACTCACATCCAACGTCCAGGAATTCGCGATCGCCAGATCGATATCCACCGCTTTTGCCATCGCCTCCGCCGATATCGGTTCCCAATAAGTTGCGTCCAGGTGAATCCCCGGCGCCGTTTGTCTGATATAGGCATTCAGCTGGAGAACGGGACCAATAAGTGCGTCGGTCGGCTCGTCCAGAACCTTGAAGTAGACCTTGTTCTGCCAGCCTTTCTCCCGCAGGTGCGACGACATGGCCTTGAAGAATTCCCCGATATATGCCCGGTAGCGGGGATCGTCGGTGGAAATCTCGTCGAAACTCTTTTCTTTGTTGACGGACCCGTCGGGATTCAGGACGGTAATCCTGCTGGTAAGCAATCCATTTTCGTCCAGCGAGCCGCCATTGGCTTTCGTGGTTTTGTCGATGACACCGAGGCAGGTCACCCGGAACGGGTCGGGCGCATAAGCCGCTTCCACCGTGGAGACCAGCTTGTCCAGGAGGGTGTAATCATAAACATATCCTCCGTCTTTCCAGAAGACCCTGACGATATTCATTTCCCAGAAAGGTTGATCCGAGAAAGCCCTGCTCCGGTGTTCGCGGCGATTCTTTATGGTCTCGTTTTTCAAATAATCGATGTATTCCGGCGTGTAATTTCCTTTTTGCCATTCGCCTTGTGCGATCACCCCGAAAAGCTCTGCAAGCTTGGTGTCCCCTCCCCAGCTCCCCAGATGGAAGTTGCCGGTTTCCGGAAGCGTCACGGGGTAGACGGTCAGATGCAGGGGAAGCACGGCATTTCCGGTTGTCGTGATCACTTCGATATTCCCTTCGTACTTTCCCGGCAGGGCGTCTTCGGGGACCTTGACGGTAATCCAGACCGGCTGCGTCTGATTGAGCTTCAGGGTCACTTCTTCATCCCAAATAAGCGGATCGGGGTAGGCGTCGGGCGAATCGGCGAAAGGGAATTTTTCGCTTCCCGGGACCCTCTCCGGAGTCGGGATATAACCGACAAACCGTGCGTTGACATCCGAAATCCGGTATTCCCCGGAAAGATGAACCAATGGACCGACCCTGATCCGGACGGGCCCCTGATATCCACGGGAAGTGATACAGACCTGGGCCGGTTCGTATTCGTTCCGCAGTGCCTCAATAGAAACCGCCTTGGTATTGATTTTTTCGGGAGGGAGTGAATCTTGAAAAATCTTTTCCAATGGATTGGAGGCCCAGAGCACCACTTTGACTTGATCCGCTCCCTCCGCCATAAGGCAATAGAGACCGAAAACCGCAAACACATACATGCATATCTTCATGAATTTATCTCTCTTTGGGAGGGTGGTTACGCCTGGTATTATCCGAATCCGCTTATTGTAGATTCGGCCCGAAATACTTCGGCATCCACCATTCCATCTGGTAGTTGTTGGGGTACTTGACCCCCTGCAGAGCTTCCACGTGACCATCCAGGAGGAGGCAGTTAAAGCGATCCAGGCCGTGCGGCGCACTGGTGGGGACGTTGTTGTCATAGAGTACGACCAGCTCCGAGTGGCTTTTCACGACTCCGGCCATCGATTTCACCGCCTTATTGCCGCAGGCAAACCAACCCGACGGGTTCTCAAACATGCCGGGGGTGGATGAAAGCCATTGACTGGCCGAATACCAGTAAGGACCGATATCGACATTTCCAAACAACGGCTCGTTCGATGGACAGCGCCAGGGTTCCGGCATTCCATCCTTTGCCGGGTAGGCCGCAAGATTGCCAAGGTCTCCGGGCAGATAGTTGTTCAACAGGCGCGGCAGATACGGGTAGCCGTTGGCGGAAAATGACCACGCACACAAATTGCTTTCCGGTTGCTCCGGAAACCAATCATTGGCATCCAGGACATACATGTGATATACCAGCCCCAGTTGTTTCAGGTTGTTGGTGCATTTGATTGCTTGCGCGGCGGCGCGCGCCTTTGATAAAGCGGGCAACAACATGCTGGCGAGGATGGCTATGATCGCGATCACGACCAGAAGTTCTATGAGAGTGAAACCGTTGATGGTCAATTGTCCGCGCCTCTTTTGCGTTTTCATTTTCCTGTTCCTCTTTGTTTTCTCATTTTGACTGAAAAACTAATCATCCGCTTCTGATTTTCGAGCATCCGCCCGAGAAAATCGCCTTGCTATATTATATCCAAGTTAAAAGTTAAAAGCAATAGAAAAAAACGCAAATATGTCATATATAGTGCTTTTTTTTCACAACCACTGCCGATCGGGACGCTTGCAATCTGTTATGACAAGGGTATAGTATTGATGCGGCATCAGTAAGTGCATAAGCCCGAAACAGACAAAGCCGGAAAATAATGTTAAGCGAAAATCATATATCGACTCTGTTAAGTATGGATTCGTGGGAGATATTTTCTCCGTTTACCGCAAATCAGCCCTTGGCGAACATATCGGCTGCCGATAAAGATATTACAACACACCATAATGAATACGAGATCCTCGTTGCCCTCGAAGGTGTTTATTCTTATTATTACAACGGCAACTGTTATTGCTGCAAGCCCGGCAGCATATTTCTTATCTCTCCGGGGCTTGAACATGAATCTTACTATACGGAAATCGCCAATCCGCTGACGCATATGTGGATGAATGTTGCGAAAGATTCATTGATCGTCGGCATTGGTCAAATAACCAATAACAGAATGAAAAGCATTTTCCGGTCCAGGGTGTCTTACTCCGACTATACTCCCAAATTGGAAATATTCAAAATATGGAATTCCTTGCTGAAAGCTCCAAAAACAACGCCGCAAAACCTGCTGAAATTAAAGCTGGCACTGCATCATTTGTTCCTTATTATCATTCAGAGCAAGCAACTGTCCATCTCCGACCATAAAAATGAAACCATGCTGCGAGCCAGAAACTATATAAAAGAGCACTTTCACCAAAAAATAGATATCCTTCAGCTGGCCCGGAAAATGGGTTACAGTAAGTTTCACTTCATGCGCCTGTTCAAAGAGTGCCATACAGTAACGATCCATGAATATATCGACCAGCAACGCCTGAACCGAGTCAAAGAGTTATTGGCTGTTAAAACCACCCAGAAAGAAATCGCGCTCCAATTGGGTTTTTCAAGTCGCACATCGTTTGCCAATTGGTACGCGAAATACAATACCGCTTGTTGTAAATAATTACCACAACAACAATTGAAACCGCCAAAACCGCGGCGCCTCCCCCTCCCCGACTTCCCTGTTTCCCATTCTGATCGCGCTGCGTTGGAAAGTCATGAAGGCTTTCTGCCGATAAGCGAATTGAGCTGACGCACGATTCATGGACAGGAGCTCCCTGTTGGCTGCGCGGGTGCTTCCGGGTGAAAAAGTCGATATGATTTCCGCAAAAGGACTTGATATTCGCGCTTTATTATATTATAGTTCGAATTCAATAGCATATAAAAAGCAATCATTTTCAGGAGCTGTCATGGCATCTTTTTTGCTGGCAATCATTTATCTGGCCTTCATCAGTCTGGGGCTGCCGGATTCGCTGTTGGGAGCCGGATGGCCGGTCATGTATAAGGAACTCGACGTTCCACTCTCGTTCGCCGGAATCATCGCCATCATCATCTCCAGCGGCACGGTGATTTCCAGTCTGCTTTCGGATTGGATGACCCGCCGTCTCGGCGCAGGCAAAGTGACATCGTTCAGTGTGCTTTTAACGGCACTGGCATTGCTGGGCTTTTCGTTCTCGAACAACTTCTGGCTGCTGTGTCTCCTGGCGGTTCCCTATGGACTTGGCGCCGGCGGCGTCGATGCGGCGCTGAATAATTTTGTCGCCATTCATTACACCTCGCGGCATATGAACTGGCTTCATTGTTTCTGGGGCGTCGGTGTCATGATCAGCCCGTATATCATGAGTCAATGTCTGATCTCCGGGGCGGGATGGCAAGCCGGCTATCGTTCTGTCTCTATGGTGCAGATGATATTGACGGCCTGTCTGTTTCTGACTTTGCCGATGTGGAAGATTTTTCAAAAGTCGAAAACCGGGGCGGCGCTCTCTGCCGCAACAGACCATCGGCCGCTCGGACTTGCCGGAGTGCTGCGCCTTCCGGGGGTAAAGCATATTCTGGCGGGATTTTTCTGTTACTGCGCCATCGAAGCGACGACAATCTTGTGGGCATCCACCTATCTGGTTCTGTATCGGAATGTCGCCGAAGCCACGGCGGCCCGTTGGGCTGCGTTTTTCTTTATCGGAATCACCGTCGGGCGTTTTCTCAGCGGGCTTGTTTCCAACCGGATCGGGGACCGCAATATGATCCGGATTGGACTTGCCGTCATTGCGTGCGGCACCCTGGCGCTTCTGCTGCCGGTTCCGGCGACGGAATTCGCGTTGATGGGACTGCTCCTCATCGGATTCGGTTGTGCGCCGGTTTACCCGGCTATCATTCATGAGACGCCGTCAAATTTCGGAGAGAACAATTCTCAGGCGATTGTCGGGATTCAGATGGCGAGTGCTTATATCGGAGCGACCGTCATTCCGCCTGCTTTCGGAGTGATCGCGCAATATGCCGGAGTCTTCTGGTATCCCTATTTTCTGCTGATCTTCCTGGCCCTTGCGTTTGTCATGCTGGAGCGGCTGAACCGGATCGTTGACCGGACGAGCGGCAAAAGCCAATAAAAAAACCTTTCGAATCTTCACGTTGCTGGAGATTCGAAAGGTTTGCGGAATATTCCGGGCTTGATCAGTTCTTCGCGTCGAAGAACTTTTTGTAGAGCAGACCCGCCAGGATCGCGCCGATCGACGGCATCAACAGGAACAGCCAGAGCTGCCCCATCGCGTCGGCGTTTTTGGCGAACATCTGGACCAGCGCCGGCCCGAAGCTGCGCGCCGGGTTGACCGAAAGGTTGGAGACCGGAATCCCGACCAGGTGAATCAGGGTCAGAGCTAGGCCGATGGCGACCGGGGCAAAGCCCTGGGGCGCCCGCTTGTCGGTGGAGCCGCAGATGACAACCAGGAACACGAAGGTGAGAAGAATTTCAATGAACGCGCAGGCGCCTATGCCGTAGTTCGACGGCGACAATTTACCGTAGCCGTTGGCGGCGAAACTGAGATTCTGCGTCAGAACGGTTTCCTGGCCCGCCTGAATGATCCACAAGGCGAAGCAGGCCAGCACCGCCCCGACCAACTGAGCGACGATGTAAGGTGCGAGCTCTTTCTGGCTGAAGCGTCCGGCCGCCCAGAGTCCCAGGCTGACCGCCGGATTGAAGTGCCCGCCGGAAACATGTCCGAACGCATACGCCGCCGTCACCACCGTAAGACCGAATGCCAGAGCGATCCCGCCATAGCCGATTTGCGAACCGGCGAGAACCGCCGCTCCGCACCCTCCGAAAACCAGCCAGAATGTACCGATCAATTCGGCGACAGTTTTCTTCGACACGTAATTCATGATTTGCACTTCTCCTTACCTTGGGTTAACGTTCGTTTCTATCATGGGAAAGCAGTTGCAATTCCATTCGCCGTTTCTTGTTCATTTTTTGATCCAACAGATGAAATCCAACGGTTATAGATGCGGCGACTAATTACCGTGCAAATGACATAGACATTAGCGAAAAGCCGCGTTGCTTTGCGAGGCCGGAGCCATGCAAGCATGGTGACTGCCTCGCAAAGCGGCGCGGAATTCGCTAATGTCATGCCGCGAAGCGGTTGCAGCCGCAATACCCCTGATCGCGTTTTCACACCAGATGGTTACGTCCAGTAGCCATATGGTGTGAAAACGCGATACGGAATCCTTGCGGCAAGCAATCATTTGCACGGTAATTAGTCGCCGCATCTATACTATATACCCTTTATGCAGTATTTACAACCGAGAATCTCCATTCAAAACGAATATTTTGAACTCATTGCCTCAAAAAAATCCTTGCTTCTCCGCGTTTTTTATGGTATAGTATCGCCGATAAAAACACAGGGGATGTGGAGCAGCCTGTTTTAAATGCCCGCAGCTATTGGAGTGAAATTATGCCGTATCCGGTCATTCTGGCCTTTTCCACGTATGTACTGATCAACGCTTTTACCCCCGGCCCCGGCAACATTCTGGCCTTGAACACAATGACGGTATACGGCTGGAAACGGGGATTGCCGCTGTTCCTCGGTATCTTCGCGGGGTACTTCGCCGTCCAGATTTTGTGCGCATTTTCGGTTTACGGACTCGGCCGTTTCCTGGAGCCGGGGTTGGCGTGGATGAAATACGCCGGAGGCGCATACATCCTTTATCTGATGGTGATGATTGTCATAAGCCGTCCGGAACCGGAGGAAACGGCAAAGTCGGCCTCATGGCTTCGCGGTTTCATTCTGCAATTCGTCAATGTCAAGATTTTCCTCTTCGGCGTGACGGCGTTAAGTTGCTATATCACACCGTATTTTCAAAGCCTGACCGCATTGATTTTATTTGAAATACTGATTGCCGCGGTGGGAACCGGTGCAACGCTGACGTGGATATTCTTCGGCGGACTCTTCCGCAATTTCTACGCCCGCCATTTCCGCTGGATCAACCTCCTGCTGGCCTTGCTGCTGGGAGAATGCGTGTATGCGTTGCTGTTCACCTGAGTTGATAAATCGGAAAAAGCGACTATTGTAGTGAGAGGGAAGAAGCCATAAGAAGAAAGCGAGGGGGACATGAAGATTCACATCATCAATGGCGGGCCGCGCAAAAACTGGAATACGGCGCAAATGTGCGAAGCTTTCGCCGCGGGCGCGAAAAGCGCCGGCGCCGAGGCGGAGATCGTTCCCCTTTATGATCTGGATTACCGCGGCTGTTACAGTTGCTTCGCCTGCAAATTGAAGAATGGCTGGAGCTACGGGAAGTGCGGCTATCCGGACGGAATCCACGAGCTGCTGGAAAAGGTGTCGCACGGGGACGGCGTCGTTTTCGCGTCGCCGATTTATTTCGGCGACGTCACTGCCCAACTGCGGGCATTCCTGGAGCGGCTGGCGTTTCCGTTTGTGGTTTACGACCAGGCGCGGACACGGTTGGCGCCGAAGCATCTGGAAACAGCGGTGATTTATACGATGAACGTCGGAGAAGAGCAATTTCTCTCGGCCTATATCGGCAAGGACGGCGCCGGACCGGTCGGCTTCACCGAAAAATGGATCGGCTTCACCTTTTCGCCGCCCGAACGGATTTGCGCCTTCGATACCTTTCAGTTCGATTACGACCGCTATGTTTCCGAGCTGTGGGACGCCGAAGCCAAAGCGGAATCCCGGAAGAGCCGTTTCCCGCAGGACCTGGAAAATGCCCGTCAGGCCGGTATCCGCATGGCGGAAAAAATCAAAAAATCCGCGTATCGCCCATACAACAGCCGTTCTGCCTATTTTTAAAACATTCTGCCTATTTTTCTTGACAAATTAGGCAGAAAGGTTATTGTAGTAGGCAGAAAAGGAAAAAAGGTGTGCAATGCGAAAATTCGACTACACCGAACTTCCGGCGGCATTGCTGACGCCGGAGATCAGTGGCTTGCTTTCCGCGATTCATGAATATCGCGGCAAGCAAGATCTGTATATCGCGGCCCGGAAAGACATTCTGAATGCCTTGCTTGAAACAGCCTTCATTCAAAGCACGGACGCGTCCAACCGGATCGAAGGAATTTTTACCTCCGACGCGAGACTGAAGGAATTGGTCGTCCATCAGACGACGCCTCGAAACCGGAATGAAAAAGAGATTGCCGGTTATCGCGATGTGCTTTCCGCGATTCATGAAAATTACGACTATATCCCGGTAACTCCCAATACGATTTTGCAACTCCATCGCGATCTGTATTCCTATCTCGCGCACGGTGTGGGAGGGCGTTGGAAGCATGGCGACAACATCATTGCCGAAACCAACGCCTCCGGCGAACAATATATCCGTTTTCAACCGGTCTCCTCCATGGAAACGCCGGACGCGATAAGGATGCTCTGCGAGAGCCATGATGCCGCACTCAAGGCCGGTCGTCATGATCCTTTGCTGCTGAGTGTGCTTTTCGTGTTCGATTTTCTCTGCATTCACCCGTTCGACGACGGCAACGGCCGCATGAGCCGCCTGCTGACACTGCTCATGCTTTACCGGGCCGGATATATCGTCGGCAAATACGTCAGCATTGAAATGTTCATCGAGAAGTCAAAAGAAACTTACTACGAAGCGCTCCTGGCGGACTGGCACGAAAATCACTGCGACTACCGGCCGTTCGTTCAATATTACCTCGGAACCCTGTTGAAAACCTACCGGGAATTCGAAGAACGCGTCAATCACATATTGACGGAAAAAACAACAAAAAAAGATCGCATACGGATGGTTTTCGAGCAAAAAATCGGCCGTGTTTCCAAGCGTGATATTCTCGACTTCTGTCCGGACATCAGCATGGCCATGATCGAACGAACTTTGAAAGAACTGCTCGACTCCGGCTTCCTCGAAAAGGTCGGCGCGGGGAAAAATACCGCTTACGTGAAGTTCGGCAGCGCAGAAAAGGCGGTCGGCGGCGCGGGGGCGTCGTCGTAGAGGCCGATCGTCTTTTCGAACCAGGTGATCGTATGCCACGCGCCGTTCTTGAAGCCGGCGTTGCGAAAGGTGCCGATGCGGATGAAGCCGAGCTTATCATGGAGTTTTTCGCTGGCCGGGTTCGGCGTGGTGACGCAGCCGTAAACGGTCCGGACACCCTGAGCTTGCAACGTGTCGATAAGCTGCGTATATAATTTGGTCCCCAGGCCGTGTCCGGCGCTGCTTTCGTCGAGGTAAATGGAAAGCTCCGCACTCCATTGATAGGCTTCGCGCGGCTGGAGCCGGTGCGCATAGGCATAGCCGGCGATTTTGCCGTCTTTCAGCGCGACCAGGTACGGATAACTCTCCAGGGTAGCCTGGATCCGGCGCCGGAACTCATCCACAGACGGCAATTCGTATTCGAATGTGACGGCGCTATCGATATACTGCGCGTAAATCGCCAATAATTCCGCCGCGTCGGCGGGCGTTGCAACTCTTGTTTTCATAGGTACATACTATACCGCGAATTCCGCGAAAAAACAGCATATGGAAAGATTTTTTCCAAAAAAGTCAAAAGGCGGAACAATAAATACCGCATATGCTTCATTATATAGGGTAGAATACAAAACTCAAATCCAATCTCTCGCGGAGGACCACTGATGAATCTGTTGCGGAATATACTGGCGGCCGCCTTGCTGGGGGCAGGACTCTGTCATGCCGCCGAAGGCGAAGACGCTCCGGAGATAGCTGTCGCCGCGCCGCCGGCGGCCGGTTTTCCGGCATTTCCGGACGCTCCGGCGAACTCGAATGCCGAGGACGGCTCGTTCCGTACCGGCGGTCCCCGTCGCGACGGGGGCCGCGGCGGCCGTTTCGATCTCCGGGAAATGGGCGCCGCGCTCAAAGAAAAATACCCGGATGAATATGCCGAAATCGAAGCGCTCCGGGACAGCGACCCGCGCGGCGCGATGGAAAAAATCCGCGCGCTCGCCGAAAAAGCCGGCGTCATGCCGTCCCGCGGCGACGCCCCGGGAATGTCGCCGCGCGACAGTCAGACGGTAACGGTCGACCGCAATTTCCGCCGCCGCCGGATGAAGCGGGTCAATTCCGAGCTGGAACGCCTTTACCCCGACGAATTCCGGGCACTGCAAGCCATGCGCGAAGACGATCCCGAAGAGGCCCGTTATTATTTTGTCGAACTGGCCGCGCGGCTGCCGCAGGACACCATGGATATGGGCAGGCGCGGCGGCGTCCGGACTGCTTCCGGGACGAGCGCGGAATCCGGTTCGAAATCGGGAAAAAATACGGATGGGATGCCATTTCCGGGCGATGCCATGCCGCCTCCCGGAATGATGCCTTCCGATGGCAATTTTCCCGGACCCGGTGGTGCGCCGGGTGGGGGCCCGCCGTCACCGGGGTCCGGGACTTCCGACGGTGAGTTTACCCCGGATTGGGGCATGACCTTCGACGGATTTTAAGCGCGGAGGCATGATGACT
>JAVBQJ010000071.1:0-71450 GCA_031549115.1 Victivallaceae bacterium
GGCGCCGGCACCGCCGGCGCTGAGGGGGTCGGTCACGAAAATGCGGTAGCGTTTTCGTGGCCGAAGGGAGTTTTTGGCGCCACTTGGCGGCCCAAACGTGATGCCGAGCGGCCGAGCGATGCGGGGGGATGGGGGGCGGCCCCCCTTCCCCCCGGTTCGCTGGGCGTCTGGGCTACAGGTTTTGCCCCCAATTTGGCGGAAAAAACTCCCTTCGGCCACGAAAACGCTACCGAATTTTCGTTACCGACCCCCTCAGCGCCGGCGGTGCCGGCGCCGTTCGCCGGGGGGGCTCCGGCCGCGCTCCTTGATTGCAGCTTCGCGCAATCAATTCCTAGCTGGCCAGGTCGCGCCTGACCGGCGCTCCCCCGTGCGCGCTCACAAGTGGGCGGTTGGCGTTAGGAAGGATCGTCGGGCGGCGGCCTTCCGAGGTCGCGACACCGGCGGACGTTACTTCACTTCGATCCGGTATTCCATTTTGGCATCGGTCGCCGGATCGAGCTCCTCCCAGGGGCGGAAGTAGTAGCATGAAACGATGGCTTCGCCCGGGGCGAGCGCTTTCAACTGAAACCGGATCTCCCCGGGAGCCCCGACCAAATTGCCGGAGGGGGGAGTGAATTCTTTGGATTCAAGCTTCAGCACCGGGGCGCCGGAGGCGTTGGTACTCGGGTTGAACAATTCCCATTGGTAGCCGGTGGTGGGGTTGGCCGCCAGCACGATGGCGATCTCTTCGCCGACCGCGGCGACAATGGTTTCGCCGTTGTTTTTCTCGTTCAATACCGTGGCGGGAGCGTTCGAAAAAACGCCGCACCCGGCCAACAACGGCAACAACAATGACATCCATACATACTTCATACATACCTCCCTGGGGTGAATTTGCGTGATTGTTTAGAAATTTTATTCCGCTTTTATGATTCGTTTTTGGAGGTCAACGCCTGTGCCAGCGGGCAGGTGCTTTCGTTCACCTCGGCTCCGGCACGGTAGCGCGCCAGCAGCACGCGCGACCGCTCCGCCAGTTTGCGCCGCACCTCCCGGCGTTCGCCCTTGATCCGGGCGATGCTCATGTGGTCGTAAGCCGTGGTCTGGTGGCGCATCCACGCGATCACCGCCGCTTCCGCCCGCCGCTCCACCGGAATCCGTTCCGTCCGGGCGACCGTGCCGCTGCCGACCGGGACCGCATGACGGGTCACCGCTTCGGCGAACTGCCCGGCCAACGCCTGCCAGCGCGGCGCGAATGCCAGAAACTGCAACACCGCGTCCTTGAAATCATCCTCGTATTGCTCTTGCTTGCGTTCGCGGGCCTTGCGGCCGGCCTCCAGTTTTTTCTGATACGCCGGATCGCTGCGCTCCTGCGCCAGCTCCTGCCGGATGCGTTCCGCAATGGCGGCATCCGCCCACAAGCCCAACGCTTCCTGACGGTTTTTTCGGCGGTGCACCAGCACCCAATACTCGCCTGCCGCTTTCAGGCGGCGGGTCAGGCCGGGATCGCCGGCGGACACGAAACCCCACCCCTTCGGGGGCGTCAGCTCCTTGCCCTCACGCAGCACCTTGCCGGTATGCTTCGATTCCCAGACGATGATTTCCGTCTTTTTCTCCGCCATCCGTCACTCCTCGGCGCGCTGAAAATACAGATGCACCAGGCGTGAGCGCGGGCCGTCGAATTCACAAAGATAAATTCCCTGCCAGCTGCCGAGCACCAGCCGCCCGTTGCGGACCGGAACGGTTTCTGAAAACCCCATCATCGACGCCTTCAGGTGTGCCGCGCTGTTGCCTTCGGCGTGCCGGTAATAGCTTTCGCGTACCGGCACCAGCGCGTCCAGCTTGGCCAGCAAATCACGCCTGACATCCGGGTCGGCATTTTCGTTGATGGTGATTCCCGCGGTGGTGTGCGGACAGAAAATCTGACATACGCCGCACGCCAGATCCGCCGGAATCAGCCGCTCTATCGCCGCCGTGATATCGATGAGCTCGCAATCGCGGTTGGAGGAAATATTGAGAGTTGCCATGTGTTTTATTCCTGTGACTGTCTTCCGCTGCCGGACTTAACCGATGATACCGCCGTTGCCGCTGGAGAGGAAGATACCTTCGAAGTTCATCCGCAGCCCTTCCGGGTTGTCGGAGGCTTCGATGGCGTCCTCTTCGGTGACGATGCCGTTGTTCACCAGATCGAGCAGACATTGGTTGAAGGTGAGCATCCCCTCCTGGCGCCCGGCTTCGACCGCGGCGGGCAGGCGCTCGAGACGGTCCTCCTGCAAGAGCTTGGTGACGATCGGGCTGTTGAGCATGATTTCGCAGGCGGGAGCGCGGCCTTTGCCCTCGGCGCGGGGCACGAGCCGCTGGGAGATCACCGCCCTGAGGTTGATGGCCAATGCTTCCCGGATCGGTTCCTGTTCGGCTTTTTCGTAGAAGTCGAGAATACGGTTGATCGTCTGGGTGGCGTTGGACGCGTGCAGCGTCGAAATCACCAGGTGCCCGGTGTCGGCGGCCTGCAACGCGGCGTCGAAGCTTTCGCGGTCGCGCATTTCACCGACCATGATGACGTCGGGGTCCTGGCGCAATGCGTGCTTCAGGGCGCTGCCGAAGGAAATCGTATCGATGCCGACCTCCCGCTGTTCGAAAATACTCTGCTTGTCTTCGAATTCGTATTCGATCGGGTCCTCGATGGTGATGATGTGGCTGCGCTTGATCTGGTTGATGTGTTCGAGCATCGCCGCCAGCGTCGTCGATTTCCCGCTCCCGGTGGTCCCGGTCATGATGATGATGCCGCGCGGCATTTCGGCGATGCGCTCCAATGTATCCGGCAAACCGAGGTCGCCGACGCTCATCACCAGGTTTTTGACCCAGCGGAAGTTGATCGAAATGTAGTTGCGCTGCCGGTGGATGTTGACGCGGAAACGGCCCACATCGTCTTCGCGGTGCGACAGGTCGAGGTCGCCGGTTTCCCAGAACGAGGCGATCTGTTTCTCATTGGCGACTTCGCTCAGGAAGGTTTCGAGCAACGCGCGGTCGGGCGAAAAATCGCTGCTGAGGATTTCGCCGTCGATCCGGTACGCGACCGGACTGCCTTCTTTGATGTGGACGTCGGAGGCGTTCCCCGAGGTCGCCGCCGCCAGAACATGGTGTAACGAACTGATCATAAATATTCTTCTCCGTTTTAGATAAAAAAACCAGCTTATTTTCGATAGGTCTGCATCAATGCCGTCATTTCCGCCACTGCCTGGTAAATGCCGGTGAATACCGCCCGCGCCACGATGGAGTGGCCGATATTCAACTCGTTCAAGTGCGGCACCCGCAGGATTCCGGCGATATTGACGTAATCGATGCCGTGCCCGGCATTCACTTTCAACCCCAGTCCATGCGCCAGCTCCGCTCCCGCGATCAGGCGGTCGAGCTCCTGCATCTGCTCATGACCGGAGGTGTTGGAAAAACGGCCGGTGTGCATTTCAATGTAATCGGCGCCGGATTCCGCCGCCGCCCGGATCTGTTCGGATTCCGGGTCGATGAACAGACTGACGATGATCCCGGCGGCGTGGAGTTCGCGCACCGCGTTGGCGACGACCGGCGCGTGGCCGGCGATATCGAGCCCGCCCTCGGTGGTGAGTTCGGCCCGCTTTTCCGGGACCAGGCAACAGCTGTGCGGACACAGCGCCGCCGCAATATCCAGCATTTCGGCGGTGACCGCCATTTCCATATTCAGACGCCTGACTTTCGCCTTCAACGCGGTCATGTCCGCGTCCTGGATGTGGCGGCGGTCCTCGCGCAGATGCGCGGTGATGCCCCAGGCGCCGGCCTCTTCGCAGAGCAGAGCGGCCGCCACCGGATCGGGCACGGGCGCCCGCCGCGCCTGCCGCAGCGTCGCCACATGGTCGACATTGACTCCCAGATTCAACATACTTTCACCTCCTCTTTTGCTCCCCGGATGTTCTGGGTGAGCTCGGAAGCGAGTTCTTGCACGATCCGGAGCTCGCCGTTCAGCGCGGTACGCTGAATGCATACCGGGCTGGCGAACACCGTCACCGGCAACCCATAACGGATCACAGGACGGATATAATCGATCAAATGTTTGGCCACCAGCCGGTTGCCCAGCTCGGGCTCGTAATGAAAACGCAGGATGCCGATGTCGAAACGCCAGGTTTCGAGGAAACGGATCAATTCGGCTTCGCGCCCCGCGCATTCATGAATATACAAATCCACCGCGAGCTTGAGCCGCGGGTGGCGGAAACACTTCCATACGGTGTGGTAATGCTCGCAACTGCCTCCGAACGCGGGCAGCCGCAGCGACAGATACAACAAAAGTCCGCACTCCTCCAATGGCTGATAGAATCCCGGTATGGTCCGGGTCAACAGCCCGCGGTATTCCGGGTCCCGCCCGGCATGGTCCAGGTCGAAGTCGGCCGACGCATGGCCGATGCCATGGTGTGCCGCCAGCCGCAGCCGTTCCCGGAAGCGCTCCTTGAATTCGTCGAAAATGCGCCCCCGCTCGCTCGCCGCCTGGCGGATGAACCCCGCCGGCATCAGGCTGCGGACACCGATTTCGACGTTCCATGCCCGGAGCGCATTCTGCCAGGCCTCGGGAAAGGGCAGGGCGCAACCCGGGATCTCGAGATGCTGCAGGCCCCGCAGAGGAGCCGGAGCCCACTCCGGGACCAGCGGTTCCCATCGCTCCGGATAATCCAGGGAAATTCCCAGATTGATATCATGCGGCTCGGTCATCTATCTCGCTTCCATCGTCGCTTCTCAAATAAATCCTGCTTCATGCAGGGTTGCCATCGTGATTCCGGCGTCCGGGCCGCGGAAACCCTCCAGCTGCCGCCGGACGTATTTGCCGAGCAGATCGGTCTCCAGATTGACCGGCGTTCCCGGCGCCCGGGCCTCCAATGCCGTATCCTGCAGCGTCACCGGGATCAGGCAGACCGAAAAACGCCCCGCCGTCACCGTCGCCACCGTCAACGACACCCCGTCGATGGCGATACTGCCCTTTTCCACCACCAGCGGTGCGTATTCGTCCGGAAGCGCGACGGTCAATTCGAAGTCGCCGCTCCCCAGCCGCCGCAATTCCAGTACCGGTGCCGTGGCATCGACGTGGCCGGTGACAATATGCCCGCCGAGCCGGTCGCCGAGCCGGAGCGCCCGTTCCAGATTGACCGTCGCTCCCGTCGGCAGCGTGCCGAGGTTGCTGCGGTCCAGCGTCTCCGCCAGGGTGTGAAACACCAGCGAGCCGTCGCTTTCGGCCTGCTCCAAGGTCAGACAAACACCGTTGATCGCGATGCTTTCGCCATATTTGGGCTCCTCGAGCCGCCGTTGGGGGCGCACAACCAGCTTCCCGGCGCTGCCGGAGCGCTGGCGCGCGCGCAATATACCGGTGGTCTCGATCAAGCCTGTGAACATGACTGTTCCTTTTCCAGCCGGGCCAATACCAGATTCATCATCTTTTCGGTGGCCAATACCGCGGCCGTCGTCTGGTCGGAGTCGACGGCGGTGGTCACCAGGCTGGGCCGATCGCAACCGCCCTCCCAGGTGATCGTGGTTTCCACCAGCGCGTCGGTCTTCCCGCCCGGGGGGATCCGCACTTCGTAATCCAGCAGCTTCGGCAGAGTGAAGCCGAGCTCCTTCATGGCTTTGCGCAACGCCTTGACCAGCGCGTCGTAACCGCCGTCGCCGTTGGAGTGCGCGGCAATGATCTGCCCCTTGTAATCCAGTTCGACGCTGGCGTGCGGCGTCGACTTATGACTTGAAAGCACCTGATAATCGGTGATTTTGATCTTCTCGTCCAGCGGGGCGCGCAACACGGCGCCGATGATGAACGGCAGGTCCGCCGGTGTCACCTGCTTCTTTTTGTCGCCGAGCCGGACGATTTCCTGCAATACCTTTTTGCGGGCCTCTTCGGTCAATTCCAAACCGAGGGCTTCCAGATTTTTGTCCAGCGAAGCCTTGCCGGCGAGCTTGCCCAGCGCATACCCGCGCTGGCGGCTGAAGCGCTCCGGCAGCAGCTTATTGGCATACAGATTGCCTTTTTTGTCGCCGTCGGCATGGACGCCGCAGGTCTGGGTGAATACATCGGTACCCACGACCGGGGTATTCCAGGCGTAACGCTTGCCGGAGATGGTCTGCACCACCGAAGCGGCATGGTGCAGCTGTTTCTCGTTGATCCGGGTCTGGCGGTCGGTCATATCGTGAATCGCGACCACCGCCGGCGCCAACGCCTGGTTGCCGGTGCGTTCGCCGAGGCCGTTGATGGTGGTGTGAATGCCGGAAACGCCCTTGCGCACCGCGGTCAGGGTATTGGCGGTGACCATGCCGTAGTCGTTGTGGCCGTGGAAGTCGTAACGGACATCGCCGAAAGCCGCATACAGCCAGTCCAGATACAGCGCGGTCGCCTCCGGGTGCAGCACGCCGAGGGTATCGGGCAGCATGATCCGGGCCACCGGCAGCTTCCGCAGTTCGCCGATCATTCGGTGCACATACGGGAAACTGTTGCGCATGCCGCTGGACCAGTCCTCTAAATAGACGTTGACGGTGAGGCCGCGCGAAGCGGCGTATTCGATATCGCGCCGGACCGCGTCGAAGTGCTCCTCCGGCGTTTTCCGCAACTGGATGCGGCAGTGCTCCTCGGAGCCCTTGGTCAACATGTTGATGACTTTGCCGCCGCATTCGGCGATCCAATCGATCGATTTGCCGCCGTCGACGAAGCCGAGAATTTCCATGGCGTCGAGGCAGCCGCGGGAGGCGGCCCATTCGAAAATGCCGCAGACGCTTTCCCGTTCTCCCTCGGAGGCCCGGGCCGACCCGATTTCCAGCCGGTCCACATGCAGTCTGGTGTACAAAAGGCGGGCGATCTGGAGCTTTTCACCCGGCGTAAATGCCACGCCCGGCGTTTGTTCGCCGTCACGCAGCGTGGTGTCCAGAACTTCAACATAACGATTGAATCTTGCTTTTTCCATAATGTGATAAGATAGCGCCATTCGGGGATAATTTCAACCCCGTTTCCGGATTTTCTCGCCCGGATTGCGTCCCATTTTCGCGATTGACAAACCCGGATTGCGGATGTATAGTAATTTGCCAACCAATTTAAACGTTTAAATAGAGAGGTGAGTTCATGAAAGATTCCTTGTCTGCGGTGCGGGCGAATATGCGGTGGTTCCGGGAATCGGGGGTGATGATCCCGGCTTCCGGCGAATGGGGTGTGGCGGAGCGGGTGGCGGTTTTGGCGGGGAACAGCTCGGCGGAGCAGATTCTGCGCACCTTTCCGGCGTGGACGCTCCATGGCGATTGTGCGATTGTGGAGCAGCGCCGCAGCGATTGCTGTTTCGAAGCCGCGCTGCTGTTCCTGCTGGCGGCGGAGGTTACCGGGAGCGCCGAAGACCGGAAGACGGCGGAAAACATTCTCGACTTCCTGTATTTCCGCAGCGGTCTCTTGAACCGTTCCTATGAGGGCCTTCCGGCCGGGGTGTGGAACTGGACGCACATCTGCTGGTGCACCAGCTTCTGGTTCGACGACAACGGCTGGGTGGCGGCGCTGCAGATACTGATCGGGCTGCGTTATCCGGAGCTCGACCGGAAATACCAGTGCGTTCAGTGGGGGACGACGCTGGCGCGCGAACTGCTGACGGCGTTCAACCGTACCTTCGATCCGGCGCGCCTGGAAGAGCCGGAAAATGTGAACGATCCGGAGAAGCAATTCGCCGGCAAGCTGTCGCTGCCGCATTGGGGCATGCCCCCGGTATGCGCCTTCCTGGCGGCATATGTGGTGGAAAAAGACCCGGTTTACCGTGAACCGGTCAAGCGTTACGCCGATTATGTGCTGAAGCGGGCGGGGGATTTCAATTCGAGCGAGCTGTCGTATGCGTTGATCGGAATGCCGTTGGCGGCGGAGTTGTTTCCGGAGGAACCGGTGTTCGCGGAGCTCTGCGACAAGCTGGCGGCAAATCTGGTCGGCAAAGCCGCGTCGTCGGGGACCGGCAATCTGCCGGCGGAGCATTATGAAACGCCGAACGGCGCTCATCTGGTGGACACGATTTACACCGCGAACTGGGCGCTGCTGGGCTTTGTCAACCTGGCGGGGTGGTCAAAGCGGCCGGAGCATTGGCAGGCGGCGCACGAATTGGCGCAGCTGCTGACGGATATTCAGGACACCAGTGGCGAACCGGCGTACCGGGGCTGCTGGCGCGGGATGTTCGACCTGAAGGCGGGCACATGGGGCGGCGGCAACTGCTACGAAGGCGGCGCCGGCAGCATTTATACCGGCTGGACGAACGCGCCGATCGCAATCGGCCTGCTGTTGGCCGCGGAAAACAAGAGTTTTGCGGATTTGATCAAACAAGCCTGAGGAGATAAACGAATGAACTGGCAACCTTATATCGAGCGTTATGAAAACGAGTTGCTGAACCGGGTGATTCCGTTCTGGGAAGAGCATTGCGTCGACCGGGAATACGGCGGTTACTTCACCATGCTGGACCGCGACGGTTCGGTGTACGACACCAGCAAGTATATGTGGATGCAGTGGCGCGTGGTTTATATGTTCGCGACGCTGTACAAAAGCGAATACGGCAAGGGGCGCGACAACTGGCTGGCGATCGCCCGGCAGGGCTTCGACTTCCTGACCAAACACGGGCGGCTGGAAGACGGCAGCTATTATTTCCAGTTGAACCGCAAGGGCGAACCGGCGATGGCGCCGTACAGCATCTATTCGGACTGCTTTGCGGCAATGGGGGCGTCGGCGTTGTACGCGGCGACCGGCGAGGAGCGTTACCGCAAAGAGGCGGAATCGGCGATGGCGAGTTATATTTCGCGCATTCCGAATCCCAAGGGCAAATACGAAAAGTGCCTGCCCGGCAAGGGCGCGCGGCTGGCGCTCGGCAATTACATGATTCTGGCGAATCTCGGCAACGTGCTCGGCGCCGACCTGAAAACGGCGCAGTACGAAACGGAAACCCGGCAGGCGATCGACACGGTGATGAGCCGTTTCTATAATCCGGAGCTGTCGGTGCTGTTCGAGAATATCAATCCGGACGGCAGCTTCGATCTGGAGAGCTGCGAAGGCCGCTTCGTCAATCCGGGACACGGCCTCGAATCGATGTGGTTCGTGCTTCAGTATGCCGAAAAGCACAATGACCGGGCGCTGATCCGGCAGGCGGCGAAGTACGTCGACGACCTGTTTCAGTTCGGTTTGGACAAGAAGTACGGCGGCATTTTCTACTTCATGGACGCGCTGGGCAAACCGCATTTGGAGCTGCAGCACGACATGAAGCTGTGGTGGGTGCACAACGAAGCGACGCTGGCGGCGCTTTTCGCCTACCGCCTGACCGGCGAAGAGAAGTTCCTCGCATACTTCAAAGCGATGGACGAGTACAGCTTCAAGCACTTCCGCGATCCGGAGCACCCGGAGTGGTTCGCCTACTTGAACCGGCAGGGCGAACCCACGCATCTGCTCAAGGGCGGCAAATGGAAGACTTTCTTCCACCTGCCCCGCTGCTTGCTCTTTGCCGCGCAACAGATGAAGGCGATGCCGAAGTAAAGCGGCCGGCCGAATCGGTTCCGGGCAGAGGGGACGAAGTTTCGTTCTCGCCGCCCGGAATTTTTTTGCGGCAGGAAAAAGTGATATGGATTTTACTTTTTTTCGTCGGAGCTATTGACTTTTCGCTTTTTTGGCCTATAATTGTAAGTAGTTTGTTTTTCGTTTTTTTTACGGTTATTTGAGTACGATATCAAATTTTGCAAAAGAGAAGGGACGGCGAAAATGAAAAGAAGGAATCGATTTACGCTCATAGAGCTCCTGGTGGTGATTGCGATTATTGCCATTCTTGCCAGTATGTTGCTGCCGGCGCTGAGCAAAGCGCGCGCTGCGGCGCAGAACATCAAATGTGTGGGCAGCATCAAGCAGCTGGCACTGGCGCAAACGTTGTATGCCGGCGACAACAATGACTATTTCTTTCCGGCCTATGACGACGACGATAAGATATGGTGGATGGACTGGGCGTTGTTGCCGTATGTTTCGTGGGACTTTGTCTTCAAGGGCTGCCCCAATATGTCGCCGTTCAATGAGGGTTATATCTCCTACGGGTATAACTTCCTGCTGCTTTTCGGATCTTCCGGCAACCGGAGCACCCCCTGTAAAGTCACCGCGGTGGAGAATCCCTCGGAGACCATAATATTGCAGGACGCCAATCGCGATCTGCCCAACGGAAACTATATCGGCATCGCCCCCTGGGCGGCGGATCTGCAGAAAATGGGCGGCACCTATGCCTCCATCGCGCACGACGGCGGAGCGAAATTGAATTGCGCCTGGGTGGACGGCCATGCGTCGACCGAACAAAACAGCAAACTCTGGACTGGCCAAGCCCCCACCGGAAACACTTGGTACTATGAGCGCCGGAAAGGTAAAAACCTGGACAGCGGCGAATGGTAAGTCGGGTTGCAAAGCCGGAGCAATAAAGCGATTTTTTTTTTGGACAGTCGGAGCAAGAGGAGTATCTATGGTTTGGGGTAAGGGGAGATGGAGTGCAATTGCTTTATTGACAATGGTTTTGTCGTTTTTTGGCAATGCTGCTGATAATCTGGGCTGGCAGGATCAATTCGACGTCATCGACGCCGATCGCTGGTGCATTGTGCCGGCTTCGGCGGAGATTGTGCCGACGGATAATCTGAGCGCCGCCAACCGGGCGTTGAAAATCACGCCGCCGTACAGCCAGCATTACATGGCGACGGGCGATAAGTTTTCCGACGGCGTGTGCGAGATTCGTTTCAAAGCGAAGAGCACGAACGCCGGCGAATTCATGTACTATATCGGTTTTCATAATTACGAACCGTGGATCAAAGCGTTGTGCTGGGTTGTCATCCACAACGACACGGTGATGTTTCAGGTCAAAGCGCCGGACGGCACCAACCGCTCGGAAAAGCTGGCGGATCTGACCGACGGCTGGCATACGTTGAAATTGCAGTACGCGCCGGGCGCGATCACTGCGGATTGGGACGGGGAGGCGACAATAACGTACGACGATCCGGCGCTGTACTCGCCCGAAGCGATGCCCTTTTTTATCAGTGCCAACACCGAAAGAATTGATTTTGTCCCGCAGGAGGGTCCCCCGGATACCGCCGAATTGATGGTCGATTACCTGAAAGTTTCCGGCGGCAAGCCGGAGCCGGTCATGACGGCCCGGGAACTGACCGGGCCGGAAGCCCAATTGGTCGGCGCCGATCCCGTGGTGAAGGCGGTACTGCCGGGCGGCGGCTACGCGATCGCGCTGGATGGCGGCATGCACTGGAAATCGATCGTCGTGGACGGGACCGAAATGCTGGACCCGGACTTCTTCGCTCCGGTCTTCGGCGCCCGGGTCGACGGCAAAAACATTTATTCCCACCAGTTTGAAACCACCGGAGTGGAGCGCTCCGGCGACGCTTTCACGGTGCATTCGCTCCATGCCGCCACTGCGACCGCCGCGACGCTGACCGGCAAGGTCGAGGCGGGGCGGTTCCTGCTGGGACTGCAATTGGGCAACGGCGCCGGGGAGGAACGCCGGCTGCAGCCGATCTTCCCGATCGTCGGCAGCTTCGCCGTAAACGGCGACTTCGCCGGGACGGAATACTTCTTCCCGTGGCGCAGCGGGATAATGGGTGACAACACCGCCAGCTTTTTCACCGAATACGGCGGTCTGGGCTGGATGCAGCTGATGTTCGTCCGGCATCCGGGCGTGGAACGCGGGGTGTATTTTTACCCCGAGGACGCCGGCGGGAGCTTCAAAGGCATGTCGATGAGCAAGAGGCTGGCCGGGGTCAACCCCGAGGTCTATCACTCCGAGACGGTGCACCCCGAAGAATTCGCGCTGGAGGATATACTCGAAGACCGCACCGGCATGGTGATGAACTATTACTATCGGACGAACCATGTCGCCCCCGGCGGCACGGTGCAGTTGCCGGACACCGTTTTCAGCGGTTGGAACGGCGGCTGGAAGGAGCCGATGCGCATCTATGCCGACTGGATGAAGTCGCACATGAGCCCGGTGGAGACGCCGCGTCACTTCCGTGACAGCTTCGCCTGGCAGAACTGGCATCCGCCGACCTATTACGACAAGGAGGAGAAGCGGTATATCGGACATGAGCGTCTGGCCGGCGGCGAGGATGCGCTGCAGGCGGCCTTCTGGGATGACTATGTCGAATATCCGCCCAATGCGGTGGTTACCGTTTTGCAGCGGTTTCAGCCCGGCGACTTCGAGGTGAACCGTTCCCGCGGCGGCGTGGAAGCGTTTGCGGCTGAAATCGCCAAAATCCGGGCTATCGGAACCCGTTTCTCGATCTACATCGACCACCGCTTCTGCTGGCGTGAAACCAAAACAGCGCAAAAGCACGGTGAAGCGTGGGCGGTCCGGGATCCGCAAGGCAAACCGTATGGCTACTCCAATGATAACGACCTGTATATGATGTGTTTCTACGATCAGGACAAGTGGGTCGAATATATGGCGGACACCTGTCATCGGCTGATTCGCGATACCGGCATGGACGCGATTTACCTGGACGAACTCGGTATTGCGTTCCCGTGCTACAGCAAAAGTCACGATCATTACCGGAACGGGATGTACCCCACCGATCCGGTGGGGCTGGGCAAGTCGATGACCGTGGTCCGCAATCGCATGAAGGAGGCCAATCCGGAAGCGGCCTTGATGACCGAACATGCCGGAAGCGACTACCTGACCCAGTTCTACGACGGCTCCTGGAATCAGACCTTTTACGAAGGGGCATTCCCATTTACCGAAAAATATTATGACGATCTGAAGCTGTGCTATTTCCGTTTCCTGTTCCCGCATTTCAAGCTGTCGGAGTGGGGCGGCAGCCGCGATCATATCCGCCGCAGCTTCTTCAACGGCATGGGCTGGGACATGGGGGGAGGGCCCGAAACCGACTTATCCCGTACCCTGGCGCGGGTGCTGAAGGAGAACGGCGACGCGATTGCCACCCTCTATCCGGAACCGATCGTCCCGACCGGCAACCCCGGTCTCTTGGCGAACCGTTTCGACGCGCCCGGAAAAGTGGTTTATACGTATTACAATAACTCCGAGGCGCCGCTGACCGCCGGAGTCACCGAAGCCGCGCCGTTTGCCGGGCACTATGTCGAGCTGCGCCACGATGTCATGCTGGATTCCCCGGCCGTCGCCGTTCCCGCCGGCGAAGTCGCCGCGGTCGCTCTTTACCCGGAATTGCTGAAGTTGGAAGCCGACGGCAACAGCCGCCGGATCACCGCACCGGCGGCGCCGAATCAGGAGCTCGTGATCTGCGAAGGGGTTGACGATTCGCACTTCCTGCCGCCGCGCGGCACCTGGACACGGATCGACTTCACTACTGGAGAAGCCGCGTATGCGCCGCGCGACACCAACGTCAAGTTGATCGTCAAGCTGCTCCGCGACGGTTACCTCGTCGACGAATTGGTGCGTTAAAAGGCGGTTGTCGAGGAGAAAATGGGGAGGGCTTCTTGCCCTCCACGCCACCCCGGCAGGGTGCCCCGCGTTACGCTCGCTGACGCGAGCTTACTTTTCGCCCTTGCGCTTCGCGCTGCGTTTACTGCCGACAATATATGTCCGGTCCCCCGGCTACCCCCTTCAGGACCTACGCCTGTTGTCGGGTTTACCGCCTCCGGCAGGGGACTCCGCATTTCGACATGGTGCAATGATTTGCGGTTTGCCGGGATGGAACCGCAAACCGGGAGCGGAATGTCATATAGATTTTGCTTTTTTTCTCCGGCGCTATTGACTTTTTGTTTTTTTTGTCTATAATTATAAGCAGCTTGTTTCTTCTTTTTTTTTAGAAAAATATTTGAGTACGATATCAAATTTAAGAAATAGTAACGATTGACGGAAAATACGGACAAGAGCCAACATCAAACGAAAGGGATGATGAAATGAAAAAAGGGAGTCGTTTTACACTCATAGAGCTTCTGGTGGTGATTGCGATCATCGCTATTCTCGCCAGCATGCTGCTGCCGGCGTTGAGCAAGGCGCGCGCCTCCGCGCAGAGCATCAAATGCCTGGGCAATAACAAGCAGATGGCGCTGGGGGCGTTGATGTATGCCACCGACAACAATGAGTGGGTGCTGACCGGAGACCGTTCGAAAATGTTGGACGGCAAGGCATGGCCGGAGCAGCTGCGCCGGTACCTGGGCAGCCAGAAAATATTCGAATGCCCGTCGTACAGCAACGACCGCTATTCCGATACCGGATGGACATTCGACGACGGCGAATTGTACCAGGGTGCATACGGCATGAATGCCCGGATGGGGGCGGAGGACAATAATCCGCATACGGAAATTCACAAGCTGCCGGGGCCGACCGGCAATACCTTTCCGGTTTTCCTGGAAATCAACGGACCGTGCGGCCTGGCGTTGATTCACCTGTCCCGCGGCGAATCGGCGGCCAACCTGTGGGGCAAATATACCGACCGGCACAAAAACGGCGGCAACATCGTCTATTCGGACGGCAGCGCCAGATGGACCAGCTACGATGAATATTCTTCGTTGGTGGATAAGTCGAAAACCGCCGCCGGCGGCAAGATTCCGGGAGACTGGGGTGACGCACTGGCGTTCATGCTCGGATACTGACCCGGATACGAAAAAAGGATTTGCACAAGAATGAGTAAGTTACGTTTCTGGTACGGACTCCTGGTTTTGCTCATCGGAGCCGGTGTGTATGCCGCTTCCGAAAGTCAGAGCTGGCAGGAGAATTTCGACTCCATCGACACGAAGCGCTGGAAGGTGATTCCGGCTTCGGCGGAGATCGTACCGACCGATCAATTGAGCGCCGCCAACCGGGCGCTGAAGCTGAATCCGGCGTTGGGGCAGCACTATATGACCACGTCGGACAAGTTCATCGACGGCAGTTGTGAAATCCGCTTCAAGGCGAAGCGGCCGTCGTCGGGCGAACTGTTCTATTATATCGGCTTCCACGCCTATGAGCCGTGGGTGAAGGCGTTGTGCTGGATCATGATTCAGGGCGATACCGTCAGCTTCGGCGTCAAAACCCCGGACGGCGTGAGCCGGTCGGAAAAGCTGGCGGACCTGACCGACGGCTGGCATACGCTCAAATTGCATTACTCATCCGATGCGATCTCTGCCGAATGGGATGGCGAGAAGACGCTGACCTACGACGACCCGGCGCTGTATTCCAGCGAGCCGATGCCGTTTTTCATCGGCGCGTATACCGTCGAAGGGACCAAAGATCCCGCCGAACTGATGGTCGATTATCTGAAAGTCACCGGCGGCAAGCCGGCGGCGATAATGGCCCCGCGGACATTGACCGATGCCGAAAAAATGGTGATCGGCGTCGATTCCGTGGTGGCGGCGCAGTTGCCAGGCGAACGCTATGCGATCGCGCTGGACGGTGGCATGCACTGGCAATCGATTGACGCGGACGGTACCGAAATGCTGGCGCCGGACTTCTTCGCGCCGGTGTTCGGAGCGCGGATCGATGGGAAAAATGTCTTTTCGCACCAGTTCGAAGTCACCGGAGTGAAGCGCTCCGGCGACGCCTTCGCGGTCGAGCTCCTGTACCCGGAATCCGCGACTGCTGCGACGGTTTCGGGCGCGGTGAAGGACGGCCGCTTCCGGCTGGATCTGCAATTGCGCAATGACGACAAGCAGGAGCATCGGCTGCAGCCGGTGTTCCCGGTGGTCGGCAGCCTGGCGGTCGGCGGCGACTTCGCCGGAACCGAATACTTCTTTCCGTGGCGCGGCGGCGTCCTGGGGGACAATACCGCGTATTTTTCGACCGAGTACGGCGGGCTGGGGTGGACGCAGTTGATGTTCGTGCTGGATCCCGCCTCCGGCCGCGGGCTGTACTTTTATCCGGAGGACGCCTCCGGCCGCTTCAAAGGCATGTCGATGATCAAACAATTGATCGATACCAATGTCGACGTGTACCATACCGAATCGGTGATCGCCGAAGAGGTGCCGACGCTGGATATGCTGGAAAACCGTACCGGGTTGGTGATGAACTATTACTACCGGACCGAAACGGTCGCGCCTGGTGTCGCGGTGGAGGTGCCGGAAACTGTGTTCGGCAGCTGGCGGGGCGACTGGAAAGAGCCGATGCGGCTCTATGCCGACTGGATGAAGTCGCAGATGCAGCCGGTGGAGGTGCCGCGCCAGTTCCGCGACAGCTTCACCTGGGGCAACTGGCATCCGCCGGCCTATTACGACAAGCAGGCGCAGCGTTACGTCGGCCGCGAACGGCTGGCCGGCGGCGAAGACGCGCTGCAATGGGCCTTCTGGGATGACTATGTCGAATATCCGGCCGATGCGAAAATCCCGTCGCTGCAGCGCTACCAGCTCGGCGACTTCGAGGTGAACCGCTCCCGTGGCGGGATGGAAACTTTCGCGGCCGAAATTGCCCGGATCCGTGAGGTCGGAACCCGCTTCTCGGTCTACATCGACCACCGTTTCTGCTGGCGCGAAACCAAGACCGCGCAGAAGTACGCCGACGCGTGGGCGGTCAAGGACCCGAACGGCAAGCCGTACGGTTATACCTCCGATGAAGACTTGTACATGATGTGCTTCTACGATGCGGACAAGTGGGTGAACTATATGGCCGAAACCTGCCATGGGCTGATTCGCGACACCGGCATGGATACGATTTACCTGGACGAGCTCGGCATCGCGTTTCCCTGCTACAACAAGCTGCACAGCCATTATCAGGCGGGGGAGTATCCGACCGATCCGGTCGGCCTGGGGAAGGCGATGACGCTGGTACGCAATCGCATGAAAGAGGCCAATCCGGAAGCGGCGCTGATGACCGAACACGCCGGCAGCGACTATCTGACCCAGTTCTACGACGGTTCGTGGGACCAGACCTTTTACATGCATGCGTTCCCGTTCACCGAGAAGTATTATGACGACCAGAAGATCTGCTACTTCCGTTTCATGTTCCCCAACTTCAAGTTGTCGGAATGGGGCGAGAGCCGTGATCACATCCGGCGCAGCTTCTTCAACGGCATGGGGTGGGACATGGGGGTGACGGACACCGATCTGTCCCGCACTCTGGCGCGGGTGCTGAAGGAGAACGGCGACGCGATTGCCACCCTCCATCCGGAACCGATCGTCCCGACCGGCAACCCCGGTCTCTTGGCGAACCGTTTCGACGCCCCCGGAAAAGTGGTTTACACCTACTATAATAACTCCGAGGCGCCGCTGACCGCCGGAGTCTCCGAAGCCGCGCCGTTTGCCGGGCACTATGTCGAGCTGCGCCACGATGTCATGCTGGATTCCCCGGCCGTCGCCGTTCCCGCCGGTGAAGTCGCCGCGGTCGCTCTTTATCCGGAATTGCTGAAGCTGGAAGCCGACGGCAACAGCCGCCGGATCACCGCACCG
This sequence comes from Victivallaceae bacterium, assembly GCA_031549115.1. Classification (GTDB taxonomy): domain Bacteria; phylum Verrucomicrobiota; class Lentisphaeria; order Victivallales; family Victivallaceae; genus JAVBQJ01. The sequence continues at coordinate 17,342 of JAVBQJ010000071.1, forward strand.
GCGGCGCCGAATCAGGAGCTCGTAATCTGCGAAGGCGTTGACGATTCGCATTTTCTGCCGCCGCGCGGCACCTGGACGCGGATCGACTTCGCCTCCGGAGAAGCCGCGTATGCGCCGCGCGACACCAACGCCAAGTTGATCGTCAAGCTGCTCCGCGACGGCTATCTCGTCGACGAAGTGGGGGGTGGACGGCAAAGACTCGGCGGGCCCGGCCGCACTCCCATCCGGTTGGGAGTGCGGACGGGCCCTTGCATTTTACCCGATATGGTGTTATCTTTTTATTTCATAAGCAATGAAACACCAAGGATACGGGAGATCTTTTCATGGAGTTTACTCTTTGGAGTGAGGCGGGCGCGGCAATCGGTTCGGTGGCGGCGAACGGCACGGTGGGGCGCGATGTGCTCGACCGCGCCGGGGCGGTGTTGACGATCAAAGGTTTTGTCCCCTATATCGACGCGGCCGGCTATTGGCACAGCGATCTGGAACGGTTGGCGCCAATGGAGCTGCCGTGGGTGATCGAGTTCACTTGCGGCGCCAACCGCAGTTTCCCATTCTGGTGTCTGTATAACCAGTCCTATCGCAACTGCGCGGCGGTCGGGTTGACCGATTGCTTCGACGACTGCCGGGTGCGGGCGAAAATGAATCAGGAAGCCGGTGGCTACGAGCTTTCGTTTGCGCTGTCGGTGGCGCCGGAAACTGAAGCGTTCCGGGTCTGGGTCGACGCACGGCCGGTTCCGTTTCCGCAGGCGGTGGCCGGGTTTCGGCACGAACTGCTGCCGGCGGCGCCGAAGTACCCCGAAGGGGCGTGGAATCCGGTTTATTGCACCTGGTACGCGGTGCATACGGTGTTGTCGGAGGCGTATCTGGAGGAGAATGCCCGGATTGCCCGGAAGCTAGGCTTCGGTACCTTTATCGTCGACGACGGCTGGTGTCTGGACGACAGCAAGCGGGTGACGCCGGCGACCCTGCCGACCTGGTACGAATGGATCGGCGACTGGAAGCTGTCGGAGAAGAAATTGCCGCAGATGAAGCGGACCATCGCCAGAGCGCAGGCCGACGGCTGGAATTATATGTTCTGGGTGGCGCCGTTTTTTGTCGGCGACCGCAGCGAACTGGCGCGGCGGGTATCCGATTATCTGACCGATTCGCACGAAGGACAGCGCTTGCTCGATCCGCAGGATCCGGAGATGGCGCAGTTCACGATGGAGAGCATCCTGAAGGTTTTCCGCGACCTCGAGCTCGACGGGTTGAAAATCGACTTCATCGACATCATCCAGCCGGATGAAAAGCGGCCGCGCAGCCGGGCGGCGTTCCGCTATGCCGAAGAGCTGGTGCGGCGGATCCGGGAGGTCAAGCCGGAGGCGCTGATCGAATTCCGGCAGAATTACGGCACGCCGGTGATGGCGGGGCTGGCGACGGCGTTCCGCGCCGGCGACGTGCCGTTCGATTATGTCGAAAACTTCGAACGCTGCGTGCAACTGCGGCTGCTGTTGGGCGACGGCGTGCCGGTGCATGCCGATCCGGTGTATTTCCGCAACGACGAAACTCCGGTGAACGTGGCGCGGCACATGATGGCGGCGATGGCGGGAGTGCCGATGCTGTCGATGGATCTGCGGGAATTGACGGCGGAGCAGTTGACGATCATCGGTAATTATCTGGCGCTCTACCGGAAGCAACAGACGGTGTTGAATTTCGGACATTGGGAGTTCCGGTTCAGCTTCGGGCATACCCCGTGGGCGCGCTGTAGTCATGAAAGTGGCACGGTGGTATTCGTCTGGGAGCGGGAGTTTCTGGCGCCGGCGCTCGAGGGCGTGACCGGGTCGGTGACGGTGCTGAACCTGAGCGACGCAGCGCTGTCCATGCCCGGAATGACCGGCTTCGACGCCGCCGGGAAAGCTACCGGTGATGTCGCCCCCGCCGGCGGGCGCCTGGAGAACTGACGGGGGGTGGCGGGGTGGCAAAGACGGGGGGGCCCCCCCGCCCCCACGCCCCCCGGCAGGGTCACCGACCCTGCACCTCTGCTCCAGATGCTTTCGGCATCTTCCGCGACCATTTTTTCAGGGAGGAGCGCTTGTTGCCGCGTCAGGCCGGCCAGACCACCCCAAAAGCCGCCCTCTCTGCCGGCGACACACGTCCGGTCCCTCCGGGGGAAACCCGTCGTTTTGTCCGTTGTCGTCCGTGTCAGTCCGTTGCCGTCCGTTGTTGTGCGCACACCCGCCGCACCAGCGGCGAATAAAAAACAAAAAAGCGCAGAGGAAAATCATGAAACGGCTTTTTAACTGGGGAATGATGATTTTGCTGGCGGCATTGCTGATCGCACCGTACTTCAAGTATGAGCGATTCGGCGAACACACCGACGCCGTCACCGCGACCACCACAGGCGTGGCCGGTGTGTGGAATGGCATGGACGGATTGTTGCTGCTCTGTCCGTTGGTCATTGTCCTGTCTTTCAAACTGATCTGGCAATTTCAGGCGTATGTGGAAAGCGTCACGCAAGCGCGGGTCAAACCCCGTTATCTCTGGATGCTGCTTCTGGCATTGGGAATGATTCTCCTGAGCCTCCGGCCCTGGACGACCGAGACTTCGAACGTGGAAGCGGTGAACGACGTCATGATGACGGTCACAGTGCGGCACTCCTACGGGATTCGGAACATCGCCTACTACACACTTTCCGTTTTTGGGCTTTGCTGGATGATGCACTTGCTCCGGCTGACCCGCACGCTGCTGGTATACCAGGCCGAAAAGCAGAAGAAAAGCGAATAATATTCGCGCATTCGTTTCCTCGTCTCAGAAAAACGCAAAAATCAAACAGTTTAATATTGACAACTGTTTGTGGTGTGCTATATTCTCTCTTGCGAAGCGGCGAAAGGAGCTTGACGATGGAACATGATGTTATGACGTTCATGAATTTGTACGAAGTTTTCGGATACATTCAGGGACAGGCATGGAGTTTGCTCCCGAAAGAGGGCAACCGTGAGATCGACGCGTTGAACAATCGCCAGATCAAGGCGATGATGCTTATCTACATGCGCGATGCCGCACGAAAGGAGCCGCTGACACTGAGCGGACTGGCGGGGTTTTTGAACCTGAAAAAAGCGGCGGCTTCGCTTCTGGTCTCCGATCTGGCGCAGAAGCAGCTGGTCGACCGGACGATCGACCCGATCAATCGCCGCTTTATTCGGATCACGCTGGCCGCCAAGGGGCGGAAAATCGGCAATGCCGTTTCCGCGCAGGCGGCGGCGCATGCCGCCGGACTGCTCGACTGCCTGACGCCGGAAGAACGTTCGGCTTTCGTGGTGGGCGCGGATAAAATCTACAATCGTTATGCGGAAGCCGCGGGAGGTGCCGAATGAAAAAGATACTGTTGCTCCTGCTCCCGCTGCTGCTGCTCGCCGGCGCCGCCTGGTTTTTCCGCGCCGAAATCGAAGCATGGGTTGCGCCATCTGAACAGGAACTCGTTCTCTTCGGCAATGTCGATGACCGGCAGCTCAATTTGTCGTTCATGATTTCGGAACGGATCGCCGAGCTGATCCCGGAGGAGGGCAGCACGGTCAAAAAGGGGGATCTGCTCGGTTCCCTCGAAACGGTCCGCCTCACGAATGATATCGCCGCCACCCGGGCCGATATTGCCGCCCGCAAAGCCGCGGTGGCTGCCGCGCAAGCGGCCTGCGAGAAAGCCATGAACGGTTTCCGGCAGGAAGACATCGCCATGGCGCGCGCCGGCAGTGCCGCCGTGGAGGCGAAAATAAAGGCGGCGGAATCCGATTACAAGCGGCAGAAAACCTTGCTCGACCGCAGCGCTGTGTCGGCGCAAACCGCCGAGGTGGCCGAAGCCGAATATCTGTTCCTCAAGGGCGGTCTCCAGGCGGTTCAAAGCTATCTGGCAAAGCTGCTGGCCGGAGAGCGCGCCGAGGATATCGCGGCGGCCAAGGCCAAGCTGGAGCAGGCGAAAGCCGAATTGGCCGGCGCCGAGGCCGAATTGGCGATCCGGGAGCAGCGCCTCACCGACGCCAGCTTGTACGCGCCCCGGGACGGGATCATCCGCAACCGGCTGTTGGAGCCCGGCGAACTGACTTCGCCGGCGACCGCGGTACTGACCATGGCGGTGATTTCGCCCAAGTGGATCCGCTGCTACCTGAAAGAGTCGTGGCTCACCAAGGTGAAAGCCGGTGACAAAGCGGTGATCCGGTTCGATGGCGCCGCCACCGATTTCGACGGCTGGGTCGGTTTCGTTTCCCCCTCGGCGGAGTTCACGCCGAAGAACATCGAAACTGCGGAATTGCGGACTTCGCTGGTCTATGAGATCCGGGTGTTTGTCAACGATCCGGAGAATCTGCTGAAGCTCGGCGCCCCGGCAACCGTCGTCTTTCCCGGCGTCATGGTAAAATGAAAATCATCCGCTGCGACAACATCGTCAAACGTTTCCGGTTGGGCGGGCAGCCGTTCGAGGCGCTCGCCGGGCTTGGATTCGAATTGAACGCCGGGCAGATCATCGGTCTGCTCGGACCCGACGGCGCGGGCAAGACGACGCTGCTGCGTATTCTCGCCGGCCTGCTGCGTCCGGACGGCGGCACCGCCTCGGTGTTGGGCTTCGACACCGTCCGGGAAGCGGCGAAAATTCAGCGCGTCATCGGTTATATGCCGCAGAAATTCGGCCTCTATGCGAACCTGAGCGTGATGGAAAACCTGAAGCTGTACGCCGACTTGCACGCGGTGACGCCGGAGCAGCAAAAACAGCGTTTCCCCGCGTTATTGGAAATGACCGACCTGGCGCGCTTCTCCGGCCGGTATTTCGGCAAGCTTTCGGGCGGAATGAAGCAGAAGCTGGCATTGGCCTGCGCGCTGGTGTCGGAGCCGGATCTGCTGCTGCTCGACGAGCCGACGGTCGGCGTGGATGTGCTTTCGCGCCGGGAGCTCTGGGCGATCCTGCGGCGAATCGCCGATTCCCGGAATACCTCCGTACTGGTCAGCACCTCCTATCTGGACGAGGCCGATTTTTGCGACCGGCTGCTGGTGCTGTTTCAGGGAAAAATCATCGCCGAGGGCGCGCCGGACGACATCCGGCAAAAGGCGGCGGGCGCGGTAGCAAAGCCCACCTTCGAGCAGGGATTCCAGATGCTGATTTCCGGCTCCGTGCCGCCGCCGCTGGCCCGGAAGGCGCCGCCGGACACCCAGGCAGCAGTGATGATTCACACCCGGGAGCTGGTCAAACAATTCGGCGATTTCACCGCCGTCGACCATATCTCCTTTGATGTCCGCAAGGGCGAGATATTCGGGCTGCTCGGCGCCAACGGCGCGGGGAAAACGACTACGTTCCGGATGCTTTGCGGCCTCGACGCGGCGACTTCGGGGACGGTCGAAATCGCCGGCATCGACTTGCACCGCGCCTCCGGGGAGGCGCGCAACCGGATCGGCTTCGTCGCACAGAAGTTCTCGCTTTACGGCGATCTCTCCGTCCGGGAAAATCTCGTGTTTTTCGGTGGCGCCTACGGCCTGTGGGGGGCGGAATTGAAAGCGCGTCTGGCCTGGGCGTTGGATGAATTTTCGCTGCACCAGTATGCAAACAGCCAGACCGACAACCTGCCGTTGGGTATCAAACAGCGATTGAGCATGGCGTGCGCTTTGCTTCACGAGCCGGAAATCCTGTTTCTCGACGAAGCGACCTCGGGGGCCGACCCGATCACCCGGCGCGAATTCTGGCAACGGATCATGGATCTGGCCGACCGGGGCGTCGCGGTCATCATCACTACCCATTTCCTCGACGAGGCCGAATATTGCGACCGGATGATCATCATGCAGGACGGGAAGGCCGTCGCCGGCGGTTCGGCGCCGGAGATCCGCCGCGCCGGAACTCCGGCCGGAGCGGACGAGGTCACGCTGGAGGAGGCTTTCGTCAACATCATCCGCTCCTCCCGGCAGGAGGTGCGCCGATGAATATCAAACGCCTGTGTTCGCTGGCGGCCAAAGAGCGCAAACAGATGCTGCGGGATTCCTCCAATATCGCGATCGGCATCATCCTGCCGGTGATGCTGCTGTGGATTTTCGGCTACGGCATGTCGATGGACGTCCGCAACATCCGGCTGGCCATCGTGCTGCAGGAACCCTCCGAAATCGGAACCGCCATCGTCGCGCGTTACCGGAATTCCGAATATTTCCGCGTGCAGCAGTTCCATGGTTCGGAGGAGGGCGTCGAGGCGGTGAAGCGGCACGCCGCCGATGCGTGCCTGTTTCTGCCGTCCAATCTGTCGCGGAAGCTGCAATCGGGCGATCTCACGATCCTGATCGGGGTGAATGCCTCCAATGCTTCGGAGGCGCGGATGTATGAGAATTATATCCAACAGGTGCTGGCGGCGGCGTTGGCCGATGCCGGCGGCGGGCAATTCCCCGGCGTCCGGATCGTCAACCGGATGTGGTTCAACGACGCCAACGAAAGCAGCTACTATATGATCCCCGGCGTGATCGTCGTGATTATGGCGCTGATCGGCTGTATGCTGACTTCGCTGCAGATGGCGAAGGAGTACGAGCACGGCAACATGGAGAGCATGTTCGTGACCCCGATGACCAGCGGCGAGATTCTGCTGGCGAAAATGGCCAACAACTATCTCCTCGGGATGATCGGGCTGGGCATTTCGCTCGTGTTCGCGCGCTATCTCTTCGGTGTGCCGATCCGGGGCAGTTTGCTGATTCTGCTGCTGGGGTCGTCGGTTTTCCTGCTGCTGCAAATGGCGGTGGGGTTGTTGATTTCCAGTGTAACCAAGAGTCAGTTCCTGGCCAGCCAGATCGCGATGATCGTCTCGTTCATGCCGGTGTTTCTGCTGTCGGGTTTTCTGTATGAGATTCCGAATATGCCGGTGTTTCTGCAATATTTCACCTATTTGATTCCGGCGCGTTATTTCGTCGACTTCCTGCAGACGATTTTCCTGGTCGGAAACGTCTGGAGCAACATCGTCAGGAACCTGGCGGTGATGGGCGGCATCACCGTTGTGCTGCTGCTGCTGGCCAAGCTGAAAAACCCGAAGCTGTTGACGTGAGGGAAGTAAAATGAAAAAAATCCGCCGCTTTCTGGCGCTGTTGAAAAAAGAGTTCATCCAGCTGCTGAAGAATCCGAAGACCCGGATTTCCGTGTTCCTGCCGCCGGTGCTCCAGCTTTTTTTGCTGGGGTATGCGGCGACCATGGACCTGAAAGACGTGCCGCTGGGCGTGCTCGACCACGCCAGAACCCAGGAGTCGCGAAATTTGATCGCCAAATTCGCCGGCAACAACGTTTTTCACTTGCAGCCGCCGCTGGCTTCGGAACTGGATATGCAAAAGCGGATCGACGAGCGCGAAATCAAATTGGCGTTGATCATCCCGGAGGACTTCTCCCGCGACTTGAACCGCCGGCAATCTCCCGCCGTCCAGGTCATCGCCGACGGCCGCAACTCCTCCTCGGCGGGAATCGCACTCGGGTACGCCAACAGCGTGATCACGCAGTTCAACCGCCAGTATTACCCGGAAACCGCTTCGCGGGTGCAAATTCTGACGCGGGGCTGGTTCAACCCGAACTACAGCGCGCAATACTTCATGATCCCGTCGCTGCTGGCCATCCTGACGCTGCTGGCGCTGACGCTGCTGGTGGCGCTGTCGTTCGCCCGGGAGCGCGAAGCCGGAACCATGGACCAACTGCTGCTGACGCCGTATTCCCCCATCGAGCTATTGAGTGCGAAGGGGTTGGCGTCAGTATTCATCGGCATGGCGCAGTTGACCTTTTGCATGGTGTTCGTTCGCTATTGGTTCCGGATTCCTTACGTCAGCGACTATTGGCTGCTGTATGTGTTGTTCCTGACCTTCCTGATGGCGGCGGTCGGAATCGGGCTGGCGATCTCGGTTTTCTGCTCCAGTCTCCAGCAGGCGATGATCTGGACCTTCATCGTCGCCATTCCCTGCGCCATGCTCTCCGGCATGGCCACGCCCATCGGCAGCATGCCGGATATCATTCAAAAAGCCACGCTGCTCAATCCCGTCCGCTGGAGCATCGAAGCGCTGCACCGGCTCTTCCTCGAGGGGGCGTCATTCACGGATATCCTGCCGGTCTACCTGATTCTGGGCGGCATCGGGGCAACGACCTTCGCTTTTGCCTGCGCCGCGCTCATCTGGCAACGGCGGCATTGAAAAAACTATTTGGTTTTGCCGCGCCATTGCGCCGGGCTGGCGCCGTAGTAACGCCGGAAAGCGCGGGACAGCGCGAAGCCGCAGCTGAAGCCGGTTTTGCGGGCGATGGTATCGAGTTTGCAATCGGAATATTGCAGCATCCGCGCGGCGGTGTTCATCCGGATCTCCTGCAGCATGGCGCCTGGGGATTTGCCGTAAATGCGGCGCACGGCGAGAAAGAGATTGGGGACCGACATGCCGGCCCTGCGGGCGAATTCCCGGAGATTCCAGGGGCGGTCCGGGTTTTCTTCGACCTCCTTGAACAGCATGCGGATACGGATCTGCTGCTCCGGGTCGCGGCCGAAGTTGGACAATTCCCGGTGAAGATACATCACCGCGGCGCGACACAGCAAATGCTGCATCACCGCGTCGCCGCTGCCGTGGATCGCGGTTTCGCTGTACAAGAGCTCCAATACCGATCCGATATTTTCCGCCCATTCGGCCGGGCGCACGAGGCAATCCTGCGGCAGCCGTTTCTTCCAGCAGGCCGCGGCCGGGATCAGGTGAAACCACAGTATCGCCGCCGCCTCTTCGGCATGGTAGCAGTGCGGTGTTTCCGCTTGCAAGTAGATGACATTTCCCGCTCCAACCGTGTTGACCCCGGCGATGCCGCTGTCGCAGATCAATGCTCCCCGGGTCACATATAAAATGACATGGTACGGGAAATTGAAACGGTTGATCCGGTATCCGTCCGTCAGCTCGCTGATGCCGGCGACGTCGATCTCCCGGTCCGGCCACAGCCGGTCCGTCTCCTCTCCGAAAAAGATGAAACGTTCCCGGCACCCTACCGGAATGCATTGTACCTCGCGGGCATTTTTCATGGTGACTTCCATATCCTTTATGATAACTGAAAAATCCCCGGTTGTCAAATCGAAAGTTATGCTTTTCTCGATTTGAACACATGGAATATCGATATTTTATAATTTCGGTTATGCTATTTAGAAAATACGCTATTTGTGAAAACGTATTTCCGCACTATACTTATAAGCAACAACTCACACACTGAAAGGAGTCGATGTCATGAACCGGAAAAATGGGAAAGCTTCCGATTCTCGGAACCGCGGCCGGAGTTTTACTTTGATAGAACTCCTGGTCGTGATCGCGATCATTGCGATTCTCGCCAGCATGCTGCTGCCGGCCCTGTCCAAGGCGCGGGCGGCGGCGCAGAATATCAAATGTGTCAACAACTTCAAGCAGATCGGCCTGGCGGCGGCGATGTACCAGGGCGACAACAAAGACACGCTGGCGACCGGAAGGAATGGATTCTATGGCGGCACCGGCGAATGGGCCGGGCGTTTTCAGGGTTGGTGGCTGGATCTGGCGGTGACCGGATATCTGCCGGACGATTACGCCTATGACTGGTTCAGTGCCATCAACACGTTGGGCCACAAAGCCCTGGCTTGCCCGGTCATGGTCAACAGCGGCGAGCGCTACAACTACGGCATCAACGAACTGCTGACCGGAGAATACTGCGGGTCGTTCCTGTATGGACGTACAAACTACGGAATGGCGACCGGCTTCGAAAATCCGTCGGGGCGCGCTTATCTGCTGGAGCCGACCGCCCGCGGCGACGGCATGTACATTTATACCACATTGGACACCGGCCGGGCGGTGGAGCGCGACCGTCACGGCAACTCCAGCAATGTGCTCTTCCTCGACGGCCATGCGGAGAGCATCCGTAAGGACGCGTTGAAAGATAGCCGCATCGAATTCCCCTGGAACGAAGCCACCGAATAACCGGATGAATTGCCTGATTATGGAAGAGCATACTTTGATCCCGCGCCCGGAATATCCGCGTCCGCGTTTCGTCCGCCACCTGCCGTGGCAAAATCTCAATGGCCGCTGGCGCTTCGCCTTCGATCCCGGCAAAAGCGCCGCCGCCCGGGGGCTGGCCCGGAATCCCGAGCTTTACGACCGGGAAATTCTGGTGCCGTTCTGCCCGGAGAGCCGGTGTTCCACCATCGAATGCACCGACTTCATCGAAGCCTGCGCCTATTGCCGCGAATTCGAGATTCCGGCCTCCTGGGCGGAATACCGGATTCTGTTACACTTCGACGCGGTGGATTACCGCTGCCGGGTCTATGTGGACGGCGTCGAAGTCGGCGGCCATGCCGGCGGCGGCACCGGTTTCGAGTTCGAACTGGATATCGTTCCGGGCAAACACCTGCTGGCGGTGCTGGTCGCCGATGAGGTGCGTTCGGGGCGGCAGGGGGCGGGCAAACAATGCGCCTCCTATGCTTCCTTCGGATGCGACTACACCCGGGTCACCGGCATCTGGCGCACGGTCTGGCTCGAAACGGTCGCCGACGGCGCGCTCAGAAGCTGCGGGATTGTCCCCAATATCGATACCGGATGCGTGCTGCTGACGCCGGAATATTACCGCGCCCGTTCCACCGACCGGCTGCAGGCGGCGGTGCTGGACGGTGGCGTGGTCGTCGCCGAGGCGGAGTACGCGGTGGCGGCGGGAATGCCGCTGTCCATGGCAATTCCGGCTCCGGTGAAGTTGTGGAGTCCGGAGTCGCCGTTCCGCTATGAACTGCGGCTGCGAATCGAGCGTGACGGCGCCGTCGTCGACGAGGTGTCCGGCTATTTCGGCATGCGCAAAATCCATTGCGAAAACGGCGTGTTCCATCTCAACAACCGGCCGTTTTTCGCCCGGCTGGTGCTGGATCAGGGGTATGATCCGGAGGGCCTCTGGACGGCGCCCTCCGATGCGGCTTTCGAGGATATGATCCGGAAAGCCAAAGCGCTCGGCTTCAACGGCGCCCGGCTGCACCAGAAGTTGTTCGAAGACCGCTATCTGGATTGGGCCGACCGGCTCGGCTTCGTGGTCTGGAGTGAATATCCGAGCTGGGGGCTGGATTTGCACGCCGCCGAAGCGCGGGAAAACTTTCTGCGCGAATGGCGCGAGGCGGTGGCGGAGCGGGTGAATCATCCGTCGGTGATCGCGTGGGTGCCGTTCAACGAAACCTTTCTCTTTCCCACTCCCGAGGGCAAGATGCGGGCGTTTCCGGATCCGGAGGCGCTGGCGGCATACCGGAACTTCATCACCGAAGTCTACGATCTGACCCGGCAGCTGGATCCGAGTCGCCCGGTGTGCGACGCGAGCGGCTGGTATCATGTCAAAACCGACTTGTGGGCGGTGCACCTGTACCGCCCCGACGCGGCCGCGCTGCGTACCGCCTTGCGGGATGACGCCCCCTTTGTGATGGTGCCGGAATACGAAGCGCCGTACGGCGGCCAGCCGTTTTTCGTCGACGAATGGGGCGGCTTCCGCTTCGTCGCCGATCCGGCGCGGCAATCGGCCTCCAATGCCTGGGGGTACGGCACCGATCCGGAGACGCGGGAGGAGCTGCTCGCCAAAATCGCCGAACAGCTTGATGTCCTGTTGGAAACGCCGGGACTTCAGGGCTATTGTTATACCCAGTTGACCGATATTGAGCAGGAGGAAAACGGACTCCTGACTCCCGAACGCGAACCGAAGGCGCCGTTTGCCGACTTTTACCGGCTGTTCAGCCGGCAACCGAAAGATTTTTGCTATGAAACGAATGCCGCTTCTGATTTTCATGATTCTGATTTTGCATGCCGCCATCGGCGGGACCGAGCCGATGATTCCGCGTCTGGACTGGGAGCCGCGCTCCGATTGGGTGAGCGTCAAAACGCCGAAAACCTGGCATAACCTGATCGCCGCCGGTGACGGTGTTGCCGACGATACCGCCGGCTTGCAGATGACGATCGCCATGGCGGCGCCGCAGGGGGGCACCGTTTACCTGCCGCCGGGGCGCTACCGGATTACCGATACGCTGCTGGTCGGGACGCTCCAGGAAAGCTCTGCCACGCGCCCGGAAGGTTTTTCGCTGATCGGCCACGGCCGCGATACCGTAATCGTCTGGGACGGTCCCGACGATGTGCCGATGGTGCGGTTGCTCGGAATCAGTGTGTCGCGGATCGTCGGAGTGACCTTCGACGCCGGCAACCGGGCGTCGAGCGTGCTGGAAATGGGGGGACCCGGTTTTCAGGCGCACAATCTGTTCCGGCATTGCGCGTTTTTGAACGCGAAGTTCGCCGGGATCGATACCGGGCGCAAGCGTATGAACACGGCGTGCACCGAGCAACGGATCGACAACTGCCTGTTCGTCAATTGCGGGCGCGGCGTCAGCCTCGGCGACTTCAACGATTACGACTGCGTGATCGAGGGGAGCGAATTCCGCGACTGCGATTACGGCGTGTGGACGTTCAAAGGGAACTTCTATTGCCGCGACAGCCACTTCGAACGCAGCCGCGAGGCGGACTTCCGGATCGAATCGGAACACACCAGCACCATCCGGCGCTGCACCTCGACGGGCTCCAACCGCTTTCTGATCCAGCGTTCGCCACACTGTGGTACGGTAATTCAGGATTGCCGGGTGGCCGATTGGAAAGCCGCCGACGGCGCGATCCTGCAGAATATCGTCCCGGCGATGATTTTCGACAGTGTTTTCTCCGGCGCCGGACCGGTGATCCGCTTCATTCACACCGACAGCGAGTCGTTGGTCGGCTGCAATAAAGGGGAGAATTCCAAGTACTTCAAGTTGATTTCCAGCGGCAACCGGATTGAAAACGCGCGTCCGTATCAGGCGGAGGCGGAGGTGCGGGTCTACGATATCCCGGTGACCGGTGATATGCCGGATTCCGGCCTCTCTGCGGCCACTTCGTTCCTGAAGACCCGCGCGGTTCACGGCGTCTGGAGTCCGGAAGCGCGCACCGCGGCAATTCCGGGAAAAATCTTCGACGTCAAGCGCGATTTCGGCGCCAAAGGCGGCGAGTACGACGACACCGAGGCGTTCCGCCAGGCGATCGCCGTCGCGAAAGCACACGGCAACGGTGCATTCGTCTACATGCCGCCGGGGCATTACACGGTGCGCGAAACCCTGAAGCTGGACGGCGACAACTATTACTTCGGCGGCAGCGGCGTCCGGTCGATCCTGTCGTGGTACGGTGCGGAAAACGGCACGCTGCTGCATGTGGATGCGCCGAAGCGGCTGGGGCTGGAGGGCTTCGAAACCATGCGGCTGGGCGGTCGCAAGGACGGCATCGACATCCTCCATACCGGAGGCGGCTCGGAGGAGTCGTTCACGACCTACGACACGGTCCGGGTGTTCGGTTTCCTGACGCCGCAGCCGCTGGTGCGGGGGCTGCGTTTCCGCAATCTCGGCGCCAACGACCGGGTGGTGTCGAAAGGAACCTTCGGCAATTTGCACTTCATCGATTCGCAGGCGGCGGAAATCCTGTTCAACAACCATTACGAAGGCGTGATATTGGTCGAGGGCAAAAATCCGGAACGCACCGGTCTATTGGCATTTCAGTTCGCGCTGCTGGAGCTGTGCGATCCGTGTCTGTGGATCAAGGACAACAATTCGCTGGTGATGACCGACTTTTACAATGAGCAGAGTACGTCGCTGTACCGCTTCGAGGGCAATGGCTCGCCGGAGCGCGGGCGGATTTCGCTCGGCTCGATCAAGGTGGAAGCGGTGCCGCGTTACGTCGAGGGATTCCAGGGCGAGATCACGCTCGGGACACCGCAGTATTACCAAAACAGCCTTCATGGACGCAGCCGCTTCGACAACGACGAAGCCTCCGACGTCGATTACCTGGAGTTGGGCGGCTATTACTTCGTCCACAGTCTGGATTGGAACCGCCACCCCGGATTCCGGGCGCGCTTCCTCGGGACGGGAGGCGGGCCCGACAAAGATACCACGGCAGAGGAATTTCTGCGGCGCTATACGGATTCCATCGATCCCGAAGCATTGGAGCAGGCGGCGCGTTTCTTCCACGACATGCGCCGGGTCGGGGAATTGGATCTGCGTCTGAATTTCCCCGGTATCTGAGGAGTGGAGGGGGGAATGTGGTGATTATGCTAGTGGATGCGGGACCAAGTCCCGACAACCGCGGGGGCCTGGCCCCCATTCCCCCGGATCGCTCGGCCGCTCGGCTTCACGTATTTGCCGCCAATTGGCGGCAAATACTCTGTTCGCTGTTCACTCCCTGCCGGTCGTTCGGGCGCGACCCCCTCAGCGCGCGAAAGCGCGCCGTTCGCCGGGGGAGGCTCCGTGCCGTGCTCCTTGGCGTCTGCTTCGCGCCGCCAATTCCTAACGGCACGGTCGCGCCTGACCGGCGCTCCCCCGTGCGCGATCGCAGGTTGATGGTTGGCGTCAGGCGTGTGAATCATGTCGAGTCCACATCCACGGCACACCGGCCGTTGGGGGCGCGCCACGGACAGCGGTATGGCACGCCATATCGCCGCGTCCTTTGCGTCTTTTGCGTCATTTTCCATGCGCACGCTAGCCCAACCGGCATTCGCAGCAGAGGTGCAGGGTCCTGTGACCCTGCCGGGGGGCATGGGGCCGAGGAGCCCCCACATTAAACGTAGGAGCTTTCCACCTCGATATGTGCCCGGAGACGCGGATCGGCGCGATGCAGTTCCGCCATGATGCGGCGTTGGATTTCCCGGTGTTCGAGGGGATAATCGCGCGGCACCACGACATCGAATGCCACGCGGATTTCCCGTTCCGACCGGCTGGCGATCCGGAAATCGTGGATTTGCAGAAACGGGTCGATTTTGCCGACGATATCCTCTGCGAGGCCGGTCAGCCGCCGTGTTTCCGGATCGCTCGGGTCGATCGGGTCATAGTGCAGCGTCAGGTGCATATGCAGCTCCTGGCCGATCGATTTTTCTGCCCGGTCGAGCACATTGTGCAGCGAAAACGGGTCGTTGCGGTAATCGGCCACCGCGTGGGCGCTGGCGATATAGCGGTTTGGTCCGTAGTTGTTGA
The DNA here is from genome assembly GCA_031549115.1 of Victivallaceae bacterium. Lineage (GTDB taxonomy): Bacteria > Verrucomicrobiota > Lentisphaeria > Victivallales > Victivallaceae > JAVBQJ01. Next base: position 32,344 of record JAVBQJ010000071.1, read on the forward strand.
TGATGATATCGTGGACGCCGAGAATTTCCGGCACCGCCAGCAAACGCTGGCGCAGCTTCTGCACCAGTTCGGCATCGGGACGCGTTCCCAGCAGCGGGCTGACCGTGTCCCGGATGATTTTCACGCCGCCGTAGATCACGAAACCGCCGACCAGGAATCCGAACCAGCCATCCAGGGGGAAGGGGGTCAACGGCGCCAGCGCCAACGATAAAATCGTCAGCGACGTCACCAGCACATCGGACAAGCTGTCGAATGCCGCCGCCCGCACCGCCTCGGAGTCGATCAAACGGCCGATATAGCGGTTGTAGCCGTACATCCACAGCTTCAGCGCCAGCGAGGCGATCAGGATTGTCAAGGCAAGCCAACTGAAGAAGACCGGTTGCGGATCCCGGACCCGCTCCAGCGAACTGCGCAGGAACTGCAACCCGACCGCGACGATCAGAAATGCCACCGCCAGTCCGGCGATGTATTCCATCCGTCCGTGACCGAACGGATGATCCTCGTCCGGCGGCCGTTCCGACATCCGGAAGCCCGCCAGCGTGACAATGGAGCTGGCTGCGTCGGAAAGGTTGTTGAAGGCATCCGCGGCAACGGCGATGCTGTTGGCTGTCAGCGCAATAAACAGCTTGACCGCGAAGAGAGCGAAGTTGCAGACGATGCCGAGTGCTCCGGCCAGAGTCCCGTACGCACCGCGGACCTTGGCGTCCTGCGTCCGGGTGTGGTCGCGAATAAAGAGCCGGACCAATAAGCGAATCATTTTTCGCCTCCGTAAATTATGGCAGCGCTCAGAAGCCGAATTCCGGCTGAACGATGCCGAGATCATCCAACGAATCCCGCTCGGCGGATTGCGGTTCCCGCTCCGGCGGCGGTGGGGGGGGAACTTCCACAGCAGGGCGCAGCGGTCGTTTCCGTGCCGGACGCCGGGCGTCCGGCGTCTCTTCCAACACGAAATCCCCGGTCTTTGCCGTGTCCGGAGCAACCGCTTCCGGCTGCGGCTCTTCCACGGCTTCGGTTGTTTCGATGCTCTCCACAACTTCAACGGTTTCCGTTACTTCGACAACCTCTGCAACTTCGACGGTTTCCGTTATTTCGATGCTCTCCACGACTTCGACGGTCTCCGCAATTTCAACGGTTTCCACGATCTCGACGGTTTCCGTTACCTCGATGGTCTCCACGACTTCGACGATTCCGGGCGCCGTTTCCGGCACTTCCACGCTACCGCTGTCGACATCGTCGTCATCGGTGCCGTTCGACTCGCGCGGCGCCGCATCGGCGGCGAGCAGGACTGCCATTTCCTCCGGCTCCAGATAGCGCTGCCAGGTCAATTTTTCCAGCGATTTGCCGTTGAAAAGCATCAGGCCTCGGGCTTTGGCGGAACGGACCGCCAGCGTCAGCACGTTGAACTCCTGCTTTTCCTTGCTGCGTTTGTCCGCGACGACGGCTTCGTAAACCGCGTCCGGGCGCGGCGTGAACAAATCCACCCGGCAGTTTTCCGGGCACAGATTGTAAACGCGGTCGGTGATGAATTTGTCGATTTTGCAGCGCTTGCCGTAAAACTTCCCGGTTTTGTTTTCCCGGTATACCACCCCGAACTCGATGGCCGGATCGTATTTCCGGAAGTCGTACAGCTTGCCGATGAAGATCTTTTCCGGGCGCGGAATGATCTTATATGCGCCGTTGCGCTCGAGGCACAACAGCTTGTCGAATTCATTGACCAGTACGCTGTCGTCGCTCTTGACACCGGTGCCGATGTAGCCGTTTTTCCGGTCCCAACCGACTTTGATGTTGTTGAGCGCGGCTTCGCGCGGGTCGATCTTTTCCAGATTTTCGATTTCGGTGCGGCGCGGGAAACGGGGGCCGTACTTTGCCAGCAGCGCTTCGAGGTACTTGATTGCGTAGGATTTCAGATGCTTGAGGTTCTTTTCGACCGTGTCCATCTGGGCCAGGATATCGGCGATCTCCTCCTGGTTCTTGCGGATGTCGAACAGCGAAATCCGCCGGATCTGCAACGCCAGCAGCTTCTCGATGTCTTCGGGGGTGATGTCGCGGCGCAGCATGTGCCGGAACGGCGCCAGTCCCTCCAACACCGCCAATTGCACCGCGTCGGCGGTCACGCACTCCTCGATCTTTTTGTAAATCCGGTTCTCGATGAAAATCTGCGCCAGCGTTTTGGAGTGGAACAATTCGCTCAGCCGTTCGTATTCCAACTCCAGTTCGCGCTGCAGATAATACAGCAGCTTTTCGGTGTTGCGCCGGATCACGCTGTCGACATTCATCTCCACCGGGTGGCCTTCGCAGATCACCATCATGTTGACCGAGATCGACTTCGAGCAATCAGTATAGGTATAAAGCGCCTGCAGCGCCTTTTCCGGGTCGTAACCGCGGGTCGGCACGATTTCGATCTCGACCTTTTCGGCGGTATAATCGTTGATCGTCGCGATCTTGATCTTGCCCTTTTCCACCGCGCGCTCGATCGACGCGATCAGGCTTTCGGTGGTGGTGGAGGCCGGAATTTCATGGATCAGGAGTTTGCGCCCGTCGATGTCGATTTTCGCCCGCAGAATGACCTTGCCGTTGCCTTTCGCGTATTCGCGCACGTCCATCAGCCCGCCTTGCAGGAAGTCGGGGTAAAGCTCGAAGTCTTCGCCGCGCAGCACCGCGATCTGGGCCTGCAGGAGTTCATTGAAGTTGTGCGGCAAAATCCGCGTGCTCATCCCGACCGCGATGCCTTCGGTGCCGAGCATCAATAGCGACGGGATTTTCACCGGCAGCACCACCGGCTCCTGGTTGCGGCCGTCGTAGGAATCGACCAATTCGGTGATGCTGTTGTTGAACAGCACCTCTTTGCCCAGCGGCGACAGCCGGCACTCGATGTAACGCGGCGCCGACGCGCAGTCGCCGGTGTAGATATTGCCGAAGTTCCCCTGCCGGTCGATGAAATATTCCTTGTTGGCCAAAACCACCAGCGCATCGCCGATGGAGGCGTCGCCGTGCGGGTGAAACTGCATGGTGTGGCCGATCACGTTGGCGACCTTGTGGAATTTGCCGTCGTCGAGGCGCATCAGGCTCCACAGGATGCGCCGCTGCACCGGTTTGAGGCCGTCGTCGACATCCGGGATGGCGCGGTCTTTGATCACGTAGCTCGCGTATTCCAGGAAGTTGCGGTCGATCATCCGCGACAGATATTGATTGGTATTCTGGTCCCGCTGCGCTTCGACCGCTCCCGAATCCAACGCTTCCGGCTCGCTGTCGCTGCCGGCGGCCTCATACTTGATTTCTTCGTCCGTGGTCATAGCGTCGCATCCAGATTTTTCATGATATGTTCACGTCGCGCCGGCGTATTTTCTCCCATATAGAAATTCAACAGCTCGGGGACGTTTCGCATCGTATCCACCGTCACCTGCAGCAGACGGATGTTTTCGCCGATGAACACGCCGAACTCGTCCGGCGAAATTTCCCCCAACCCTTTGAAGCGGGTGATCTCCGGCATCGAGCGGCCCTTGCCCAGCCGCTGAATCGCCGCGTCGCGTTCGACCAGGTTGTAACAGTAGATCGTTTCCTGCTTGTTGCGCACCCGGAAGATCGGGGTTTCCAGAATATACAAGTGCCCCGACGTCACCACCTGGTGATGCAGCTCCAGAAAGAACGTGATCATCAGGTTGCGGATATGCGAGCCGTCGACGTCGGCGTCGGTGGCCAGGACCACCTTGTCGTAGCGCAGCTCCTCGGGGTCGTTGTCGATTCCGAGCGCCTGGGTGATGTAGTACAGCTCCTCGTTGCGGTACACTTTCTCCTCGGCTTCGTTGTGGCAGTTCAGGGGTTTGCCCTTCAACGAAAAGATCGCCTGGGTGTAAACGTCGCGGCAGCTGACCATGGAACCGGTCGCCGACTGCCCCTCGGTGATGAAAATCATGGTTTCGCGGCCGTTGGCGCGGCGGTCGCCCTTGTGATATTTGCAGTCCTTGAGCTTCGGAATTTTGAGCGACATCTTTTTGGCGCTCTCCTTGTTCTGCTTTTTGACCTGCTGGATCTGTTTGCGCAGCTGTTCGTTGCGGGATATCTTGTCCATCACGATATCGGCGGCGTCGCGGTTTTTGTGCAGATAATCGCAGATCGCATCCTTGACCGCGGCGACGATCGGACCCCGGACTTCGGAGTTGCCGAGTTTGTTTTTGGTCTGCGACTCGAATACCGGATCCTGCAATTTGATCGCGATGGCGCCGGTCAGGCCGTCGCGGACGTCGCTGGCCTGAAAACTCTTGCCGGAAAATTCATTGATCGCTTTCAGCACCCCTTCGCGGAATGCCGACAGGTGCGTCCCGCCGTCGCTGGTGTACTGGCCGTTGACGAAGGAATAGTACGTTTCGCCGTAATCGTCATGGTGCGACAGCGCGAATTCGTAGGGCCCGACTTTGAATGCCATCACATCGTACAGCTGCGAATCGCCCATTTCGGTGTCGAGCAGGTCTTTGAGCCCGTTTTTGGAAAAAAAGCGCTGGTCGTTGAGGTACAAGGACAACCCGCTGTTCAAGTACGCATACATCCACAGCCGTTTTTCGATGTATTCCAGCCGGTATTCGAAGTCGACGAACTGTTCCTCGTCCGGCGTGAAGCGGACGGTGGTGCCGTTTTTCTCGTCGGTGTCGCCGTCGTTTTCGCCGGTCAGTATGCCGCGCTCGAAACGCGCCTCCTTGAACTTGCCGTCGCGGACCGAGCGGGCGATGAATTCGCGCGACAGCGCGTTCACCGCCTTGGTGCCGACGCCGTTGAGGCCGATTGAAAACTGGAACGCGGCGTCGTTGTATTTGCCGCCGGTGTTCATTTCGGAGACGCATTGCACCAGCTTGCCCAGGGGAATGCCGCGGCCGTAGTCACGGACCGACAATTGCTTTCCCTCCAGACGGATGTCGATGCGCTTGCCGGAGCCCATGATGTATTCGTCGACGGCGTTGTCGATCACCTCTTTCAGGAGGATGTAAATGCCGTCGTCGGGGTGCGAGCCGTCGCCGCGCCGGCCGATATACATTCCGGGACGCAGACGGATGTGCTCCAGCGAGCTCAGAGTTTTGATGTTGTCTTCATTGTAAACGGGTTGTTCCATGCCTGCCCTTCTTTACTTTATCCAATAAATGTAACCCCGAATCGGTGATTTTTCAAGGGAAAAGCCAAATTTTTACTTGGCCCGGAAGCGGGAAAGTCCCTGAAAAACTGTTTTTTGCTCTTGAAAAAGACGGAAACGATGCTATTTTAGGAGATGGTGTTTCCCGTAAACACACAATAATTTAACCCGAAGGCGGTTTCCGCGTTATGGAAAAGCCGCCGCAACGAACAGGAGCGCAAGCGAATCATGGCGAAAATTACGATCAACGATCTGTTGGAAGCCGGTTGTCATTTCGGACACCAGACCAAGCGTTGGAACCCGAAGATGAAGCACTTTGTCTATGGTGCGAAGAACGGCATCTCGATCATCGACCTGACCAAGACCATGGTCCAGATCGCCGAAGCCTGCAACTTTTTGCAGAACGTGGTGATGAAGGGCGGAGACATCCTGTTCGTCGGCACCAAGCGCCAGGCGCAGCAGATCACCCGCGAGCTGGCCGAGCGCACCAATATGTTCTATGTTTCCGAGCGCTGGATGGGCGGTACTTTGACCAACAACATCACTATCCGCAAGAGCATCGCCAAGATGTACGACATCGACAAAACGATGGATTCCGATGCTTCCAAGGGGCTGAAGAAGAAAGAATTGTCGATGATGGCGCGTAACGCGCAGCGTCTGCACCGCGACCTCGACGGCATTGCGTCGATGAAGCGCCTGCCGGCGGCTCTGGTGGTGATCGACGTCTGTCACGACGACATCGCGGTCCGCGAAGCCAAGAAGCTGAATATTCCGATCGTCGCGATCTGCGATACCAACGGCGACCCGGAACCGATCGATTACCCGGTGGCGGCCAACGACGACGCGGTGAAGTCGATCAAGGTGATCACCGATTTGTTCAGCGACGCGATTCTCATCGCCAAGGAAGTGTACCAGAAGCAGGTCGTCGAGGCGGAACAGGCGAAAGCCGCGGAAGCCAAGCTGAAGGCCGAAGAGGCGCAGGACGCCGAAGACGCCGCCCCGAAGGGGCAGGGCCCCCGTAAACCGCGTCCGCGCAAGCAGGACAACAAGCCGGCTGCCGATGATGTGATGGGGCAGGCAATGGCGGCGCAGGAAGTTGTGGCGCCCGCCGCGGAATAAGCAATTTGCATAATTTTGAGGTGAAGAAAATGATCAGTGCGGATCAAGTGAAGCAGCTCCGGGACAAGACCGGTGCCGGGATGATGGATTGCAAGCGGGCTTTGACCGAAGCCAATGGCGATATGGAACAGGCGATCGAAGTGCTGCGCAAGAGCGGCGTTGCCAAAGCGGAAAAGAAATCCGCCCGTACCACCAACGAAGGCAAAGTTGCCTGTGTGGTTGCCGGCGACGGCGCGGCGATTGTCGAAATCCTGTGTGAAACCGACTTCGCGGCGAAGAGCGACCGTTTTCTCGCTTTCGTCGATGAAGTGGTCAACACCACCGCGAAGTTCGACGCCGACGGCGACGCGACCGCGATGCTGCAGGAAAAAATGGCCGACGAACTGGTCAACAAGATCGCGATCATCGGCGAAAACATGCAGTTGCGCCGTGCCGCCCGCTGGGCCAGGACCGGCAAGATCGCCAGCTACATTCATGGCGGCGGCCGTATCGGCGTGATGGTCGAAGTCGAGGGCGAAAACCCGGACGACGATTTCATGAGCGATCTGTGCATGCACATCGCGGCGTTCAAGCCGGACTATATTTGTTCGGCCTGCATTCCGGCGGAAAAGATCGCCAAGGAAAAAGAAATCGCGGCGGCCGCCGATCCGAAGCTGGCGGGCAAGCCGGCGGAAATGATCGAAAAAATCCTCGCCGGCAAGATCAACAAGTGGTTCAGCGAAGTGACGCTGTTGCAGCAGCCGTGGATCCGTGACGACAAAAGCTGCCTGGCCAAGCTCCGGCCGAACTTGAAGGTCAAACGCTTCGTTCGCTGGGAAGTCGGCGAAGAAATCTAAGATTCGGAAGCACAGTTTCAGAATCCAACGCCGGTCGGAACGGGAACAACCGTCTGACCGGCGTGTTTTTTTATCGTCATGAGATAACAAAAAAATAGAGCCGCCATTCATGGCGGCGGTCTGCTCTCCGTCATACGGAGGCGCGGTCCAGCAGGCGAATACTGCTGGTCGATGCGAAGCGAAAACGAGGGGCTTGTCCCCGAGGGGGAAGAGCAAGCTCACGAATGTGAGCGTAGCGAGAGCGGAAGCCACCCAAGGTAGCGATGGTGTAGGGAGAGCGAAGCGATTCCCGGAGCATAGAGCGGACGAGGCATCGCATCGGCGATGAGGACATAACGGTAGATGAGGGAAAGAATGGCGGGAAAACGGCGTACTGCTTATTTCGGGGGCACCTTCGATCCGGTGCACGAGGGGCATATCGGGTTGGCGCAGGCGGTGGTGAAGCACGGCTTTTCCGACCGGGTGTGGTTCGCTCCGGCTTTCGTGCCGCCGCACAAGCGCCGGCGCCGGATCACCGCGTACGTCCACCGGCTGAATATGTTGACGCTGGCGCTGCGGGGGCTGGATGCCCTGGAGGCGACGGATTTCGAAGCCCGGATTGCGCTGAACCCGTCGTACAGCTGCGAGGTGATGCGGCGGCTGCGGGCGGCTTATCCGGAGGAGCACTGGCAGCTCCTGATCGGTGCCGACAGCCTGCTGGAACTTCACGGCTGGTTTCAGGCGAAAACGCTGGTAAATGAATGTGAAATCCTGACGGCGCCGCGTCCCGGAGTCGTTGTGACGCAGGAGTTTCTGATAAAAAACTGGGGTGTGGAAAACGGGGGGCGCTTGTACCGCTCTTTGCTGCCGCTGCCGGAATTCGACGCCTCGTCGACGAAAATAAGAGAAAAAGTTGCCAACCGGGTTGTACTTCCGGAAATTCAGTCGTATATTGAGATGTGCGGACTTTATGAGGGAGTAACCGGAGGAGAGGAAAATTGGAAAACAAAGCATTGAAAATCGCGGAGCTTGCTGCGCGTGCGATCAACGACAAATTCGGGCAGGACATCATGGTTCTGGAGGTGGGAAGCCTGACCAGCATTGCCGATTATTTCGTGCTGTGCACCGCCAATTCCGGGCCGCATCTGCGGGCGCTGACCTCCGAAGTGGAGGACCGGTTGCGGAAGGAAATGAAGGTCCGGCCGCAGCGCATCGACGGTGACGTCGAAAGCGCGTGGATCACGATGGATTACGCCAGTGTCCTGGTGCACGTGATGACGCCGGAAACCCGGCAGAAATATCAATTGGAAAGCTTGTGGAGCGACGCGCCGCATATCGACGCCATTCGTTCGGCGATCGACAATATGCCGCTCCCGGTACCGGCGCAATAAGAGGTGGCATGTATAGATTCCCGTCACATCAGGATTGGAATGAATTCCAATGGGAGGCGGAAATCCGCAAGGATGAGTTGCGCATTTCGCGTTACTTCTCCGCTCTCGCTTCGTGCCTGGATTTGCCCGGCGAAGAAGATTCCATTTACAAGCGTCTGATGGCGCAGCCGGAGCTGGTGCCGACCGGTGTCGACGCCAAACTGGCGGACATGCGGGATATTTTCGAGGATTCCCAGGACGAAGACGACGAAGAGTGGGAAAATACCGGCGACTGGCGCCGCAAACCGGGCACCGAAGCCTGCCGCCGGGTGGAATACCTCGCGTCCGAATGGAATGCGCTGGTCGCCGGCGCGGTCACGGGGCCGCATCTGGCGGAAGCCGTCGGCATCACCTGTCTTTTTGGCCGGTTGCTGTCGCGGGTCTACAATCTGACCGAGGGAGATGCTTCGACTCCGGTGGCGCTGCGCGTCAGTTTGTTGAAGCGCGTCCTCGCCGACGTCAACGACTTGCTCGGCGCGCTGTCCGGCTGGAGCAAGCGCAAAAATATTCCGTCCGACCGGATCGCTTGGCTGCTCGATCAGCTGCAGCACTTCCGGGAAGCCGCGGTGGACTCGCTGTCGAGCTTCCGCGCCAATCCGGGCGAGTGGGCCGAAGAATAAGCTATTCGGTAATAGATTCACCGCTGGGGCGGTGCCTCGTTCGCTCTCTGTGTAGATCGGATTGTCGCTCACGCTTCCACTCCGATCTACACCATCGCTACCTCGGGCGGATCCGGACCGCCTCCCGGCGGTCCTTACTTAGGATTTCGCCCCTTTCGAGGCGCTGCGCGCCTGGGGGCGACCAGCGCAATTCGCGCGCTGGACCGCGCCTCCGTATGACGGAGTGCAGACCGCCGCTGCGCGGCTCTATTTGATTTTTTTTTATTTTTATGAAGAAATTGCGTTGACTCTACAGTCTTACCGTGCTCCACAGCTCTTCCAGGCGTTGCGGCGAGGCTTTGCCGAGCAGGCGGACTTCGGGGGCGAAGCAGCTGAGGATGAACTCATCCAGCAGCAATCGGAATTCGCGGAATTCGACATTCCAGACCGGATCGGCGTCGGCGGCGAGCGCGAGCCGGAAGCGGTCGAGCCAGACCGCCAGCGGTTCGGCCTTGGCCGCGTCCTTGGCCGGATCGTGAATCGCCCGCTCCAGGCGCAATACCATCCCGCGCAGATAACGGTCGTAACGCGCCAGCGGCGCGTCGCAGCCGAGAAAACCCGGGCGGAAATAGTAGTTCAACTGGTCGCGCACCTGGGCCGCGGCCGTGGCGGAACGCGATTCGATCTTGTGCAGCAACGGCGTGATGCGGCCGTTCCATTCCTTCTGCCAGCCGTTCAACAATGCGATCAATTTGTCGGCCTCGTCGGCGGCATGCGTCCGCGCCACCAGCAGGCGCTCCTCCCACATCCGGCGGTCGCGGATCTGCCATAGGGCTTCTTCGTCGGCGCCCAAGGCCCGGCGGATGGCGGCGTCGACGAGATCGTCGCGATAACGTTTCGCGTGGTCGTGGCGCAGAATTCCGAGCTGCATTTCATTGGTGAATTTGAGGTCACGGCGGATGAACTTCACCAGCCCCGCCTCGCGCAGCCGGAACAAGCGCACCAGCCCGGCGCTGTGCCGGACCCGGGCCTCGGCGGCATGCAGAAATACCTGCCGCGCCACTCCTTCGCCCTCCGGCGCCAGAGCCGGATACCCTTGTTTGTCGCCGTTGGCCAGCGGGATTTGCTGCGGGAATTCCCCATCCGGCCAATCGCTGCCGGCGGCTGTCTGGTGGCGGGCGACCCCGACCACCAGGCGGCTGACCCGGCTGCCGTGGAGATTCGAATGCGGCAACTCGCGGTGCAGCGCGATCCGGTTGCCGTCCGCGTCGACTTCGGCGATTTTCATGGTCAGATAGTCGGGCAGTCGCACCCCCTCGAAGTCGCGCCACTGAAAGGCGTGCCCGGTCCATTCGGTCAGAAACGCCGCCAGCGACGCCGCCAGACCGGAAGAGCGGTCGACCGCGGGCGTCTGCAGGAATTCCATATAGGCTTCGACGGTTTCGGTCAACGGGATACACTGCTGGCGCTGGTTTTTCGGCAGATGCTTCAGCATCAGTTCGACCTTTTCCGGCAGCCACCCCGGAATCAGGAATTCCGGCTCCCAGCGCGGAATCAGCGGCAGCTCCTCCGAGGTCGCCGTCAGCGTGACCCCGTCGGGCTCTTCACCCGGATTGAAGTCGTAGGCGAGAGGGAGCCTGTGCCCGGCGAAGGCCAGAATGTCCGGATAATCGGCCGGGCGGACCGGGCGGAACTGCTCCAGCATCACCGCTTCACCGGCGGGAAGCCAATTGGCGGGTGTATGCGCGTCCAGCCAGCGCTCCAGCGCCTGCTGCGATACGATCGCGGCGGGCAGCAGCGCTTCGAAGTGGCCGATCAGCGCGTCGATGTCGACGATGGTGCCGGGGCGCCGGACTTTGATCTCCAGCCGTTCGAGCGCGTGGAGAAAGTCGGTATAACGCCGGACTTGCGGGTGGCGCGACACGATGGCGCCGCCCGCCAGCGCTTCGCGGATGAAAATCTTCCGTGCCTCCACCGGGTGCGATTTGCCGTAATGGACGCGTTTGCCGCCGTGCACCAATAAACCGCCGAAGGTCAGGCGCTCGCGGGCGTAAACGAAACCGGATTGGGGGTCGAAATGCTCCTGGTCGTAGGTGGCGACACACAGATGCGGGGCGACGACAGGCAGATAGTCGGGGCGGATTTCCGCATTCTGGCGGGCGAACAGCCGCGTGGTTTCGACCAGCGCGAAGGTCATCACCCACTGCGCCTTTTTTTTGCGTTTGAACAGCCAGGAGCCGGGAAAAAGGTGGAACTTGCGTCCGCCGGTGCCCTCGTAAAGCTGCGCCTCGGGGTCGAAGCAGCCGACATGACGCGGAATTCCGGCCAGCAGCGACTGATGCAACAGATCATACGGCAGCTTTTCCGGATCGACGGAGAAATCCTTGACCGCCTCGAGGTCGACCTCTTCCAGCGCGTCGTTCAGGTCTTCGACCAGGCTTTTCCATTCGCGGACGCGCGGATAATTCAGGAAATTGGCCCGGCAGGCGCGGCGCAGCGCGCTGTTGCTGACCCCGGCGCCGTCTTTGCCGTAGAGGAACTCCCACAGCTTCAGGATAGCGAGATAATCCGAACGCTCGTCCTTCCACGCGCGGTGCTTCTCATCCGCCTGCTGCTGTGCGTCCAAAGGCCGCTCGCGCGGGTCCTGCATGCTCAGAAACGCGGTCAGAATCAACATTTCCCGGGTCAGCTTGACGCCGGCGCCATGCAATACCATCTTCGCCAGGTGCGGGTCGAGCGCCATCTGCGCGATGCGGCGGCCGTCCCGGGTCAGCGAGCCCTCCGGATTCAGCGCCTGAATGTCGAGCAGCGCCCTGCGGCCCTCCCGGATCAAAGCGCCGGTCGGCGGGTCGATAAAGGGAAAATGTTCGATCCGCGGCAGCCGCAGCAGCGCCATCTGCAGAATCACCCCCGCCAGCGCGGTGCGTTTGATCTCGGGATCGGTGTACTCCGGAGCGTTCCGCAGCGTCTCTTCCGAATACAGATGCAGGCATACCCCTTCGCCGACCCGGCCGCAGCGGCCGCGCCGCTGCCGCGCCGCCGCCTGGGACACCGTTTCGATCTGGAGCTCCTGCACCTGGGTGCGGGCATTGTAGCGGCTCATCCGCACCAGCCCGGAGTCGATCACGAAGTCGATGCCGGGGATGGTGACCGAGGTTTCGGCCACGTTGGTGGCCAGTACGATCCGGCGGCGTTGACCGACCTGGAATACCCGCTCCTGCTCCCGCAGGCTCAGACGGCCGAACAGCGGCAACACTTCGGTATGGGGCAATTTCCACCCGGTCAACAGATCGGCGGCGTCGCGGATTTCGCGTTCGCCGGGCAGGAAGATCAGCATATCGCCGCGCCGGTCGTAGTCGCTCAGGAAACGCACGCCGCGCCCGATCAGTTCGGTCAGGTCTTCGTCGCGCTCCGGCTCGAGAAAGACATCCTCGATATCGTATTGGCGCCCTTCGACCTCGATCACCGGAGCATTGCCGAAAAATTCGGAAAACTTCGCCGCGTCCAGCGTCGCTGACGAGATCGCCACTTTCAGCTCCGGCCGCTTCGGCAGCAGGTTTTTGAGGTAGCCGAGGATGAAGTCGATGTTGAGGCTGCGTTCGTGGGCTTCGTCGATAATCAGCGTCTGATAACGGCGGAACGCCGGATCGCTGCGGGTTTCCGCCAGTAAAATGCCGTCGGTCATGAACTTGACAACGGTATCGCGGCCGGTGCGGTCGTCGAAACGGACCTGATAACCGACTTCGCGCCCGAGGTTGACGCCGAGTTCGCGCGCGGTGCGTCCGGCCATGGCGGTGGCGGCGAGGCGGCGCGGCTGGGTGCAGCCGATCAGTCCGGAGGCGTCGCCGCGGAGCTCCAGGGCGATTTTCGGCAGCTGGGTGGTCTTGCCCGACCCGGTGGCGCCGCAGACGATGATCAATTGGTTCCGGCGCCAGATTTCGCGGATTTCGTCGACCCGGAGGGTGATCGGCAATTCGGCCGGATAGCGGATTTTCCATGCAGTTTCAATCATAATGGTATATACTATAGCAGAATTTTTGCCTTTTGCCCACATCGGAACTTGTTAAATGGCGATATCGGGTGTATTTTCCAACCAAACAATTTTTTCAGCAAAACGAATTTCAGGGACCGGAAAAATATGAATAGACCTTTGATCGTGGGAATCGGTGAACTTCTGTGGGATATGCTGCCGGACGGGCCTATGCCCGGAGGCGCTCCTGCTAACTTCGCCTATCACGCCGACCGGCAGGGCGCGGACGGCGTGGTGGTCAGCGCGGTCGGCGACGATTCCGACGGCAAAGCGATCCTGGAGGCCGTGCGCGGCTTCGGGATGGCGACCGATTTCATTCAGATCACCAATGAAGCCCCGACCGGGAAATGTCTTGTCACCCTGGTCGACGACCAGCCGGAATATGAGATTGTGCAGCCCTCGGCGTGGGATTTCATCCACTGGACGCCGGAACTGGAGCTGTTGTCGCAGCGGTCGAACGCGGTCTGTTTCGGGACGCTCGGCCAGCGCGGCACGGTTTCGGGCGAAACCATCCGCAAGTTCCTGGCGGCGCTGCCGCCGAAGTGCCCGCGGGTGCTCGATTTGAACCTGCGGCAGCAGTTTTACAGCAAGGAATTGATTCATGAATCGCTGAAGCTGGCGAATATTCTCAAGCTCAACGAAGCCGAAATGACCGTTTGCCGCAAGCTGCTCGGATTGTCCGGCGCGGCGGCCGAGGGAGCCTACACGCTGATCGAGCGTTACCGCTTGAGCGCGGTGATTCTGACCAAGGGGGCGAAAGGCAGCAGTTATTACGACAAGGAAACCTGCTTCGATCTGCCGAATCGCGACGGGACGGCGGACACGGTGGACACGGTCGGCTGCGGCGACGCGTTTACGGCGGCGTTTCTGACCGCGCGTATTCTCGGCTGCGATGCTTTCGACGCGGTGTCGCATGCGGCCGAGGTCGCCGGGTATGTCGCCTGCTGTCCGGGGGCGACGCCGGAAATTCCCGAAGAACTGCGGATCACGGAGGATGCGGAATGAGCGAAGCGCCTTTTTATTTAACCACCCCGATTTATTATGTCAACGACAAGCCGCATATCGGTCACGCATATACCACGATTCTCGCGGATGTGCTGGCGCGTTATCACCGTTCGCTCGGCGAACCGACCTTCTTTCTGACCGGGACCGACGAACACGGGCAGAAGGTGCAAAAGGCGGCGACGGAGCGGGGCATCACGCCGCAGGAGCAGTGCGATACCACGGTGGTGCGCTTCCAGGAGCTGTGGGAGCGGCTGGAGATCACCAACGACCGCTTCATCCGTACCACGGAGCCGTCTCACAAAAAGGTGGTGCAGGAGGTCCTGCAGGATCTCTATGACCGCGACCTGATTTACAAGGCCGAATACATCGGTCACTACTGCATCGGCTGCGAACGCTTTTTCACCGCCAAGGATCTGGTCGACGGCAAGTGCCCCGAATGCAACCGTGATGTCGCCGAGATTCTGGAGTCGAATTACTTTTTTCGGATGAGCCGGTACCAGGATTGGCTGATCGACTACATTCAGACGCATCCGGAATTCATCCAGCCCGCGTTCCGCGCCAACGAAACGCTCGGATTTTTGCGGCAGCCGCTGGGGGATCTGTGCATCAGCCGGCCGAAATCGCGGCTGAGCTGGGGGATCGAACTGCCGTTCGCCACCGATTATGTCTGTTACGTGTGGTTCGACGCGCTGATCAACTATATCTCCGGGATCGGTTACCGGCAGGACGACGAACTCTTCCGCAAGTGGTGGCCGGCGAATTATCATCTGATCGGCAAGGATATTCTGACCACGCACACGGTGTACTGGCCGACGATGCTTCAGGCGATGAATCTGCCGCTGCCCAAAACGATTTTTGCGCACGGCTGGTGGTTGACCGGCCGGGACAAGATGTCCAAGTCGCTCGGCAACGTGATCAATCCGATGGATATGATCGCGAAGTGCGGCGTCGACGCTTTCCGCTATTACCTGATGGCGGAGATGTCGCCGGGGAGCGATGCCAGTTTCACCGAAGCGGGATTTGTCAGCCGCTACAATTGCGATCTGGCCAACGACCTCGGCAACCTGACCAGCCGGGTGGTGAAAATGGTGCTGCGCAACGCCGGCGGCGTGATTCCGCGGCCGGGCGAGTTGAATGACGACGACCGGGAATTGCTGGACGCGGTCCGGGCCGCGACGCGGGAGATGCCCGAGGCGATTCATGCGATGAAGATCGACCAGGGCCTCGACAGCGCGCTGAACGCGGTGCGGGCGGGCAACCGTTATCTCGAGAAGACCGCGCCGTGGACCCTGGCGAAGCAGGGCAATACCGAGCGGCTGCATACGGTGCTGTATTGCACGGCGGAAACGCTGCGCCGGATTTCGGTGCTGTTGCAGCCGGTGATGCCGCGCAAGATGGCGGAGCTGCGCCGGATCCTCGGTTTGCCGGAGGCGGAATGCGAAACCAGCCGGATCGCCGATCTGGCCGATGAAAGCAACGTGCTGAGCGGTCTGGCCATGCAGGATTCCGAGGGGCTGTTCCCGCGGGTGCTGATCGAAGTGGAAGATACTCCGGCGGCGGCCGAAGCGCCGAAACCGGCGGCAAAGACGCCGGCTTCGCAGAAGAGCGAAGCGGCCCCCGAAGGGGTGCAGCTGATCAACTTCGCCGATTTCAGCCGGGTTCAGTTGAAGACCGCGAAGGTGCTGGAGGCCGAAAAGGTCGAGGGCGCCGACAAGCTGCTGAAGTTGCAGATCGACGTCGGCGGCGAGCGGCGCCAGCTGGTGGCCGGGGTGGCATTGTACTATACGCCGGAGCAGATGGTGGGAAAGACGATCGTGATCGTCAGCAACCTCGAGCCGGCGAAAATCCGTAAAATCGAATCGCAGGGCATGCTGCTGGCCGCCAAGGTCGGCAATGAACTGCGCCTGATCACGACCGACGGCGAAATCGCCTCTGGGGCCGGGGTCGGCTGACACGGAGTGGTTCGGTGAACAGCTGGCGGCGGAATCTGTTCTGGGTCTGGGCGTCGCTGTTTCTGGCCATGGCCGGATTCGGCTTCGCTTATCCGGTACTGCCGTTCTTCCTGGTGGACGGCTATGGCGTGACCGATCCGGGGACGCGGGATTTTTTCGTCGCGATGTTCGCCTTTGCCGGTAACTTCGGCTTCCTGTTGTTTTCGCCGTTGTGGGGGCGCCTGGCCGACCATTATGGGCGAAAGATGATGATGACCCGCGCCAATGCCTGCTCGGCGGTGCTGCTGCCGCTGATTGCGGTCATGCCGGGGCCGTGGTGGCTGGTGAGTTTGCGTTTCTGCATCGGTGCCTTTGCCGGGGTGGCGTCGGCGGCGCTGACGCTGGTGGCGTGTTCGACGCCGGAAAAGCATCGCGGCATGGCGATGGGGGCGATCAGCTCGGCGATCTTCTCCGGCAATCTGGCCGGGACGGTGGCGGGCGGCTTCTGCGCCAGCGCGTTTGGCTATAGCGCCACATTCGGCTGCTGCGGCGCCATCATGCTGGTGGCGGCTTTTATCTCTCTGACGCTGGTCGAAGAGCGCAATCGTCCGGTACGGCCGGCGGCGCCGGTCCAACTGCTGCCGCGGTGGCACATTCCGCGCCTGGGCAAAATCTGGTATTTGATGCTGTTGATGCTGGCGATGGGGTACGTGCAGCAGGTGGACGGGCCGTTCCTGCCGATCCTGGTGGATCTGGTGCTGCAGTCGGATTCGTCCGAGGCGTTGCGCTGGAGCGGGATACTCGGCGGCGCCTGTGCGGCGGCGGGGATTGCGGGGGGCTTCCTGATCGGGATGTGCGCCGATCGCTTCGCGGGGGACAAGGTGGGATTGGTGATCTGCATCGCGGGGGCGGTGTTCATGCTGCCGCAGGCGTTCTGCGGGTCATTGGGGTGGCTTTTCGGGGAACGGATGCTGATGACCTTTTTCGTCAGCGGCTTGAGTCCGATCACGCAGAGCTGGCTGTCGTTGACGACGCGGGCGGAGGATCGCGGTTCCTACTTCGGTTATGCGACCAGCTTCCGGGCGTTGGGGTGGCTGGCGGGGGGTGTCGGCGGGATGGCGGTGACGTATTGGTGCGGGACGCGGGCGGTGTTCGCGTCGGCGGCACTGAGCCTGCTGCTGATGGCCGCATTGCTCCACTGGGTGCAGAAAAAACTGCCATTCCCACTATTGCGCAAAAAAATAAAAAATTGAAAATAAAAAGAAGAAAATAAAAAAAATAGAGCCGCGAAGCGGCGGTTTTGCACTCCGTCATACGGAGGCGCGGTCCAGCGGCGAATACGCTGGTCGATCCCAGAAGGGATCGAAATCCAGGGAAGGATCGCCGGGAGGCGATCCGGAGCCACCCGAGGAAGCGATGGTATAGATTTGACCGGACGCGTGAGCAACGGTCAAATCTATACACGGAGCGTACGAGGCGCCGCACCGGCGGCGAATAATCCCCTATCGCTTCTTCAACACGATCCGCTCGATCCAGACGGCATTCCCGTCATCCGGCTTGCCGAACGGGTACGCCGGACCGGTGAATTTGACGCTGACCCACAATTCGCAGACATCGTCGCCAACGGCGTCGGCGACGACGGCATTGAGCGGAAATTGCACCGTCCAATCACGGGTGAAGTAGACATAGGCGCTCGGCTGCGGCCGGATGTCGGCGACCTTGTACCAGTGATAACCGGGCCCCGGAACTTCGGCGGCGGCGATGGAGCGGCCGCCGGAGGTTTGCTCGGTCAGCGGCACATACATCGCACCGGCAAGCGGCAGTTCGTTGTCGCGCGGAACCTTGACCGCGCAACCGGCTTCGGCGTCGGCGTCACTGACGACACGGAGGCCGCCGTACAATTGCGATTGGTCGGCAGGCAGGTCGATATAATCCTGCCCGGCGAACTTCGAAGGCGCCCGGAAGGGGGTATATTCCATTCCGGAAACCAATTCATATTCGACATTGGCCTGCTGCTGGTAGTGCGCCTGTTTGGCCGGGTCGACGATGGTGCGGATGGCCTGCGTCCAGGTGTCATGCGCCCGTTTGGCGATGATGTCGCGCTGCAGCGGGCAACTTTCCGGCGTCCCGCCCGTCAGTTCGACGTATCCGGCGATCAACCGGCGCAGGTTCAGCGAACAGATGCGGTCGAGATTCAGCCGAGCGCGGCGAACGCGCTCGAACAGCACCGGGTCACCGGCGACCGCGGCCTCGGCGTCGTCGAAGAGCTGCTGCGACCGGAGCGCGACCGGATAATCGACATGGGTGAACGCCGACGGACCGGCGAACCAGCCGATGTTGCTCCCGTGACGATTGACCGACTCCCGGAGCAGTTGCCGATACGCGTCGATCATCGGCGCCGCGGCGCCGTAATACCCTTGCAGAAACGTCCGGTAAAGCGCGTCGAAGTCGGCGTCGGGGTTTTCCATCAATTTGGCTTCGAGCCACACATTCAACGCGTGCATGTCGGCGCACTCCGGGGATTCATGCTCGAAGAAAAGATACTGAACTTGGTTGTCCTGGTAGGTACGGATATTTTCCGCCAGCGTGAATTCGTGCGGGAAGGGGCCGGTCGGAAGCATGTAAGTGATCGAATAATCCCAGATTCCGAGCTGCGCGGCGTGCTCGGACCAGCCGCACAAAAGCTCGAGAAACGCACGATTTTCCGGGGCGGAAAACGACTGCGCCTGGTTGGTCGCGGTGTCGCACAGCCGAATGATGACATTGTCGGCGGCCCGGAGGGAAGCGGGGACTTTTTCGGTGTGATAATATGCGAGTGTGCTCAACATCAATTCCGGGCGGAATGCTTTCAAGCGCGCCGCCATATCGTTGACGCATTCGAGCAATGGGCCCGCTTCGGAATCCTCGCGCAGCACGATGGCCTGGCAGTCGGCACACTGGCACGGATTGCGGGCATCGTTGGCGGAGAGGTCGTAAATCAACGGCGGCGGGGTGCCGCCGGCCTCTGCCTGCGCTTCATCGGCGCGGATGAACTCCTGCAGACGGCGGAACATTTCGTCGCGCATCGCCGGATTGACAAGACACAACTGCGAGGTCGGTCCCGGCGTGCGCACGCCATTGCGCAACGCATAATATTCCGGGTGTTCGGCGAAATATTTCTCCTGCGGGAAATACGGATCGAACGTATGCACGAAGTACGGTGCGCCGTAGGTGACGCTGCCGCCGAACTCCGCACCGATGGCCTGGTCGCCGTCGCGGTTGAGACGGTTCCGGGCGGCGAAACGGCCACCGTCCGGGATCATATTGTTCCAGCTGCGATAGATGTCGCGCTGCCGGAAGTACGGCTGCCCGGCGAGCTCCAGCCCGGGCAGGGTGAAACCGGCCGGATGCGCCGGTACGCTCTCCTCCTGCTGCGTCCACCAATGTATGCCGAGCACATCCTCAAGGAAGTGATAAACCGCATACAGACTGCCGCGGGAGCCGCCGCCGACGAGCAGGATATTACTCCCGGAACTGCGGACGATCCAGCTTTCTTCGGGCATCCCGGCCACATCGATTCCGGCATTGCGCGCGGCATCGCCGTTGCCAATGAAGAAAACAGCCTCTTCTCCGGTGGCGGTTTTCAGCGTATCGCCGACCGACGCTTTCAGATAATGCTCCAGCTCCCGGGCTGCGGTCTGCTCGACCGCGGTCGGTTGTTCCGGAAGCACAATCTCCCACGCCATCGCAGCGCTGCCGAGCAGCATGAGGCCCAATATTCCAGATACGATCCGCATTTTTGTCCCTTCAGTTGGTGAAGCTCTGCGGCAACCGGTTCATGCCCTGATCGAAGTAGACCGCGGCCGTGATCCAGTTCCAGTCCGCATCCGGACGCCATTTGCCACTCTTGGGCAGCGTTTTCAACTCTTCGCCGGAGATGACGCCGACGTGGCCGTCAATAAACGCGATGTTGATTTTGTTGTTGTGTGCCGCATAAAAGCTCGGGTGGGTCCACCAGTAAATAATACCGCTGCCGCGGAAACCTCCGCCCATCGGTTGCAGCGCATCGGTTACCATCCAATAGCCGGAAGGGTTTTCCGGGGCAGATGCGGCGATACTATGCATCTGGACGTTTCCTCCGGGACTTCCCTGGGTGAAGTTTTTATCAAGGGCATTGGTCGCATACTGGTCATAATATTTGTCCGGTTTGGCAGGGACGCTGACCTGGTTGGGGCAACGGACCAACGTACTGTCCATGTCTGCCGGCAGGTAATTCAATGTCAGACTGCCGGCGACCCAGGTGTTGATCTTGTTTTCCCACATGTCGTTGCCGTAAATCTGCATCCAGTAGTATTCGGGACCACCGATGTAGGTCAGAATCTGATCATTGTTGTCGACGCTGTACAACATGAATCCCTGCATGATCTGCTTCTGGTTGTTGACGCATTTGATCGCCTGCGCCGCCGCCCGCGCTTTGGACAGCGCCGGCAGCAGCATGCTGGCTAGGATTGCAATAATTGCAATCACGACGAGCAGTTCGATAAGTGTGAAAGTTTTTTTCATGATTCCGCTCCTTTTAGTTACGGTTGTTATGATGACTTGTGTATTATGGATTCAACGGCAGGGTGTCCTGCGCGGTGATGTGGCGATCCTGATCGGTGAAACGGATGTCGATGGCCTTCGGCGCCAGCGTGACGGCGGTACCGGTATAATGGGCCATGTCCTTGCCGGGGAGGGAGCCCACGACCACCGGACACGGCTGGCCGAGATGATCGCGTGCTTCGCCCGGGCGGGTGACGTACAGGTCATGCATGTGGCCGCTGAGCATCAGCTGCGGCCGGACCTGTTCCCGGAGCAGGCGGCACCATTCGGCGTAAATGTCTTGCTCGATATCGAAAGGCGCCGGGGCGACCTCCGAAAACGGCACGTGGGAAATCACCAGCCGGTATTGCACGCCGGGGGCCAGATATTCGCGGTCGGCATCGGCGATGACCCGTTTCAGAAATTCGGTTTCGCGCTGCCGGAAGGCGTGACAGGCGATGGTATTGCCGTATTCCGGGCTGGTGTCGGCCTTGTCTTCGCCGCAGTCGAGTACGATACCCCAGACCGGACCGACGCGAAAGGTGAAGTAGGAGTTGCCGTTTGATGTCGGCGTGTGCTCCGCCAGTTTTTCCGCATGAACGCCGCGCATATCGTGATTGCCGCGCGAGAACACCGCCGGAATCTCCCCCTTGGTGATCTGCCCGGCAATCGCGTGAATCGTGGCGAAGTTGCGGATATCGCCGCCGTCTTCGGGAGTGTCGCCATTGAGAATCAACAGATCCAGTTCGCCGGCAAGATACCCCGCCGCCGCGACCGGCGCTTCCACCCGGTTATGGGCATCGGCGATATGGTAGATATGAACGGTATCCCCGGAGACCGGGCGGAAGTCGAAGCCGAGTTCCCGGACTTCGCCGGTTTTGGAAAAATACGGCAGCCGCTCTTCCACTTCGCGGTAGCGGATGGTGTAATGCCGGGCGGCGTCAAGCTCCTTCATCGGCACGGTCATCCGGTGGGTGGTGGTCTCGGAGCGCAGAATACCGCAGGAGTCGTCGAAGTACTCTTTGCCGTTGACCTCGCACCACATCAGCGTCTCCTTATTCACCGGCACCAGAATCTGGTATTCGTCGCCGACAGCGTACACAACCGGATAGGTGGCGAAGGTCTCCTGCGGCAACGCAGGAGCGGCAACGAGCGCGCCGGACACGCCAAACAGAAGGACGAACAGCAGTTGTATTTTTTTCATTTTCAGCTCCATGGGTTCCGGTTTATCGCAGCGAAAACGGTTTGGCCGGGGCGGCGCCGGTGGATTCGCGCACCACCAGATTGGCCTTCAGCAATACCTGGTTGGGGATGTGGTCCCAGTCGGGTTTCTCCAATTGATGCAGCAACAGCTGCCACGCCGCCTGCGCCGACTCCGCCTGCCGCATGTCGATGCTGGTGAGAGTGATATGATTGTATTCGGCGATCAGCATATTATCCGAACCGATCACCGAGATGTCCTTCGGCACCTGGGCTCCGAGCTCCTGCAGCCCACGCAGCAGGCCGAATGCGAGCAGGTCATTCTGGCATTGGATGGCGGTGACCCTGGGTTTGCACTCGAACAGGGTTCGCGCCGCCCGGTAGCCGTCCTCGATCATGCCCTCGCCGCGCCGGCTCCGGCACACGAACGCCGGATCCCAGTCGGTAACGCCGTACTCCCGCAGCGTCTGCAGGATGATCTGGTGCGACTGGTTGTTGGCGCTGTCATTGTCGCCGGATACGGTATGGGCGATATGGCGGTGTCCCTGCGACAGCAGCATCCGCAATCCGGCCTGCACCGCGGTGAGGTTATCGACCTGAACGGTAAACAGACCCGGGTGTGTTTCCATATCCTGCGGGGGGCCGATCACCACCAGCGGCCGTTGCGTCGCCAGCAGCCGTTCGATCGCCGGGGCCACCGTCTGAAAGCAGCTCAGGTACGCCGCCACAGCGGCATAATCATTCTGAACGATGTGTTCAAAGGTCTGGCGTTGCCCTTCGGCGTCCGCCGGCAACTCCAGCAGCACCACCTGGTAGCCGTCCGGGGTGCATTGCGCTTTGAAGGTCTCGATCAGCGAATACTGGTTGGTCACATCCAGCCGCGGCAATACCAGCGCCACCTGTTTGCTGTGCCCCACCTTCAGCGACACCGCGGCCTGGTTCGGCATGTAACCCATGTCGGCAGCCAGCTTCTGGATGCGTTCCCGGGTTTCGGCTTTGATCCGGGGCAGGTTGCGCAAAGCCATGCTCACGGTCGCATGACTCAGCTGCGCCTCTCGGGCAATGTCGTAAATCGTTACCGCCACTTTGACCGACCCCATGCTGTTTACAGAAAGTTAATCGAGTAAATTATGTTTGAGAATATTATAGCAAACAAAGCTCCCATTGTCAAGAGTAGTTATGAAAAAAAGTGCTTTTTTTATTGTTTTTTGATAAAATCCCGAATTTGTGGTTGTAAACCTGGTGTTAATCGAGTAAATTATAATTGAAAACAGTAACACTTGAAAATGGGGAACAGAATCGTATTATGATAAAGCTTAACCGGCTTCCGCATTCGTTCGAGTTGGTGACCCGCCATACTTCGTATATGCTCGGCGTCTCCGCCGACGGCAAGCTGCAGCACTGGTTCTGGGGAGTCCGCCCGGAAGGAGCCGAACCCCGCCCCATTTCGCCGGATTTGAAGCTGGATTCCAATTTTTCCAGCCAGGACGATCAGACCGAGCAGCTCGAGGTGAAAAGTTACGGCGAAATCATTTATCACGGCGTCGGTTTGAAATTGAATTTTCGTCTCCCCGACGGCAGCGAAATTCGGGACTGTCGGTTGCGTTTCGAAAAGGCGGGGGTCGTTGCCGATGCCCGTCCCGCCCTTGCGCCCGCATCGCCGGTGCGTGACACGGCTTCGCGCGAAACCCTGGTGATTCACCTGGCCGATCCGGTATACCCGCTCCGGGTCCGGCTGTATTACCGGGTCACCGAAGAACTCGACATCATCGAACGCTGGATGGAAGTGGAGAATAGTTCCCGCGATGTTGTGATCGCGGTGGAAAAACTGAGTTTCGCGTCGGTGCCGTTCCCGTCGGGCACGACGGAACTGACCTCGCTTTCCGGGCGTTGGGGGCATGAATTCAATGCCACCCGGGGTGCGTTGCCGGTGGGAACTACGCTGATCGAATCGCACGGCCTGACCACCAGTGCGGACGCCAACCCCGGATTTCTACTCAACCGGCCGCATCAGGCGTGGGAGGAGCATGGGACAGTTTACTTCGGCGCGCTGGCGTTCAGCGGTCATTACGAATTGGCGTTCGAGCGCCAATCCAGCGGGATGGTGCATTTGCATGCCGGCTACAATTCATTGGATTTCGAACTGCTTCTGGCCCCCGGCGAATGCCATGCCACCCCGCAGGCGATTCTCGGCTGCTGCCCGGACGGCTGGGGCGGCGCCAGCCGCCGGATGCACCGGCTGATCCGCGACCGCATCCAGCCCGCGCCGCCGCAACAGGAGTTCCTGCGTCCGGTGCTTTACAACAGCTGGGAGGCGACCATGTTCGATATCCGTGTTGCGGACCAGATGGCTCTGGCGGAAAAAGCGGCGGCAATCGGGATCGAGCTTTTTTGCATGGATGACGGCTGGTTCGGAGCGCGGCGCGCCGACAACGCCGGATTGGGCGACTGGTTTCCGGCGCAGGAATTGTTCCCGGACGGTCTCAAGCCGCTGAGCGACCATGTGCGCAAACTGGGGATGAAATTCGGTCTGTGGGTGGAGCCGGAGATGGTCAACCCCGACTCCGAGCTCTTTCGGGCGCATCCGGAGTGGGCGCTCCAGGTACCGGGACGGCCGTTGCGTGAATCGCGCAACCAGTTGATTCTGGATTTCGGGCGCGAAGAGGTGGTGGAGTATATCTACGGGCGGCTGGAAGCGCTGGTCGTCGAAGCCGGAGTGGATTTCTTCAAGTGGGATATGAACCGGCGGCCGAGCGAAAACGGCTCGGAGGCCGGCCGGGCGCTATGGCGGCGCCATGCGGAAAAGGTCTATGACATCATGGACCGGCTGCGGGCGCAATATCCGCATCTGGCGATTCAGAGCTGCTCCTCCGGCGGCGCCCGGATCGATGCCGGTATCCTCGGCCGCACCGATCAGGCGTGGACTTCAGACAATACCGATGCGATGGACCGGATGCAGATTCAGGAGGGTTACAGTCTCCTGTACCCGGCCCGCGCGATGGAATGCTGGGTTACCGACGAGGTCAACCCCCAGACCGGGCGGATTTGGCCGGTGAGTCTGCGCTTCGATGTCGCTATGCGCGGCACGCTCGGCATCGGTACTGATTTGAATGAAATGACACCGGAAGAATTGGAACAGTTCCGTACCTACATCGCCTTTTATAAGCGCATTCGTCCGGTGGTGCAAGCCGGCGAGCTGCACCGGCTCGTCCGCAGTGAGGAAAACGGCGCCAGCATCATCGAATACGTGCTCCCGGACGCTTCCAGCGCCGTAGTCAGCATCGTCCGCGGCTGGTGCCGGATTTCCAACTTCCTGGCACCGTGCCCGCTATTCGGACTCGATCCTGCCGCCGATTACGAAATTTTCGACTGGCACGGCAAGCTGATCGACTGCCGCAGCGGCTACGAACTCGCGACCCGCGGCATCGAAGTCAATTCATTTTATGAATATCGCGCCCACACCGTTTCCGGTTTCAGCGCCACCTATCATTTGAAGCGGCGGTGAGGGGGAGAATGAATGTGGGGAACTCCTCGTCCCCCACACCCCGCATCACAAGACCCTGCACCTCTGCTGCGAATGCCGGTTGGGCTAGTGTGCGCATGGAAAAGGACGCAAAGGACGCAAAGGACGCGGCGATATGGCGTGCCATACCGCTGTCCGTGGCGCGCCTCCAACGGCCGGTGTGCCGTGGATGTGGACTCGACATAACTCACACGCCTAACGCCAACCATCAACCTGCGATCGCGCACGGGGGAGCGCCGGTCAGGCGCGACCGTGCCGTTAGGAATTGGCCGCATCGCGGCCAAGGAGCACGGCACGGAGCCTCCCCCGGCGAACGGCGCGTTTTCGCGCGCTGAGGGGGTCGCGCCCGAACGACCGGCAGGGAGTGAGCAGCGAACAGAGTATTTGCCGCCAATTGGCGGCAAATACGTGAAGCCGAGCGGCTGAGCGATCCGGGGGAATGGGGGCCGGGCCCCCGCGGTTGCCGGGGTGCAATGCGGCCCCGCGTACACCAACAAAAATCTCCACACCCGCCGGACCGGCGGCGCACAATCAACCGCCGTTGCGAAATCACACACCTGCGGAATTATTGTCATCCTTCTTCCGCCTGCGAGCCTTTCTTCTCTCCTCACGTTGCTCCGTCTCGCGATTTCTTTCCCGCGAAGACTTGAGCCCGACGGCGGCGGTCCAGCCAAGAAACATTGCAAACAGGAACAGCAACAACAGTTCGAAGTGGACAGTGGTTCTGGCCAGGACATTTACGACCAACACCAAAACAACGAAGCCGAAAGCCACCACACAAACGCACCCGCCCAGCATCTTTCCCGCCGATATTGACACATTGCTGTTTTGCCCCTGAAAAAAGGCAAACGACGCCAGCACACTGATAAGGAAGAAACCCAGAAAAATCAACAATTCCATCCTGTCCCCCAAAAGACTTAAGGGGGAGACAGAGGGAACACCTTCTGCCTCCCCCCGCTAATTGCTTACGCCTTCGGCGTCTCGGGCGCTTGCGGCTCTTCGGAGGCGTTGGACACCTTGCCGAGATAGCCCGGCAGGTCCAGACCGGCCATCGCGGCCACGTCATGCAGCGGCGGCAAGCTCTGCATCATGCCGGACAGAAAATTCGCAGTCGAGGTTTTGCCGTCCTGCCGGCCGCCGTCCCAGACGGTGAACTTGTCGATCTTGATATTCTTGATCGCTTCGGTTTGCAAACCGACGATTTCCTGCAATTTTTCGATCAGCAGCATCCGGCCGGCGGCTTCGCTGTCCTGGCCGCAGGCTTCGATGATCTTCTGGTAACCGTCGCCCTTGGCTTTCAGGATTTCGAAGTTACCGCGCGCTTCGGCGGAGAGCTTGGCATAAATCGCATCGGCGGCACCGTTGGCTTCGCGGCGCAGACGTTCGGCTTCGGCTTCGGCCTGGATTTCGATCTGCTGCTTATGGATTTCCGCCGGTACGATCACTTCGGCGCGCTGTTTTTCCATTTCCATGCCGGCGCGGGTTTCCTGTACCGCTTTTTCGGCTTCGAACTGCGCCTGCTCGATCTTGGCGGCGGCAACCCGGCGCACGGTTTCGGCACGGCGGTAGGCTTCGGCTTCGGCTTCGGCACGGGTCGCGTTGGAGTTGGCGATTTCAATCGACGCGACGTTTTCACCCTGCGTAGCGACCGAGTCGGCCTGCTTCACCGCGATACGTTTTTTCTGCTCCGCCTCGGCTTCACCGGCCATCGCGGTGGCATTGGCGCCGGCAACCGCGATACGCTCCTGCTTCTTCGCCTCGGCTTCACCGGCTATCGCCAGCGCGTCGGCCTGCTTCACCGCGATACGCTTGTTGCGGTCGGCGTCGGCTTCCCCGGTGGCCGCCTGGGTTTCCGCCTGGGCGACCGCGATACGGCGCTCCTGGGCGGCACGGGCTTCGCCGGAAACCGCTTCGGCTTCGGCCTGCGACACCGCGATGCGCTCCTGCTTCTTCGCGTCGGCTTCCCCGGTACTGCCCTTACGCTCTTCTTCGGCGACGTCGATTTTCGCTTTGTTGATCGCTTCGCTGGCGGCGCGCTTGCCGATGGCGTCGATATAGCCGCTGCTGTCGGTGATGTCGGTGATGTTGACGTTCAACAGCTCCAGGCCGATCTTTTTCAATTCTTCGGCGACGTTGTTTTCCACCTGGCGCAGAAAAGTCTCGCGGTCGGCGTTGATCTCTTCGATGGTCATCGACGCGATCACCAGACGCAACTGTCCGAGAATGATGTCCTTGGACAGATTGGCGATCGCTTCGGGGCTCTGGCCGAACAGACGCTCGGCGGCGTTCCCCATGATCTCCGGCTTGGTGCTGACGCCGACGGTGAATACACTCGGGACGTTGATGCGGATATTCTGCTTGCACAACGCCTTGTCGAGGTTGACTTCCAACTGCAACGGGCGCAGGGAAATATAGCCGTAATCCTGAAATACCGGCATCACGAACTTGGCGCCGCCGTGGATACAGTGCGCCGCCTGGTTGCTTTTGGTGCGCCCGTAAATGACCATGATCCGGTCCGACGGACATTTGCGGTAACGCGACGCGAACATGATAAAAAGAACCAATAAGACGACTACCGCCATCACAATGTAAAGTGCAATTTGTCCACCCATGAAAAATACCTCCTTAAAATTCCGCAGTATATATATTCTGTATTATTATATTTTTTCCACGACATAGCAATCGTGTCCGACCGCCTCGACCACCTTCACCGGGGTCCCGGACGAAAGCGCCGCGTCGGCAATCGCTTTGACCTGCCGGGTACATCCGGCGAACCGGACAGTAACCATCCCGCCGGGCATCCGCCCTGCCGGAATGCCGAGATAGACACTTCCGGTCTGGCCGATAAAGTCGGCGGTTTCCAGGTTTCCGGATTGCTGCATACGGATGAACAGCCAGACAATCAGCGTCGTCAGCACCATCATCACCAGTCCGCAGAAAACCGCGATCACCAATCCGCCGATCCCCATGCCGCCCCAGAAAAATCCGGCCCAACCGAAGAAAGCCAGAAACGCGACGATGCTGCG
The DNA here is from genome assembly GCA_031549115.1 of Victivallaceae bacterium. Lineage (GTDB taxonomy): Bacteria > Verrucomicrobiota > Lentisphaeria > Victivallales > Victivallaceae > JAVBQJ01. The sequence goes on from JAVBQJ010000071.1 coordinate 60,701, forward strand.
CAACGAGAAGAAGCTGACGAAAGAAAGTTCACCCGGACCGCCGAGGTCCACGTCCGACGGATCAAACGTCGAGTCCGCGTCCTCCGCGCCTCCAATGCCGATCAGCATCAGAATCACTTGCAGCACGAATACCGCGCTGCCGCCCAACGCCAGGTAGAAATAAAACTCCCGGCTGTCCGACAGAAACCGATTGAACTGTTCAATCCATTCCACTGTATTTACCTCCTTGGTTACAGTCCTGTCATAATATTAAACGGATTCCCCAAAATGCAAATAAAAAAAAGCCCCGCAGGGAAATTATCGGCAAAAAATATAAATTGCCGCAGAGGCAGTTTCAAGGGAGGCGACTTTGCGTGGCGGAGACGAGGAGTCCCCCGCATTCTCTCCTCCGCTTACAAAAACAATTTCGCGACTGGAAAAAACCTCGATACGGGCTTATAGTTCTTCCATGTCGAAAGGAAACCGGTCCATGAAGCGAATCTGGTTGTTGATCTTTTTTCTGCCGCTGTTTTCGGAAGCCGCCGTCCGGGTCGCTGTGATCGGCGATCCGCAACTCACCGCGGAAATTACCGCGCTGCTCAGTGGCGACTCCGGAATCGAGTTGCTGGAGCGCGCGGATGCTTTCCTGCTGAAGAACGAGTTGCAATTGTTCACGGGCAATCCGGCCGAAATTCTGCAGGCCGACTTCCCGCACGCGGAGCTGATTGCCCTGGTCCGGCCGGAAGGACTTCTTATTTTCAACGCCCGGAACGGCTTTGTCCTGCTTCATGCCGGGACGGCGGCAACGCCGGAAACGATCCCCGGTCAGGTGCGGGAATTGCTGCGGCAGGCGGACGCGAAGGCCGCCCGTACCGACTCAGCTTTGCTGGCGCTCGGCGCCATCCGCAGTACCGGTCTGGCCACCCCGGACCGACGCCGGGCGGCAGCGCTCGTCACCCGGCTGCTGCGGCAACTGGCCAACAGCGACACAATCCAGCTCCTGGAACGCGATTGGCTCGGCGCGGTGCTGGATGAGCGCGAACTCAGCGGCCTGCGGTTTCCGCTGCCCGCCGCCGCCAGAGTGTTGGAGCTGGAATTCCTGCCCGGAGCGGAACCGGAAACCATCGATCTTATTCTGCTCCTGACCGATACAGCCGGCAATGAACTGTGGCGCCGGCGCCATTCCGCCATCGCTGACGCAACAGCGCCGGTCCAGGCATTGTGTTCGCAGCTTCACGCCGTACCGGGGGCCGAATTGTCCGACCCGGCGATGGAAGCCAGTCGCCTCTGCGAAGAATACCACGCCCGGAAACGCCTGATGCAGCTTCCCGGCAACTATACCCCCCCGGCGTGGGAGGAGCTGCGCCCGCTGGTTCAGGCGATGCTTGCCCTGGAGCCGGACAATCTTGATTATCAACGCGAACTCATTCTTTACGAAGCCCGGAACATATACCGGTGGGACTTGACGCCGGAGGAAGTAATACGGACTTTCAATCGTTTTCTGGCCGATGTCCGGAAGTTCTATCAGGATCACCCGGATTATCTGCTCCGCGACGGCAAACCGTTGCTGGCGGAACTTCCCGGACTTTCACCGGCGCAATTGAACGACCCGATCATCTACGCCACTCCCAAGGCCGAACGGCAACAACTGTATCATGATTTGCGGCTGCTGCGGCAACAGGAAAATCAGCAATCCGCCGTTTGCCGGCGCGTCACCGAGGCCAATATCGAAACCGCGCTCGACTTCAGCTATTATCAAATGCAATTCCGGGATATCTCCTACCCGGACTCGTATTTCAGCGCCGACGAGATGATGCGGGAGAATTATGCCATGCAATTGAAGCTGTACCGCGTACTGCGAGACTTGCTGCGAAAATCACCGGAGATCGGGCCGCAAATCGACTGGCAGCCGATCTTTCCGGGCAACAACGCTCCCCTTGAAAATCCAATGGAACGCCGGGCCGCAGCCAGGGAGTTGCAGACAATCCTGAACGAGGACAGCGAAATTGCCGCCCTGGTCCGGGAAATCGACCTTCCGGTGGTGACGTCGCATTATCACGCGCTCGAAGCCGCGCGGGAGTTTCTCAACAGCGACCACTCCAGGGCCTCTTTGCTGCGTATCGTCTTTGCCCTATACGAAAAGCAGGAGCAACTCGGGTATGTCATCACCCCCAAAGGCCGGAATATATTCAACATCGGCTTCGCCGTCAATCTCGTGGCTCCCTCTCTGTATTGGCAATTGTCGAACTCCCCCCGCAACTATCTGCTGCAGAAGCGAGGCGCCGACGGTGACGAGCGCGCCGTGATTGCGGCACTGTACAGCGGCAGAATTTCCCGCATGCTCCCCGAGCTGATTCGATATGCACCGCAGTTGCAATCTCTGGCTTACCAGAAAACTTACGACGAGGATACCCACAGGATGTGGAACCGGGTGGCGGCATACCTCGCTCACAGCGCCAAAGAAGAACCGGAATCGGCTGCCGCCTGGAACGCGTTGAACTCCGCCTGGGATATCGAAGCCGTTCCCCTCCCGGGCGAATGCAAAGGTGCAACCGCGGCGGACGGGCGAATCTATCTGTTGCTGGCCGCGGACACCCCCATCTACAACAGCCCGACCACGCTTGCGGCCTTCGAATACTCCGATCCGGCAACCCCGTTGCGGCAGCTGCCGGCCCTGTGGCTTGCCGGCGAAACATTTCGAACCGCGCGTGAACGCTATCCGTCGTTTTCCGCTTCCGGGAATTATCTGCTGGCCGGCGGCGACAGGGTATTGGTTACATTCGACCGGAGTTCAGGAAGCTGGAATTATCTGTACGGGCTGCCCGGCAACTTCATCGTCAGCGCCCTCTTTCACAATGAACGAATCTACTACCTGACCGGAGGCCTCGCCGCCACACTGGGAGGAGGAACACTCTGCGGCATGTATTCCTGCCGTCCGGACGGCAGCGACCGGCGGATTCACTTCTCCGGCGACCGCCTGTATCCGGAGCTGGAGCTGGATCGAATCCCTCAGGCCAAACTCTCCCGGTTGATCCCGCTGCCGGACGGGCGGCTGCTATTCGGCATCGCCACTTACAACGCGCCACTGCAACTCTACACGTTCGATCCGGAAACGGAAACCTTTGCGAAGTTTTTGGAGTTGCCGGATGGATCGGATTTTTCGCTGCGCGATCAGGGCGATTTCGTCCTCGGCACCATCGGCATTTTCGACAGCAGGCGTTATTTCCGGTTGGACAAACACACGCTGCAGCCGGAATGGCTGCCGCTGCCCTTGCCCGCCGATTCCGATTCGCCCGCGTGGCAGTTGGATGACCCATGGCAGTTGGGCGATAACTGGCTCATCAACGTCGGTTTCACGGGCATTCAGCTGCTCCGGACGGACGCGCCGGAGCAAACGCCGTTGCTGTTGCTGCCCGAACACGGCTTTTACGCGGCCGAGTCCCCGGCCGGTTGGGATATCGTGACCTCCGAGCGGATTTTCCGGGTGAAATTGCGTCCCGCCGGGAACTGAAATGGACAAAACGGCAAAACGGCGGTATAGTATTTCGGAACGCCAACAAGTAAATGTGGAATCATGACGGAACAATTGCCCGGTTGCCACCAGGTTGCTTACGGGAAGCGCCTGTGGATACTCTTCTGGAGTTACATCAAAATCACTTCGATCGTCGTCGGCGGCGGTTATGCGATCATCACCGCCGCCAACGAGATCTTCGTCCGCCGAAAACGCTGGATCTCCGAGGACGAAATGGTCGACATCATCGCGGTGGTGCAAACCGTCCCCGGCCTTTTGGCCTGTAATTCCGCCGTCTGCGTCGGGTTGCGAATCGCCGGCTTCGGCGGCGCGCTCGCCGCGCTCGCCGGTTCGATCATTCCGCCGATCACGATCATCATTTTGGTCGCCAGCGTACTCACCGGCCGCGATCTCTCCAACCCCTATGTTCAGGGCGCTTTCACCGGCGTGGTCGCCTGCATCGTCGCCATGGTGCTGACGACGCTGGTGAAAATGGGCAAAAAGGTGCTATCCGGCGTCTTCGAATGGAGCGTCGCCATCCTCTGTTTCGCCGCCATGGCGGTCTGCGACCTGAATCCCGGCTGGATTGTGCTCGCCGCCATTCCGGTCGGCATCCTTTACGTCTGGAGCAAAAGCCGGAGGATGTCGCGATGAGTCTGTGGCTGCTGATCCTGGTATTCCTCAAATTCGGCTTTCTGTGCATCGGCGGCGGCTATATGCTGGTGCCGTTCCTGACCACGGAACTGGTCGATACGCGCGGCGTGCTCACCGCCGAACAATTCGCCAACCTGTTTTCCATCGCCCAGGTCACCCCGGGGCCGATCGGCATCAACGCCGCCACCTATGTCGGCTACACCCAGCAGGGCGTCGCGGGCGCCATCCTCGCCAGCATCGCATTAACTCTGCCGCCGTTCGTGATGACCGTCATCGCGGTCTACACGCTCAAACGCTACGAAAACCATACCCTGATCCGGGGCTTCCTCGCCGGAGCCCGCCCCGCCACCGTCGGCCTGATCGCCGGGGCGCTGCTCATTTTCGTCGAAATGAGTATTGCCAAAGGGCACATCCCGCTGGATTATCCGTATTTGCTGCTGACGCAGGCGGATGCGAAGTTCACTTTCCCGGCACTGTCCTGGGGCGCACTGGCCATCGCCGTTGTCATGTACGTATTGCAGCGGCGGACCAAACTCTCCATGACCTGGCTGATTTTACTGTCCGCCCTGCTGGGCGCCTTCCTGTGCCGCTGACGCCGCCTCCCGGCGGAAGCTGCTCGGCGTGTCGCCGCGGTATTTCTTGTAAAGACGGGAAAAGTAATACGGGTCCTCGATGCCGACCGCCAGCGAAATCTCCCCGATCGAACGCTCCGGGTGCCGCCGCATCAGCTCCTCCGCCCGCGACAGGCGCCGCTCGATCAGCAGCTGCGAGAAGCTGGTATCGTAGCGGGATTTGAGTTCATGCGACAATGACGACACGCTGCGCCCGAGTTTACGCGCCAGCAGCGGCAGTTTGATCTGTTCGGTCAGGTGGCTTTCGATATAGCGCTCGACCTCGCGCTTCAGCCGGTCGCCGCGCAGGGTCGCCAGCTCCCGCGCGGTCAGGTAATCCAGCAGCATGGTAAACAATCCGAGCACGCCGGCCAACTTCTCCGGGCCGTAAAAGGGCAGATTGAAAAACGCTTCGGTCAACTGCGCGGCACAGGCGTCATTCGGGCAGCGTCCCGGAACATTCTCCGGCATCGCTTCGGTGGTGCGGAATTGTCCGACCATCAGGAAACCGGCGACTTCGCCGTCGATATACACCGGCGCGATCGCCTCGCCGAGGCCGGCGTGACAGGTATAGGCCATCATCTTCCGCGCCTGCAACGCCTCCAGCTGCTTGCTCGCGTCCATCGCCGTACAGCGCCGCAATTCGCCCAACTCCTCCTGGACGATCCGGCAGTAGTCGCTGTTGCGCATCTTCAAGCCGCGCCGGATCACCTTGCCCGCCGCGTCATAAAAGGTCACCCGCAGATCCATCACTTCGGCGAAGTTGTCCAGAAGTTCCTGCACCTTATCGCTTAAAATCAAATTCAGACTGGGCTGTTCCGCCATCCGCACCCCCGTTTTACGATGTCGCACCTTGTACTATTATAGCACTGAAAAGCAGAAAAATCCATCATATTGTAAAAAATTCCATGTTTTTTTGCGTTTTTGGCTTTACATTATGTAACGCAACAATTTGTCGAACAGGAGGACGGTTCATGAGAGTACTGGTTACAGGCGGCGCCGGGTTCATCGGCAGCCATTTAGTCGAATATTTTCAAGGCAAAGCCGAAGTGCGCGTGCTCGACAATCTGCGCAGCGGCTACCGCAAAAACCTCGACGGCTTCGACGTCGAATTCATCGAGGGCGACATTCGCGACCGTGAAACCGTGCGCCGGGCGATGCAGGGCGTCGACTACGTCTTTCACTTCGCCGCGATGATCAGCGTGCCGGAATCGATGTCAAAGATCGCCGAATGCGTCGATCTGAACGTCAACGGCCTGTTGGTGGTGCTCGAGGAAGCCGCCGCCGCCGGAGTCAAGAAGCTGTGTTTCAGCACCTCCGCGGCGATCTACGGCACCAATCCGGTAGTGCCGAAGGTCGAGTCCATGTACCCCGAACCGCTGTCGCCTTACGCGATCACCAAACTCGACGGCGAATACTACTGCAATCTTTTCACCCAGACCGGACGGCTGCAAACCGCCTGTTTGCGCTACTTCAACGTCTTCGGCCCGCGCCAGGACCCGAAGAGCGCCAACGCCGCGGCGGTGCCGATTTTCACGGCTAAGGCGGTCGCCAACGAACCGATCACCATCTACGGCGACGGCGAACAGACCCGCGATTTCATCTATGTCAAGGACATCGTCGCGGCCAATGTGTTCATGGCGACCCATGACTTCACCGGCGTGTACAACATCGCCTACGGCGGCCGGATCACCATCAACGACCTGGTGAAGCTGATCAAAAAAGTGACCGGTTCGCACTCCGAAGTGCAATATCTGCCCGAACGCGCGGGCGACGTCAAGCATTCGATGGCGGCAGTGGATAAATTGAAGGCGACCGGCTTCGTGCCGCAATTCGATTTCGATTCCGGCATGACCGCCACCGTGAAATTTTTCCAGGAACAGGCCGCCAAAACGGCCGCAAAATAAGGATTTGAGAAAATGGATGTCATCATTCGCCCGACGACCGAATCGGCCGTCAAACTGACCGCCCGCATCATGGCGGACGACCTGCGCAAGACCCCGGACATGGTTTTCGGCCTGGCCACCGGCCGGACGATGGAAGCCGTCTACGCCGAACTCGCCCGGCTGCACCGCGAAGAAGGGCTGGATTTCTCGCTGGCGAAGAGCTTCAACCTGGACGAATACCTGGGCCTTGCGGCCGACGACGTCAACTCCTATCGTTATTACATGAACAAGCATCTGTTCAATAACATCAATATCGACAAGCGCAATACCCATCTGCCCAACGGGGTAGCAAAGTGCGCCGAAGCCGAAGGCAAGCGCTATGACGAAGCGATCAAAAATGCCGGTGGCGTGACGCTGCAGCTGCTCGGCATCGGCCGCGACGGCCACATCGGCTTCAACGAGCCGGGCAGTTCGCTGATGAGCCGGACCCGCGCGGTGTCGCTGACCCCGGAAACCTACGAGCAGAACTCCCCGTTGTTCGCCCGCCGCGAAGACATGCCGATGCGCGCCTACACCATGGGCGTCGGCACCATTCTCGATTCCAAGCGCCTGGTGATGCTGGTGACCGGCGATGAAAAGGCGGAAATCCTCGCGCAGGCGGTCGAAGGCGCGCTGACCGCGATGATTTCGGGCAGCGCCATCCAGCTGCATAACGACGTCGTGGTCATCGTCGACGAAGCCGCCGGACGGCTGCTCAAGCACAAATCGTACTACAACTTCAATTTTGCCCATGATCCGAAGTGGGCGGCTTATCAGAACTGACAAGGGACCTTTGCCATGTTGAATCCGAAATTTCGCCCGGAACTCGATCCGGACTTCGAAGCGGCGATCTTGTGGAACCGCGCCTATCGCGAGCGCGTCGAAGCCTGCGACGGCGCCCTCGCGGTGGTGGTCGCGTTGAAGCGCGCCAACGGCTGCGTTTCAATCTATGAAACCGCGATCCTGCCCTACACGGCGGAAAACCGTGCGGACAACCTCAAGTACATCGAGCGTATCGTCAAATTCCTGCTGTGGATGAAAGGCGGCTGGGAGCTGACAATTGCCGGATGCGATGCTCTGGCGCAGGATCTGCGCGCCATGTACTCCGCCGGCGGCGCCCGCAAATTCGACTTCGAAATGATGGGCGAACGGATTTACGGGCACCCCTTCACGGTGCGTTCGGTTGCCTATGCCGACGCGCCGGAAGCCCATGAAATCGAAGTTCAGCTCGGCGGCAACTTCAACGGCTGCCGCATCGGCTTCGACCTCGGCGGCTCCGACCGCAAATGCGCCGCCGTGATCGACGGCAAATGCGTCCACACCGAAGAGGTGGTCTGGGATCCCTATTTCCAGAACGATCCGGAATACCACCGCGCCGGCATCCGCGATTCGCTGAAGCGCGCCGCCGCGCATCTGCCGCGCGTCGACGGCATCGGCGGCTCCGCCGCCGGTGTCTACGTGGATAACCAGCCGCGCCTGGCGTCGCTGTTCCGCGGGATTTCGAACGAAGATTTCCAGAAGTACATTGTGCCCCTGTTCGATGAAATCGCCAAGGAATACAATGTGCCGTTCATCGTCGCCAACGACGGCGAAGTCACCGCGCTGGCCGGCGCTCTTTCGATGGAATCCACCGGCGTGCTCGGCATGTCCATGGGCACCAGCGAAGCCGGCGGCTACGTCAATGTCGCCGGCAACATCACCGACTGGCTGAACGAATTGGCGTTCTGCCCGGTGGATTACCGCGCCAACGGCCCGAAGGATGAATGGTCCGGCGACGTCGGCTGCGGCGCGCAATATTTTTCGCAGCAGGCGGTGGCCCGTCTGGCGCCATTGGCCGGTATCGACTTCCCGCAGGACCTGCCGTTCCCGAAGCGTCTGGAAGAGGTCCAGCGCCTGATGGAAGCCGGCGACGAACGCGCCGCGAAAATCTACCGCACCATCGGCGTTTACTTCGGTTACGCCGTGGCGCACTATGCCGAGTTTTACCAGATCCAGAATCTGCTGATCCTCGGCCGCGTCACCTCCGGCGCCGGCGGCGAACTGATCATGCAGATCGGCCAGGAAGTCCTGGCCGCCGAATTCCCGGAACTCGCGGCCAGTATCCAATTCCGCGTCCCGGACGAGAAGTTCAAACGCCACGGCCAGGCGGTCATCGCCGCCAGTCTGCCGGTGGTTAAGTAAGTAATTCGGAAAATGTGGGGGACGAGGAGTCCCCCACATCGAGATCACTTCCGGTACTTATCGATCAAGGACCGGAGGAGTTCGAGGCCGGCGATGATGTCGCGTTCCTGCTGGTCGCCGGAGATTTCGCGTTCCAGAATCAACTCGCCGGTGAAGTCGAGTTCGTAGAGCTTTCGGACGATCCGATCGAAATCGGCGCGGCCCTGTCCGAGCGCGACCTCGGTGCCGAGCGTATAACCGCCGGTTGGAAAGAGTCCGTCCTTTATATGCAGATTCCGGACATATTTTCCCACCACTTCCAACGCGTCGACCGGATTGCCGCGCCCGTACAGAATCAGGTTGGCGGTATCGAGGTTGACGCCCAGATTCGGCAAAGCCAGATCTTCGATGGTGCGCAGCAGCGTCAGCGGGGTTTCCTGGCCCGACTCGAACCAGAAGCCGAGTCCCAGATTGAGACAGTGGAGCGCGACATCGTAAAGGGCGTTGAGCGTTTCGGCGTAATCACGGCAGCGCGGATTTTCGGGGATGAAGCCGGCATGGGTGATGATGGCGGGGGCGCCGATCTCACGGGCGAAGTCGGCGCCGCGCTTCAACTCTTCGACCCGACGGCTGCGCAGATCGGCCGGGACGAGCCCGCAGGTTGCCGGGCCGTCGGCGGAATTCCAGACGATTCGCCCCGAATAGCCGGCCCAGTAGGCAGCCAGGCGAATGTCGTGTCGCTCCATCCCCGTCCGTACCTTCCGGGCCAGTTCCGGCGTCAGCGCCGGAATATCCCAACATTGCAGTTGGGCGGTCTTCACGCCGTAGCGGGCGGCGGCTTCGAACGGCGCGCCGTCGCGCGTCAGCATCAGCAATACTCCAGGTTCCATTTGTACTATGATCCTTTGCGTTGGTTTTTCCGGGCGTCCCTGACGGGGGACGCCCCACAGGAAGCGGCGCGTACCGCTTACCAGTTGCGGAGGCGGTCGGCGACCAGCTTCTGCGCTTCCGGCGCGGAAAGCTTGCCGCTGTAGTCCAGGGTTTCCAGGTTGACCAGATACTCCGCCTTGTGCCGCGGTTCGACGATTTCCCAGAATCCTTTCAGATCCAGATCGCCGTCGCCGATCATCGCGTCGGCGAAGTATTTGCCGCAGCGTTTGCGTTCGGAGTTCGGAAACTCCGTATCCCGGATATACCAATCCTTCAAATGAAAGTGAACGATGTCGTCCTTCAGCAGCCGGTAGGCCGCCACCGGATCGCCGGCGGTGGCGATATTGCCGTGGTCGAAGGTCACTTTCAGGCCCGGCACCTCCCGCAGTACCGCCAACGCTTCTTCGCCGGTGGTGATCGGGCTTTGGGCGAAGCCGGTGCTTTCCAGTGTGACCGTGAGCGGGTAGCTCCGGGCCATCGCCACCGCCCGGGCAAAGTATTCCGTCCAGCGTTTCCGGCTGTCAGTCATATCCGTCTGATCGCGGAACGCGAACGGCGGAATCATCAGGATCGGCGCTTCCAGCGCCGCGGCTTCGTCCAAGGTTTCCTTGAGTTCGTCGAGCCAGTCCGGCGCCCCGTCGATGAACTTCGTTTTCAACATCGTATGGCCCGCCACCCGCAGCCCGGCGTCGAGCGTGGCCCGGCGCAGTTCGGTCGCACTGCTGCCATGCAGCCCGATCCAGTCGATCGCTTCCATGCCGCACTGTACCGCGACGGCCGCGATTTCACGCGGCGGCGCGGAATCGAGCATAAGCGACATCATACAGAGTCTCATATCACGTCCTTCTATGATAGGTTTTGTCAAGTAGCTTTCGCAACTTTTCTTGTATTTTCTGTAAAATCTTTCCTTTTCAAAGCAAACTCTCCCTTACCCATGCGTCCATGAGGTTCGAAGCAATCTGTCTTTGCAAAATCGTTTT
>JAVBQJ010000146.1:0-4875 GCA_031549115.1 Victivallaceae bacterium
CGTTTTTGGGTTGGTGGGTCCCCTCCCCGGCAATAACCGCCCACCGGCGGCTCTGCGCAAAATGAAGCTGTCTTGCTGCAAATTTGGCGTTGACACGACACTAGGACAAAGGGAAGAGCTTCCAATGCCACCACCGCGCGATGCGAAGATTGGCATAGGGCTCTTCCCTTTTGGCGTTTCCGCGCTGCCCGTTTCAAGCTTTTTCAAAAAGTCAAGGGCTGAAGAGGAAAAAAAGTTGGGAAAATTTTACCCATCGGTGGTTGACTTCCGGTGGTTTCATGGCTACTTTAAATACATTGCGCCCCGCGAAAACCCGGGCCCGGTTGTCAATAAGCTGTTAATAACTTGTTTATGAGGGTGGGTGAATTTCGCTAAGTCACTGATTTTCTCCGGGGATACGGCGATTTACGTTTGCCGCTTCGGAGTCGGATTTCCGGTTGACGGAAACGGGCACTGGATCGGGGCAGATAAAAGACAGGAAATATTCTGATTTTGAACTCAAACCGGGTGGAAAAGACCGGAAATAGCAGAATCGGAAAAGTTGCTGTTAGTGCTCGATTTTAAACGAGATAGAGGATTTGATGCGACACCGGCGCCGCTGGTCGGAACGGTGTTTCGGCAGGGAAATATCCTGCGAGTGAAGTGTTGTTAATAACTTTCGGGTCCGGACGGATGCGCTCCGTGGAAACGATGCCCGAAAGTGCGGCAAATGCCTGACCGGGAGAAGTCCCGGCAGGGATTTGGGGCGGTTGGAAAACGGAAACGGGAAACGAGGGACGAAAGGCACGAGTTCGATGGTCGGTCGCGATGATGCAACTTCAGATATGGCAGATGATGTGATGGCAATTCCGGCATCCCGGGTATGGTCGCAGGTCGCCGGCAAATTGCGGAAGCAGTTGTCTACGGAGAGCTTTCAGCAGTGGTTTGCCAACATTGTCCCGGTGGCGGTCGAAGATGGAGAGCTCCACCTCGGCGTGTCCGATGATTTTTTCGCCGATTTTCTGTCATCCCACTACGGCGATTTGATCGTCGGGGCATTGCAGGAGGTCGACGGCGCCGACAGCTACCGGCTCACCGGGGGATTCCTGCCGGCGGAGGAAGAGGCGCAGGTCTGTTCGGCGCCGGTTTCCGCCGCGATTCCGGCGACGCCGGCGCCGCGGGTGCAAAACTGTAACAAACATCATACCTTCGCCAACTTCGTGATCGGCGAGGAGAACCGTTATGCCTATTCGGCGGCGCGCCGGGCGGCGGAAGAGCCGGGGCTGTTCAACCCGCTCTTCATTCACGGCAACAGCGGCACCGGGAAGACCCACTTGCTGCAGGCGGTGGCGCACGCGGTCAAGGAGGGGAATCCACAGGCGCGGGTGCGTTACGCCACCTGCGAAGAGATCTTGAATCACTATGTGGATTCGCTGCGCACCGGGCAGCACGCGGAGTTCCGTTCGTCGATGCGGGATGTCGATCTTTTGCTGGTGGACGACGTGCACCACCTGGCCAACAAGACGCAGCTGCAGGAGCAGTTTTTCAACGCGTTCAACACCTTGTACAACGACAACAAGCAGATTATCCTCACCAGCGACCGGCAGCCGTGCGAGATCACCGGTTTGGAGGCGCGCCTGGTTTCGCGTTTCGAGTCCGGCGTGACTACGGAGATCACGGTGCCGGGGTTCGAGACGCGGCTGGCGATTCTGAAGATGATGCAGCAGGAGCAGATCATCAAGATCGACGAAGCGATTTTGCGTTTCATCGCCACGAATATCACCGCGAATGTGCGGCGGTTGAAGGGCGCGCTGCTGCGGTTGGTGGCGGTTTCGTCGGTGACGATGCGGAATATCTCCATGGAGGACGCCGAGCGTCAGCTTCACAAATTGATCGAAGAGGAGAACGCGGCGCGGGTGATTTCGATCGAGACCATTCAGCAGCAGGTGGCGCGGTACTTCGAGTTGCACGTCAGCGATCTCTTGGGGGACAAGCGTCCGCGCAACATCGCCGAGCCGCGGATGATCGCGATGTATTTGTCGCGGGTGCTGACCAACTGTTCGTTCCCGGAAATCGGGCAGGCGTTCGGTAAGAATCACGCCACCATCATGAACGCGATGAAAAAAGTGCCGGAGCTGTGCGAAAAGAATGAAACCCTGCGCCGCTCGGTGGCCTTGATCGAGCGCCAACTGAAACGTTAATAGAAATTCTTAAAAATAATAAAAGAATAGAGCTGCGAAGCGGCGGTCTGCACTCCGTCATACGGAGGCACCGGTCCAGCAGGTGAATTCTGCTGGTCGCCGATGGCGCCGCAGGCGCCCGAAAGAGGCGAAAGTAAGGCAAGCGAGCCGGGAGGCGAGCGGAAGCCACCCGAGGTAGCGATGGCGCAGGGAGAGCGAAGCGATTCCCGGAGCATGGAGCGAACGAGGCGCCGCACCGGCGGCGAATAATTTGCGCCGGACGGCAGACCGCGATAGAGGGATTGATTCCAGGAGACGAGTATGAAATGGCTGATTTATCTGGCGCTGGTTATCGGCTGCGGGGTATCGCTGCAGGCGGCGAAGCTTGAAAATGCGCTGGGGCCGAGCCAGTTGGCGCAGTTGTGGGCGCTGGGGTTGTCGCAGCGGCTGGATGATCTTTCGGTGATTCGCGCCGAGGATTCGGAGGCACTGCTGAAGCGGCTGGAAGCGAAAGAGAGTGATGCGGCACTGGTCCGCTGGCTTCCGTCGCGGCTGGAAACGCTGCCGGAATCGCTGCACTTCGAGCCGGTCGCCTGGGCGGCGATGGCGGTCTACGTCCATGGATCCAATCAATTGACCGGTTTGAGCCGGGAACAGCTGCGCGACGTGTTCACAGGAGAGATTACCGGCTGGCGGACATTGAACGGCACACCGTATGAATTGCACCGCTATGGCATCAAGGAGGGGGCATATGGAATGCCGGATTTCCGGACGATGCTGGTGGACGACCAGCCGTTTGCGCCGGCGATGTTCACGGTGGAGAGCACCGAGGAGGTGTTGGTGCTGGTGAACGGCACGGAGCACGGGATTGGCTTCGGCTGGTTCCGGGTGGGGTTGCCGCCGGGGGCGGAGGCGCTGGCGGTGGATGGGGTGAAGCCGGAGGCGCAGACGGTGCGTGACGGCAGTTATCCGTTGCGCTGGCAGATCGGCGTGATCAGCCGGAAAGACGATCCGGTGTGGCCGCACGAGGCGGAGGGCCTGGCGCGGGAGCTGGAGCGCCCGGAAGCGATCGAATGGTGCGACGTCGAAGGCTGGGTCCCGTTGAAAAAAGTGGAACCTACGCTTCCGGAAGAAAAAAAATAAATAAAAGAATTAAAAAATAAAAAATCAAATAGAGCCGCGAAGCGGCGGTCTGCCCTCCGTCATACGGAGACGCCGATCCAGCGGGCGGATACCGCTGGTCGCCCCTAGGCGCCATAGGCGCCTCGGAGGGGGCGAAATCCAGGGAAGGATCGCCTTCCGGCGATCCGGAGCCACCCGAGGCAGCGATGGTGTAGATGTGACTGGAAGCGTGAGCGACAGTCACATCTACACACGGAGCGAACGAGGCGCCGCACCGGCGGCGGATAGGAAAATGTAAGGAGCAACGATGGAAAAGGTGATAATTATCGGCAGCGGTCCGGCGGGTTTGACGGCGGCGATTTATGCGGCGCGGGCGGAGCTGGCGCCGGTGGTGATTTCCGGAGTTCTGCCGGGGGGACTTCTGACCCAGACGACCGAGGTGGAAAATTTTCCGGGATTCCCGGAAGGCATCGACGGTTACGCGCTGATGGCCAATATGCAGCAACAGGCGGAACGCTTCGGTGCCCGGATTGAATTCGACCAGGTGGCGAAGGTTCAGTTGAGCGACGGCGGCACCCAGCAGATCTGGCTGGAGGGCGGAACTTTGCTTGAAACGCGGGCATTGATCATCGCCACCGGGGCATCGCCGCGCTGGCTCGGGCTACCGTCGGAGGAGCGCCTGAAAAACCATGGCGTCTCCGCCTGCGCCACCTGTGACGGCGCCTTTTACCGCAACCGTCCGGTCGTGGTGGTCGGCGGCGGCGATTCGGCGTTGGAGGAGGCGATTTTCCTGACCAATTTCTGCTCATCGGTGACATTGGTGCATCGCCGCGATCAGCTTCGCGCCTCCAAAATCATGGTGCAGCGCGCCATGGCCAACCCGAAGCTCTCTTTCGTCTGGGATTCGGTGGTCACCGAGGTCCTCGGCGACGACAAAGTCTCCGGCATCCAGGTTCGGAACGTCAAAACCGAGGCCGTTTCCGAAATTCCGTGCGCGGCGCTTTTCGTCGCCCTCGGTCATGTCCCGGCCACGGCGCCGTTCCGCGAATATCTGCAGACGAACGAAAATGGCTTCATCGAAGTCAAACACCCCACCTCGCAGACCAATCTCGCCGGTGTTTTCGCCTGCGGCGACTGCATGGATCACATTTACCGCCAGGCTGTCACCGCCGCCGGTTCCGGCTGCCGTGCCGCCATCGATGCCGAACGCTATCTGAATGCGTGAGGAGGAGGGCTGTGTGGTGCGCCATATAGCCGTCCGTGGCGCGCCACCAACGGTAGATACATGTAGAGTCTCGCAGTCGGTAGGTCCGACGACAGGCGCGGGTCCTGAAGGGGGTAGCAGGGGGAAACGACGAGTTTCCCCCGGAGGGACCGGACGTGCATTGTCGGCAGTAGCGGCGGCTTTTGTGGTGGTCTGGCCGGTTCGACGCGGCAACAAGCTATCCCGGAGGAATTTCCAAAAGGTCGCGGAGGATGCCGTCAGGCATCCGTAGCAGAGGTGCAGGGGCGGTGACCCTGCCGGGGGGGGCGGGGGCGAGGAGCCCATAAGCGCTAGTCATCAATAATTTGTGAAAACATTTTTAAGTTGGCA
>JAVBQJ010000117.1:0-35443 GCA_031549115.1 Victivallaceae bacterium
TTGACTTTTCCGACTGATCGTGTTACCTTTTCTCTGCATTTCGGTGCCTCCTTTGTCGCTTTGATGGGACTAATCAAAGTTACTTGACAAAGGAGTTTTTTTCTACTCCGATTTCCTGTCACCTATACATGGTATCTTTTCCAATCCGGGAACGCCGCTTGATAATGCTGTTGCCGAATCGTTCTTTTCCTGCATGAAACGGGAAGAACTTTCGCATCATTATTATGACGATTTGGTTCTTCTCCGGTTTATGTCACGATTAGCCTCAAAAGCGGCACTTTTTTTGCGCAAAAGTCAAAACCTCGCTGTGCCGCAGTAGCCGGAACCACTTCGCCGTCAAGCCGAAATCCGGCATAAAACCTTGCCAAAGGCAAGATTTATTCCGTTTTCGGTTTGACTGCTTCGGGAACCCGGCTGAAGAGGAATTGCATGGTTCGAAAAAATGATTTTTTCGAACCATTCATCACATAAAAATTCGTAAAACTGGAAAAAGGTCGACATTGGCCTTATGTTTTGGTGACCAAACTAAAACAAAAAGGATATTCCAATGTCGACCACATTACTTCAAAATACACAGAAAGTGCGCGGATTTCAACACCAGAAGTTCGAATATTCCAAAGAAAAACTAATTTGGCTGATAAAACGCATTGCTCCAATTGTCACCGCCGCAATTTGGAGGATTTTCATTTTATCTCCAGTCCGAAGGCCCGGATAACCAAAGAATTGGAGCTGCGGCTTCTCCAGGACCGTCACGAAATGAGCATACGTTCGGTGGCCGAAAAATATCATTTGCGCTGGGAGTTGGTCAAAGAGGTCGAGAAGCGTTATTTGAAGCGAAAGTACGCCCGGATTCAAACAGCTCACGTGCGGCGGATCGGGATTGATGAGATTCATACCGGCACCAATCCGGACCGGAGTCAGCGATACCTGACGGTGGTACGGGATTTGGAGTGCGGTGAAGTGATTCATGTCGGCGAAGGCAAAGGGGTTGCGGCGTTGGATGGGCTGTCGCGCAAGTTACGGAAAAAGAAGCTCAAAATCGTGGTCATGGATATGTCGAACGCCTATTCGAGCTGGGTTGAGAAGCATTTCCCGAAAGCTCGCATTGTGTTCGATCATTTCCATGTGATCAAGCTGATGAATGAGCGGCTGGACAAGCTCCGGAGAAGATACATCGCCGAGCTGGATGAATCACAACGCAGCCAGTTCAAACGCCTCAGGATGCTGTTTCTCCGGAATATCGAAGACCTCGACTCCGACAGCCTGCTGATTCTCGCCAATATGCGCAAGCACTTCAGGGAATTGGCCGACGCCCATATGTTTAAGGAATCGCTGCGAAGTATTTACGCGACCGCTAAAAATGCCCTCGAAGCCAGGGCGGCATTTCGCCGATGGGCCACTTTGGCCGAGGCCGCCGGAAGTCGGGAACTTATCGCCATGGCAAAGACTATACGCGAAAAATTGAAAGGCATCATCACTTACTGGACCTATGACCGCCTGAGCAATGCGTCGACCGAAGGATTCAACAACAAGATCCGATGGCTCATGCGCCAGGCATACGGCTTCCGCGACTATTTCTATCTAAAATTGAAGATATTCCAGCTACCCGCTCTGCGCGCTCAAAAGGAGCTCTGAATTATGGCACAAACCGGAGAAGAGGCCTGTGAATGATGGTATAATCTAAAGAAGAAGAAAACAATGTTCTAAAAATGTTCTAATTGCTGTTCGGAGAGCGACAAAAAGCGCCTTGTTGCGGGATGGGCGCGGGGAAAATAAAAAACGGCGTTTTGAACTGACTTGAGCTCAAAACGCCGGAATTTCGACAAAAAAAATGGTGGGCGATGAGGGACTCGAACCCGCGACCTCTGCCGTGTGAAAGCAGCGCTCTAGCCAGCTGAGCTAATCGCCCGAATTACCCTTTTAATATATCGGCAAAACGAAACTTGTCAAGGTGGGAATGTAATTATTTCATATTTTTCTCCAAATACGCGATTCCCGCATTTGATGATTATGTTTAGGCTGCTATATTTTTAATGACAACAATCTTTTAACCCCTGTTTTATAAGGTAACAGCTATGGAATGCAAATACCGCCGCGTCCTCCTGAAACTTTCCGGCGAAGCCCTTAAAGGACCGCAGGAACACGGCTACCATGCCGACAGCATCCGGGTTATCGTCGAACGCATCAAAAATATTCTCGATACCGGTTGCGAAATTGCCATCGTCGTCGGCGCCGGCAACGTCTGGCGCGGCGTCAAGGGCGCCGATGCCGGAATGGATCGAGTTTCCGCCGATTATATGGGCATGCTCGCAACCGTCATGAACGCGCTCTGCCTGGCGGATTTCTTCAATCAAGCCTCGGTTTCCGCGGTGGTCCAGTCCGCCATCCCGATGGGGCCGATCGCCACGCCGTTTCACCGGAATTCCGCCATCCAGGCGCTCGAATCCGGGAAGGTGGTCATCTTCGCCGCCGGTACCGGAAGCCCCTTCTTCACCACCGACACCACCGCATGTTTGCGGGCATTGGAAACCGACTGCGAAGCCGTGCTGAAAGCCACCAAAGTGGACGGTATTTATTCCGCCGATCCGCACAAAGACCCCAATGCGGTACGCTATGCCGAACTCACCTTCGAAGAAGCGTTGTCCCGGCAACTGGCGGTCATGGATGCGGCGGCGTTCTCGCTGTGCCGGGATAACAACCTGCCGATCATCGTATTCAACTTCTCCGACCCGACCAGTCTGGAACGGGTGATCGCCGGCGATACGGCGGCCGGAACCGTGGTGGGAAATTGAGCGGTACCGGCTCCATCCATCCCTCCGCGGTCATCGCACCCAACGCAATCATCGGGAAAAATGTTTCCATCGGCCCCTATGCGGTCATCGAAGCCGATACCGTCCTCGGCGACGACTGCTTCATTGACGCGCATGTGAAAATCAGCCGTTACACCACGCTCGGCCCCCGTTGCCGGGTATACTTCGGCGCCCTGATCGGCGAAGAACCGCAGGATCACCGTTTTCAGCCCGGCGTGGTTTCCCATACCGACATCGGCAGCGACACCACGCTGCGGGAGTACGTCACCATTCACCGTTCGCCGTTTGCCGAAGCCCGGACGGCCGTGGGCAGCCATTCGCTGCTGATGGCGTTCGTCCATGTCGGGCACGACGCGATCATCGGCAATCATGTCACCATCGCCAACCATACCGCGGTGTCGGGGCACGTACAAATCATGGACGGCGCCGTCATCTCCGGTTATGTGTTGATTCACCAGTTCGTCCGCATCGGCCAATTGGCGATGCTGCACGGCAGAACGACGGTCATTCAGGATATCCCCCCCTTCTGCATGCTGGCCGAAAACGATTATATCTGCGGCCCCAACACCGTGGGTCTGCGACGGGCCGGAATCGACGCCGCCCGCAGAACGGCGATCCGGCGGGCGATAAAGATCTATTTTTTCCGGGGTCTGAACAGCAAAAACGCGTTTGCGGAAATAGAAAAGGAGCCGGCGACGCCGGAAACCGACTGCTTCGTCGATTTCATTCGCAATACCCAACGGGGAATCACCTCCGGCGACGCGGAAGTCTGCGGTCTGCCGGACGAAGAAAATTGAAAAAGTTTTTTTCCAACCCCTTGCAACCGGGGGGGTAATGGAGTATATTACTCAAAATTTTAACCTGTATTTGTGCAATTCTGTGGACGACGAACCGCTTCAGGGGGAGGCGATTGGACGCAGGGTTCCTTATCGGAGAGTTGAATCTGTATGCAGAAGTTGACATTGAGAGAGGTAAACCCGAATTTAAAGGAATTTTACAGTCGGGCAATTGACGGCAGTCGGCGCGATGATTATGACTATGCCATCAGTCTGTTGAAAACCATCGTGCAAAAGGCTCCCGGCTTCGGCGAAGCCCGGACAAAGCTGCGGGAATTCGAACTGGCCAAGCTGGAAAAAGACGGCGGTCCCGGAATGAACGTGGCTCTCCGCAATATGCTGAAAGCCGGAAAGATCCGCAAGCTGGTGGATTCCGATCCGCTTCAGGCCATGGCCATGTGCGAAGAGGAATTGGGCCGCTGCCTCAATAACCCGCCCATACTGAAGCTTCTGGTCGAAGCGGCGGAAAAAGCGGAAGCCCGCTTCATCAGCATCGAGGCATTGGAATTCCTGGTCCGTTTCAATTCCCGCAGTCAGGCGGCCATCGAGCAGCTGGTGGAGTTTTATAAGGAAGAAGAGCGCCTCGACGATATCGTCAAACTTTACCAGTCGCTGGCGCTGGAGCGCCCCGGCGAGCTGGAAATCCAACAGAAGCTGCGCGAAGCCACCCAGGCCGCGGGACGCGAAAAAGGACGCCGCAGCTCCGAAGCGGAGCGCGAATCGGTGACATTGCAGTTGGAAGAGGGCATTATCCGCGATGCCACGCAGGCCCGGATTGTCATCGACAAATACAACAAAATGCTGGCCGAGGCCGACTCCATCGACATTCGCCGCAAGCTGGCGAGCGCCTACATGGTGTCCGGCGACTTCGACGCGGCGGCGCATGAGCTCGAAACCGTGGCCAAAATGCTCGGCAACAGCGACCCGCAGCTCGACAAGCTGATTGAAAAGGCCTACCTGGCCAAATTCGATCACGCGATCAATCTCTTGCGTAGCAATCCGCAAGCGTATGAAAACAGTGAAGAGCAATTGGCCGGATTTTTGCGCAGCCGCGACGCTTTCCGCCTGGAACGGGCGAAAAAGCGGTTGGAGGCTTACCCCAAGGATGCGCAGCTGCAGGTGGATCTGGGGCATTTGTATTATGAGCTGCAGGATTTTCCGGCTGCCATCGCCGCTTTTGAGCAGGCGCAGGAAAATCATCAGCGCCGGGCGGTAGCCCGGGTCGGAATCGCCCGCTGCAAGATGATGCAGCGCCAATACGACGAGGCCATTCCATTTTTCGTAAACGGCCTGTCGGAGATGATCAAAGCCGACCGGATCAAATTGGAAGCCCTCTACGATCTGGCGCAAACCTATGAACAGGCCGGTCAATTGTCCAAAGCCGTGGAAACATTCCAGGAAATCATGCAGAATAACGTCAAATTCAAAGATGTTAAACAACAAATTGCCCGGTTGACCAATAATTGATTTGACATTCTGAAAACCATGGGTTATATTCCCGAAGGTGTAGAAAAAATTTGTTATTATTATTGAACATATAAAACTTATCACTCAAGCAGGGAGCAGATTATGGCTGAGGATGATAAAAAGGTGAATGGGGAAGATACCCCCCAGACTCCGGGCGGTTTTGTGATGCCCGAGCTCAAAAAAGTGGAATCGGCGAATGCCAGGCCGGCAGCGGCCGCTTCGGCTCCGGCGGAAGAAATCGAGGACGACACCAGAACCCGGCGTACGGTAAAGTTGGGCTCCCTGCGCCCCACCCGTCCCGCCGAAGATTTTCCGCAACTGAACCCGGTGCCGCCGGTCCCGACGGTATCCACCGACTCCGGCGTCATCGCCGATCCGTTGAGTTCCCGCGCCGATGCTCCCTCGGAGGTCATGGACGACACCCGCACCCGTAAGACCTTACTGGTGAAACCGTTGACTCCGAAAGACGTGAAACCGCTGCCGCCGGAAGCATTGCGTCCCGCCGGCGAAGTGCCGAATGTATTGGATGATACCCGTACCCGCAAAACCCTGAAATTGTCGGCCATGAGCGCGGGCACGCCGAAAATGAGCGTACCCCCGGGCATGGAGGTGCCGACCCGTTCCGCGGAAGTGGATGATACCATCAAGCTGCAGCGTCCCACCCCGAAAATGATGCCGGGCGGCCTTGGCGCTCCGGTCACTCCGGGTGTAGGCGTCGCCCTGCCGAAATCGGCACCGGCCCAACCGGTCGATCCGTCCCGTCAGACGGTGAAACTCGAACAGATGGCCGAAGTGGAAACCCAGGAACAGGCCGGTGCGATGGCGGATGATGATACGCATACGCGCCCCGTGGCACCGTTGAATGTATCGAAGCAGACGATTCGCTTGAAGCCTTCGGACCTGCCGGCATCCGGACCGCAGCCGTTGCAGCAAGAGGCCGCCCCGGCGGCTCCTTCCACAGAAGCGCAGCGTGCGGCTTCGGCGCCGACGGTGAGCATGGTACGCCCGGAAATCAAGAAGCCTGCCGCAGCGCCGGCGCCGGCACCTGCTGCCGCCCCCGCTCCTGCGGAGGAAGCTGTGCCGGAAGCACCGGCGCCGCAGGGCGCCGCAGCCAAGCGCGGCAAGAAGCGGACGCTGAAGTTGGATAAGGAAGCCGGTCCGACGCCGGAAGCGCAGGCGGAAGCCCAGGCGCAGGCCGCGGAATTTGCCAAGTTGGCGTTGGGCAAGGACGCCAATGAAGTTTCCAAGTTCTATACCGCGGTGGCGGTGGCGGTGGTACTTCTGACCTTGTTCAGCACGACATTGACGGTGATTCAGTACATCAACTTCTGGGAACCGAGCTGGGTCAACAACCAGCCGATTGAAATCCCGGTGGTGAGCGGCTGGGTCAACAAGTAAGTAAGAGTCTGACGGCGCCGCATCGGTTTCATGAACCGATGCGGCGCTTTTTTTGCCTGAGAAAACGCGATTTTTCCGGATTTCACATCGTGCCGGAAGTGCCGGCGTTTCCTATCTTGCGTCTGCTTGCGAAACATGATGTGCCATCGCCACCGCCCTTTTCCCGCACGGATTTCCCGTACCCTTCTTGCAAAAAGGCACTTGCGGTGTTATATTATTCGGTTAAATTAAAAATTCAACACAGGAACATACGGTTGGTAAAAAATGAGCGCACATGAATTAGCGAAGGCATATCTGCCGCAGGACATCGAAGCGAAGTGGTATCCGGTCTGGGAAAAGTCCGGGGATTTTCACGGAGTTCCGACGCCGGACAAACCGGCGTTTTCGATTGTGATTCCGCCGCCGAACGTGACCGGAATCCTGACGCTGGGGCATGTGCTCAACAATACCTTGCAGGACATTCTGTGCCGCTGGAAGCGGATGCAGGGCTACGAGGTCGCCTGGTTTCCCGGCACCGACCACGCCGGCATCGCCACCGAGAGCCGGGTCGACAAATTCCTGCGCCAGGCGGAAAACACCAACCGCGACGAACTCGGCCGCGACGAATTCATCCGCCGGGTCTGGGAGTGGAAGGCGCAATACGGCGGCACCATCATCCGCCAGCTGCGCAAGCTCGGCTGCTCGTGCGATTGGGAACGCGAGCGCTTCACCATGGACGACGGGCTCAATGAAGCGGTCAACAAGGTGTTCGTCGAACTCTACAACAAAGGTTACATCTATCGCGGACGCCGGATGATCAACTGGTGCCCGGTGGCGAAGAGCGCGCTTTCCGACGAAGAGGTAATTTACAAGGACGTCGCGGGCAAGTTCTACCACATCCACTACCCCCTGGCCGACGGCAGCGCGGTGTTGACGGTGGCGACGACACGTCCGGAGACGCTGTTCGGCGATACCGCGGTGGCGGTGCACCCGGAGGATGAACGCTATCGGGGTCTGATTGGAAAAATGGTCAAGTTGCCGCTGACCGACCGGGAAATCCCGATCATCGCCGACTTGCACGCCGATCCGGCCAAGGGAACCGGCTGCGTGAAGATCACGCCGGCGCACGACCCGAACGACTTCGCGGTCGGCGAACGGCATCAGCTGCCGATCGTCAACATTTTCCACCCCGACGCCCGTTTGAACGACGCGGTGCCGGCGGCTTACCGGAGTCTGGACCGTTTCGAGGCGCGGAAGCGGGTGGTCGCCGATCTGGAGGCGGCCTCGCTGCTGGCCAAAGTCGAGGATATCGCCCACGCGGTCGGTTACTCCGAGCGCGGCGACGTGCCGATCGAAACGCTGGTCAGCTACCAGTGGTTCTGCGATATGAAAAAGCTGGCCGAACCGGCGATCGAAGCGGTGGCGTCGGGCAAAATCCACTTCCATCCGGAACGCTGGAGCAAAACCTATTTTCACTGGATGGAAAACATCCAGGACTGGTGCATCAGCCGCCAGATCTGGTGGGGACACCGGATTCCGGCGTGGTACAACGACGCCACCGGCGAAGTTTACGTCGGCCTGACCGCGCCGACGGCGCCGGGCGAATGGCGGCAGGAAGAGGATGTGCTGGATACCTGGTTTTCAAGCTGGCTGTGGCCGTTCAGCGTGATGGGGTGGCCGGAGAAGAGCGAAGAGCTGAAGTATTTTTATCCGACCGGATCGCTGGTGACGGGGCCCGATATCATTTTCTTCTGGGTGGCCCGGATGATCATGGCGGGTTGCGAATTCATGGGCGAAATTCCGTTCCGCGATGTCTATTTCACCAGTATCATCCGCGACGAACAGGGGCGCAAGCTGAGCAAGTCGCTCGGCAATTCGCCGGACCCGCTGGATGTGATCGCCGAATACGGCGCCGACGCGCTGCGCTTCTCGATCACCTACATCGCGCCGGTCGGCATGGATATCCGTTACAGCAACGAAAAGTGCGAACTGGGGCGCAACTTCGCCAACAAGTTGTGGAATGCCTGCCGTTTCCGCCAGATGCAGGGCCCGGTGACGCCGGATTGCGCCTCGCTGTCAAACGAACAGCTGGCGCAGCTGTCGCACGACGAAAGCTGGATGGTGGTGAAGTTGGAAAAAGCGGTGGCATCGATTACCCAGGCGCTGGAGGAATTCCGTTTCCACTCGGCGGCGCATGAATTATACGACCTGGTCTGGAGCGACTTCTGCGACTGGTACATCGAAGCGGCCAAGGCGCCGCTGCGCGCCGGCGGCGCCGAACGCGACCAGGCGTTGGCGGTGCTCGACTATGCGCTGTATACGATTCTGCGGCTGCTGCATCCGTTCATGCCGTTCATCACCGAAGAGCTGGCGCACCAGATGGGCTTCCTCGAAGACGGCAAATCGCTGATGTACGCCCCCTTCCCGCAGGCGCTGGCGCTCAATGAGGCCATGCAGGCGATCGCGGAACAAGTGGAGCAGAAGTTCGCACTGATCCGCGCCGGACGGGCGCTGAAAGCGAACGCCAATCTGCCGGACGGCAAAAAGGTACAATTTTTCATCAAGGCCAAGGATGACGCTTCATGCGTATTTTTGACGGGCGAACTCGACAGCCTGACGCGTCTGTTGAATGCCGAAGCGCTGGAAATCACCACCGCGGATTACGATGTGGAAGCGCGCGGCGCGGCGCCGTCGACGGTGGAAAGCTGTGCGGTGATCTATCTGCCGCTGGCCGGACTGGTGGATGTGGCGGAGGAACGCCGCAAACTGGAGAAGCAACAGGATGAACTGAAAAAATGGATTCAGGGCTCCCGGGGGAAGCTGGCGAATGCCGGTTTCCGCGCCAAGGCTCCGGCCAAAGTGATCGAAGAAGCCGAGGCGCACCTGGCGGAGATGCAGGCCAAACTGGCCCGCGTGGAAGAACTGCTGACGGCGTTAAAGTAACAGGAGAACGCAAATGAATTTTCAAGGTGTTTATACCGCATTGATTACGCCGTTTTCCAACGGCAGTGTGGACTGGAGCAAGCTCGCGGACATCGTCGACATGCAGATTGCCGGCGGGGTGGCGGGAATTGTACCGGTCGGAACCACCGGCGAGTCGCCGACACTGGACTACAAAGAGCATGCCCGGGTGATCGAAGAGGTCATTCGCCGGGCCAATGGCCGCTGCCGGATTATCGCCGGCACCGGGGCCAATTCGACCGCCGAGGCGGTGGAGTTGACGCGTCATGCCAAAGCTGCCGGCGCCGACGCGACGCTGCAGGTGACGCCGTATTACAACAAGCCGACGCAGGAAGGCCTGTACCGTCACTTTTCGACGGTGGCGGACGAAGCCGGGTTGCCGGTGGTGCTTTACAATGTGCCGGGCCGCTCCGGCGTGCCGATCGCGGTGGAAACGGTGGCGCGCCTGAGCGAAAACAGCGCCATCGTCGCGATCAAGGAAGCGGCGGGAAGCGTGGAACGCGCCTCGCAGATTCTGGATGCCTGCGACATCACGGTATTGAGCGGAGACGACGCGCTGTTCCTGCCGATGCTGGCGGTCGGGGCGACCGGGGTCATCAGCGTGGCTTCGAACCTGATCCCGGCGGAGATGGTGGCGTTGTCGGACGCGTTTTTCGCCGGAGATATGGCGAAGACGCAGCTGTTGCACCGGAAGTATTACGCGCTGTTCCGCGACCAGTTCATCGAAACCAACCCGATTCCGATCAAGGCGGCGATGGCGATGGCCGGATTGATTGCCGAGGAATATCGGCTGCCGCTGTGCGAAATGAGCGCCGCGAACCGCGAGAAGCTGCGCGCCACCCTGATCAAGTGCGGGGTCCTGAAAAAGTAAGCGGTCGACGCACCGGTCAGAAAGCTCCGGGTGAAAAAAATGCGGGCCCCCTCTTTTCAAGAGGGGGCCCTTCTTTCTTTATTCCACTCACCCGCTACCAGTTGCGGCGGGGGGTATAGGTGGTATGCAGCAGCTCATGGGCGAGCGGACTGCCGGGTTCGCCGAGAAATTCCTTGTACAGGCGTTGAATCGCCGGATTCTGGTGCGATTTGCGCACCGGAGCGTTGGTATCGTCACGGTAGAGGGCTTCGCGGCGCTTGCGCAGCACGTTGTCATTGCCGTGGTGATACGGTTGGCCGCCGCCGTCGAGGCAACCGCCGGGGCACGCCATGATTTCGATGGCGTGGTAACTGGCTTCGCCGCGCTGGATTTTCTCCAGCAGCTTCCGGGCGTTGCCGAGGCCGGAACAGGCGGCGGCTTTCAATTCCAGATCGCCGATTTTGACGGTGGCTTCGGAAATGCCGGTCATCGTGCGGATCGCCTTGTATTCGAAGTTCTCGAGATCCTTGCCGGTGATCCAGTCGGCGGCGGTCCGGAGCGCGGCTTCGAGCACGCCGCCGGAAGCGCCGAAGATCACCGCGGCGCCGGTGGAGGCGCCCAACGGATCGTCATAGGTCCCCTCTTCGAGCGAATCGAAGACGATTCCGGCCTCGCGGATCATGTCGGCGAGTTCGCGGGTCGAGAGCACGATATCGACATCGGGGCGGCCGTCGCGCTTGAATTCGTCGCGCGCCGCCTCGTACTTCTTGGCCAGGCACGGCATCACCGACACCACCACCATATCCTCCGGGGCAATTCCGGCCTGCTCGGCGAAGTAGGTCTTGGCGATTGCGCCGAACATCTGCTGCGGCGACTTCGCGCTCGACGGCATGTACACCAGATCCGGAAACTGGTGTTCGAGGAACTTCACCCACCCCGGACAACAGCTGGTCAGAATCGGCAGATTCTTGCCGGAGGTGACGCGCTCGATTAATTCATGGGTTTCCTCCATGATGGTCAGGTCGGCGGCGAAATCGGTGTCGAACACCTTGTCGAAGCCGAGCAGCCGCAGCGCCGTCACCATCTTTCCGGTGGAAATCGAACCGGGTTTGAGGCCGAAGGCTTCGCCGATGGCGACCCGGACCGCCGGAGCGGTCTGCACCACCACGGTTTTTTTCGGGTTGTCCAATACCCGCCAGACGTCGTATTTGTAGCTGATCTCCGACAGCGCGCCGACCGGGCAGGCCTGGACACACTGACCGCAAAAGACGCATTGGGTCTCCTCCAGCGGCAGGAAATTGGCAGGAGCGACCACGGCGTTGAAGCCGCGGCCGATGCCGGACAACACGCCGACGGTCTGCACGACATTGCAGGCGGTTTCGCAGCGGCGGCACATGATGCATTTGTCCAGGTCGCGCGCAATGGCGTGACTGGAAAGGTCGCGGTTGTAGGTGGACTGTTCGCCCTTGTACAGCACGCGGTGCAAGTTCATTTCGCGGGCGAGCTCCTGGAGCTGGCACTCGAGATTCTTCGGGCAGGTCAGGCAATCCTTCGGGTGATCGGACAGGATCAGATCGAGGATCGTCCGCCGGGCGTTGATCGCCCGCAGCGAATTGGTCTTAACCACCATGCCCTCGGTCGCCGGAGTGCAGCAGGCGGGGGCCAGATTCGGCCGCCCGGCAATTTCGACAACACAGATCCGGCAGGAGCCGGTGCGGTGTTCGACTTGAAAGCAGTCCAATTTGAAGTGGCACAGGGTCGGGATCCGGATATCGAGCTTCGCCGCCGCGTCGAGGATGGTGGTTCCCGCTTCCACCTCGACGGGCAGGTCGTTGATCGTAAGTTTAACCATGACAGCAATCCTCCGTAACGCTTACTTTTTTTCCACCGCGTGAAATTTGCACACCGTATAACAGACGCCGCATTTGATGCACTTGTTCTGGTCGATCACATAGCGCTGGCGTTTTTCGCCGGCGATGCAGTTGACCGGACAATTGCGGGCGCAAAGGCCGCAACCGATGCACTTCTCGGTGATGTCGTAATGAATCAGATTCGGACAAACGCCGGCCGGACAACGATTATCCCGCACGTGGGCGAGATATTCGTCTTCGAAGTTGGCCAGGGTCGACAGCACCGGGTTCGGCGAAGTCTGGCCGAGGCCGCACAACGCGGTGTCCTTGATGACATGCGACAGCGTTTTCAGCATCTCGATCGTGTTCATGGTGCCGCGGCCGTCGCAGATTTCGGTCAGCATTTCGTACAGCCGTTTATTGCCGACCCGGCACGGCGTGCACTTGCCGCACGATTCATCGAGGGTGAATTCGATGAAGAACTTGGCGATATTCACCATGCAGTCGTCCTCATCCATCACGATCATGCCGCCGGAGCCCATCATCGAACCGATCGACTTCAAACTTTCGTAATCGATCGGCATTTCCAGGTTTTTCGCGGTGATACAGCCGCCGGAGGGTCCTCCCGTTTGCACCGCCTTGAACGCGCGGCCGTCCTTGATGCCGTCGCCGAGCTGGTTGACGATGGTGTCGAGCGTTGTACCCATCGGCACCTCGATCAGACCGACCTTGGTAATCTTCCCGGCCAGCGCGAACACCTTGGTCCCCGGGCTGCCGGGGGTGCCGACCGACTTGAACCAGTCGACGCCGCGGCGCAGAATCGCCGGGACATTGGCATAGGTTTCGACGTTGTTGACCACCGTCGGCTTGCGCCACAACCCCTCGACCGCCGGAAACGGCGGTTTGAAGGTCGGTTCGCCGCGCATGCCCTCGATCGAATGCAGCAGCGCGGTCTCTTCACCGCAGACAAAGGCGCCGGCGCCGTACTTGATCTGCAACTCGAAATCGAATCCGGAGCCGAGGATGTTTTTTCCCAGCAGCCCGAGCTCGCGCGCCTGACGGATCGCGATTTCCAGGCGTTTGACCGCCAGCGGATATTCGGCGCGAATGTAGATGATCCCCTGATTGGCGCCGATCGCAAATCCGCCGATCGCCATCGCCTCGAGCACACTGTGCGGGTCGCCCTCGAGCACCGCCCGGTCCATGAATGCGCCGGGGTCGCCCTCGTCGGCGTTGCAGACGATGAACTTCTCCGGATTATTCTGGTCGGAGGCGAACTGCCACTTTTTCCCGGTCGGGAAACCGGCGCCGCCGCGGCCGCGCAGCCCGGAGGCGGTGAGCATGTCGATGACCTCCTGCCGGGTCATCCCGCAGACGGTACCGGCGAGCGCCTGGTAGCCGGAATGGCGCAGATAATCCTCAATGCGCTCCGGGTTGATGCGGCCGGTGTTGCGCAGTACGATTTTGGCCTGAATGGCATTGGCATGGGGGGCTTCATCCTCCGGATAGTACCAGGTCCGTTCGATGGTCCGGGTTCCGGGGGCGATTTCGCCGGCGGCCACCGACAGGATCGCCGGAATCTGCTGCGGCGTGACGTCGCCGTAAATGGTATTCGCTCCGGTGTCCGGGTCGATCACCTGAATGGTCGGCTCGGCATAGCACAAGCCCATGCAGCCGACTTCGGAGACCTGAAAGACATTTTCGAGATTTTTCTCCGCCAGCTCACGCACGATGGCGTCGCGGACGGGGCCGGCTCCGGCGGCAAGGCCGCAGGTGCCCATGGAAACCAGAATGCGCGGCGTGGCGGTTTCGGATTGCTTCAGCGCCGCCACCTTCGCCTGAAAATCCTTGAACGATTTCAATCGCATGATAGTATCTCCGGTTACAGTTCCATCAATCGACACAGTCTTCGAGAATATCGGCGACCATTTTGGTGGTCACATTGCCGTATACGCGCTCGTTGACCATGACCACGGGAGCGAGGCTGCAGGCGCCGACACAACGCAGGGCGCCGAGGAAGAACTTCCCGTCCGGAGTCGTTTCGCCCTCCTTGATATTCAGGTGGCGTTTGAATTCATCGAGAATCTTGTTGGCGCCTTTGACGAAGCACGCCGTACCGGTGCAGCAGTTGATTTTGAAACGCCCGACCGGCCGGTCGGTGAAGTAGCTGTAAAAACTGATGACCCCGTATACTTCGGAGCGGTGAATCCCGAGACGTTCGGCAATGTAGGCCTGCACCGAAGTAGGCAAATACCCATAAATATGCTGGGCACGGTGCAGCGACTGGATCAGGAACCCACGGTTGCGGGTGGAATCCGGGTCGATCTCGAGGCTGTCGAGATAGGCCTTCAATTCCGCAAACTTTTCGGGCGTTTCGCGGGCGAGCGTCTCCGCACAGGGCTCCGCGGCACAACTGCTGCAGGACATAACAAAACCTCCTTATGTTGATTATCGATAGACCGCATACAGACACATCGGAATTCATTCGCATATATCGTCAAAGGGGTGCAAAAAATTGCATGCGTAACCCTAGCTCCGAATTGCCGGAAAAACAAGTTGGATTTTCCTTTTTTCTCAAAAAAAAGCAGTTTTTTTCGCCGAGTCTGTTGTTTTTGACATAAAGCACGATACATTATTGGTGTGGAGCCGGTAAACCCCGGAATAAAACTGCAAGGAGGAAGATGAAATGAGCGAAAACGAAACTACCCAGGCCGCCCCCGAAGAGAAGACTCCCGCATGTCCGAACTGCGCCCCGCCCGAACCGCCGGCGGAAAAACCGGCAGAGGAAAAACCGGCATGCTGCTGCGCCGCCAAAGCGCCGTCGAAGTCGTTCCTGACCACACTGATCGTCCTCATCGTGCTTTTCGTGCTGATCTGGATGGGCGTCAAGTGGTACAACGGCGACTTCTCCTCCGGTGATGTCATCACCGTCGAAGCCGCCGCTCCGCTGCCGCTGAATCCGTAACGCCCGGCGGCGGGCGCCGCCGGGCGCCCGCCGACCCCGCAAGGTCATGAACGATATCGTCCTCTACGCCGTACTCGCGCTCATACCGGCGCTGCTGTGGCTGATTCCGGGTACCCGCCGAAGGACCGGCAACTGGATCACGGTCTGGAAGACCGTCCCCCTGGGGTGCTTCGCCACCCTGTTGGTGCCCACGCTGTTGTACGGCATTGCCCGCCAGCTCGGCCAATGGGGGGTGATCCCGGTTGCTTATCTGAAAAGCTTGAGCCTGAATCTCGCACTCGGTCTTTGCGGCCTGTCGCTGGGAATCCTGCTGATCGCCTTTCCGGCGCGGTATCTGCGGCGCCGTTACCACCGGCAGGAACGCTATCCCCGGTGGCCGTTCGTGGTGACATTTCTGCTGCTGGGTCTGGCGGCGGCGCTTCTCCCCATGCTCGTTTATATGCTGAACCCGCGCCTGTACCAGGACCGCTGGGTGTCGTTCCGGCTGCCGGACGAGGGCAATACCCGGATCGCTTTCGAGCAATGTTCCATCCATCCGTTTCTGGCGGAATACAACTACCGGATTCGTTTCCGCCGCGACGGGCGGACGGTCGACCGCTATCTGATCACCAATACCGGCGGCCGGACCGAGATCAACATTTACCGGTTGCGCGACGGCAGGTTGTGTTTTGTCGAAAAAGCGGGCGGCTACCTTGTCGATCCGGAAAAAATGGAGATTTTCCTGCTCCTTTATGCCGGAGGCGAATTCTATGTGGCGCCATTCGGCGACGGCCCGTACGAGGGGCATGCTTGGAGTTACCCCAAGGACGGGAAAGTGGAGTTTCGCTACGGCGACCGGGGAGAATGGGTCTATGCGTTGCCGTTGACCGATGAACTTGACGGCAAAATCCATTACGGCAGTATCACCGATGACTTTTATACCGCCGCCGCCCAGCCGGAATTGAAGCTCTTTTCCCTCTCAACCGGCTACCAGTGAAACAGGATATCCGCCGGATCGATATCGGGTTTGGCATCCTGCCAGAGTACCGATTCGGTAAACGGACGCAGTTTCGGGTCGGCGATGGCCTGAAGCGCGATTTCGGCGCCCCGGCGCGCCACCGCCCCCGCATCGACCAGGTGATATTGCAGCGATCCGAATAGATCGCTCCGGCTTTCGCCGTTGTTGGCCTGCGCATACGTCCACTGCGACAACGCGTAGTCCTCGAGAAACGATTGGCCGTCGATATGCAATTGCTTGAGATTGCACACCCTCCGAAGTTGCGGCAGGAACGCGTGAAGCCGGAACAGGAAGTAAACCCATAGCCCCTGCGCCTGCGCCAGTTTTGCCCAGTCGGCGCTCCTCCCCGTCAAGTCCGGCACCACCTCCACGATGTCGGATGAAGGAATGCCGTTCCGGCGCAGACAATCCACATAACCCATCCGGCTCACCTCGTGAAAGAGAAACTCCGATTCCCGCCGGATTACCCCGAAACGTTTACACCCCAGCTGCAATTGCCGCATGGCGGCCGAGGCGGCATCCTCCGCCGCGTTGGACTTGAATTTGAAAACACCGGGCAGATCGTTATAACTCAGACACACCACCGGGACCAGGCGGGCGGCATCGGCCAGCATCTTGGCAATCGGTCCGGCCTGGTAGCCGCCGCGCCGGGAGACCGGCAGCCACAGAATCGCATCCACACCACGATACAGCATGGTGTCGAATGCTTTCAATTCCAACTGCGGGTCGTTTTTACAGGTGGCGACGGTCAGTGAATATTCGTGTTCATATACATAGTCGGAGATCTCCCGTACCACCGCGGTGGTATTGACCGGGACCGGAAAACCGATGATCACACCGATGCAGCGGCTCCGGCGCGTGTGCAGCGTTTTGGCCGCATAGTTCGGGCGAAAACCCAGTTCGGCGGCCAAACTCCGAACTTTCCGGTACGTTTCCCGGGACGCCTGCGATTCCTCCAGCGAATAATTCAAAATTCTGGACGCAGCAGCAGGCGAAATTCCACATTTCGCCGCAAATTCACGAATATTCATACACCCCTCCCCGCTCCTCTGGCTATACCATACCACGCCGGTTGTCTTTTGCCATGACCGGATCGAAAAAAAGTAACTTTTTGTTCGGGAAAAAGGCTTTTTTCGATACAAAGATCCGGAAATTAGTTGCATTTGCAACTATATGGAATTATATTATCTGCCGGTCGAAGCGAAAAAAACAAATTTCAGCTCTATAAAGTGTCCATGAAAACAAAATGGTGGAACCGGGTCTCGTACTTTGCCGCATTGCTGGCATTCGTGATTTTTCTGTGTGTCGGCGTATTGATGGCGCATCATACGCCGTACTCCGGGCGGGCTTACGTCGAAATCGGCGTCGTGCCGGTGTACAGCAAAGTCGCCGGGGTGATCGAAGAAATCTATGTGCTGCCGGACCGGCCGATCAAGCGGAATGATCCGATCTTCAAGCTCGATGACCGCAATTATGCCGCGGAGGTACAGCGGCTGGAGGCGCTGCTGGCCTACACCTCCAAACAGTTGCAGGCGCTGGACGCGCAGATTGTTTCGGCGGAGGAGGAGGAGCGCAAAGCCGAAAACATCCGGCAGCAGGCACAAATCGACCTGGAGCGCGACACCCGGCTGTTTTCAGCCAAGGTCGTTGCCGCCCGAACGCTGGAAGAGAGCAAGCTCGCTTTCCGCAACGCGCAGCAGGATCTGCTGGCCGCCCAGGCCCGGACCGCCACGCTGCGGAGCCAGCGCGGCAACCCCGCCGAAGAGAGCTGCGAAGAAAAACAGCTTCAAGCCGAACTTGCCGTGGCCCGCAACAACCGGAACGATACCGTCATCCGCGCCCCGGAAGAGGGGCTTCTCGACTATCACCAGTTATACCGCGGACAGGCGGTCAACACCCAGGAGCATTACGCCGTCATCCACGACACCGGCAAGCTGCGGGTCAATGTCGATCTGCTGGAGAAGAGCGCCGGGGCGCTCAAGATCGGGCAGCCGGCGCTGGTCACCTTCGACATGCTGCCGAACCGGCTGTTCCGGGCGCGGATCTCCGGCTTCGTGCGGTTGGTCCAATCCAAATATACCGGTCCGACGCAATTAAATGAGATCGACGAGGACACCCGCTGGATCCGTTCCGCGGGCCGGATCCGGGTGCAGCTGCAGTTGGAAGATGCGCCGCCGGAGGAAATTACGCTGACCACCGGTTCCAAAGCGGCCACCGCGTTTCTCTCGCCCGCCAGCCCGAATCTGTCCATGCTGAACCGGCTGTGGATCGAGTTGGTGGCATTCTGCAATTACATTTATTGAGGGGGCCGGCATGTACACCAATCTTCGGAAGTATCTGCCGCGGCCGCCGGATCTGCCCGGGCTCATCGCCGGGTTCTGGCGCCGGATACTGTCACGCGACGACGTGATACCGCCCCGGAACCGTTATCAGCGCGCCGTCGCCGAATTCAAGCAGGATAAATTCCGGCGGTTGTTGTTCGGCGCCGTCGCCGGCGTCACGGCGGCGCACTATCTGAACATGCCCAATACCGTGCTGGTCGGGATATTTCCCTGCTCTTTCCTGCTGGCGATGGACCGGTTTTCGTTCGGGGACCTGTCAAAGCGCTGTGTGGTGCTGATGGCCGGACTGGTGGCGGGGACGTTGACCGTCGAAGTGTTTCAGAGCATGCCGTATATGGCGGCGATGGTCACCTTTGCCATATTCTTTGTCATTCTGAAGCTGTTTTCCCGTGGCGCCGCGGTGGGGCCGGCTTACAATTTCGCTTTCACCTACAGTCTGTCTTCGATCAACGCGACCTACCTCGAGTCGACGATGGAGCTGGCGGTCACGGAGTATTATCTCGCACAGACGGCGATGATTTTCTTTCTGGTCTGGGGCGGTTTTGCCTTCTTCCCCGCCGAAAAGCCGGAGCTGAAGAGGCCGGCGCCGTCCCGGAGGGGTACGCCGGTCGGCGATTTCGAGCTGGGGGTCTATGCTTCGATCTGGGTGGGAATCTGGCTGGTGTTTCAATTCGTCGAGTGGAAATTCGCACTGTTCGCCTTTTTGAGTTTCATCGGCGCGTTCCGCTGCTTCAACCGCAGCCAGATGAAAAAGATCGTCACCGAAAATATGATTGTGCATACGGTCAGCTGCGGCGCGGTCGCGTTGTTCAGCATTCTGCTTTTTTCGCTGACCGGGAATTTTTTCATATTCCTCGCCAGCATTGTGCTGCTGCTGACACCGTTTCTGTATTATGCGGTGTATCCGCCGCGTCCCGAGCTGGGGTACCGGCACAGTACCATGGTCTCCGGCGTGTTGGTGCCGCTGACGTTGTACGTCGGTACCGATCACGCGGCGGTATACCAGAGCAGCCTGCGAGCCCGGCTGATCGTGTTGCTGATGCTGTTGCTGTGGCTGGTGGTCGAATTCGTGTACCACGCCAAGAGCTCGGTGACATTCAGCCGCCGCGCCCTGAAACGAAGATATGTCAAAGGAAATATGAAACGGAAAACCATAGCAACCGAGGAGCAAATATGAACCGGCAGCGCAAAATCACCCGACTGATCTCACTGGCCTCCCGGCAGCAGATGACGGTGTTCAACCGTTATCTCGCCGACTGCGGCATCGGCGGCGGATCGTATGTTTTTCTGGTCCAGATCGTCGAAAATCCCGGCATCACCCAGACCGGCCTGAGCCGGTTGATTTCGCTGGACAAGGCCACCGCCGGAAAGGCGCTGCGGCAATTGGAAAAGGCCGGGTTGATCACCCGCCGCCCGGATACCAAAGACCGGCGCCAGGCCCTGCTGGAGGTGACCGAGGCCGGCCATGACGGCTACCGCAAAATTCTCGCCTTTTCCGAAATCTACCGGCAGGCGCTGTTTCAGGGCATTGCCCCGGAGCAACAGCAGCAGCTCGAAGACATCCTGCGGCGGATTACCGCCAACCAGAAGGAGTTTCTGGGGCGGTAATGCGGTCTATTGTCCGCCGCCGGTGCGGCGCCGGAGTCCGCTCCGTGTGTAGATGGGATTGTCGCTCACGCTTCCAATCCGATCTACACCATCGCTGCCTCGGTCGGCTTCGCCATCGGCTCTATTTTTTATTTTTGGCGACACAGCGTCACCGGGCCCACCAAGCCGGTCGGGTCCTGAAGCAGGCCGCGGTCGAAGGGGTTGGAAGCGTGCGATTTCGCCAAGGTGTTGGTGACGTCGATCGCAAGTTCGTGCGTTCCCCCCGCCAATGTCAGTGCAAAGCAATACGGCGGCGCAATCCGGGTCCCGCAACTCCGGCCGTCGACGAACAGCTCCGCCACCTCCCAGACCTCCCCCAAATCCAACACGTATTGCTCCGTCCCCGGCGGGAGCTCGACCGAACCGCCATAGCGGACGGTACCGGAAAACGCCGGCAGCAATCCGGGCAACGCCAGATTGCCCAACGGCGCACGTTTCCAACCGGTGAATTCCGGGTACGCCCCGGCCGTCGCCAGCTCGATATCCCACAATTCCGGCAATCGAATTTCCTCCGTTCCCGAATCCATCGCCGGCAGCTCCGCCATCGTCGGACACTCCATGCCGCGGATCACGAAAAGCGACTGGCCGGGCGCCAATTCCAACGGCAATTCGGAATCTTCGCGGTATGCCATCCAGCCGTTACCCATCGGATCGTAGCCGAACTGTTTCCGGGACTCCCGGAAGCGCAACCGGGTCCGCAACGGCGACAGCGTATTTTCATTGACCAGGAAATACGCTTCACCGTCGGCGAAACGGTAATGGTAGAAGCGCAATTCGGAAGCGGGTGAAAGCACTTCGAGATCGTACCAGCCGCGCGCCCGCAGCCAACCGGGCAGCGCGGCGGCACTCACCGCAACGCCAGGCGCATCAAGCGTCTTTTCCCGTACCCAGACCAGCGGCAATCCGGCGGCGGCGAGGCGCCGGAGCGTCTGCGCCACGGCTTCGGGCCAGGATTGCCCGTAGGGAATCACCAGCACATCGAAGCTTTCCTCCGCGATCCGGAGCTTCCCCTTTTCGACCTGCGCCTCCGTCAGCATGTCCAACGGGACCACGTCGCAATCGATGTGGCCGAGCGCCAGCGCCTGAACCGCGCTTTCGCACGGTTCGAAGTCACCGCCGGACCACTCCGCCTCGGCATGGTACAGCACCGCCGCGGTCGCCTGGTGAACACCATCGGAGAGCAAGTGGCACAGCCGGTTGGCGTAGGCGCTCCACACCGGAAAGGCGCGCCACTGCGGATTGTGTCCGCCGGCGAAAAAGTGCGGCGGGCAATCCGGGTCGGGAAATTGTTTCGGCGAAAACGCGTGCGGCATCAGCCGGTTGACGCCGCGGACGACGAAGTGGTCGGTCAGCCACTTCATATAGCGCAGCCCCGCATTCCAGCCGTAGGCACCGAAAATTTCGCAGAAAGTGATACCGTGCATCGCCGGATTCAGGTGGCCGCACGAGGAGCCGAGCTTGCCGAGGCCCCAGTGAAAGAAACGCGCGTCCAGCGGCGGGCCGAACGGCGTCGGGAACCGGCCGTCGGTGAAACCGGGGACGTTCTGCAGCAGCACCGTATCGATGCCGGACCAGCTTTGCCCGTCCAGCGCCCGGAAAAAGTGACCGCTGCCGAGCCCGATCCGGGCATGGGCGCCATTGTCCTCCACCATGTGTCCGAGGTAGTCGACACCATGGGCGCGGCACCAGCCGCCGATCTGGCGGGTGAAGTTCTCCGAGTACAGCCGCGACACCGTGTCCATGTAAACATGACGCGCCCGCGCCGTCCGTTCCCCTTCCCCGAACCACAGCAACGGATACAACAGCGAAAAATCTTCGCCAAGGGCGGCGTCCAGCGCCGCCGGAAGTGTTTCGTCGAACGGGATCACCATCGGGATTTTTCCCAGCGTGGCGTCGTAGCTCGGCGCACTGCCGAAGCGCGGTTCGTCGCTGAAAAATCCCATGAAGGTACGCCCGAAATCGGCCTGGAAGCGCCGGTAATGCGGTTCGTAAACCGTGTCGATGTAACAACGTACCGCGCCGGGATCGAGCAGATTCAAATAATCATGGGTGTGCTCTTCGCCGCCCTCGCGGGTCTGGTGAAAAATACCGATCCGCCACCGTCCCGGCGGCAAATCCCAGTAAAGCACGCCGTTGGCGGCGATCCGCCCGGTCAGGTCGACGGCGGACGCCGCGTCCAACCCGTCGTTCGCATCGGTCATCCGGGTCGCGACCACCTTGAACAGACGGTCTTCGGGAAATTTACGCCAGACTGCGAGATCGAGCGAGATGCCGGGGCGCGGGCCGACGGCGTCGACGCAGTCCATCCGCAGCAGCTTGCGCAAATATTGCGGGTAGTCCCGGGCGATGACGCCGTTGGCGTAGCCGCTCGGAAAGTGGCCATCGTCGAACACGTAAACCTTCATGCCCCGCGTTTCCGCCTCGCGCAATGCCATTTCGACGGTTTCGAACCACGATTCCTGCAGGAACTCCGGAAACGGCCGCGATTCCAGCACGAATCCGGCCATGCCGGCTTCGTGCATGGCGTCGATCTCCCGTACCAGCGCTTCCCGCGCTTCGCCGTGCTGCCAGAACAACGGGATCAAATAACGCGCCGGTACCCGGCCGGCCAGCGCGTCATGCAATTTTTCGGTCAATGCTGTCATCGTCACCGGTATTCCTATTTGGTTTTCGGCAGTCTGGTCGCGATTCCGGAAACATAAGGCGAAACCGCATGCGTCCGTACCTGGACATGGTCTTCCAGCGTAAAACTGCATTGAAAATGTTCCAATCGCGTCGAAAGCTTTATGACAATCCGTTGGATTTCACCGGTTAAATTCACGAACGGAGCCGCCCCGTAAGCAGAACCGGGATTCTCGTGCCGTGTCGAGGAACTCACCTGCTGCCCGTCGAACCAGCAGACGAAAGGACAATCGGCCTGAAAGACAAATTGTACCTTTTCCCGCGGTTTTTCCGCTTTGAATTCCCGAACCAGGTAACAACATGACGCGCCGTCGAACTGGAATAAATCACTGCGGCTCATCCCGTGTCCGAGTGTTTCAATCCGGAACGGCAGCTCTTCCGGAATATCCTCCGTCAACAAGCGCTTTTCATCCACATAGGCATGATCCGGACGGACATGGGTGTTGAAGGCATCCCGGCAGAATTCCGGCAGGTTGCCGGGATTGCAGGTGAGTTGGTCGTTCTGATACGGACAAACCGCATACGCGTCCTTGTCCCACATATCCCAATACGGTCCATACGCCAGCCAGACACCGGCGCCGTCCAACCCGAAGCTCCGTTCCGCAACAATCGCACCATCCGAAGCGACAAGCTCGGCCCGGAAGAGGTAATGATCATGCAAAAATTCATCGGCCGGACTCCGGTTGACCGTAACCTCGAAAACCGCATCCCCCGGCGCCACTTCCACCTCGCGGCCCGTCCAATCCACCTCCACGCCTTTCGGCAGCTGCAAGCGCAGCGTACCGCGAAAGCGTTGCGGCAACGGATTATGCACGGTCAGAACGACCTTGGCCGGGCAATCGCTCCACAGTATCGGACGGTTGTCCGGATAGGATTCCCGGATGGCGAGCGCCGGCGCCGGAAGCGGACGAACCCGGACCGCAGGTGCGTTTTCAATACGGATTTCGCGGTTGAGCACGGCCGCAACCTCGATTCCCAATTCGGTCGTTTCACGGGCAAAATCGGCCAGGGAGGCGTTTTTGTGCGGAATTTCACAGGCGCAAACCAGATTCTTTCCCATGCGCTCAAGCCAGTCGGCGGGAAACGCGCTGCTGCCGTGAAGGACGCCCCAGAGAGCTCCGGCGGTCGCCGCCGAACAGTCGCAGTCCCAACCGGTCTGAATGCACAGCCGCATGGTTTCCTTGAAGTCGTTTCCGCCCAAAAGCAGCGCCATAAATGCAAAAGCGTTGTTCAACTGCGCCCGGGTGCTGTCGCGGCTGCCGAATCGCCGCACCAGCTTCCGCCATACGTCGAGCGGCGCCGGATTGCTTTCGCAAATGGCGCGGACATCGTGGAAAAGGCGGGCTCCGGCATTGCCGGCCGGTACGATGGCGCAGGTTTTTTCCAACAGCTCGACCGGATCCTTGGCAAAGAACGCCAGCGAGGCGGCGGCGGAGAGAAACTGCTCGAGTTCAATGGAAGTCGTGCCATGATCGAGCACGCCGTCGCGCGCGGCGTATTCCATGGCCAGCCGGGGGTTGCCGGGAGCAATGAAGCCCCAGATTTCACTGCGGATGGGGCAGCCTTCGGAGGCCTGTAAAAAGTCATTGCGCCAGACGCCGGAAAGCGGCGGGTGAATGCCATGTTCGAGATTGTCGATGAAAATCCCGTATTCGCAACAGACATAGAAACAGTGTTTGTGCCAGAAATCGGCCAACTGGTCGCTCGTTGGAGCGATGCCGATCTGCTGCAGCGCCTCCAGCCAGACGACCTGGATATCGAGGTCGTCATTGGGGTAAAGAACAGCGGGCCAGAGCTTGTCTTCGGAAACGAAGTTGAATTGCTTGTGGCACTCATAAGGCGCGCCGATGATTCCGCCCAGCGATTTGCCGATCCAACCGGCCAACACCTTGTCGTAATAATTCGGATAATCGATCGTCTTCATGATATTCACCAACGGCCTCCAAAGGGAAATTTCATACATGCCGCCGCCATTTCCTCCACGTCGAAGGTAGCCAGGCAAATACAACTGTCACAAGCCGAATAATACAATTTCACGATGCCATCCTCGACCACATGGCCGGTGCTAAATATAACATACGGCACCCGGCCGATTTTTTCAAACGGCGTTTCCGGCGCCATGATATATTGATTGGGCAATGCGATCACCCTGGTCGGGTCGTTGAGGTCGAGCATCGCCACACCCTGATGGTACGCCGAATTGGCCATCATCGCCCCGGAGACCCCGTGAAAAATCACCATCCAGCCTTTGCTGGTTTTGATCGGCGGGCCGGACGGTCCGACCTTTTCGCAGTTCCACACCTGCGAGCCCTTGTTGAACAGCATCCGGTGTTTGCCCCAGTAGGTCAGATCCGGCGACTCGGACACCCACATGCTGCCGCCGTAAAAACCGTACGGCCGGTCGAGCCGGTAGTATTTGCCGTTGATCTTCTCCGGGAACAGGATCGGCACCCGGTTGTGCGGCAGGCTGATGTATTCGAGCCGTTGGAAGCTGGTGAAATCCTCGGTGGTGCCGAGCACCCCGACGATGCCGACTCCCGGCAGGTGCGCCGGGTAGGTGATGTAGATTTTCCCCTCCAATATCGTGATCCGCGGATCGCAGATATCGTAGTCGAATTGCGTGAACGGGCCGTCGGTTCCCGCTTCGATGAACGGCTCCGGGCGGATGGTGAAGTTGATCCCGTCCGGGCTTTCGGCGACGTGGATATTGCGGCCGTTGCCGGAGGCGCCGGGGATGCTGGTCGATAGCAG
The DNA here is from genome assembly GCA_031549115.1 of Victivallaceae bacterium. Lineage (GTDB taxonomy): Bacteria > Verrucomicrobiota > Lentisphaeria > Victivallales > Victivallaceae > JAVBQJ01. The sequence continues at coordinate 25,536 of JAVBQJ010000117.1, forward strand.
GAGGATATAGCGGTCACGGAATTTGACCGCGCCGCAGTTGAATACCGCGTCGCTCCCCGGCAGATCCAGAGTGGTCAGCAGCGGATTGTGTTCATAACGGTGTACGAGTTCGGTCAGGCGCATAATAAGTGATTCCTTATGGGGTATAGATGCCGTATGCGGCATTGGTTGCAAGCATGGTCCGGTAATTGTCCGGGTTGACGTAATCGCACACCGAGTTGGACGACGCCAGCATATAGCCGCCGCCGGCTTTCAATTGATCGAGACGTTTACGGGTCAACGCCGCCACCTCCGCAGGCGTCCCCCGGGTCAACAGATCGACGTCGATGTTGCCGGTGAGGACCAATTTCCCGGCGGTTTCCCGTTTCAGTGCCTCGATATCCATCGCCAATGGCTCGATCGGGTTCAAGCCGTTCAACCCGGCGTCGATCCAGTCCGGTATCAACGGCGAAATATCGCCGTCGGAGTGAAACAGGATCGGTTTTCCGGCGTCGCGGATGATTTCGATGTAGCGCCGGTAATACGGGAAAAACAGCTCCCGCATGAATTCCGGGCCGATCATCAACCCACCGGTATAGGCCATGTCGTCGCCGAAAAAGACGAAATCCACGCCGCTCTTTGCCAACTGCTTCGCCGAAGCGATTCCGACCTCGCCGAATTTGGCCGCCAACGCCGCGCACAATTCGTAATTTTCGTACAGTGCGATGGAAAAATTTTCGTATCCCATCACCAGATTGATTTCGGTAAAGGGGCACGACGGCAGCAGCGCGCCGACGCCGAGATAACCGGCCGCCTCCCGCGCCTTCCGGCACCCGGCTTCGACCTCCGCCAGATCGAGCGGCGCGGCATCGGCTTCGGGGTATTCGGTGTAGGCATGGAAACTCTCCCAGTCGGTGACCATATTGGCGTGCTGGTCGATCCAGGTACGGTCTTCGGTCCGGTTTTCCGCGTGTCGGCTGTACACCGGCAAGCGCCGGTACGGCGGATTCAGGAAGATGAAGTCGTAATGCAATCGCGGCCGGTAAATCAGCTCCGACTCCAGGCCGTCCGGCAACGGCACACCCAGCAGCGCTTCGCGCACCGGGCGCGTCACGCAGACCTCGAAGTTCGGTACCCGGTCCGGCTCCCGGAAGGCCAATGTGGTTTTCACCCGCTCGAAGTCGGGCTTTCGTTCCGTTAGAATCATGTCTCGTTCTCTTGTGATGATGTCGTGTTTTCGCCGCTGGTGCGGCGGCCTCGTCCGCTCTATGTGTCGATCGGATTGTCGCTCACGCGTCCAATCCGATCGACACCATCGCTCCCTCGGACGGCTTCCGCTCGCCTGCGGCTCGCTCGCTGTGCGTTTCGCCCCTTTCGAGGCGGCTGCGCCGCCTGGGGCGACCAGCGCTGTTCGCGCGCTGGACCGCGCCTCCGTATGACGGAGGGCAGAACCGCCGCTTCGCGGCTCTATTTTAAAAATTCTTTTTTTTATTTTTCTTTCAGGATCAGGCGGTCCATGCTCATGGTGGTGCCGGCGCGTTTCATCGACACATACAGTTCGTACTCCGTCCCCGGCTGCACCTGACGGTAAAAATCACACCGCAGTCCCGCCGTATCCGGCACGTACATATGCGCCCGTCCGTTATTCGGGAACGCCGGCTCCCCCAACTTCACCCAATGGTATTTCCCATCCGGCGGCAGTGTCGCAGCATCCAACGTCAACGCCGCCAAGCGACCGCCGTCCATCCAGTTTTCCATCACCAGCGTCGCGTTTTCAGCCCCCTCCCAGGTCAGTGTCATCGCCTTCCCCCGAAACGCCTTCGGATCGTCCGTCAGTTGCGCCCGCATCCCCTCCTGCAGGAAGTGCAACGCATTCAAATCCACCACATCCCCCGTCGCCGTTCCCAGCTCCGGCGGCAGCGGCGCCGCGACCGCGTTCGCCGCGAAACGCTGTTCGCATTTTTCCAGCTCGTTCAAAATCCCACTCTTGAAGCCGTTTTCATTGCTCGGGAAATAATACTCCAGCGACGCCAGCGTATTGTCCCGGAAATCCTTCATCAATGCCGCATGATCGTAACGCTTCTCCGGTTCGGAAAGGTATTTCCACCGCATCAGCAGCCCGCCGAGCAGCGCCGGACGTTCGCGCCGGATGCGCGTCACTACCGCCGCATCGTCGCCGGCTTCCAGCTCCGCCCGGTCCAGCAAGCCGAACGCGGTGGCGAAAAATTCGTCGTCGAGGTATGTACGGCGGCTGACGTCGACTCCGGCGACCCGTTGTCCGTAACCATCCTGCCGCTGTTGGATGTAATCCAGCAGCTCCCGCATCGTGGCGGCGGCGGGGCCGTAATAATTCTCCAGGAACATCGCGATCACGTCTTCCGCATCGGCGTCCGGGTCGTCCATCAGCTTATAGCCGAGGTAACGGGTCAGCGCGAAAAAGCTGTTCCAGTGCGGGTTTTCATACTCGGCAAAGAGGTACGAGACGTGGTTGTCCCGGTAGAACTTCAAGTCCGGCGCAATCGCGTCGACCCGGACGTACGGCTCCGGATGCATCGGGTACAAGGTCCAGTAGTCCCAGCGGGCGATGTGCCCGGTATGCCGCGCCCACGCCGCGATCAGTTCGCGCGGCGCGGTATTGAACGGATGGTTCAGCGGCCGCTGCGTATCGTAGGTGTAGTAATCGCCGCCGAATTCGATCCCGAGCAGCGCCAGATGGATGATGACATTGTCTTCGGCCGTCATCGTCGCCGGCGGCTGCTGGCTGTATTGGTAGGCGAAGGTGCGAATCAGGATATCCGGGTACTCCTTGCGGATTTCGCGGGCGGTATGATTGATGAAGTCCATCAACGGCGCCGCGTAGGAGCCTTCGCGTTCGGCGATGGCGCGGCAGCCGGAACAGACGCACTTCTGATAGTTGTCGTTCTGGCTGATGTCGTAAATCACCGGCGGCGGGTAGCCTTTGGCCGCGGCGTCGGCACGGTCGGCGGCGATGAATTGGCGCAGCTGCGCCAGCGTCCGTTCGCGCGCTTCCGGGCTGGTCATGCAGATCTGGCCGGGGCCGTCGCCGGAAACCGGAACCACCGCGTCGCCCGCTTCGTTGCGGGTGAACAGCTCTTTTTGGTCCTTCGGCCACGACGAACAGTAGTCGTAAAAGGTATGATGCGGCCGGTTGCCGCCGATCAACCGCGCCATGCCGTTGTCGGCCTGCGAATAGCTGAAGCCCTTGTTGCGCTCCTTGAACTGTCCCGCCACCGGAAACCAGTCGAGGCAGTCGTAAACCCAGCGGTTGCCGAAATACGGCTGCCGCTGCAACGCCCATTCGCCGACGGCGAGCCCGGGATCGGATGGCACCACTTCGACGGTTTCGTCAAGCCAACGGATGCCGCACTGCCGTTCGAGATAATCGTATACCGCGTACAGGATTCCGCGCAGCTTGCCGCCGGTCAGTATGAGATCGCCGCCCGGCATCGTCCGGATGATCCACTCTTCCTGAGCCAGCGTGTCGAAGTCGACGCCGTTGGCGCGGGCATAATCGGTTTGCCCGACGTAAACCGCGTTCGCTCCGGCGGCGAGCCCGGTTTCCGCGACGACCGGAAATTCCGCGCCGGTGATCTCACCGAGGTAACGCGCCAGCTCCGCCGCCGCCTTCCGCTCCGTCGGCAGCGCCTGCGCCGGAATCGCGATCGCGTAATCCGCGACGCCGTTCCGGCTCCATTGCGGCGTCGCCGCCGCCACGCTTCCCGCCACTGCCAGAAGCAAGCTCAAAACCATTCTCAATTTCGTCGTCCTTCCCGTTTTTCCTGTCCCCGTAACCGTTCCGCCGCCGGGGGGGGGGATGGCGGTGGAACGGATTTTTTCACACCTTAAATGTCGCTGTACTTGACAAACGAACCGCTTGAATTGATGAAGTAACTGTTTGTTGCGGTGTACCCGCAAAGTTCCGGAATGCCGAGGAACTCACTTTTGACCGCCTGAGCGGAGGATGCGCCGACGTGGCCATCCCAGTAGCCCATATTGGCGCGTTCATTGTGCCGCATCTGAAAATTGAAATCGACAGAGTAGACGCCGCCATAGAAGATTTGGCACACTTCGTCGGGCGCGAAACTTCCCGACTTGGAGTTGCTGTCGGCAAAGCTGATGGATCGGCTGGGCTGCGTGAATGCCTCGAGCCGAAATCCCCGGAAAGTCTGGACGCTGGCACTGGGAGCGAAAACATGTGCATCTCCCGGGCCGCTCAAATCAATCAGGTACGTCTGCGCATACTCGGGGTCGGCCCATCCGGCTTTTGCTTTAATAGCCGGCCCGGAAGGGCAACGCATCCCGTTCACGTCGATCTGGTAGCCGGTATTTTTCAGAATAATTCCCCAGGGAAGCGCCGAACCGACATCCCACACCACGGCGATACCGCTGTGGTCATTGGAATACATGGTCTGCATCAGCACCACCTGCTTGAGGTTGCTGATGCATTTGGCGGACTGCGCCGCCGCCCGGGCCTTCGACAGCGCCGGCAACAGCATGCTGGCGAGGATGGCGATGATCGCGATCACGACCAGGAGTTCAATCAGCGTAAAACTTCTTTTCATCTTCTACCCTTTCGTTATTTGGTTTCGACAATATCAACTAAAATCCCGTTGCTATTAAAAAGCTTGACCGCAACCGCGCCGTCAAGCTGTCCGGCATTGAAATCCGCCTCGCCGTCCACCAGCGGCAGCTCCGCCAAAATACCGCCGTCGGCGCCGCTCAGCGCCGCGCTCAGTCCCGGCATCGCGGCGGCCCTGACTTTGATTCCGGCGGCGTCTTTTTCCACTTCGGCGACCTTGGGAAAGATAGCGATGCAGGCGACGTCGTCCGGCGCCAGCGTCAGGTTGAGTTTCCCGTTTTCCAGCACCGCCTCGCGGTTATTGAGCATATCGAAGGCGTGGTCGGGCGCCTCCAGCATGGTCGCCAGATTCGGGCTGTAGCCGCCCAATGCGACCGCCAGCGCCGGTCCCTGAAATTCCGCGCCGGAGTTGTTGTAAAGGTGATAGAAGCTCTTGCCGTTGGCGCTGAAACGGTTGACGTAGATTCCCGTTGCCAGCGAGCGCACCAATGGTTCACAGTCCACACTGGTGTAGACATCCGCATTCTGCTTGAAAATATGGAGAAAATTATTCGGCAGCGTGTGATGGAACGAACCGACCCCGTTCCAGAACTTTTTCCTGTGATTCGCATCCCGCCCGTAAAGGTTGATTTCAAATACTTTGCATTCGGGGAAGAAAAAGCGCTGCACATTGACTTCGAGGCCGTTGCGCAGCGTCTCCGGCTGCGGCGTCCCCCAACTGTCCATCAGGCTCAGGTCATAGCACAGCATTCCGTCCAGCGACGCCATCAGATAATCGTAGCCCTGGTGCTCGCACATCAGTACTTGTTGCGGATTGTCCTGATCCATTTGGGCGCGCAAACGCCGCACCATCATGCCCAGCGCTTTGTTCCACTCGGCCAGACCGCGCTCCTCGAAGGGGAAGTGGCGGTGCTCCAGCGAGAAGCAGGCGCCGTACGGATGCCCGACTTCGTCCAGCCGCAGCCCGTCCGCGCCGGTATCGCGCATTACCCGGGCCAGCGCGTCGACCGCCCAATCCTGGACCGCCGGCAGATAGTGGCAGGGATTGATGGTTTCACCGTAATGGGTTTTCTTGCCGTCGAGCGAAACGAAGTTCCAGCGATCGCCGAATTGTTTGGCGGTTTCGTTGTTTTCGCCCAGCCGGAACGGGTCGGAGTAGAGCGTGACCAGACGCCCCGGCTGTTTGTTGGCGGCGATCGCCGCCCGCAGCGCGGCAATGCCGCCGAAGCGGTCGTTGTACCGGGCGTAATCGCTGCCGCAGCCCATGAATATCTTCTTGCCGGTCACCGGGTCGTCGACCAGATAATCCTTGACCCCGGCGTAGGTTTGAGCGTCGAGTTGATCGAACGGCACGCCGAACGGCCCCAGCTCCGACCATTCCCACCAGCTGGTCAATTCGACCGCGTCCATGTGCGGCTGCCAGAAATTCTTCTGATAGCCGTCTTTGCCGTACAATGGATTGTCCGGCCAGCCGTTGATGCCGATCATGAACTTGTCGCTCAGAGCCGACGGAAACGGACGCCACTGCCAGACCCGGTGCGCCCAGTCGCTGTAGCGGCGCATCGCGGTTTTCCAGTCCCCGGTGTGAACGCCGATGACCGCGGCGGGAGGCGCATACGATTCACCGGGCTTGCGGGTCCGCCGGAAGTATTCCAGCCCAAAGCTGCTGCCGGGTACCTCGGGCAGCGCGTTGCTGCTCCAGGTGTATTCCGGGCGGGTCACCGTACGCATATACGCATCGGTATTGCGGGCCGTCTCGCCGGCGATCTCCTTGCGCAAATTGATGTTTTTGTGAAAGCCCTCGCTGTCATCGCCGCGCAGATAGACGCCGCACCCCTTTCCGGGAGCGAAGATATCCACGAGCTGCCACAGCGCCTGGCTGTCGCCGTAACCGAAGCGCATCACCGCCGCCCGGGTGTCGATGATCCCGCCGCCCAGAGGGAAATAGTAGTAATCCAGCTCCGGTTCGTCCGCCAGCTGCAAGCCGCCGATCACCGGTACGGCGACCTTGAAATCCAGCGCTTTCCCGCCGGTATTTTTGAAATCGGCGCGGATGTGCATGCCCTCTTCGTCGATGGACAAGTCCAGCGTGACCGCCATGGGCAAAGCGGAATTTTCCAACCGCAGCCGGGCGCCGTTTTCGACGGCGGTCACCTCCCGGACGGCGAAATCCTTGTTGCCGTAATAGCGCGTGTCATTGCTCTCCACCACAAAAATCGGCGACACGGCGCCCTGCTTGAGCATGTCGTCGTCCAGATATTCATTGAACAGGCGCGTCAGGGCGAGCCGGTCATTGCCGACGGTGAAAACCGCCTGAAGCTGCGCATTTTCCAGCACAATCTCACCATCCCGCACCGCCACGGCGGCTTCGCGTTCCGCCGCTCCCCGCACCGGGTCGGCCATCGGCGGCGCCATATCGGCATGAACCGCATGGAGTGTGTTTCCGGCCAAGCCGCCGGAGAAAATCACCAACAACACGAAAAATACTTGTCTGAACATCCTTGCTAATCCCTTGATGTGCTTTTATTACCTGAAGATTATGACAAAAAATTGGAAGAGTGATTTGACTTTTAACGGAGACGGTGATACATTATCATTACATGTTTAAGGTAGTAGTATTGACCAACAACTCTATAAGTGTGAAACTTTTCCGCATTCCGAATCCTTTCTCTAACCTTGTTCTTCATTGCAAGTCACGAATATAAAAAAAGGAGCGACCCGTCGCCGGGATCCACCACTGTTTCCTCTGCGCACAATTTGTGAAACGGCCGTCAATCCCGGTACAGAAGCTTTTCCTTCCCGGAAACCTGTTTGATCGGTTCGATGAGCTCCATCCCGAATGGCGGAGTCTCGCCTTTCAGATAATTCTGGATGTTGGCGAATACCCGTCGAATCTGTTTGCCCACCGGGTTTACATATTTGATGATCGGCACCGAAAACTGCGCCGCATCGCACCCCTGATTGGTATGACTGGCGATGATCAGATCCTCAGGAATCCGCATACCTTGCGCAAATGCCGCCTGAATCATCCCGATCGTCATCAACGAGTCGCTGCTGATGACCCCCAAAGGACGCGCGTCGCAACTCGTCCACAACGCCGTCAACGCCTGGTACCCCCCCTCCTGGGAAACCGGAACCTGCCGGTACAGCGCCTGATCGCGCAGCTTTCCGATCCGCTTGAGTCCGTCGTAATATCCCCGTTTGGTCATATCCGGCGTACTCGACCACGCCATCGACACATTGGTGTCAAACAATGCGATTTCGCGGCAGCCGAGACGGTTCAACTCCAACACCGCGTCGTGGGTCATCCGGTAGCTGTTGAAGTTCAGCGAGTAGTTGAGTTCCTTGTAGTTATAGATTCCGATCGTATAGACCAGCCGGTCGCGAAACAGGGTTTCGTAATTCTGTGCGATGTACATGCTGCCGATGAACACCGCGTCAAACTCGTTCTGGTCCAGTTTGAGCTGAAACGAGCGGGCCGAAGCGGCGTCGACGACATTCGGAAACAATTCATACGACCAGTTCAACTCTATGCACTGCTGGTCGATCTCCTTGAGAATGATGTGCAGCGACGAATACGCCGAGGTACTGTAGGCGAAAACCCGGTCGAGCACGATCCCGATCCGGCAGCTCTTCTTCTCACAGACGAACACCCCTTTGCCGGGAATGCGCTGCACCAGGCCATACTGCTCCAGGAACTCCATCGTCTTGCTGACCGTTGCAACCGTGGTTTTGTAGCGTTCCGCCAGCTTGACGATCGGCTCCAGCTGCTGTCCGGCACGCAACGCACCGGAAACAATTTGGATTTTCAGCATCTCCGCCAATTCCCGGCTCTTACTTTTCGGCGCCATTCATTCCTCGGGTATCATGTTAAGGCATTCTAGAATACACATTACAATTATAGCATATCTAGAATGCAAAGTCAATACCCGAAAATGGGAAATCAAGAAAAATTTTGGCATTTTGCCTGTTGCGCATCTCTCCGGGAAAAACAAAAAAAGCTACTTTTTCCGAAAAATATTTGACTTACAGCAACTGTAATGTATAATGGGAAACACAACGCGAACGCGGAGGATTGCAGATGATCTATCGTACTTTGGGCCGAACCGGCATTCCGGTGAGCGCCATATCCCTCGGCTGTGAAGGTTTTTCCGGGAAAACAGCCGCGGAAGCACAGCAATTGATGGATTATGCCATTGACAACGGCATCAACTTCATCGATATTTACGCTTCCGATCCCATCCTGCGTTCGACCATCGGCGCGACATGGCGCGGACGGCGGAACGAATTCGTCATTCAGGGCCATGTCGGTTCGATCTGGAAAAACGGACAATATGAGCGCTCGCGAAACGTCGCGGACTCGGCCGCGGCCTTTGCGGATCTGCTGGAACGCCTCGAAACCGATTATATTGACGTCGGCATGATTCATTACAGCGATCAATTGGACGATTTCCATGCGATCTTCGACGGCGAATTCATCCAGTTCGTCCAGTCGCTGAAGGACACCGGGAAAATCCGTTCCATCGGTCTGTCGAGCCACAATCCGGTCATCGCCAAACTGGCGGTCGAAACCGGATGGATCGATGTCCTGATGTTTTCGGTCAATCCCTGCTATGACATGCAGCCGCCCGGTGAAGACGTGGAAGAGCTCTGGGCGGATGAGGTTTACGGCAAAAAATACCACAACTTCGATCCCGAACGCGAAGCCCTCTATGCATTGTGCGCCCGTCAAAATGTCGCCGTCGACGTGATGAAAGTTTATGCCGGAGGCGATCTGCTCAAGGCCGACCAGTCGATGTTCGGACGCGCCATGACGCCGGTGCAGGCGCTGAATTACGCCCTGACCCGTCCCGCGGTGGCGGCGGTGATGGTCGGCTGCAGGAGCATCGACGAAATCCGCCAGGCCCTTGCCTGGTGCGACGCGTCCGAAGAGGAAAAAGATTATTCGGAAGTATTGTCCGGCTTGGAGCGGTGTTCCTGGTCGGGTCATTGCATGTATTGCGGTCATTGCGCCCCGTGCCCGAAACGGATCAATGTTGCCGAAGTCAACAAATATCTGAATCTCGCCCTGGCGCAAACGCAAGTCCCGGAAACCGTGCGCGAACACTACAAGCTTTTGCCCCATCACGCATCGGAATGCATCGGCTGCGGCGCCTGTGAAAAACGTTGCCCTTTCCAGGTCCCGGTGCGGGAAAAAATGAAAGAAGCCGAGCGTGTTTTCGGCTTGTAGATTTTGATGGTTGATTGTGCGCCGCCGATGCGGCGGGTGGGGTGATTTTTTGACGGTGTACACGGGGCCGCAGTGCGCCCCGGTTCACGCGGGGGCTCT
>JAVBQJ010000121.1:0-33144 GCA_031549115.1 Victivallaceae bacterium
TTGACTTTTCCGACTGATCGTGTTACCTTTTCTCTGCATTTCGGTGCCTCCTTTGTCGCTTTGATGGGACTAATCAAAGTTACTTGACAAAGGAGTTTTTTTCTACTCCGATTTCCTGTCACCTATACATGGTATCTTTCGTTTTCCAGTTGCTCTAATATAGCTCCAATAATTGGAATTCGCGCGGCTGCAACTGGATTCGCATGATATTTTCCTGTACCGGAAGCAATGTCGCCGGCGCGAATAGCGAAACGGCGCCGGTTACGGTGATAACCGGATTGAATTTTACTTCGACTTCGGACGATGCGTCGGTATCGTTCAATACTGCGAGCAGCAGTTTCCCGTCGTGTTCGTAGGCGGATACCAGGATTCGGCTGTTGGCGGGGGTGACCTTTTCCACCGGCCCGGCTTGCTGCCAGTAGGGATAAAACTTCCGTTCGCCGGAACCGCCGTCGAGCCGGAACAGGGCTTTGAGAATTTCCCAGGCTTGGGCCTGTGCTCCCCAGCTCGGCCAGAAATCGACGTTGTGCACCACCAGATAGCCGAGCATATGGCGGATGGCCCGGACCGATTCCGGCGCGTCGGGCGACCAGGAGGCGCTTTTTTCCGGCGCGAACAAGAGATGGGCGCGGGTGAACTGCGGCAGCACCCAGACGCAGTAGTCGGCGACCAGCGGCGTATAGGCGATCCGCAGAAGTTCGGGGGTGAAAACGTCATAATAGTTGTCGCTCCGTACAATCAGCGTGTCGTAGGCTTCGCCGCACACCAGAAAATCGAAGAATGAATAGGTCGGCGACTTCATGCTGATCACATGCGCCGCAATCAACCCGTCCGGGGTTTTTCCATGCAGCAGCCGGTAGACGCGCTCGTAGTATTCCCGGGTGCCGGAAAGGCTCGTGGTCATCCGGGGACGGCCGAAGTCGTCGGTGTAGGCGCAGCCGTGCAATTCGTTGGCACAGCTTTTCGGCCACGCGAAATCGAAGTACAGATCTTCGGCGCCGACCCGGTCGTCGCCGAGGACATCGGCGAAGTTCTTCAGTTGGAAGTTGCGGTAATCCGCGTCGTTGAAACACCCCGACACCACCACGTTGGCATTGCGCCCGGCACGGTCGGCGATCACCGCATCGGTGGAGTTTTCCCCGAATTTCGGCGGCGGCGAATGCCACTGCAGCCCGAAGGCGGCCCACGCCGGAGAGAATGGCGATGTGCTGTAACCGCCGAAGTAATGCGCCACCCGGGTATTATTTTCCCGCTTGGTCCGGGCGAATTCCGCCAACATTGGTTCATTCAGGAAGCGCAGATCGGCCAAGCCGTAGAATTGCTGCCAGTAGCCGGACCACATGATCAGTCCATTTGGCGACACCTCCGCCAGGGGCGATCCCGCCCCGAAGGAGCCGCTGACATCGTACTGGCGCTTGGCCAGATGGTTCAGCGGTTTGACCGGCGTCGCCTGCAGCTGGAAACGGATCCGGCGCGGTTCGCGCAATTCGAACGCTTCGTCCGCCAACTGCAGACGCAGTGTCGCGGTGGTGTCGTCGAGTGTCAGGATAGCGGAACGGTTTTCGTCGCGGCAATGCCAGCCGCGCAGGTTTTCCACCCCCAGCATCGTCCCGGTTTCGGCGTCGCCGATCCACAGGATCGGGGTTTGCGTCAGATTGGCCGGGATTTCGGTGCCCGACGGCAATAGGGAAAGATCGGTTTTGCTCAAAAGGCTCTGATTGTTGTCGTAGCCGGTCGCATAACGGCGCGAAAGCGGGATTTCGAGCGCCAGCGCATGCACTGTAACCGTTTTCCCCGGTTGCGCCGGAGCCAATTCCAACTCGTATTCAAGCAGTCCGTCGAACGCCGCCTGCAGCCGGGTCGTCAATTCCAGATCGCCGGAACGGTTTACCGCGGTCAACTGTTTGCAGCCCGTGCCCGGAGCCGCTTCGGCGATTCCGTTCCCGGCGGCGGAGAATTCCATGACGCTGCCGTCGCGGAGCAGCCGTATCGGCGCCGTCAACAGCTCGTTGTCGGCGCTCTGCAATTGCTCCGGCAGCAAGGCGGCGCCGAAACGATAGTGGCGATTCCACAGCGTCAGCGTACTGCCGTCCCACGCCAGCGGCTGCCACGGCGCCGGGGCATCGTAGCCGATACCGCCCGCAAAGTCCTGCCACGGCGTCTTTTCCGGATATTTGGCGAACAGCTCCCAGGTGTCGAGGAATACATTGCCCTGGTTGTCGCGTCCGGTCAGCAGCAGCCGGTAGTCACCCGCGGGGAATCCGGCCAGGTCGAAATCCAGCGTGACTTCTCCGGTTTGCGCCGGAACCGCGAAGCTCCGCGTCACCGGATCGCTTCCTTCCGGGTCGGCGAGTCCGATGGCGAGATTTCCGCCCGGCGAAAACGGCTGCGGCCGGACCACCACATGCAGGACATCGTTCTTCGACTCCGAATACCAGTAGGCGACCTTGAACGGCACCGACTCCTGGTACGGCAAAGTGGTCCGGAACAACAGCTGGTCCGTCCCCGCGAAGGCCTCCAATTTCAACGCCGCGCTTTCCGGCAGCGGCCGTCCGGCGTCGGTGGCGGCGGTGAATTGCAGCGTTTCCCCCGATGCGGCGGCAAGGGTTTCTTCGGCGACGAACGGCAGCACCCGGTTGTCGGTCTGCGCCCGGAAGGTGTAATTCCCGGCCGGTGTTTCCGGCAGCGTCATGGTCAATTGCAGTCTGCGCGCCCCCAATTCGCCGGGGCCGGTCAACTGCAGCCGCGGCGCTGCGGCGTCGGGATGCAATACCGCCATGGTCGGAATGTCTCCGTACATGATCCGGCTCGGCGACACCGAGGTGAACTCCGGAATTCCGACATAAGAGCGGCCGAGGTTGAAGCGCCACCACGGCTGCGCCCCGCCGACGGCGCGCCACGGAATCGCCGCCTCGACCGTCCAGACGCCGTCGGCGACGCGGGATTGCCAGCGGACCTCCGGCGCATTCCAGGCCGGGTTGCCGTTTTTCGAGTCATAAACCACGCCGTCGGCGTTGACGATCCACTGGTAACGGTCGCCGGCGCCGAAATTTCCGACCAGATACACTTCGATGGCGTCATCCTCCCAGACATTGCCGTCCGGTGCGGCGATCGTGGTTTTCAGCGGAGTCGCGACGGGGGAGCTTATCGCCAGATACAGGCACTTCGCGTCGGCGCTCAGGCCGTAGCGTGCCTGCGTCGCCGCGTATTGCCGGGATTGCAATTGAAAGAAGCCTGACGCCTCCAACGCATATTCGCCCGCCTGCCATACACCGTCCAACACGGGAGCGCTTTGTCCGACCCGGAAGAATACCGGGGCTTCGTTTGCCGCTTCCGGTCCCCGGTCGAAGCTCAACTCCGCCGCGCCACCCGGCAGCATTCCCGCCAGCAACAACCACAACCACCCTGTTTTCCGCATTGTCTTCACTCCATGACACAGATGATCCGGTCGACCCGGATCGTTCTTGGTTGTCCCGGCGCCACCACCGGGGCGAAATAGATAAATTGCGTCGCGGTGAAGTCGAAATTGCCGATCTCCACCAACTCGTAACCGTCACCTTTGATCCGGACGCCGTCGACCGGAAACTGCTGCTCCGTTTTTGCCTCCCGGTCATAGACGCCGACCTGCAGCGCCGGAGTGCCCGGCGGCAGATTTTCGCCGCGCAACCCGGCATACAGGCGTCCGCGCTTGCCTTGCCATGGCGACGGTACCGGACATTGCAGCATCCACGCGGGGGAGTGACATGACAGCCGGACCGCCTGGCCGGCCGCCGCCGCCGCATCGCCTTCGCGGGTGGTCCAGACGCCCGGACTGAAGAGCACCATCTCCTCCGGCAGCAGTTCGAACCAGCGTTCGTCCGGCAAATCGCGGCAGAATTCCGGTACCGAGCCGGATTTTTCGATCCCGTAATTGCCCAGATTGTAACGGAACTGGCGCAACAGCGAATCCAGTTGAATTCCTTCGGCGTATTCATAAGGCGGGGTCTGGCGCAGCACCTCCAGCAGGCGGTCGAAAACCTGCCGCCTTTCCGCCAGCGGCATTTGCCCGGCCGACTCTTCGCCGTTGCGTTCCAGCAACGCGATATCCCAGCATACGCCGTTTCGTTCCACGCGTTCGCGCAACACCGGGTCGCCGTCGACCGCGTCCAATGCCTGCTGCTGCAGTTGCCGCGCCGACATGAGCTCGTCGAGCGTCAGCCACCCGTCGGCATGGTGCATGAAGCACTTCAAGGGGTGATCGGATTTGGCGACGGCCGCTTCCGCCAGATCGTATTGGCGCCGCAGAAACGGCGCCGCACCGCCGTAGTAGCCGGCGAGAAAGGTGTCGATCAATTCATCCTGATTTTGCGACGGATCCCACAAGAGTTTCGCCAACAGCCAGGAACGCAACGCCACCCAGGGGCCGACTTCGGTGGCACCATCGGCCTGCTGAAATACCGCTTTGACCCGGTTGGCGGCGAAGAAGCGGCAGTCGGCGGCCCAGGCGCTCATGTTCGGATGCGGCAACAGATAATTGGTGAAGTTGGTGACGTAATTCCAGATCGCCAGCTGCGGCGCGATTTCCCGCCATACCGTCAGATCGTCGCGGAACGATGCGTTGGCCTCCGAATCGAGCGGGTGACTGAAATCGGCTTCGATCGAACACAGCCGGATCAGCACATTGGCGGCCGGGCGGATATGCTCCGGCGGTTTCCGGGTATACAAATAGGCCAGCGTTTCCACCCATAACTCCGGATAGTCGGGTTGCAATTCCGTGGCGATGAAATTCACGAAATCGAGCAGCGAACCCGATTGGCTGCCTTCGCGGACGTCGATGGCGGCGCAGGCGTCGCATTGGCAATACACGGCGTTGTCGTTCTGGCTGACCGACAGGATCCGGATGGACGGATCCTGTTCGAGCATACGCCGGAGGATACGCAGGAACTCCTGCCGCATCTCCGGATTGGTCAGGCACAGCTGCCCATCGGTCTGGCCGCCGATCCGGCGGCCGTTGTTCAGACTGAACCACTCCGGATGATCGGCGAAGTAGCGCGCCGCCGGCATGAATTTGTCGAAGGTATGCACGAGACCGGTGAATACCAGGTGGCCTCCGAGTTCCGGCGGAATTTCATTGAAGGTGCCGTTGAGCTTGAACTTCACCGCCAGAGCCGGATCGCGGGCTGCCTGCCGGTAATTGGTTTCCCGGTAATAAAAGGGCGGCGCATACCGCAGCTCCGGCTTGGGCAGCTCGGTCAGATCCCGCTGCGGCACGGTGGATTCCGTCGCGGTCCAGAAACGCACGTCGAGGTACTCCTCCAAGTAGGTGTACACCGCGTACAACGCGCCGCGCGGCCGCGCTCCGGTGAGCAAAATGTCGCCGCCGGAGTTGCCGAGGATGATTTCATCCGGCCGCAATTCCTCCGGCGTGTGGCCGCCGACGTAGATTGCCGGTTGCCCCGGTGCCGCTGCGGCCGCCACCGGGACTTCGATGCCGCCGATCCGGCGCAGATAGTGCTGCAGCTCGGCGGCCGCGCTCCGTTCGGCCGGAATGGCGTCGGCGGGCAGCACAATGGTGTACTCCGCCGCGGCGGCCACGCCGAACCACAATGTCAACGCCGGAAGAATCCATCGTTTCATCGTCGGCTCCGTTTTACAGCGGGCTGTGTTTGTCGCGGTCCAGCACATAGACCAGACTGGCAGTCAAATCGGTATAGAGCCGCAGCTTGCTGTTTTCCACGGTATGCACGGCGCCGTCCAGCGTCAACACGTTGGTTTCCCGGTTGTGGTTGAACTGCGTATCGAAACCGGCATTCGGAGCGTCGCAGAAGGCCAGATCGAAAAAGGTCGCGTTGCCGGCCGGATCGGTCATCTTGTTGCGGGCGATATTCGACCACCAGGAGATTTCCGACTGGGTCGCCCATGCGCCGGCATAGGACAGAATCCCTTCCCACGGCTTGTTTTCCGTCCACTTGAAGTTCCCCGGGTCGGACGGGCAGCGGAAGAGGCTGGCGAAGCCCTGGAAATCCGCATCCGAGATCTCTTTGAAGCGGTCGCCGGTATAACTGCCGCCGGCATAGCCGAGGCGCCACAGCTGGAAGGTTCCCGCCTCCGGCCCGAACATCCACATGTAGTTGGCAAAACCGGCCGTCAGATTTACCAGGAAGTAGGGACGGAAGTCCTGATTGTCATTGGCGTACATAGTCTGCGCCAACCCGATTTGCTTCAGGTTGCTGACGCATTTGATCGACTGCGCTTTGGCCCGGGCCTGGCTCAAGGCCGGCAGCAGCATGCTGGCGAGAATCGCGATAATGGCAATCACTACCAGCAATTCAATAAGTGTGAAAAGTCTCTTCGTTGTCTTCATTTTCGTTGCCCTTTCCTGATTGTTTCTCGGTTGCGGAGACTGTTTTCTATTCAATGCAGGTTATACGCCTGCCGATTCTCTCCAGACGATGCGGGACGGAATGTATTCCGGCGCAGGACTCCGGCCCGCGATCAACTCCAGCAGCAGCCGGACCATCTGTTTCCCCGACGCCGCATGGTTGCTGTCGATGCTGGCCAGGGGCGGCAGCAGCATGTCGCAATAATCGCTGTTGTCTTTGCCGACCAGCGCGAGATCGTCCGGGCAGCGCAAGTTGCGCGCATGCAGCGCGGAAAGCATGGCGGCGCCGTAACGGTCATTCTGGATCAGCGCGGCATCGATTCGGTTGGGCAGGATGAATTCATCCAGACAGCGATTCATTTCGCCGATCATCTGCCGGGAATCAAGGGAAAAAGCCGGATGGAAAAGCTGGGCGGCGATCCCGGCTCCGGCGCACGCCGCGCGATAGGCCTTCAGCATGTTCTGCTGGGAAAAGTACGGCAGGTCGGAAATGATGTAGCCGATGTTCTTCCCTTGTTTCTGCCAGTGCCCGATGACTTCCCGGAATGCCGGTTCCTGGTCGATTTCGATATAAGGGTGCTCCAGGCCGGGGGCTTTTTCCAGCAGCACCAGCCGCTGTTTGTCCCGGAAATACTGTTGGAACCGGTCGCGTTGATCCGGGTAGTCGTGCGCCATGCAGATCACTCCTTCGGCACCGTACTGCTCGAATGTGCGGTGGGCCGCCACCACGGTGTCGAGCGAATCGTGCCCTTCGGCCACCATCAGCCGGTAGCCCGCCAGCGTGGCTTCCTTCTCGATATGGCACAGGATGGCGAACAGGCTGGCCGGCGCCTCCGAATCGATGACGACGCCGATGATCCGGCTGCCGCCCCCGGACAGGGTCCGCGCCAGCAGATTGGGACGGTAGCCCATTTCCCGCGCGGTCTTGCGGATCAGCTCCCGTTTGGCGTCCGATATCCGTATTCCCGCGATATCGTGCAGCGCCGCGGAAACCGTCATCGGCGATACGCCGACCTGGCTGGCAATCGATTTCAACGTTACGGACATGGCTGATTTCATCCTTTGATATATCGTTATATCTTTCTTTTATATTATAGGGTATTTCTTTTGAAAAGTCAACCCCTGATTTTTGTTAATTTTAACATTTCTATGTGAAGATAGTAAAAAACCGGCTGTTTTGCCGGATTTTCGCGGGAAATATAACGCAGCGGGCCGGGGCATGCCTGTTGTGTAAGCATATCCCGGCCCGTTTGTCGTTTTTTTGTTTTTTACAGCGGCAGGTGTTCGAGCTCTTCGATCGGAACCTGGTTTTTGGCATTCAGTTCCGATCTTACCAGATGGATTTTCCGCCATTTGCCGGAGCGGTAGCGCCACAGGATCAGCAGCCCTTCGGTGGCGGTGACGAAGATCAGATACGCCCAGACCCACGCGACGTGCGGCTTGATCCAGAATACGATCACCGCGATTCCCGGCAATGCCAGCAACCACGCGCAGCAGGAGTTGATGATCAACACCGCCCGTGTGTCGCCGGCGCCGCGCAGGGCTCCGCCGAAGACGAATTTCACCGTATCCGCCAGATTCCATGCCGCCGCCATCATCAACACGATGGCGCTCAATTCCGCCACCCGGGCGAAGTCCGTGGCACTGGCGGCGGTGGCGTCATCGGGGCGGAACAACTCCGTCAACGCCCCCGGCATGACGACATAAATGATCCCGGTGCAGAGCGCATAGATCAAAACCAGCCGCCAGGAGCGGTAGGGAATCAGCGAGGCCAGCTTTTTCTGCTTGCGGCCGATGAACTGGCCGCACAGAATCGCCGTCGCGTCGGATACTCCCAACAGCGGCATGAAGCTCAGGTTGTTGATCGAAAACGCGATCGTCATCGCCGCCAGCGGTTCGTTGCCGAGACGTCCGACGATCAGCAGGATCAACGTGAAGCTGCCGAGGTCGCTCAACACCTGCAATCCGGCCGGCGTGCCGAATTTCAGCAGTTTGACGATGAATTCACTGTGCAGCGCCCGCAGCCGCCGCGTCGGATAGACCCGCTGGTTCACGCACAGAAACATCGTCATCGCCGCGAAGAAACCGATCCCGGCGCTGATGCTGGTCGCCAGACCCGCGCCGAAAATTCCCCACTTGGGAAACCCCCAGTGGCCGAAAATCAGCAGCCAGTCGAACAGCACGTTCAACAGACAGATCCCGATGTTGATTACCGCCACCGGCAGCGTCTTGCCGCGTCCGGAGTAGAACGCGAAAAACGGCGCCGCCAGACAGGCGAAAACCCCGCTCGGGATCAGCGACTTGAAGTAAGTCCAGCCGTAGTCCGCGATCACCGGGTCGTTGCCGGAATTCATCAGGATCCAATAGCCGAGCAGCGGCACCAGCGTCATGATGATCGCGCTCGACAGGATCGAGAAGTAAAATCCCGACCAGGCGGCGCGCACGCAATCATGCCGGTTGTTGCTGCCGTGCAGCTGTGCCACAATCGCGCTGGTGAAGTTCGCCGTCACCATAAAGAAGCAGAACAAGGTAAAGTACAATACCCCGCTCGGCAGCGCCGCCGCCATTTCGTCGGTGGAGCTGTTGCCGAGGAATTTGCGGTCGGCGAACTGCATCACCACGTTGCTGGCCGACATCAGGATCAACGGGTAGGCTACCCGCGCCAGTTCATTATAACCTCCGCGGGTGGTGAATTCCTCCCGGGAGAACCAATTTGAAATATTTCCGATCTTCATAACATACAATCCATTTCGTACGGGTGCGTACGGAATATCTTTTTCGCGCCGCCGTTTAGCTTCCGCGCTTCTTCGAGGCCGGCGGCGGAGCCGAAGCTTCCAGGTCCATCAGCCATTCGCGCATCTTTTTCGGCGCTTTCTTCGGTTTTTCCGTCTTTTCCGCCTTGGGAGCCTTCGGCGCCTTGGCGGCTTTCTTCGCTGCCGGCTTTTCCGGCGCGCCGTTCGGCGCGTCGTCCTTGTCCCGGGCGATTTCCACCTTCGGGCCCCGGCTCCGGAACGCATCGACGATCCGTTCGGCGTCGCTGAAGCGGACGTTGACGAAGGAAAATTTGTCGAAGCAATCGATTTTCCCGATCCGGAACTTCGGAATCGCGCTGCGGGTACAGACCAGGTCGAGCAGCTTGGGCGGCGTGAAATTGTCCAGTTTGCCGACGCCGATAAACAGGCGCGTGCGGCCGCGTTCGTCGGGGTCGGACTCCTCGCGCCCCGAACGGCGCTTGGCACCGAGTTCGGTATAGGAGCTTTCCAGCAA
Source organism: Victivallaceae bacterium (assembly GCA_031549115.1). Lineage (GTDB taxonomy): Bacteria > Verrucomicrobiota > Lentisphaeria > Victivallales > Victivallaceae > JAVBQJ01. The sequence goes on from JAVBQJ010000121.1 coordinate 9,629, forward strand.
TTCCTTCTTGAATTTCAAACGCAGCATCGCGGCGAAAATATCCGCCGGATGATCGCAGACCGACAGCAGCTCTTCGGCGAAACCGAGGTAGTCGTCGTGTTCGCCGGCTTCGATCACCGAGGTCAGCTTTTCGACGAACTGCTGCTTCTTGGCTTCGACGATCTCCTTGCCCTGCGGCAGATGCGCCTGCCGGATGTCGGTATGCGCCTCGCGCTGAATCCGGGTCAGACGGCGGTATTCCGCCGGGGTTACGAAGGTGATCGCGGTGCCGGTTTTACCCGCCCGGCCGGTGCGCCCGATCCGGTGCACATACGATTCGGTGCCCTGCGGCAGCGAAAAGTTGATCACGTGGGTCAGGTCGTTGACGTCGATGCCGCGCGCGGCGACGTCGGTTGCGATCAGAATCCGGAAGCTGCGTTTTTTGAACCGGGCGATCACCTTGGTGCGCTGCGCCTGGGCGATGTCGCCGTGGAGCGCCTCGACCGGATAGCCGTCGGCCTGCAGTTTTTCGGTCAATTCGTCGACGTCGTTGCGGGTCCGGCAGAACACCATCGCGTACATGTCGCTTTCCATATCGATGATCCGCGAAAGCGCTTCCAGCTTGTCTTCGCGCCGGACCTCGAAATAAATCTGATGCGTAAGACCGGTGGCCGACAGGTCCGCCTTGGTCTGCACCACTTCGTAACCCGGCCGCATGAAGCGTTCGGCGATGCGCCGGATCTCCTCCGGCATCGTCGCGGAAAACATCAGCATCCGCTTCTCTTCCGGCATGCTCGACAGAATCAATTCGATGTCTTCGATGAAACCCATGTTCAGCATTTCGTCGGCTTCGTCCAGTACCGCGAAACGGATTTCGCCCCAGTCGAGCTTGCCGCGGTTCATCAGGTCGATCACCCGTCCCGGCGTGCCGATGACGATATCGACGCCGCGCCGCAGCCGCTCCAGCTGCACTTCGATCGACTGGCCGCCGTAAACCGCCGCGATGCTCAAGGCGCGGTCGCCCTTCAGCGACTGGATCTCCTCGGCGATCTGCATCGACAATTCGCGGGTCGGCGCCAATACCAGCGCCTGCGGGCGCCGGGAGCCGCCGGCGACGGTTTCCAGAATCGGGATGCCGAACGCGGCGGTCTTGCCGGTGCCGGTTTGCGCCTGGCCGATGACGTCCTGTTCGCCCTTCAGCAAAATCGGGATGGTCAACGCCTGAATCGGGGTGGGTTCTTCAAATCCTTTGCGCGTCAGCGCCGCCAATGTGGGCTCGGACAAGCCGAGCGCCCGGAAACATTCCAGTTCACTCATGATATTACCTTGTAAAATACAGTGCCGTATATTTTGTCAGATATGACAACAATACAACCGAGTGGGTTAAGCACTGAAAGGCATTCGCGGGAAAGCGCGAGACTTGCAAGGTGAACTCGAGTTGCACATCCGGTGACGATCCGGCTTACTGTTGCATCGTCACCGCCCATAATGAGAAAAACCGTTTTTTCTCATTCGACAGCCTTTACTATACAATGCTTTCCGCACTTTACAAGCGGGCCGGTGAAAAAAACGGGTGGAAAGGCGGCAAACGCCGCTTTCGCTCTTGACAAACATGAGAACCGGTGTCATTTTATGAAGTGCGAATAAATTGGAGGGGGTAATATGAGTTGCTTGACCGAACGGATCGATGTCGGAACCGGGCGGGTCCCGGCGGATCTGGTGTTGAAAGGTGTCACCGTGCTCGCCGGTTTGACCGGCGAACGCTTCGTTACCGATCTGGCAATCGCCAACGGCGAAATCGTCGGATGGGGCAACTACTGCGCGCATCAGGAATTCGACGCGCGCGGGCTCACCGCCGTGCCGGGCTTCATCGACGCCCATGTCCATGTCGAATCCTCGCTGTTGACTCCGTATCAGTTCGACCGCGCCGCGCTGACGCGGGGGACCACCACCGCGATCTGTGATCCGCACGAGCTGGCGAATGTGGCCGGGACGGCGGGGTGGGATTATTTTCTCGCCTGCGCCCGGGGAATGCGGATGGATCTGTTGATGAGTCTGAGCTCCTGTGTCCCGGCCAGTCCGCTGGAAAGCTCCGGGGCGGCATTGGACGCCGCCGCCGTCGCCGCTTATGCGGGGCGGAAGGGAGTGCTGGGGCTGGGGGAGGTGATGAACTTCCCGGGCGTCCTGGGCAAAGATCCCGACCTGCTGGAAAAAATCCGCATGTTCGCCGGCCGGCCGATCGACGGCCACGCGCCGTTGTTGGACGGGGAAGCGTTGAATACCTACCTGGCCGCCGGAATTGCCACCGATCATGAATGTTCCACCATCATCGAGGCGTATGAAAAACTGCGGCGCGGAATGAATATTCTGATCCGGGAGGGGACGGCGGCGCGGAATCTGGAGGCGCTGTTGCCGCTGTTGAATGCGACGCTGGCGCCGTCGCTGGCGTTTTGCACCGACGACCAGGACACGTTGGAGCTTTTGGACCAGGGACAGATCGACTATATGGTGCGCCGGGCGATTGCGCTGGGTTGCCCCCCGGAGGTCGCGTACCGGGTTGCCAGTACCTCGGCGGCGTTGATTTTCGGTTTGCGCGACCGCGGTCTGATCGCGCCCGGACGGCTCGCCGACCTGGTGCTGGTGAGCAGCTTCCGGCAGGTCCGGATCGAGCGGGTGATGAAGCGGGGCATGTGGGTCGATGAAGCGGCCTTTGCCGGGCGTGTGCCCGAGCCGTCGACGGACTTCGCCCGGCATTCGATCCTGTTGGAGCCGGTGTCGCCGGAGGTGTTTGCACCGCGGATGGGCGCCGGTGAAACCAGCGTGATCGGACTGACCTCCTGTTCGCTTCTGACCGACCACCTGCATTTGCGGCTGCCGGCGCCGGACACGGTGATGGCGGCGGTTTTTGCCCGGCACGGGAAAAACAACAATATCGGGCAGGGCTGGGTCAAGGGCTTCGGCTGGCTGGGCGGCGCCCTGGCGTCCAGCGTCGGGCACGACAGCCACAACGTCTGTGTGGTCGGCGACAACGGCGCGGATATGGCGCTGGCGGTCAATACCCTGATTGCCGGGGAGGGGGGCTTCGCCGTGGTCCGGGAGGGGCGGGTGCTGGCGCAACTGGCACTGCCGGTGGCCGGCCTGATGAGCCTGTTGAGCGCCGAAGAGGTGGCGGCGGAGCTGCGGAAGCTGTATGAAGCGTCCCGGCAGGTTTGTTCGCTGCCGAGCCCGTTCCAGCAGTTGAGCTTCCTGCCCTTGTCGGTGATTCCGCATTTGAAACTCTCCGACAAGGGGCTGGTCGACGTCGACCGCTTCGAAATTATCGGTTGATACGTTCTTACAAATTGGCGGCGTAATCGGCGAGATCGTCGAACGCCTGCCGCTGGATTTTGCGGGTCAATTCGTACAGGAAGCCGTGTTCCGCATGCAAATACAGCGTCACCCGGCAATCCCGTCCGGCCTGCCGCATCCGCTTCCGGAATTCTTCGGTCTGTTCGAGCGGAAACATGTGCTCGTTGGCCGCGTTCAGGAAAAATACGCGCGGCGTCGCCGGCCGCACATACCGGATCGGCGACAGCCGTCGTCGTCGCTCCGGATCCTCGGCATAACCGCAGCCGGAGATGTCGCGGAACATCTGCTCCGCCGGCGGGAAGATATCCTCCCACGGTTCGAATGTCACCGGCGCGGCTTGCACCGCGATGGCGGCCGGCGCCACCCATTCGTTGACGCGTTGAAAATTCCGGTATGCCGTCGGTTCGCCGGTTTCGCCCGGCAGCGTCATACCGGTCATCAGCGCCAGGTGCGCTCCGGCGGATTCGCCGTAGAACATCACCTTTAGCGGCCGTCCCAGCTCCTTCAGGCACGAGAGGAAGCGGTCGTAGCTGTCGCGGATGTCGGCGATCTGGGCGAAGGCATCCGGCGCATCCAGCCGGTAATCGGTACTGCCGGCCACGAAACCGAGCTTGGCCAGCTCTTCGAGCAGCCGGACATTGCCGGCACGTGAGCCGCCGCGCCAGCCGCCGCCGTGAATCATGAAAATCGCGGTGCTCTGGGTGATCCGGGCGGGGATGTAGCAGTCCAGAACCCGGCCCGGATCGAGCGGATGGTCGAGGTATGCGGTTTCGAACGTGAACGGCGTTTCCCGGAGCCGGGCGCGGAAGGGGCCGGCCGGGTAGCCGGCGGCATTCGCCAGATTGGCCTCCTGCGGATTCATCGACCAGCCGTACCACAGCTGCTCCGGCGCGTCGACCTCGGGCGCGGAAAGCTGCACCTGGTTCGGCGCGGAAATGACCGCCTGCGCCGGGTAAACCTTGCCGTCGGCGCCGGCGATGCTCCAGCTGCGCCCGGCGGTGCCGGAACTCCATACCAACCCGGTTCCGGCACCGGCAAAGGTGACGGTCAATTGCCGTCCGGCGCGTTCGACCGCGCCGGCGACGGGGCCATGGCCCGGATCGGCGGCTTCCAGAAAATTGCGCCGCTTCAGCGTCAGCGCCGCGAGACGCTCGCCGACCACCTTTTTGTGCCGTCCGTGCAATTCGAACGGGTCGCCGTTGTCGGTTTGCACCGCCACACCGGAACCGTCCAGCTGCGCCGCCAGCTGCTGGGCCTCGCGGACCAGCGACCAGTAGTTGCCCGGCTGGTATGCGGCGATCCGGCCGAAGCCGGGCAATTGCACGATCAGGAATTCCAGCTCCGCATTGCCCCAGTGGCGGCGCCAGTCGGCGCGCAGCGCGCATAACGTTTCCTGGTAATTCTGCGCCAGTTCGAGTTCGGTGGAATCCGCCTCGCCCTGATACCACAGGAAGCCCTGCAGCGCGTACGGAATCACCGGCCGGAGCATATTGTCGAACATCATATGCAGCGAATGCGCTTCGCCCGCGCCGCAGGTCTGCAGCATTGTCCCCGAAACGGCGGGTTCGAGACGTTCGGGCGCCCAGCGCCAGTTTCCGGCCAGCGGCACGGTTTCGCCGGGAAAGTCGGCGCAGCTCACGGCGAGCTCCGATTCCGGACCGATCAGCCCGGCGTCGAGAATGGTGCGAAAGAAGCAGACATCGCGCACGGCGATCGTCAGTTTGCCGTCCGTCACCAACTGCTTCGGCACCGGGTAACGGCGCATGTCGAAGCTGGAAAACTCCCAGTCCTTTCCGGTGGCGCCGACCTTGGCGCCGTTGACGAAGCATTCATCCTGCTGGTCGATGCATCCGAGCGACAACATGAGGTCGCGGCCGCTCCAGTGCGCCGGGATGGCGACGGCGTGGCGGAACCAGAATACGCCCGCACTATGACAATCGTTGGAATTCCAGACATCCGGGACCGCCTGCAGCGCCCAGCCGCTGTCGTCGAAGTCCGCCCGGTGCCAGTCGGCGGCCGCGGCGCTGCGTTCGGAAAAAGCCGGAGTCCCGGCCGCGGCGTAAGTGTCGCGGATAAGAGCGGTTTCGCGGATGCCGCGGTCGTGCCGTTCGGCGAAGTCCGGGAAGCGGAGGAAGTCCGCCGGATCTCCGGTGGCCGCGTGATAGGCGGCCAGCCGCTTTTGATAGAACGGCAGCGCGCCGAGGGCGCCTTCGCTCAGCCAGGCGGCGATGTTGGTGCCGCCGAAGCTGGTGTCGATGACGCCGACGGCGACGCCCAGTGTCTCCTGCAGACGGCGGGCGAAGTGAAAGGCGACCGCGGAGAATTTCATCCAGTTTTCCGGTGTCGCCGGGAGCCAGCGCCCGGCGGCTTCGGTGGTGCCGCCGACCCGGGCGCCGTGCGGGATCCGGTAAAAACGGATCGACGGGTTGCTGTAGAGCCGTTCCGGCCGGTCTTCGTCGCCCTCCAGCGGGAATTCCATATTGGATTGCCCGCCGGCCAGCCACACTTCGCCGACATGAATGTCGCGCAGTTCGACACTGTGTTCGTTTGAGCGCACCGTGAGTTCATAGGGGCCTCCGGCTTCGCGCGCCGAAAGATAGAGGCGGAAGCTTCCGTCCGTCCCGGCTTGCGCCATGGCTTCGACGCCGGCGAATTGCGCGTGGACGATGGCGTCGGGGGCGGCATGGCCCCAGACGGGGATGGCGGTATGGCGCTGGAATACGGCGCCGTCGTGAAACATTCCGGATAATTTCAACATAGTAACGATTTCACTCTGAATTTTGACAATGACGGTTTTCCGTAATGTAGCACGGGTTGCCGGAAAATCCATTGGCGGCGGTGAAAAAAAATCTTTCCCCGGTTTTTTATGCAAACAGATTGAAACAACTTTGGAAAATTCTTTCCGGCTGCCGTGGCATCGGCGCGACTTCCGTGCTATATTCGGGAGGCGATTATACTTCATCAAAAAAAGGAGTGGAAACCGACATGAAAAAGCTGTTGCAGGTTGTCGCATGCGCCGTTCTGGCGCTTGCGGGAGTGCCGGGGATGGGGGCCGATGCCGTTCCGGCGTTGCCGGAGTGGCGGGACGCGCCGGCGGATTTCGCCGGCAAGTGCATCTGGGGCATCATGGCGGACACGGTAAAAGCCTCCACGGTTCCGGAGCTGGAGGCGTTTCGCGACCAGTTGACCGGCGATCCGGATGTGATGAAAATCCGCTTCATCACCCCCGGCGGGACCGGCGAGGCCGAAGGGCTGCGCTCCGGCGACATCATTCTTATGATCGACGGCTTGCCCGCCGGTGATTTCATCATCGGCAACGCTGTTTCCAATGTCAGCGGCAGCCGCGGCGGTCTGACCGTTCCCGGCGACCGGGTGACCATGAAAGTATGGCAGGAGCGTGACGGCGTCGCCGGAGTTTCCGAATTGCCCGTCACCTACGCCCGCTATTACCAGACGGAGCGGCAGCCGTACCAAGAGGCCGCCGGCGCCGCCGAGTTCGCGTCGTACCTGCCGCCGTGGTGGCCGGCGGCGGCGCCGCTGATCCCGGAACGCAAGCTCGAAGCCGATCTCGCGGATCTGCTGCAACGGCTGGTCAATATGGATGTGTACACGGATCCGTACCGTTTGCCGATTTTCCGTTATCTGGCGCGCAATCCGTTCAAGCTGGAGGGGGTGGCGCGGAGCATGGCCGCCCGGTTGGAACGGGCGGCGGAGCGGCCGGAGGCGCTGATCGACATGGCGCAATATCTGCTGAACTTCTCCGAAGCCGCGCCGAAAGCGGCGCCGCCGGAATTTTCCGGCGGCGATCTGGCGGCGCATATCGACTGCATCGAAGCGGTATTGACGCGGTGCGCCGAACTTCACCGCCAGGCGTTTGCCGCGATTTCCGAGCAGGAGCGTGACTTTGTCCTGACGCACCGCGACCCGCTGCTGGCGTCGTTCCTGCGTTACCACATGCTCAGTTACGAACCGGAGACGCAGGTGACCGCCAACGGTCTTGAAGCACTCGCGATCCTGAACCGGATCGACTTCGACGCGTTGTTCGAACAGGCGCGGCTGGCGGTTTTCCTGGCGTCGGAGGAATTCAACGCTTCGCTGCTGCGGGCCGCCGGAGACGCCGCCGGAAGTGAGATCGTCGCCGAACGGAATACGCCGTACGGGAAAATCGTCATCGCCGGGACCGTCAACAACATTCACACCGAAGATTGCGCGGTGCTCATCGACCTGGGCGGCGACGATCTGTATTTGAACAACCAGGGCGGCAGTGTTCCCGGCCGGATCCCGACGGCGGTGCTGGTGGACCTGGCCGGCAACGACAGCTACGAATCGACCGACGCGCTGACGCAGGGGGCCGGCAACTTCGGTGTCGGTATTCTGGCGGATTTCGCCGGTGACGACCAGTACATCGGGATGGAGTCGGTGCAGGCGGCGGCCTTCGGCGGGATCGGGATGCTGCTGGATTTCGCCGGCAACGACACCTACCGGGCGATGTATTTCGCCCAGGGCAGCGCCTTTTTCGGCGCCGGAATCCTGCTCGACCGCGCCGGCGACGACCGCTATGAGGCGCACCAGCGGGCGCAGGGAACCGGGTTCGTCCGCGGGATCGGAATTCTGGCCGAGGTCGCGGGCAATGACAGCTACTATTGCAAAGGCAGCCAGCAGACCTCTTACCGGACCCGCGGGCACTTCGAGGGCTGGGGGCAGGGGTGCGGCTCCGGTTTGCGGCCTTATGCTTCCGGTGGCGTCGGATTGCTGGCTGACTACGCCGGGCGCGACCGCTTCGAAGGCGGCACCTTTGCGCAGGGCGGCGGCTATTATTACGCGCTGGGAGTGTTGTTCAATGGCGGCGATGACGACGACCGCTACATCGGCACCCGTTATGCCCAGGGGTTTGCCGCCCACCAGGCGCTCGGCGCCTTTATCGAAGCCGGCGGCAACGACAGTTACCTGACCCGGCACTGTGTGGCGCAGGGGTTGTCGTGGGATGAAACCGTGGTGGTGTTTTCGGACGATGCCGGCGACGACGATTACGATGCCGGCTTCGGCGGTTTCAGCCAGGGAGCGTCGGCGCAGAACGGATTGTGCATGTTCCATGACCGCGGCGGCCGCGACAGCTACCGTCCGGGCGTGGTGGCACCGGCCGGGGACAACGCCTATCACGGCGGCACGTCGCTGTCGATTTTCGTGGACGAGGGCGGGGAACTCGATTCCTATGTCGGCCGCGCCAACGACACGGTGGAATCCGGCCCGGCCAACTTTCTTTTTATCGACCGTTGACCGGGCGTCGGCGCTATTTCGCCTGCGGCTGAAGCTTGAGCAGCAGCGCCTGTCCGGGGGCGAGGTAGCATTGTTCGCCCTCGAACGGGACCAGTACGCCGCGGCGGTTGCCCGCATGGCGGAGGACGGTGGCGGCGGGGTCTTGCAGCTGCAGCGGCACATACCGGGAGCGCCGGAGCTCCTTGTTGACCACCATGATCCAGGTGTCGCCGGTTTCCCGGTGGACGAATTCGCCGACGAAGAAGTCGCCGCCGGGAATATCGGCGATGGCGCGCTGCGCCGGAAGTTCGTGTCCGGCGCGGGCCGGCAGATGATAAACCTGCGTGGATTGCAGCCGGTTCAAGACCGGAGCCCATGCCTGAATCACGGAATTGACCCGCCGGGCGGCATACCAGGTTTCGGTTTTATTGCCGAACGAATCCACGGCCGCGTTGCGGAAGTTGCCGAGATCCGGGGTGGCGTAGGTGAAGTACTCCAGCGCTTTCGCCCCCGCCGCAATGGCGGAAAATGCCTGAAACCGCAGGTCGTCTTCGGTCGGCACCCGCAAATCGAGCAAGCCGGAGGCGAGCAGGACGAAGCGGAACGGGACACCGCTTTTCTTCGAAAGCTCCTGAAACAGCTCCAGATTGTCCCAGTACGCCTCGCCGGGGCCGGAACCGTCTTCGCGCAACGAGTAATAATCATAGCCGAACATGTCGGGCTGGCATTCGGCCAGGAACCGTTCCACATAATTCCGGTAGCCGTCGCAACCCAATTGCTCGTTGGAGGCGTAGGAGGGGAACAAATTGACGTAACCCTCATGCGCCGGGTCCAATTCACCGATGATCCGGATCATGGCTCCCAATCCGGCGAAATACTGGGCCGCGGGCTCGTCGCGCAGCGCATAACCGCTCAACGCCGGGTGATTGCCGATCCGTTCGCGCAGCGCGATAAAGTCGCGCCGGGCGCTTGCGGCGTCGAAGTTGCTCCAATCCTTCCAGGACTGTTCGGTCTGGATATACAAGCCGATCCCGTGGCGCGCGGCTGCGTCGAGATGTTCCTCCCTGGCATAGACCAGGTGGGTGAAACCGGCGTCCGCGAGACCTTGAAAAAAGGCGTCGTCCGCGGCGACATCGAAGCTGCCGCCCCAGCCGGAAATGTGAAATTTCTCCTCCGCTTCGGCGTTGCCGGTGAAAAGAAGCGCCGACAGTGCGGCAATGGTCATGAATCGTGCGATCATAATGATTCCTTGGTTATTTCGTTCTTGTTGCATTGCGAAAAGGCGGGCGAAATAGTGACTGTATCATTTGTGCCAAAATGATCTTTTTATTATTATTGTCATTTGTTATTTTGTATATATTATAGCAAAGTAATACATAAAAGTCAATGCCGGCAAATTAAAAAAAGCGATTTTTAATTTTTGCTTTTTAGAACGAATTACGACAAAAGCGGGTTCAGTCCAGGTTGCCCAGGTCGGTCACGTCAAGATGCCGGTTGGCCACGTCTTTGTGGCGCATCGCGGCGACATGGCCGTCCAGAAACTGAAAATTGATGTTGCTGCCGTGCGCATATTCCGGGATCAAGGTGCGCATCAAGTCGCCGGAGTAGCCGACATGCCCGTAGAAAAACCACACCAACGGTGATTTGTCGTCATTGAGCAGGGTGGCATGGGCACGGCCATCGCCGGTCTGAATCTTTTCCGACGGGCTTTTGGCGGCGGTGACCTTCAGCCAGGTGTCGATGTTTTCCCCTCCCACCTGGAAACCGCAACGCCCATTGTAGGCGTAATTGTTGAAGGTGTCTCCGACTCCGTAGCAGAGCCCGTCGTGCCCGGCGGTCGCCGGACAGGAGAAAAGCCGGTTGCGACGTTCGGTAAGCGACGCCACCGTCGGGGGACCGCTCAGCGGCTGCTGCAAATACGAGGTCAGGAGAATCCACCACGGATAGCCGGGATCGAAGCGGCCGGGAGTCATGCAATCGTCGAAGTCATTGGTGTAAAACGCGTGCAGTAAACCAATCTGTTTCAGGTTGCTGCCGCATTTGGCCGCCTGCGCCGCCGCCCGCGCTTTCGACAACGCCGGCAGCAGCATGCTGGCGAGAATCGCGATGATCGCGATCACTACCAGCAATTCTATCAGTGTGAATGCTTTGGTTTGACGGTTCTTCATTTGTTTTCCTCCTGTTTTGTTGCGATTGGGGCGGAAGATGTGCCGATGCACAACTCCGGATTCATATAGATCATTTGCGGACTCTCGGGTTGGGACAGCACCAGCTTGATGGCATGTTTTGCCATGGTGTCGACGTCGATCCGGGCGCTGGTGACGGTCAATGGACCGAAGTTCACCCACGGCGTGTGATAAAAACCGGTGACGGCCAACTCCTCCGGTACGGCGATGCCCAGCTTGGCGGCGGCGTGGATCAGGCGCACGGCGATGACATCCTGGTAGCACATGATCGCGTCCGGCGCCCGCTTCTCTGCGAACAGATCCGCGATCAGCGCCTGTATGCTGCCGGTATCGGAGGTGTCCAGCTCGGTCAGATAGCGGCAGCTTCCGGCCAGATCGTGTTCGCGCAAGGCCCGCTCGTAACCGTTGCACATCTGATCGAAGTGCAGCATCCGGCGCTGTCCGGTGCGCATCGCTTCCGGCGGGACCATGAATGCGATCCGGCGCTTGCCGGTTTCGATCAGGTGGGTACTGATCGCGTGATAGGCGGCTTCGTAGTCGATCAGCACCCCGTGTCCGCAGATGTCGGGGTAATCCAACTCCAGTACGAAAACGCTCTTCTGCTGCGGAAAACCGGCCAGGAACGGATTTTTCCAATAATCCAGCCCCATCACGATGGCGCCTGCCAGATTGGTCCGGAGCAGTTCGCCGATATGGCGGGCGAGCGCTTCGCTCGGCGGCTTTACCAGTACCATGTCGCTGCGGATGGTGACCGCGCTCAAACCGTGAAGATTGAGCTGCTGCTGGATGCTCCGGTACAGCGCTCCATACAAATGGCCGTCCGGCGGCATGCAGACCAGCACGCAGGAACGCCAGGGATCGGCCTGGATTTTTTGCTCCCGGACGAACACCCCGGAGCGTCGCCGCCGAACGATATGGCCCTGCCGCTCCAGAATGTCGAACGCATGGTTGACCACCGAGAGGCTGGCTTCGAATTTACGACCGATATCGCGCATCCCCTCCAACCGGGAGCCCGGACGCAGTTCGCCCGAATCGATGGCCTCCTTGAGAGCTTCGACGATGCGTTGGGATTTCGATATTTGCCGTGTCTGTATCATGGTTCCTCAATGGTTATGGCACAATTATAGTGTGAAAGTGTGACAAAGTCAACATTTTTTCCAAAAAACCGCGTAATTCCGCATTTTTTGTAGAACAGATTATAACGTCGAAGGGAGCAAGGCAAAAAAAAAGCGCGAAACGCGCCGGAAAAAGACAAAAAAATGGAGCGGGTGACCAGAGTCGAACTGGCGTCGCCAGCTTGGGAAGCTGGAGCATGACCGTTTTGCTACACCCGCTTATCGGTGGAACTTACTATAACGCGAAAACGGCGGTTTGCAAGGTCCCTCCCGAAAAAATCAATCATTTTTTCCGTCTTCGGACGCGGGAGGAATGGTGGTGTCGCGGAAGTTGGAGCGGTCGCGCCCGGGCGGAGTGCCGTAAAAACGCCGGTAAAGGCGGATGAAGTAGTTGCTGCGCTCGAAACCGCAGCGGTCGGCTACCTCCTTGACCGACAACGACGAATTCCGGAGCAGTTTTTTGGCGTGGGCCAGCCGCAATTTTTGCAGATAGGCCACCGGGGAGGCGCCGCAGTATTCCCGGAACAGTTCCCGCAGGCGGCTGGGGCAGACGCCGCTTCGGGCCACGACCTCGGTCATCGAGACCGGCTCACGGTAATGATGCTCCAGGTATTCCAGGGCCGTCTGCAGCGGCGGAGCGCAATGCCTGTTCAAGTGGCGGTTCCGTTCCAGCTGCTGCAGCCGTACCAGCAGCGTATAGAGGATGCCGTCGCAGCCGGCATCGTCGTTGCCGTCGGTCATCCGCAGCAGCGCATGGAGCAATTTCCGGCACCAGGTTTCCCGGCGGACGTCGATGCGCCGCCAACTGGTATCGAACAACTCCGGCTCCACCTGAAACACGCAGTACAAGTTGGCGGCGTCGGCAGAATCGCGCTGGCTGTGCGGGAGTCCCGGCGGAATCACCGCGATTTGTCCCGGTGTTAATTGCAGCTCGCCGCGTGTTCCGGTCACCGTCAGGGTACCGCGCAACGCCAATACCATTTCGCTGCCCCCGTGGCGATGAAAAGTGACCTTGACCCGGCTGTCATGAAACCCGGCATAGGAGAAGCGCGGCAGTTCGTGAATATTCATATTGCCATACTCCATGAATCGATTATCCACATGAAAGATAGCACCGGTCGTGGGAAATGCAAATGGGGGTAAAAATCATTTTGTACTATTCCGTGTCGAAAAGTGTCATAACGCGCCATTGCAAAAGCGCAGCGGATCGGCTATACTATAAGAAAACGAAGCAATGGCCATGCCGCGTTTTTTCCCGATGCCATGACAACTATTATACCGGAGAAAGAAAAAAATGAAACAAGCCAGATGGAAGCAGAGCCGTGCCGCGGTATCGCATCCGGAACATGCCGTTTTCACCTTGATAGAACTCCTGGTTGTGATCGCGATCATCGCCATCCTCGCCAGCATGCTGCTGCCGGCCCTGTCCAAAGCCCGGGCGGCGGCGCAGACGATCAAGTGTTTGTCCAACGAGAAACAGATCGGTCTTGCCGCCATGCTGTACAGCAACGACTTCAACGATTGGGCGGTCTATGCCCATTTGACCACGCTTTATCACTATCTGGATTACCTGCCGAAGGAATCCGCGGTCTGCCCGGTGGAGGCCAACGTCAGCCCGACCGGCAACCAGGAAAAGACCTGCTACGGAAAAAACCATTGGTCGTACGGTGTGGCCGAACCGGGAACCGGCGACAAGCCGCTGCAGAAGCTTTCCGGCGTGGATCGCTGGGGGCGTAGCTCCAAGGTGATCTACTTTTCCGAGTCGACGCTGTGGGGCGTTACCTATACCGGAGTCACGACGCCCGGGCCGTATGTGCAATTCTTTTATGCCTACGGTTGTTATCCGGGGTGCGTCAACAGCGAGTATCCGGTGAATCTGCGCCACGGGGAAACCGCCAATGTCGTATTCGGCGACGGACACGCGGAAAAATTGACCCGCCCGGATTTCATGGACGGCGGCGTGAACGGTCCGTGGATGCCCCGGATGACGTGGCCCGGCGGCAATTATCCGGATGGCGGCGAAGTCGCCATTGTCGAATTCCCGGCTCTGTAGGATTCGAATCATGTGGATTTTCGTGAAACAATGGCGCCGCCGGATGTTGCTCCCGGTATTCGGGCTGGCGGCGGTGGCGGGTATGGGAGCGCCGCCGGTGTGGGAGGTGGTCAATACCGGCACCGGTACCGGCTTTGAAGCCGCCGCCCGGATTTCCGGCGTACCATCCCCCGAATACGGCGTCGTGGAAACCGACGCGGCGGGGCGCGAACTGCACCGGGTCGCGTATCAGGAACTGCCGGACGGGCTTCTGTGGCAGGTGCCGGGGACGCTGCGGCCGGGGGAACGGCGTTTTTTCCGTCCGGCGACTGCGGCGGAGTCGGTGCCGTCCGCGCCGGAATCCGCATTGACGCAATGGCGTAACGGCGATACTCTGGTGGTGGCCAACGGCTACTACGCCGCGGAATTTCAGCCGGATAACCGCGATATCCTGCCGCGTCTGCGCGCCGCGGCGGGGGATACGGGGTCGGCGGATGTCTTTCTGGACGACCGCTTGACCGGGTGGGAGGATGGAGTGGAATACCGCCTGGCCTATGGACCGTGCCATTACCGGCTGGAACAATCCGGACCGCTGGCGGCGACGGTGGCGGTGTATGGCGAATTCCGCGCCGAGCCCGCGGGCGATACCGTCGCCCGGGCGGTATATCGTTTTCACTTTTCCAACGCGTCTCCGGTGATCGGGGTCGAAGCGGTCGTTTCTGCCGTTGCCGGACAGCGCTTTCGAGAGCTGCATTTCCTGCAGGTGAGTTCGCGAGGCGGCGGTTATGGCGAATGGAGCGCCGCAACCGGCGAAGCCGGGCAATTCACCGGATCGCGGCGGCAGTGGCAGGCGTCCGGCTGGGGCGTGATGCATGACCGGGAGCGGGCGCTGGGCGTGCTCGGAGAACAGATTTCCTTTTACGACGATCCACACGGCTGGTGCCAGTATGTGAAAGCCTTTGCCGGAGCGTGGGGCGAAGCGGCGGAACGAAAATTGACCGGGCACATTCTGGCCGCGCCATGGTATGGGGCGGGCGGCATGCGCTGGGTGCTGGCGGAATCCGGCATGCTTCTCACTGCGCAGGCCTGTACCCCGGCGGTCGCAACGGAAGTTGCTTCCGCCGGGGCGGCGGAAATCGCCGGTGACGGGTGGCGCGCACGCTTCGGCCGCGACGGCGTATTGGAGCATTTGAGCGGCAATGAAGCGAAGGACAGTATCATCGGGTCCGGAGCTGGGCGCTGCGCCTGGCGGGTCGAACTGACCGGTCCGGACGGCAAAAAACGGCTGCTGGACAACCGCGGCTGTGCGTTGCCGCAACGTTCCGGCGGGGAACAGGCGTTGCGTTTCCGCTGGGAATTGCCCGGAGGCGGGACGGTGGAAACCGATTGGACGGCGGCGACGGACGGCCTGCATGGCCGTATCCGGGTGCAGGGCGCGAATATCGCTTTATCGCGGGTGGATTTCCCGGTTTTCGGCCGGATGGGGAGCGTGGGCATCACCGATCTGGTGCTGCCGGCGCGGAACTGGGGCAAACTGCTGACCGGTTTTCGCGGTACGATCGACAGCTCCTATCCGTCGTGCAACTGGCCGATGCAGTTCGCCGGCTGGCTGGAAAACGGCGCCGGTCTCTATTGGGGCGTCGAAGATGGAGGCGCGGAGCTGAAGCGGCTGCGCGGCACCGCCGGCGGCGAATTCAGCCTGACGATGTATCCGGCCGATTACGGCGTCAAGGGCGCCGGTTTCGACCCCGGTTACGATTCGGTATTGCAGGTGGTGCCGGGAACGTGGACGGCGGTCGCCAAACGTTATCGCGACTGGGCGCTCCGACAGCCGTGGTGTGCGCGCGGAGCGCTGGAACAACGCGACGATATTCCCCGGATACTGCGCGACGGCTTCTACTGGATGCGGGTCGAAGGCGAACCGGCGTATGTCGCTGGAGTGATGGACAAACTTCAGCGCTTCTTTGATGTCCCGGTGGCCGGACACCTTTACAACTGGCACCGGATTCCGTGGGATAACGATTACCCGCATTTCCGTCCGGCGCGTTACGATCTGGCGGCGCTGGCGCGGGAGCTGCGACAGCGGCAGCTGGCGCTGATGCCGTATATCAACGGACGCATCTGGGATACCGATACCGACGACTTCCCGACCGAGGGGCTGGCGGCGGCGTGCCGGCCGCCGGAGGGGGGGTATTATACCGAAGAGTACGGCAACGGCGAAATTTTCGCGCCGATGTGCCCGGCGTCGGAAATCTGGCAGCGGAAGATGTTCGAGGTGACGCGCTGGCTGTTCGAAGACGAAGGTGTTGACGCGGTCTATCTCGACCAGATCGCCTCCGGCGCCCCGTGCCTGTGCATGAATACCGCTCACGGCCACCCCGCCGGCGGGGGGCCGTTCTGGCGCGAGGGCTTCCGGCAGTTGCTCGGAAAGCTGCAGACCCTGACGGAAAATACCGGACGGTTCCTGACCACCGAGGACAACGCCGAATGCTATATCGACGAAATCGACGCCTTTCTGTGCTGGGATACCCGTTACCCGGACGATATTCCGCTTCACGCCGCGGTTTACAGCGACCGGCGCATCCTGATCGGCACCCAGGTGTCGGAGCTGGATTCGCCGGAGGCGGCGGCGGCCAAAGCCGGGCGGGATTTGCGCTGGGGCGCGCAATTGGGGTGGACGGGCGATTGGCTGATGCAGCCGCGGCATTGGCGTTCGCGCCGGATTCTGGCCGAATTCGCCCGCGCCCGGCTGGCGTGGAAGCAGTTTTTGAGCTACGGCGAATATATGGACGAAGCCGAAGTGACCGGCCAGGGGACGGTCGGGGCCGGCTGGTATGGGCAGGACGGCACGGCAACCATGGCCGAAACCCCGGCGGTGGCGGGCAGCGTCTGGCGCGACTCCGCCGGAGATACGGGAGTGGTATTGGTCAACGCCGACCGGGTGGCGCACACGGTGGATATCCGGTTGCCGCCGGCGTTGCGGCAGCGGGCGCTGGCGCTCGCGGACGCGGCGGGGGCCACGGAAGCGGTCGCCGGTGACGGCACGACCGCCCGGTTGCGGCTGGAAGCGCATTCCGCCCGGCTGCTGCAGGCTTCGGAAGAGCCGTGGCAACCGGCGGCACTGCCGCCCGGCGAAATCGGCTATGAGACCGGAGTACGGGTTTCCGGCGGTGTGCTCCGGGGAGATGGCGCGGTCGACGCGGTATTGTATTACCGGCTGCCGCCGGAAGAACGGGGCGCGGTGATCCGGCTGGCGTTGCCGGATGGCGTGATCGCGCAACCGGCCTCCGGCTTCGTGTTGCCGCTCGGTATTTCCACCGGAGAAATTCCGTTACGGCTGCATGGGACGGATACGACGCGGGAGGGAACCTGGGTGCCTGAGGTCGTGATCGAACGGCGCTTCCGGAAGGACGGGATTGCGGTGGAAGCTGCGGCGAAAACGCTTTCCCTCAGTGCAGCCGGGCCGGTCACGGTGGATGGCGTGCTCGACGAGTGGCAGGATGCGCATTGGCTGCATCTGGACGGAACCTCCGGCAATCGCTTTCTTGCCGGGCAATGGAGCGGTCCGGAGGATCTGTCGGCGCAAATCGCGGTCCGGCGCGACGGCGGCGGCCGCCTGTGTTTCGCGCTGATGGTCCGGGACGACATTCACTGCGACGCGCCGTCCGGGAGTGAAATCTGGCGCGGCGACAGTGTCCAGATGGCATTCGATCCGGGACGCAAGGCCGGGCGCCGTCCGGAAACCGGCGACTTCGAATTCGCGGTGAGTACGGCGCCGGCGGGAACGCAGGTACATTTTTTCACCGGTGAACGTCCATCGGAAATGGAGGCCGCGACCCGGCGTGACGCGCACGCCGGGGTGACTTTTTACGAGTTGGCTTTACCGCTGCGTCTGTTTGCGGCCGGCATTCCGGCGGAGGGGGCGTTGCCGGAAATCGGCTTCACGTTCACGGTCAACGACGCGGATGCCGCCGGAGTACCCTCCGGCTGGCTGGAGTGGACGCCGGGAATCTGCGGAGCGAAGCGCCCGGACCTTTACGGCGTGATCCGGTGAGGGCGTGACGATGGAAGCCATTATTCTGGATACGGACATCGACACGGATTGCGACGATGTCGGGGCGTTGTGTCTGCTGGCGGCTCTGGCCCGGCAGGGAAAAGCGAATCTTTTGGGAGTGATTGCCAGTGTCCATTGTCCGCCCGCCACCGGGCGGAACGTCCGCGACATCCTCGACGCGGCCGGGATGGGACGGATTCCGGTCGGCGTCAACCGGCATCACCCGGAACCGGCCGCGTACCGAGCCTGGAAGGAGACACAGCTCGAACGTTGTTATACCGGAAAACTGCGCCCGGGCAATTCCGGAAGGGACTGTTTCCGCGAAGCCGGAAGCCTTTACCGTGAATTGCTGCGGCAGGCCGCCGACCGGAGCGTGGTGATCTGCGCGATCGGTTTTCTGACCGAACTTGCGGCTTTGCTGGAGGCGGGGGAGGCGCCGCTGATCGCCCGCAAGGTGAAACGGCTGGTGACCATGGCGGAACCGGATTGGCGGAGCGGGCGCGAAGCCTTCAATTGGAGCCGGAACGCGCCCGCGGCGAGCCGGGTGTTGGCGGAGTGGCCGACCGAGATTGTCCTGAGCCGGCTGGGCGGCGAGGTGTTGACCGGGGCGGCACTGACGGCACTGCCGCCGGACAATCCGGAGCGTATCGCCTACCGGATCTGGAATCGCGGCGTGGAACCGGTGGCGCGACCGAGCTGGGATCAGATCGCGGTCCTCGGCGCCGCGGGCATCCTGGAGGAGCACGGTTGGGTGGAGCGCTCCTGCTATGGGCGCATGACGATGGACCCCGAATCCGGGGAGTGCCGCCGCGTTTATACCGGAGAGGGCAAGCATTGCGAATGGCTGCCTGCGGAAACGTTCGATTGCGGCCGCCTGGAAGCCGTCATCGAACACGGCATGATCGCACTGTGGCAATAGCACCTCGCCAAAGAAAAAAGCGGGACGTCGCCATCCGGCAGCGCCCCGCTCTAAAAAAAAATGCGGTCAGTCTTCGGCGGTGAAGGACTCCTTGCCCGCGCCGCAGTCCGGACACACCCAGTTGCCGGGCAGGTCGTCGAACGCGGTTCCGGCCGGAACACTTTGCGACGCGTCGCCCACCGCCGGATCATACACGTAACCGCACACACACACATACTTTTTCATAATCACACCTCCTGTTGGTTCATGCGGGATGCCACTAAGGCTTTCCCGGTTTCAAATGCTTTCTGCAGGTCTTCCTTTGTCGGAACATATTGCGCCCGCAACGGCTCGGCGGTCATGCAAATGCCCATGGCACGCATCGCTTCGTCGATCTGCTTCGGCGCTTCGCCGCTCCAGCCGTAAGACCCGAAGGCGAAACCGCGCAAATTCTGCGGCTTCAACCCTTTCATATACGTCAGCACATCCGCCATCGTCGGGAATATCTGGTTGTTCATCGTCGGGCTGCCGATGGCGATCAGATCCGCGTCCATCAGCAGCGTCATCACCGCGCTGCGGTCGTTCGACGCCATCGAAACCACGTCGACCGCGCAACCGGCCGTGCGCATGCCGTCGGCAATGGCGAGCGCCATGGCTTCAGTGGAGTGCCACATGGTATCGTACAGGACGATGCCGCGCTTCTTGTCACGCTGCAACGCCCAGCGCCGGTAATTTTCCAACGGCGTTGCGAGCAACGAATCCCGCCATAACGGGCCGTGATCCGGCGCAATGATTTCGATATCCAGCTTCAAACCCGGAAGCGCGTCCAGCAGCGCCAGGATCTTCGGCGCCTGCAGCAACAGGATGTTGGCAAAATACTTCTTCGCCTCCTGCTCCAGCAGCCACTTCGGCAATTCGTCCGCGAAAAGTCCGGTCGAAGCCAGGTGCATGCCGAACGCGTCCTGCGAAAACAGGACTTTTTCTTTGGCCAGATAGCTGACCATGCTGTCGGGCCAATGCAGCATTCGGGTTTCGACGAATGTCAACGTATCGTCTCCGAGGCTGATGGAGTCGCCGTTTTTCACCGCGGTTACCGGCAGACCGGCGCCGAAGTGTGCCTTCAGCGCCTTCTCACCCATGATCGAAGCGAACAGCTTTTCCGGCTGAATGGTCGCCAGTGCGGCGGGAATCGAACCGGAATGGTCCATCTCCGAGTGGTTGCTGACCACATAGTCGATTTGAGCCGGATCGATCACGGAGCGGATGCGCGCCATCATTTCGTCGAAAAACGGCGCCTTGACCGTATCGATCAGGGTCACCTTTTCCGCCAGGACCAGAAACGCGTTGTACGTGCTTCCCCGCGATGTCGTATAGCCGTGAAAATTACGGACGTTCCAGTCAATGGCACCGACCCAGTAGACCCGGTCGGTGACCCTGACCGCCTCGAAAAACTTTTCCATTTATTTTCCCCACAACCCGTGAATATTGCAATAGGCCCGCACTTTCAGGCCCGGTTGCATCGGCACGTAGAACTCCGCCACCGGCGCATCGCCCGGCTTCAGCTGCTTCCGGTTGACGTATTCGCCGTTGATGACTTCGATCCATTCGATGAAATGCTCCGGCGTCATCGGGTGTGGTACCGAGCCGACCGAGACTTTGATCCCCTGCGCCGTGGCTTCCACCACCGGAAGATGTTTTTCCACGCCGGCGTCCATGCTTTTGAGCGCCTGCAACTGCATCGGCTCGCCGCAACATACCGGCGTGGCGCCGCTCTTCAGCACTTCCACCAACAGTCCGCAATGCTGACACCGGAACACTTCGAGATTTTCTGCTGCCATTTTTTTCTCTCCTCTTCTATTGGTTTTTGCACGAATCGCAGACCCCGGTCATTTCCAGGTGATAGGCATGACAGCGGGTTGCGCGCAATATCTTCTGCAGTACCATTTCCAACTCCCCGGCGTGCTCCAGACTATGCAGGTCGAAGACCCGGTCGCAGCTTTCGCAACGCATGTGATGGTGCAACTCGGTGTTGCCGTCGAAGCGCTTCTGCGCCCCGGCGGTATGGAGCGCCAGCACCATGCCGTTACGGGTCAGCAAGTCCAGGTTCCGGTAGACCGTTCCCAGACTCAACTGCGGCATGGTGCCGCGCAGCATCGCGTGCAACTCGTCCGCCGTGGGGTGGCAGGTCACCGAACGCAGCTGTGCCAGAATCGCTTGCCGTTGTGCGCTGTGATTCATAGGAAATTGATACCTCTTCTCATTTTTACCCTCCGGCTAATATAGGCGCGAAAAGCGGGAATACAAGTAAAAAAACGGCTTTTCTCAAAAAAACGGCGGGAATCCGGCTTTTTTATCCGGGGGATTTGCGAAGCGGCGATTTCCGGGATATATTATGCTTGGTTTATCGGGCAAGCTGCAAAAATAAGGATTTTTTATGGGCGGTTTCTTCGGGGTTGTCAGTTCCGGCGATTGTGTTACGGACCTGTTTTACGGGACGGATTATCATTCTCACCTGGGAACCAAACGCGGAGGACTGGCGGTGACGTCGTTCGACGGGAAGATCGTGCGCCGCATCCACGACATCAGCAATACCCAGTTCCGTTCGAAGTTCGACGACGACCTGGCCGATTTCGAGGGGCATGCCGGGGTCGGCATCATCAGCGACCTGGAGGATCAGCCGCTGATCATCGCCAGCCACCACGGCGTCTATTCGATCGTGACGGTGGGGAAAATCAACAACATCGAACAGCTCGCCAAAGAGGTCTATGACGCGGGGCTGTCGCACTTCACCGAGAGCGGCGACGGCGAGCTCAATCCGACCGAGATGGTGGCGGCGCTGGTCAACCGGCGCGCGACGATTCCGGAGGGGATCGAATATGCCCAGAGCCGGATCGACGGGTCGTGTTCGGTGCTGATTCTGCAGGGGGATATGATCTATGCCGCGCGCGACCGTTTCGGGCGCACTCCGGTGATCATCGGCGAAAAGCCCGGCTCTTACGCGGTCACGATGGAGACCACGGCTTTTCCCAACCTGGATTACAAACTGAAATACGAACTCGGGCCGGGGGAGATCGTCCAGATTTATTCCGACCGGCTGATTCAGAAGCGCGCCCCGGGGAGCACGATGCAGATTTGCGCGTTTCTGTGGGTTTACTACGGTTATCCGTCGAGCCGGTACGAGGGCATCAACACCGAGACGGTGCGTTACCGCAACGGCGCCTTGATGTCCGAGGGCGACGATGTCGATATCGACTCGGTGTGCGGGATTCCGGACTCCGGCATCGCCCATGCGATCGGTTACTCGAACGCGGTCAAAAAGCCGTACCTGCGCGCTTTCGTCAAATATACGCCGACCTGGCCGCGCAGCTTCATGCCGCAGAATCAGTCGCTGCGGGCGCTGGTGGCAAAGATGAAGCTGATTCCGGTGCAGGAGCAGATCGCCGGCAAGCGGCTGTTGTTCTGCGACGATTCGATTGTCCGCGGGACCCAGCTGCGCGATACGGTGGTGCGGTTGTACGAGCGCGGCGCCAAAGAGGTGCACATGCGTTCGGCTTCGCCGCCGTTGGTGTTCGGCTGCAAATTTCTGAACTTCTCCCGTTCCCGTTCCGAGCTGGACCTGGCGGCCCGGCGGGCGATCGAGAAACTCGAAGGCGGTGAAGTCAGCAATGAAGTGATCCGGGAATATACCGTTTTCGATTCGGAGAAATACCACAAGATGGTCGACCTGATCCGGGAGGAGCTCAACCTGACCAGTCTCAAATACCAGAGCCTGGAGCGGCTGATCGAAGCGATCGGCCTGCCGCGGGAACAGATCTGTACCTATTGCTGGAACGCGCACGAACCCGGCGAACTGTTCTGATGCTGACCCGCGATTTGCTCAACTACCGCTGCCGGGCCGGAAATGCCGTGGTGGCGTTTGTTGACCCGGCCGACGGCAAATCGCGGGATACGGCGGAGGCGCTGCTGGAGGCCTGGGGCCGGGCGGCGCGGAAGCATGAGACGCGCGGCGAACTCGAAGAGCGCCTGGAAATGCTGTTGAAAGGCAACCGGACGCCGCTGGTGGCGGCCGGTATGCACAAGGTGCTGCTGGATCATTCCGAATGGAGCGGAGCCGGCGAATCCGTCGATATGGAAGGCGGGGAGGGGAAAAAGAAGAACGCCGGGCCGGATTTCGCCTCATGGCGGCGCCGGTTGTTTCTGGCGGCGGCGGAGTGCCGCAAGCAGTGCGACGGCGATTATTCGCGTTTTCGCTCCATGTTGGAGATGGATCCGGAGCTGGCGAGGCTGCTGCGGGCCGGAATCTATCCGGATCTGCCGGAAAACGAACGTCTCGAATCCCTGGAAATCAAAAGCGCGGACGAATTGCTGGCGCGCTACAATCTGGCGTTGGTGCAATCGCTGCTGCTGTATGCGGATGCGCTGGAGTTGACGCTCGGCGCTCCGGAGCTGGGATTGCTGCGCCGGGTGTTCAAATATCTGAAATTTTTCCGGTTGCTGGCGCGGATCGAGCCGGTGAAGCCGCAGCCGCGCGGCACCTCGGGCATGACGGTGATGCGCCTGGCGGTGGAGGGGCCCCTGGCGCTGTTCGGCGAGGTGCGCAAATACGGTTTGCAGCTGGCGTCATTTTTTCCGGCGGTGCTGAGTTTGC
>JAVBQJ010000064.1:0-7106 GCA_031549115.1 Victivallaceae bacterium
GGCGAACATTAGACGATGGAACGCCGCACCAGCGGCGAACAACAGACGATGGAACGCCGCACCGGCGGCGAACAACAGACGATAGAACGCCGCACCGGCGGCGAACATTAGACGACAGATGATTTTGGCCGGTTACAGTCAAAAAATGAGGAGGAGATATCGATGTGGGATTACAATGAAAAAGTCATGGATCACTTTTTGAATCCACGCAACGTCGGGGAAGTGGCCGATGCCGACGGCACCGGCGAGGTCGGCAACGTCAGTTGCGGCGACGCGCTGAAACTCACCTTCAAACTCGATGCCGCGGGGCGGATCGTCGACGCCAAATTCAAAACCTTCGGCTGTGCCAGCGCGATCGCGTCGAGTTCGGCCTTGACCGAACTGATCAAAGGCATGACCTTGGATGAAGCCGCCAGGGTCACCAACAAGGATATCGTCAAATTGCTCGGCGAACTGCCGGAGGAGAAGCTGCATTGTTCGGTGATGGGGATGGAGGCGCTGCAGGCCGCCATCGCCGATTACCGCGGCGAAAAGGTGGCGGAGGACGAGGGGCACGACGGAGAAATCATCTGCAAATGCTTCGGGATCACCGACCGCAAAATTCGCGACGTGGCCCGGCTCAACAACCTGCACCGCGCCGAAGAGGTCCGCAATTACTGCAAGGCCGGCGGCGGCTGCGGCGCCTGCCTGGACAGAATCCAGCAGGAGTT
Organism: Victivallaceae bacterium; assembly: GCA_031549115.1. Lineage (GTDB taxonomy): Bacteria > Verrucomicrobiota > Lentisphaeria > Victivallales > Victivallaceae > JAVBQJ01. The sequence continues at coordinate 711 of JAVBQJ010000064.1, forward strand.
GGATACGATGTGGCAGGAGGGGTCCGGAAAAGAGGCGGAAGCCGCGCCGGCATTCGATCAGCTTTCGATGGTGCAGCGGGTCTTCAAAGTACAGGAAGTGCTGGACAAGGAGATCAAGCCGCTGCTGGAAAAGGACGGCGGCAGCATTGAGCTGGTCGACCTGTCGGGACACAAAGTCACGGTGAAGCTGCAGGGCCGCTGCGCCGGCTGCCCGGCCTCCGGCGTCACCCTCAAGCATACGGTCGAAGACAAATTGCGCGAGTTCGTCAGCCCTGAAATCGTCGTGGAAAGCGTGTGACATCATGAAGCAAGTCATCTATCTGGACAACAACGCCACAACGCAGGTGGATCCGGCCGTGTTCGAGGCGATGCGCCCGTTTTTCTGTGAACGCTACGGCAACCCCTCCAGTATCCACGGTTTCGGCGGCCGGGTGGCCAAAGATGTCGAACATGCGCGTATTCAGGTCGCCGAATTGCTCGGCGCCACCCACCGGAACGTGCACGGACACGCCAGCGAAGTGATCTTCACCAGCTGCGGCACGGAGAGCGATTCCGCCGCGGTCTGGAGCGCGCTTTTGAGTCAGCCGGAACGCCGGAAGTTCGTCACCACCAAGGTGGAGCACCCGGCCATTCTGAATCTGGGCAAGGAGCTCACCCGGCGCGGCTACGAAATCGTCACCGTCGGCGTCGACGAGCGCGGCCGCCTCAACTGGAGCGAATTGGAACAGGCCGTGGACAGCAATACCGCCCTGGTTTCGGCGATGTGGGCGAACAACGAAACCGGCACCATTTTCCCGGTCCGGGACATCGCCCGGCTTGCCCACGAACGCGGCGCGCTCTTTCACACCGACGCCGTCCAGGCCGCCGGCAAAGTGCCGCTGGAGCTGGCCGAAAGCGGGATCGACTTCGCCAGCTTTTCCGGCCATAAGCTGCATGCGCCGAAGGGCGTCGGCATCCTGTACGTGCGCCGCGGCGTGCGCTTCCGCCCGTTTCTGGTCGGCGGCCACCAGGAAAACGGCCGGCGCGGCGGTACCGAAAACGTCGCCGGCATCATCGGCCTGGGCGCGGCCTGCGAAATCGCCCGGCGCCATCTGCCGGAGGAAATTACCGCGACGGCGGCGTTGCGCGACCGGCTCGAAGCCGGCGTTCGCGCCGCCATTCCGAGCATCCGGATCAACGGCGACCTGGAAAACCGGCTGCCGAATACCAGCTCGATCAGCTTCGAATACATCGAGGGCGAATCGATTTTGATGCTGCTCGACCAGCTGGGCATCTGCGCTTCCAGCGGCAGTGCCTGTACTACCGGCAGCCTGGAACCGTCGCACGTGTTGCGGGCGATGGGGCTGCCGTATACGGCGGCGCACGGCACAGTCCGCTTCAGCTTCTCGCGTTTCAATACCGCGAAGGAGGTGGATTATCTGCTGCGGGAGCTGCCGCCGATTATCGAGAAACTGCGCAACATGTCGCCGTACTGGAAAGGGTAAATCCATGGATAGCGAAGGGTTGGGAGAGGATAAGAAGCTGACGTTTCCGCTGCCGTGGCAGTACCGGATCGTCGCGGAAGCCGAAGCTCCGGGTTTGGAGGAGGCGCTGCGCTCGGTATTTGCCGCCGGGGGAATTCCCGAAGCGGTGATTACGCCGACGCAGGCGTCGAGCACCGGAAAATACCAGAGCTATTCCGTCCATGTCGAGTTTCAGAGCGAGGCGCAGATGCGAGCGCTGGACGCCGCTCTGGCTGTGGTGCCGGGGGTGAAATTCATCCTCTGATTTGCTCTGAAAATGGGGCGGGGTGGATTTTTTTTGAAAAAAAGTCATTTTTTTGATTTTTTTTCTCAACTGATACGGAAAAAAATTTGACATTGCTTTTTTAGGTGCTAAGTTTTTGAAGTGACGGGGTCTGACTTAATGTCCCCAGGGGCTGCTTTTACGGCGGCAATACTTTGACAGAAGTTTATATAATAAATCCGGAATCCGGGGTATAACAGGAGAGACTGATGAAAGTTCTGAACGTGGTGTTGAGTGTCCTCATCCTTCTGCTGGCGGTCGCGTCCGCCGTATTTGCGTTCTTCTTGTTCGAGAAGCGCGAGCAGATGACGGAAGGCTGGAAGAAGATGTCGGAGACGATTTACCAGACCGCAATGAAGCTGGACAAGGATTCGGGCACGACAGTGGCTTCGGAACTGACGGTGGAGAAGCTTTCCCATTTGAATTACCAGCAGATGCTCAGCTTGCTGGGCAAGTTGCCGCAGCAGGCCGGGCAAATCGTGGATGAGCGTAACGCCCTCGGGCAATCGCTCCTCGCGGTGGCACAGACCGTGCGTATGCAGAATGTCCCGCAATTCGACGCGTTGACCAAGGTCGATAGTTCGATGGCGGCGCAGACCGCGATCGTCGATCAGGTGAACCGTTACAAGAATCAGTCCGACGATATCAATGCCAAGGTGGCGCAGGCCGCGGGCCGGATGCAGGCCAAGGTGACGGCGGCGGAGTTGGCTTCGAGCGATTACAACAGCGCTTTCAGCCGTTTCTTCCAGCGCATCGACGAGGTCAACAAGCAGGTGAAGGATTTCCAGGCCAAGTCCGAGCAGATCGCCAGCGCGATCGGCGCGCCGGGCGGCAAGATCGACGAAGCGAACTATGCGGCGAGCCTGGATCAGATTCTGCAGCGCGGTTTGGCGCTGAAGCATGATTACGACACCGCGATTTCCGATATCCGCGGGCGTGACAAGCAGATTGCCGATTATATGGACGAGGTCAAGGGCCTGAACCTGAAGATCGAAGAACTGAATGTGACGATGGATCAGAAGAACGATGAAATCCAGCGTTTGGTCCAGGTGATCGACCCGGCTTCCGGCGGCAAGAAGCCGGATATCTGGGAACCGGGCGCGTTGGAAGCGCGCAAAGTGCTTCAGGGCCGCGTGCTCGAAGTCAACGACAAGTTCGGTGTGATCGTCGTGGATCTGGGCAAGAATACCCGGGTGAAGCAGCTGGTCGGCCGTAACCGGGTCGATGTCAATCCGGAAATTCCGGTGGGCGCGACGATGATGGTGGTGCGTGACTTCGCCGAGAAGCCGCGGTACATCGGCCAGGTCAAGCTGGTGCGGGTGGAGGACAATTGCTCGGTGGCTGAATTGCTCGGCGATAAAGAGCAGAAGGTCAGGGTTGGCGATACGGTCGTGTTCTCGGACAGTGATCTGGCCGCGTTGGTTCGCTGAACCGGAAAGGGTGGCAGGAGATGTTTAATTCCAATCTTTTCACAGTCATCATGGTGCTGACGGCGTTGGCATTGCTTGCACTGGTTTGCTTTCAGGGAATGGAAATGCAGCAATATGAGTTATTCGACGCGCTTAAGACCAGGTTTTTCGGATAATCCGACAAACGGATGGTTGCGGCTGGGATGGATGGCGGCGGCGGCGTTTCTGCTCCTGGGGATTCTCGCGGGATGTACGGAGTATGAGCGTCGCGGCGTGAGTCCGTTACCGCAGAATCGGCCGTCTTCATGGGAGATGCAGCCATTCGGCCAGATTCACATGTAAGCCGGAGCGAAGAGCGGAAGAAACGGGACGGACAGCAATGTCCGTCCTTTTTTAATTTGAAGAGAATGCCGGGAATTTTGACAGGAAGAGAGGATTCCAAGTGACCAAACACGATTTTTACCAGTTGCTGAGCGAACGGATTGTCATTCTGGATGGGGCCACCGGAACCGAACTGATGCGTCACGGCATGCCCTCCGGCGTCTGTCCGGAGCAGTGGGTCCTGGAACACCCGGAAGCTCTCACTGCAGTGCAGTCCGGCTACCGCAGCGCCGGCAGCGATATTGTTTACGTGCCGAGCTTCGGCGCCAACCGCTGCAAGCTGGCCGAATATGGTCTGGATGGGGAGGCGCGCGATATCAATTGCCGTCTGGCGCGTTTGAGCCGGCAGAGTGCCGATGGTGCCTGGTGCTTCGGGGATATTGCTCCGACCGGGCAATTTCTGGCGCCGATGGGGATGCTGAATCTCAATGATCTGGTCGATATCTACCGGGAGCAGATTGCCGGATTGGCGGCCGGCGGCGTGGACGGTCTGGTGATTGAAACGATGATGGACCTTGGCGAGGTCCGGGGCGCGTTGATCGCGGCCCGGTTGGAGGCGCCGGAGCTGCCGGTGATTGTCACGATGACCTTCGATGCCAACGGCCGCACCATGACGGGGGTATTGCCGGAGGCGGCATTGGTGACGGTGCAGAATCTGGGTGCGGATGCGTTCGGCTGCAATTGCTCCACCGGGCCGGAGGCGATGGTGAAAATTCTGGAGCGGCTGCGCCCGTATGCCTGCATTCCGATCGGGGCCAAGCCGAATGCCGGGATGCCGGAGATCACCAACGAAGGACGTACCGTGTTTCCGTTGCAGCCGAAGGCCTTTGCCGAGTGGGTGAAGCCGCTGCATGCCGCGGGGGCGAATTTTCTCGGCGGCTGTTGCGGCACTACGCCGGAACATATTGCTGCTGTGGCGTGCGCCGCCGGCGGGTTGAAGCCGTTGCCGCCGGCGGGTTTGAAAGAGCGCGTCGATGTGGTGGCGTCGCCGCGTCAGGTGGTTGTCCTGACCGATGCGATCCGGCGGGATCCGGGTTCCTGTTTGAATACCGAGCTGACGGGAGCCGTCGATTGTGAAGCGGCGGCGGAAACCGCGCAACTGGCCGGCATCGGCGACGAGCGGCCGCCGTTGATCGTGCCGGAGAGTTTTGCCGCGCTGGAATCGGCGCTGGCGGTCTATCCGGGGCGGATGCTGGTGAATCTGGCAAGACTGCCGGAACCGGACCGTCACCGGGGCGAAAAAGCGGCGGCCTTTTTTGGTGCCGTGACTTGCAATTGAGCCGAAGTGGATTATATTGATGGTTGGTCCGCCATGCGGATGGCGGGCCGGTTGTTTGGAAAAAATGAACTGGGGGTGTTCCGGATTCGACTGATAGGGTTCGGGGCAGACAGCAGGTCGAGGATGATCGTTGGCCTCGTTAATCATCGATTGAACACATAACTGCGAACGAAGAGTACGCACTGGCTGCTTAAGCTCAGCCACGTCTCCGCCCTGACGGACGCTAGGGGGCCGGAGGCGTCATGCAGCGCCCTGGCGCATGGGGCAGGTGATCCGCCCGATGCGCGAGACCTTGGATTACTAGTCTGGAAGCTGGCCTGACGGTCGGCATGTGGAAGGACGATAAACCTCAATGACCGAATAAGCCTGTAGACGTTTGCACTAGACGTTATCAACACGCGGGTTCAACTCCCGCCACCTCCACCATTTTTAGTTCAAAAAACCTCGGAAAGGTGCCATAAAGTACCGTTTCGAGGTTTCTTTCTGTTCAAACCGCGCTATATTGGCTCAATCCGGCAGTTTTTAACAAAAGGATACAATCATGGTCAAAAAGTCGGTGAAACTGGACATCGGGACGATTTACCAGAAAGAAGAAGGCGGTGTTTACTTTTTTCGCTATCAGATCAATGGTGAACGCAAAGCCGTCAGCCTGAAAACGCGCAATCTGGAAGAAGCCAGGAAAGAGGCCAAGAAGCAACAGTCGATCCTTCAGGCAACCACTACAGAAGTCATTGCCGCCCACGTGCAACAGGCCAGAGGGTTGGCTGTTCCGCAGAAAAATCTTTTACTTTCCAAGACTTTTGCGGAATATGAAACGAGGCCGGATCGTGCCACGCCGGCCACTATCAGCGAAGCCCTTTCCTATGGAGCGATCTTCCAGGAATTCGTCGACTGGATCAACGATCCGACCAAAAATCTGCGCGACATTACCCCGGCCGAAGGTGATGCTTACGCCCAATACATGTGAAAACTCAATATCGCCGTATCCACTCACAACCGCAAAATCATGCGCATCCGCAAGGTTTTTACCATTCTGCAGGAGTATTGGGAAGGCGACAATCCGTTTCAAGCCAAAGATCTACTCCGCAAAGAGCGTGAAGAGCAGGACCAGGGCGTGCGGCGTCTTGCCTTTACCCGTGAGCAGGAGGCGACATTGTTGGAGGACGCGAAGTATAAAGTCATACCTTTGCCAGTCATTGCGCTGAAGCCGGTGTGCCGAAAGTGGTCGTGCTGTCGATAATACTACACCCACATCGGAGAAGAAGCCCAATTGAAAGCGATTCAGGCAGTGGCAGTTGGTCGATCATCTTTGGGACAACCTCGGGGATGGATGTGCCATGTTCCGCGAGGTACTTGAGCTGCGCTTTGATTTCATTGAGTTCCGGCACGGTAATGAGGTTTGATGCCGTCAGGGGGTGAAGCATCTTGCCGATGAGAGTGACGGTTTCCGGACGGATGATGTGTCGATTCATTGCGACCTCCAGGTTAAGGTTATAGCATGGAGGCATGGGTTATTTTTTAACGATGCAGCTTGCATTTTCT
>JAVBQJ010000082.1:0-87005 GCA_031549115.1 Victivallaceae bacterium
GGAAAAGATGCTGCTGAAGCTGAAAGCCGCCGAGCGCGCCGGAATCACCGACGCCATCACCTTCGAATTCTCCCATTTCATGAGCCCGAACTCCTGCTATCCGGCCGCCGGGCACCTGTACAACCGCTATTTGGAATACCGCAACGGCAGTGTATAGTATGTAAAAAACGCGGGAGTTCAGCGATGACATTTGACGGGTACCGGCGCGCCGGAATGCATGACGTGATCTACGAAACCAGTCCGGCGGTATGGCAGGACGGTTTCCCGGTCGGCAACGGCTGCTTCGGCGGCCTGGTTTACCAACCCGAGGACACGGTATTCGAGGCGGCCGTCACCCGCCTCGATGTCTGGAAGTACGAACGGGACCCGGGCAAATTCCACCCGTTCGACGAACTGCGCCGGCTGGCCCGCACCGACCCGGACGAAATGAACCGGCGGTTGCAGGAGGAATTCATCGAGGGACAATCGAACTTCGGCTTCAAACCGGCGGGGCGTTTGCGACTGGAATTGGATCAATGGATCATGGACCCGCGCCACACCCTGTTCGATAAGCGTCAGCGCCTCCGCCTGGCCGACGGCGAAGTCGATGGATCGTATGAACTCGCCGGCAAGGCCATGCGACGGACCACGCTGGCGGTGCCGGACGAGGATATCCTGGTCACGCACCTGGAGGACACCTACCGCTGCGATGCGATGCACTACATGTACACGCAACAGTTGGAGCTGTACCGGCTGTACGATCCCGAAGCGCAAATCCTCCGGCGCGGCGTCACCGCCGACGGCGTGGGTTACATCGAATTCGGTTTCGGAGGACCGTTTCACGCCCTGATCGCGTTCCGCGTCGACGGCGTGCCGTGGCGCGAACCGGTCGCCGAAAGCCGTTCGGTCCGGATCACCCTCGAGCTCGACTATGCCAAACGGAACAATTTCGCCTACGATATTTACCTGACCACGGTGACCAGCCGGGAGCCCGGCGCCGATCTATTGGCGACGGCGGAACAGCGGCTGCGGCAGGCGGTCCAGACCGGCTTCGCCGTCTATTGCGAACGCAACCGGCGCGCCTGGATGGATTTCTGGCGGCGGAGCGGCGTCGCATTCGCCGACGCGGCATTGGAGGGGTTGTGGTACTTTTCGCTGTACCAGTTCGCCGCGTCATCGCGGGGAGCGGTGGCGCCGGGGCTCTTCGGGTTATGGAACGCGTTCGGGGCGGCGCCGTGGAGCGGCGATTACCACGGCGACATCAACATGGCCATGACCTACTGGCCGGTATTCGCGCTGAACCACCCCGAGCTGGCCGATCCGCTGCTGGCGACCCTGGAGGTGATTTTCCCCGAGGCGCAGCGGGAAACCCGCGCCTATTACCAGATCGACGGCGCCAAGTTCCCGTTGGCGTGCAGCCCGCTCGGGCAGGAGAGCACGCCGGGCTATTACCGGATGATGCAATGCTCCAGCGGCTTCTATTGCGATATTTACCGCAAACGTTACCGCTTCCACCCGGAACGCGAATTTCTGCACGATGTCTTCCCGGTGCTGCTGGCGTGTTCCAAATTTTACCTCGCGCTGTGCGAGCGCGGCGCGACCGGACAACTGGAAATCGGACCGTCCTGGGGACCGGAACAGGGACCGTGCCCGGCGTGGAATGTCGCCAATGACCTGGCCTTGATCCGTCCGCTGTGGGAGTTTTTCGTCGAGGCCGCAGGCGTGCTCGGCTGCGACCTGCCGGAGGTCGCGGAGGTCCGCGCCCGGCTGGCGGAATTTCCGCCGTTTCCGGTCGCCGACGGCGAATTCCTCGACTCCGCCACCGCCGGGAAACGCATCGCCCAGTGCCATCCGGGGTATCTGGCGATATTGGTGCCCGGCGACCTGGTCGACGCGGATTCGCCGCTGGCGGCGACGGCGCGCAAAACCGTGCACGAACACCTCGACCACACCGGGCGGGTGACCTTCGCGGGCAAGCGCGGCTCCGCCTGCGACCTGACCTGGCCGTGGCTGGCGGCGGCGGCGATCCGCCTCCGCGACGCAGAGTTCGCGGAAACAGTCCTGCGCGACATCGCGCTGGCGGATTTCGTCAAACCGAACGGCATGTTCGGCTACCTCGGCAGCGGCGATTTCGCCTCGGTGGCGGAAAAACGCCGCGGCGTCGAAGTCCCCGGCTGCGCCACCCACGCGATGTTGAGCCAGGGCAACAACTTCCATGGCCGCGAACGGATGATGTCGATGCTGCAGCAGGCCTCCGGCTTTCTGTTCGCCGTCAATGAATCGATGCTGCAAAGCCACGGCGGCGAAATCAAACTGTTTCCGGCGCCGCTGTCCCTTTTCGGCGCCCGGCAATCCTTTCACAACTTGCGCGCCGAAGGCGGAGTCATCGTCTCGGCGGGGTATGCCGGCGGGGCGGTCGTGTGGTTCGAGCTGCGATCGGAATACGACTACGCCGGAACGTTGCGCCTCTTCGGCGGCGCCATCCCGGACGCGCTGCCGCTGCCCCGCGTGGCGCCGGGACAATGGCGCCTGGAGCTTCGCGCCGGCGAAGTATTCCGGTGGGGAACGCCGGAGCCGGCGCCGGAGCATACTCCGGCCATCCGCAGCTTCGGTTTCCCGCACTCCGTCTACGGCAAATCCGGCGCCTATTATCAATAATTTTGCGCGGCGGCGTGCTCGGAATCAACATAATCGGGATTTTTTTTCTTGCCCCTCTTGACTTTTTATTTTTCTTTGCTATAATTTTAGTACACATGTGAACCAAAAATTAATCCGGCGGGAAAAGGGAAAAAAATGGCGGAGAAGCGGGCAAGTATCCGGGATGTGGCGTCCAAGGCGGGCTTATCGCCGTCGCTGGTTTCGCGAATACTCAACCGGCGTCCGACGGCGAAGAGCATCCCCGAAAGCACCCGGAAGTGGGTGGATGAGTGTGCCGCCGCATTGAAATATACCCCGAATATCAATGCCAAACGTCTGTTCAGCCGCCGGTCGAATGTGATTGCGCTGGTGCTTCCCTCCTTCGAAAACCGCCTCGAATGCATCTTCTACAATCACCATCTGGCGGAGTTCTTCGCCGGCCTGGAACCGGCGCTGGCCGCCGTCCATTACCGGCTGATGCTGATTTTCAACGATACCAACTTCGTCGCGGAAAAGGAGTATCTGTCGCTGTTCCGCAGCCATGCCGTCGACGGTATGCTGGTCTGGGGCGCCTGCGACGGTGAAAACTACTGGAGCGAGCTCGCCGACGAACACGTCCCGTTGCTTTTTCTGACCTCGCACACGGTGCCCGGCTGTGAATTCAATTACGTCGATCACGATTACCGGACCGCGGGCCGGTTGGCGGCTGGCGAGCTGTTGCGGCAGGGGTGCCGCCGGCTGGGCTGGATCGGCGGCACCGCCGGCCATGCCGTCACCCGGGAAATGGAGGAAGGCATCCGTTGCGAACTCGAAGCCGCAGGCGGCGAACTGATTCCGGAGTACGGCAACTACCAGCCCGAACAGGCCGTCGCCTGCGCCTTGCGGCTGCTGCAAGTCCGGCCCGCCATCGACGGGCTGCTGATCTCCAACGCCCGTCCGGCGCAAGCACTGCTGATGCGGTTGCGCGCCGCCGGTATCGAAGCGCCGCCGATCGCCGCCTGCGACAGCTGCCCCCCCGCTGTCGAAGAAAACCTGCTGCCGCGCGTGATCATGGATGACCGGACCCTCGCCGTGCGCGGCGTCGAAGCGTTGGTCCGGATGATCGAAGACAACACTTACCGCATCGCCTGGCATTGCCCGGTCCGATTGATTTCATAACCAAGTCAGAAAGGAGCAACATCATGAACCGTCGAAGCCAACCCGAAGTCGGGGCCGGAAGATTCACACTAATAGAACTTCTGGTCGTTATCGCCATCATAGCAATCCTGGCCAGTATGCTGCTGCCCGCGTTGAGCAAGGCACGGGCGGCGGCGCAACAGATCAAGTGTCTGTCCAATTACAAGCAAGTCGGTCTCGTGTGTACGTTGTACGCCCAAGACAACGGCGGTTATGTGCCGCTGGCGGTCTCCGGCTCCGGCTGGAGCGACTGGGTCGGCTGGCAGGCGCGGGTTTCCTCCTACGTCGGCTTCCTCAATGCCGACACCGACAACCCTGAAGCCTTCAAAGCCGGCATATTCCAGTGTCCGAATGTCACCGTTGCCGCCGGGCGGGAGGATCTTTACAAGGCTTTCGCCTGCAGTCTGAACTGGATGGTGGCGGGCAACACCTACACCGGTTCCGATGCCCGCAGCCCCGGAAAACCGCTGGACGCGATCAGAAATCCCACCATGGCTTTTCTCGGCTGCGAAACCACCAGTATCGAGCACCCGCTGTCGGTACAGGCATCGAACCACGGCTTCAATCTGGGCACCGACGTCAACCCGGAGTGGCACGGCGGGCTGTCAGTCAACGCGGTATTCTGCGACGGCCACAGCGAGCGCGTGAAAGGCGACACAGCCTACGCGTTCAACGCGTACATCTCCGAATATCTGTAATGCGAAGGAGTGCAGCGTCATGCGTATTTTCACCATTCTCCTGCCCTGCCTCGCCTCGCTGGCGGCGGCCGCCACCGTGCTCCTGCCCGAACCGCAGGAGTTGAGTTGGCAGCCGGGCAAGTTCGTTCCGGCGTCCTCCGTGTCCATTCGGCTGCCGTCCGGCGCCACGGAGGCGCTGCGCCATGTCGCCGGGGCCTTTGCCGCCGCCCTCGCCATCGAATCGGGACTCCCGGCGCAAATAGCGCCGGAAGCCGCGCCGGACGGGCGGATCGAAATCGGTACGGCGCCGGAGACGGGAACGCCGCCGGAATCCCCGGAAGGCTATGCATTGACGGTCGCGCCCACCGGCGTCGCCATCGCCGCTTCGGACGACGCCGGACTCTTTTACGGTATGCAGACATTGCGCCAGCTGCTTCAGGCAGAGGGCGCACTGCCGGCGGTACGGATCCGCGATTGGCCGGACCAGGCCATCCGTCCGGTCAGCATGGGTTTCGAGCGCGATCCGAAAAGCATCGTCGAAGCGGTCGCGCGCAGCAAATGCAACATGATCATCATGGAATCCCGCTGGTACGGTCCGGGCAACTGGTGGTACAACCCGGTCAACAGCAACCTGCATGAATTTCAGGAATTCGCCGAACTCTGCCGCCTCAACAACATCGAACTGATCCCGCTGGTCCAGGGGTTGGGCTGGGCCTACGGCGTCGTCACCATCAACCCGCACTGCGTCGAAGGAGTGATGGTCGAAGACCGCCGGATCGTACTCGCCGGGACCGCCGAGGCCGAAATCCCCGACCGCAATGTGATCCGGACCGAAGCGGCGCCGGTCACGGTCCGCTCGGCCGACCGGAAAACCGTCTATACCGAAGGTACCGACTACCGCATCATTCCCGGACGCACCGAGCGCCATTTCCTCCCCTCGCATGAGCCATGGAAGATCGCCCGGGTGGAGGGAAGCGCCATTCCGGATGGCGCCACGGTTTCGCTCGACTACAATTATATGACCCCGACCACCCACCAGACGCCGTATTGCCCCAGCGAACCGGACACCTACAAGCTGGTCGATCACGCGCTTGAAAGCGCCGTCAAAATGACCCGGCCGCGCTTCATCCACATCGGCCACGACGAAGTCATCTACAAAAACCGCTGCAGCCGCTGCCGCAACAGCGGCAAAAGCGAAGCGGAGCTGATGCTCGACGACATCCGTTACTGGCACCGGAAAATCAAGGAGCTTTCGCCGGAGACGGAAATCCTGATGTGGGACGATCTGGTCCGCCCCGATTCCGAATTGCACCGGCAGATTTTCGCCGGATTGCCGCCGGACATCATTTTGTGTCCGTGGCGTTACGGCTATGACGCGGACACGCAGCAGGATATTCTGGATTCGATCGCCTACTACCGGCAGCACGGCTTCCGGGTATTGGGCACCTGCGCCGGGTATTACCCGGAAAATCCGCTGTTGTGGCGGCAGGCCGCCCAGGTTTACCGCGACGATCCCGGTTACCTCGGAAGCTTCTTCTCCCACTGGGGCGACGGCGAGATGAACTGGGGTTCGATGCCGTTCGCGGCGGCGCAAATGTGGAATAACCGGAACACCGGTGAAGCGGAACTGCAGGCGCTGGCCGCCGCCGACCGCCGCACGAACGCGATGCCGTTGCGGATCGCCCTGTCGCTCGACCGGCAATTGCCGGAGCTGGCCGATCAGGCCAACCGGCTTCTCGACCGCGGCGTCACCGCCGAAAGAGACACATTCGCCTCCGGTCTGGAAGCGCTGGCTGCCGAACTTGACGCGCTGGCCCCGGACAGCCCCCCCGCCGTCGCCGGAGCCGCCGACATCGCCGAAGTCTATCCATTGCAGCTTCGCCGTCTGGCGGCGCTGTTCCGGGCAATGCTGCTGTACGGCGAAATCGCCGCCGGCGCAACCGGGAAGGAGCTGCCGGAGCGATTGCAGCAGGAATTGGCACGCGCCCAATGCCCGGAGGCCGAAGCGGCATTCCCCGCTCTGGTGCATCCGCTCGCACCGGTCCGAATCGACGGACTCAGGCTTCCGGTCGCCGGTGCGCACAAACTCCGGGAAAACATCTGGGACCTCGGCCGGGAATACCGGCTCGGCGCGCTGGCGCTTCAAGGCGCGGCCAGAGCAATCCCGGCCGTATCCTACGGCCTGACACCGGAGCAGCTCACTCCCGCGAAAACGGTGCCGCAGCCGCGCGAGTCCGGCGTCACCTTGTTCTTCCCGGAACCGCTGCCGGCCCGTTACGTCGGCATCGCCGCGGATGCCGTGACATTCGACAGCGTCAAACCATTGCCGGAAATCGCGGTCCCGCAGCGCTCCGGCGACTGGAAAAGCGATGCGTTCTGGGATAAAATTCCGTGGCAGGGCGACTTCGCCGTCGCTTCCGGCGCCGCCTCGGCATACGGCACCCGTTTCCGTTGCGCCTGGGACGACGCCGGCTTGTACTTCGACGCCGTCGCCCCCTACCCGGCCGGAGCCGTGCGCAGTGAAGAGAGCCCCGACAACAGCTGGCCGATGTGGTCGGAGGACACGTTGACCTTTTTCCTGCGCCCGGACCGGAACACCTATGACTTCCGCCAGCTCGGCGTCAACTCCTCCGGGCACAGCATCTGCTATGTCTCCGGCGCCGACGCGCCCGACCGGGAGGTGCCGCGCGAAGTGGTTTCCACAATCGACGCCGAAGGCACCTGGCATTTGCGGTTGAAAATTCCGGCGGCATGGCTTCCCGGCATGCTGGAAGCGGGGCGGAACTGCGGCTTCAACCTCGGGCGGATCATGAACAATCCGGCCGAAATGTCCAGTTGGACGCCGCTTCCCGACCGCGACGGCAGCTGGTTCGTGCAACCCGTCCTGTGGGGACAACTGCAACTGGAGCCCGCGCCGCACAATGGATTTTAACAGAGGGTACGTATGAATCTGGAAACGAAAATGCAACAGGGGTGGGATTACGCGCTGGCGGCATTCTTCCGGCCCGAGGTCAATTTGTTTTATGACTACAGGACCGAATCCGGCCTGGACACGCTGCCGAACGCAGCGGAGGTCCGCCGGTCGTTTCCGAATGTCTGCGGCTGGGGCACCGGCATGGAGGATTGTGCCATCAACGCCGGGGTATGGCTGGCGATGATTTCGGAGCGTTACGCAGTCACCGGGGAATCGGCATTGCAGCCGTTGGCAACGATGCTGCTCGACGGCCTGTACCGGTGTCTGAGCGTGCACGGAGATCCGGGTTTCCTCGCCCGGGGATTGTGTCCCGAAGACGGCGTAAGCGTTTACCCCTGCAGCTCCCGCGATCAATACACCAATGCCGCGCATGGAATCTGGAAATATTTTCATTCCGGCCTCGCCGCCGAAAGCGACCGGGAACGGATCCGGGAAATGGCCGTATCGATGGCCGAATACATGCATCGCCACGTCACCCCGGAGTCGGGATTCGACTTCAATTTCCACAAATTGAACCGCACCCCCTCCCCCGGCAATGTCTGCAAAATGTGGGAAACCGAAGCCCACGAAGCGGCGCGGCTGCCGATGATCTACGCCTGCGCCTGGAGCGTGACACAAGATCCGCACTGGGAGCGCGAATACCGGCAGTATGCCCGGACGGCGCTGGAACAATCGCGGCAACTGATGATGATGCCGTATCTCGCGTATGCCTTGTTTCAGATGAGCTGCTCGCTGGAGGTGATTTTTCACACCGACCCGGATGAAGACAACCGGCGGCTCTGCCGCGAAGCCTGGAGCGTCGCCGCCGAATACGCCGCCGGAACCCCGTTCGTTCACTTCGACGCCCTGGCCGGGGACGCTTACCGCCAACCCGCGCCGGATTGGCGGAAACAGACGCCGTTCGTCGACAATCTCGGCGTGCCCTGCCCCGACAACGCCGACTTCTTCACCGCCTGCATGATGCCGTGGCGCTCCACCGCCGAAGCGTTCAGCGTCATGTTGAGCGCGGGCGCTCCCTTGTCGACGCTGCAACGGGGATTCCTGCAACGGTTGTTGACGACGCCGGAACCCGCCGGCTTCCGGAATTACGCGTTGTTCAACCTCCTGCAGGTCTACTGGCAATGGCGCCGCGCCGGCGGCGATTACGGCTGCGGAGCTTCGTAGTAGACGCCGATGCTGTTGGCGACGCTGCGTTCGACATTGTCCGGCGGATGATTGAGCAACCGCACCGAATCGTCCGCCGGGACGTAAACCGCCATCTGGGTCGAGCCGCCGCCATCCATATTGATCCCGTTCCAGGCGCCGAAGAACTTCAGCCACTCCGCCGCCTCCCGGGTGCCGATGCCGTCGCTGAATGCCTCCTGCCGTCCGTCGATGGTGACGAAGTAGACGTAGCGCTTGTCCTCCGATATCCCGAACACGGTACGCGGATGCAGCGTTTCATCGCCGGAGACTGCGCCGTCATGCAGTATTTGCCCGAAACCGCCCACGGCGATATAAAGATCGCTGTTGTCATCCTCCGGCGTCACGACACGGATATCCGGCGTGCCGTCCCGCCGGATCGCGAAAACCGTCGATGCTCCCTTGATATCGGATACGACGTCGCCCTGGGCGATCACGAGACCGAGATCCGCGGCATACTTGTGATTGAACGGCTTCTCCCACGGCACCCATGGCGAAGCATTCACCGCCAGCACCATGTCGAGACCGTAACCGTTGTCCTCCGCGGCCGGACGGCGCGCCTGCCGCAGATACTGGCGCGGCTGTTGGCGGCGCGTGGCGATGGTATATTGCGGGAACTCCGGCATCGGTTCGCCCTTCGCCGGATCGGCGGGCGTGGTGTAAAAACGCAAATCCGGCTGCCGCGTATCCACTTGCACAGCCTGAACCGCCAGATACCGCGCCCCCGCGGTCGTCAAAGCGAAGTGGCGAATGCCCGGAAACAACTCCCGCCCCTCGCTCCAGTCAAAGGTTCCCTGCGGCGCCGCCGGCGCGGCCAGCGCCAGGAGACACAGCATTCCGCTTACCGCAAATTTCAGTCCCATCTTCCGCCCTCCGTTTAAAAAGTAAAAAAAAGGGGAAGAACCCGCACGGCTCCTCCCCCCATTCCAAACGATATTACCGGAACCGAGCCGGTTATTTCTTCGTATTCAACGCCTTGGTGTAAGCAGCCATGCCGTCCTTGAGTTTGGTCAACGACGTTTCGAGTCCGGAGAGTGTATCCTTCAGCTTCTTGGATTCGTCGCTGAGAATCTTGTCCGGCGAAATCTGCTTGACTTTGGCGACGGCCTTGTCGACTTCGGCGCTCTTGGCTTCGATCGCCTTCTTATAGGCTTCGATCTGCTTTTTCAACGCGGCTTCGTCCATCTTGGCGGCTTCGGCATTGATTTCCGCCAGCGGCTTATTTTCGTCCACGCTCGAACCGCAACCGGCGGCGATGCCGGCGAGAAACACGAATGCTGCGAGCCAAACCAAATACTTTTTCATCTTTCTTCTCCTGTTTTTTCCCGGCTCCGCTCTTCGGAACCGCTTTCATCAAATAAATAATATGCCACCGGATTCCATGAAAATCAACTTTCCGGCGGCAAAAAAACTTGTATTTTCGACAATCCGGCATTACATTTCCCGTTACACGGCAGGTAATGAGGAGAAATTCCTGCCGCCACATACCCAATTAATGTAAGGGCTGAGCATGGAAAAGAGGAGTTTCGTGATCGGAAAGATGCATTGCGCATCCTGTGCCCGCGCCATCGAACGCGCCGTCGGCGCCCTGCGGGGAGTCGATGAAGTTTATGTCAATATCGCCACCGACCGCATGACGGTGAATTTCAACGCCGGCGAAGTTTCCGCCGCCGCCATCGCCAGGGCCGTCCGCGCCGCCGGTTATGAAGCCGCGCCGCTCGACGCGGAAAACACCGCCATCGAAGAAGCTTCCAACCCGGAGTGGCGGAAGTTCGTGATTGCACTGATTTTTTCACTGCTGCTGATGTACGTATCCATGGGTTCCGTGCTGGGGTTGCCGTACCCGAAGTGGAATCCGTGGATCGACGCCGGATTGCAGATCATTCTGGTGCTGCCGGTGCTCTGGGTCGGGCGCCGGTTCTACACCGACGGCTTCCGCGCCGCCTTCCGCGGCACCCCCAATATGGACACTCTGATCGGCGTCGGCACCATGGCGGCGGTGCTTTACAGCGTCTACGAGCTTTTTCTCGTCTATTTCGAACACCTGTATTTCGAAACCGCCGCCATGATCATCGCGCTGATCCTGTTCGGGAAATATCTGGAGAGCAACTCCAAACGCAAAACCGGCAGCGCCATCCGCCAATTGATGGCGCTCGAACCGAAAACCGCGCAAGTCATCCGCGACGGCGCGGAAACGGAAATCCCGGTCGCCGAGGTGGTCAAAGGCGACCACTTCCGGGTCCGCCCCGGCGAACGCATCCCGGTCGACGGTACCGTCGAATCCGGCAACACCTCCGTCGACGAATCCATGCTCACCGGTGAATCCATGCCGGTCGAAAAGTCGCCGGGCGACGGCGTCACCGGCGCGTCGTTGAACAAAAACGGTTCCATCGTCTGCCGCGCCGAACGCGTCGGCGGCGATACCGTACTCGCCCAGATCATCCGGCTGATCGAAGCCGCCCAGGGATCCCGGCCGCCGATCGCCCGGATCGCCGACCGGGTTTCCGGCTATTTCATCCAGGTGGTGCTGGGAATCGCCCTCGTCACCTTTCTATGCTGGTGGTTCGCCGGAGCCGGGCCCGAAAACGCGCTGATGTACGCGCTGGGAGTGCTGGTGATCGCCTGTCCGTGCGCGCTGGGGCTGGCGACGCCGACGGCGCTGATCGTCGGCATCGGCCGCGGCGCCGGTCTGGGCATCCTGATCAAAAGCGGCAATGCCCTGGAAGCCGCCGGCCGCCTCGGCGCCGTCGT
Organism: Victivallaceae bacterium; assembly: GCA_031549115.1. Taxonomy (GTDB): domain Bacteria; phylum Verrucomicrobiota; class Lentisphaeria; order Victivallales; family Victivallaceae; genus JAVBQJ01. The sequence goes on from JAVBQJ010000082.1 coordinate 11,377, forward strand.
CCTCGACAAAACCGGCACCATCACCGAAGGCCGCCCGGAGGTCACCGGCATTTACCCGCTCCCCGGCGCCGACGAAAACGAAGTGCTGCAGATTGCCGCGTCGCTGGAATCCCATTCCGAGCACCCTCTGGCCGACGCCATCGTCCGGGCGGCGGGCGCCCGCAACCTCGAACTCAAGGCGGTTTCCGATTTTCAGGCGCACCCCGGCCAGGGCATCACCGCGAAAATCGGCCGTACCGGCTATATTCTCGGCAATGCGCGCATTCTCGAAGAGCGGGAGATCGACTTGTCGCATTGCCCGCTGGCAGTGCCTCTGGGCGAAACGGTGATTTACGTCGTCGAAGGCGCCAAAGTGCTCGGCGTCATCGCCGTCGCCGACACGGTCAAACGCGGCGCGCGTTCCGCCATCGAACGGCTCAAGCAGCTGAATATCCGCCCGATCATGCTCACCGGCGACAACCGCGCCAGCGCCGAGCGCATCGCCAAAGAGGTCGGCATCACCGAGCTCTTCGCCGAGGTCCTCCCCGGCGGCAAAGCCCAGGTCATCGCCGATCTGCAGGCCGAAAACGTCCGCACCGCCATGGTCGGCGACGGCATCAACGACGCCCCCGCTCTGGCGCAGGCCGATGTCGGCATGGCCATCGGCTCGGGCACCGACGTCGCCATGGAAGCCGCCGATATCGTGCTGATGCGCAACGACCTCGCCGAGGTGCCGACCGCGATCGAACTGAGCCGCGCCACCATGCGGATCATCCGCCAGAATCTCTTCTGGGCGTTCTTTTACAACGCCGTCGGCATCCCGCTGGCGGCGGGATTGTTCGTGATCTGGGGGGGGCCCAGCCTCAACCCGATGTTCGGCGCCCTCGCGATGGCATTGAGCTCCGTCTCCGTCGTCGCCAACGCCCTGCGGCTGCGCCGCTGGCGCCCCGCCTCCGGCAACCGGGCGAAGCGCCACAGCTGACGGTCAGTACGCGGCAACCGGATGTACCCGTGACGGAAGCGCCGTATCCGCAACGCCCGGCGTCATCGCGCCGGGGATGAATTCGACACAGGCTCCTTCGCCTTTGACTCCCACCGACAGCGTATGGCCGTCGCGGATCTCCTGCGGGTAGCCGTCGATCAGAATGCCGACCTCGTCGTAGAGGACGCTGATGCGCGAATTGCGGACCGCAATCTGAACACCCAGCGTCTGGTCCGGACGGATATAGGTGCGCCCGTAATTGGCGATCGTGACCTCGCAATCCTCGCCCTGGGAGAATTCATTCAGCCCCTCGATGAGCCATCCGCCACCCGGATCGCAGCTCACGGTCACAGCGTCGATCCGAATGCGCAGATGGCTGTTGTGCTTCAGCCGCAGCGACAGGGTGAAGTCGGCCGGCAGCGTTTCGGCCAACTCCGCCTCAACCCAGGCGTCCGAAGTTCCCTCCAGGCGCACCGCTTCCGCGGCCCCGGCGCCCCAATCGGCGGCGGAGAATTCCCGCGGCCCGGAAACGGCGATCTTACCGGTAACCATGCTGCTCCCGGTTTCCGGCAGCAGCGCCGGATCGGCATTCTCCACCGGAGCGACATGAAACAGCCGCCACTGTTTTTCTGGAACCGCGAAGCACAGAGTCGTACCATCGAATTCCGAATCGTCGGGCGTTTGAATGGGGGTGACCCGTACTTCGCGCCCCGGAAACAGTCCGGAAATATCGAGGGTCACGGTTTGCGCCCCGATATAGCGGACATTGCCGACGGCGATGGTGGCTTCGCGCTCGCCGCGATAGTAGCTCATCTGCACGGTGCCCGCGGATTTGACGATATGCGGCTGCGCGTCCCAATAGCCGTAAAAGCGCGCCTGCGGATCGCGGCGCAACACGTCGAAGAAGGTGTTTTCCACCGGATGGTTGCCGATCGGAATTTCGTTGCCGTGCGGCAGCGCCCACCCCATCGACTGGCGGGTGGTCAGCGTCGAATCGATATAAAGCACCGGCAGAAACAGCCCGCGAAAGCCGAAAGGCAAACCGCTGTAGCTGATCGCGTAAATATCCGGGTCCAACAGATAGCCCCGGCGGTAGCGCGCCAGATGTTCACCGTCGTAGTAGAAGTCGCACAGACTCAAGGTCGAGACGCTGAATCCGCCCCCCGTATGCGACCACAACGGCGCCGGATAGCCGCGCCGGTCGAAAATACCGCGCAGCCGCTTCAGGAACGCGCGCTGCCCGGCGATCCGCCCGGCATGATAATCGTCGTCCCAGCCGACCGGCGTGGCGTCGTCGCAATCATGCAGCACATTGGTGCAATGAAACGGTACCGTCGGCCCGTCGAGATAGACGCCGTCGATGCCCGCCTGCTCGGCGAACTGTTCCACGCCGTCCAGCAAAAGATCGCGCGCCGGTGAACGCATGCAGCTCAGATAGCAGCGTATGCCCTTGCCGGGGTCGTACGCCCGCTCGTAATACATCGAACGGTTCGGCGCATACAATTCGTCGGGATAGTCCTTGTAAAACGGACTGTTGGTGGCGACCACCTGCCCGAAATACAAATAAAGATTTTTCCCTTCCCGGTGATTCTGGTCGGCGACGGCCTTCACTTCGGACATTTTCGCCAGGTCCGGATAGGCCTGAAAATCGCTCCAATGCTCGAACAGCAATCCCATCTTGTCGCGCTGCGGCGCGACCGGCTCCGGCCGCACCGGCGTCGGTTGCAGATAGAATTGGAAGACCGTGTCCGGCGACGGCGCCTGCCCCGGCGCGGTGACAAACCGGCAGATCAGGTCGGCGTCACCGGAGGCGTTGACGGCGAGCTCCACCTGCTTGCCGTCGGGGGGGCCGAAAAACGGCGAACGATCGCAGGCGAAGCTGATTCCGCTGTTGACATTGCCGAACCAGAATTCATCCTGTCCGAAGCTGACGTTGAGCGCATGGCCGAATTCCCCCACCCGGCACACCTGCTGGGTACTGCCGCCGATCAGATATTCGGCGACGCCTTTGGCCAGGGGAATATGCAGTTCCAGCTTCTCCAGCCGGGTCGCGTCCAATCCATGCAGACGGGCCCGGACGGTGATGAATCCGTCGAAGTCGATCATGCTTTTGACTTCAAGACCGGAATCTGTGGTGGATTCAAGCTCGATTCGCGCCGGCGTCACCGTCGTTTCGCCGATGGCATTGACGGCAATCTCCTTGCCGCCGGCAACCGCCGCAAGGCGGATCGGAGCCCGGAGAATATCGCGGCCTTTGACCTGAATCGTGCGCGGCAGCGGCGGCGTGCCATAGCCGATTTGCGCATGGGCGAGAATCGCCGTCCCATCGCGCCATTCCGGCGCCGTCCACGGACGCGGTACTGCCGTATCCAGATAGTCGCCGGCGACCGACGTATCGAGCCACGCCGGAGGCGCCTCGATGGTGACGGTTTCCATGGCCAGCGGCGTCAGATCGCCGTCGCCGTTCCGAAGCAGCAGCTCGACGGCCACCGGCGTTCCGGGCGGCAAATCCGCCGGAAGCGGCAGCTTCAACGCCGTTTCCCGCTCCGAATGCAGCGTCATCACCGCCTCTTCGGCGCTGCCGGCCCGGCGCAGCACCAGCGTTCGGCCGGTGGTATCCGGCGGTATCGTCACCGCGGCCAGCCGCAGCAGATGATAATACCGGATTTGCAGCCCGGCGAGATCGGTGGCGCAAACTCGCTTCTGTGCTTTGTCTTCCGGGACCGGAACCGGCTCCACCGCGACGATGCTGCGCGCGGCATTCTGCTCCGGCTCCAGTAGCTCCGCCCGGCTGAACGGCAGAGCCGCATAGCCCCCGAACGCGGGCAGATACCAGCCGTAACGCACCGAATTGTGGAAACGGAACGCGTTGAAGTAAAGGCTGATCTGCCGGTCGGTTTCCGGTAGGCCGATCGATGCCAGCGGGATCGCCATCACGGCAATCCAGCGCTCCGGCTCCTGGTAAACCCGGGCGGCAAACGCCGGATTCCGCAGCGGAGTTTCATTGTAAGTGCGGCTGACGGCTCCGGCCTTGTTGACGGTGAATTCATAAAAATGCGCCACCGGATCCTGCTCGGAAAAGGCATTCTCGTAGCCGCCGAAGTCGATCCGGGAGCTGAATTTCGCCCCCGTCCCGAGGACGATCTGCACCGCTTCGTCGTGGGTGAGAATATCATCCGGCCGCCGCGGAAACGCGCGTCCTTCCGTTCCGGAAGCCAGCCATGCGGCATAGAGCGTTTTTCCGTCGTGCTGCAGCAACAGCGTCGTTTCCGCCCCGATCGGCCGCGCCCCGGTAGCTTGAAAGCGACCGATGGCGGCCGCCTGGCTCCAATCGGCCGGATTGAACGTTTCTCGGGCGAGGAGGTCCGGTGCAGCGATACGGGGAATCCTGACCTCTTCGGCGCCGATGGCCGGCAGCGCCATCAACAGCAGCAACAATAATGAATGGATTCGCCTGCTCATAATTTCAGGTCACACCCCGGACAGGTTGCTTTCGGCACGGAATAACGCGCGGCATCGTTGACCGCGGTAAAGTTATGGCTGCTTCCGGCCGAGCACAGTTCGGCATTCTTGAAGAACGCGGCGCTGCCGTCGGCGCGGCAGACGTTCATCCCCTCGGCGTGCGACGGGGCGACATCGCTGCGGCGGAATTCACCCAGCAGAAACTTTCCGGGGTTGTCCGACGTGCTTTTGATGTTGAAGTCGCCATAGGGATAGGGTTGGCCGTTCTGCGGGTCGCAGCGGTTGGAGTTGTAAGCCGTCGACGTTTCCCCGCCCAGTACCCCGTTGGCATCGTCGCCGGGGTCGAGCCAGTAGGTACGCAGATATAGCGTATCGCTCGGACATGCCAGCAAGTTCCAACGCATGCCCAGATCGCAGAGCGCTTTCAAAGCGTCGTTGATCGGAGGACCGACCACGCCCGGCCAATATTGCGGATAGTTCACGTTACCGGCGATCAGGGCCGGAAATTGCTCGGCGTTATCACCGGCATACATGGTGAAGATCAAACCGAGCTGTTTGAGGTTGGAAGTGCACTTGATCCGTTGTGCCGCCGCCCGCGCCTTGGACAGCGCCGGCAGCAGCATACTGGCGAGAATTGCGATAATGGCAATCACCACCAAAAGCTCAATAAGCGTGAAAAAGTGGATGTTTTGCAACTTGCGCGGCACGTTTTTCATCATTGTCTTCTCCTTCGTTTGGTTATTTGCAGATGCAATTATTTTCCTGCCACTGACAGGGAGGCGCAATATCGACCAAGCCCCCGTCACATTTTCCCTGAAGTTTTTTCAGCATGGCCTCGACAATCCAGTCGGCCATCTGCTCCAGATCGATCACGCATTTCAAAACCTTGGGCGAGGCGAATCCGACCGGAATCTGTTGGTTGGCCAGGGTCGCGACCCAGGGCAGCCAGTAGCCGGACGCCGTGTTGTCCTGGAGACAGCGTAACTCGGCAATGAAATTGGCCGCGAGCAGATCGTCAAAAAAGACCAACCCGTCCGGCCGCTGCTGCGCCGGCAGCGCCAGCAACCTCCGTACCAGGGCCAGACACGCAGGAACATCGAAGACATCTCCCAACGAAGTGAGTCCGCAGCCGGGAAGTTCCCGGCAACCGTCCCACTCCGCTGCCGGCATGTTGGGGCATACGACGGCGAGGTTGCGGCAACCCTCGGCCTGGAGGCGCGACAGCGCTTCCGCCTCATACCGGGTCAGCGAAAGACCGATCCGGTTGCGGTTCGAAGCCGGCGCCAGCCCCGCATAAAAGATTTCGATGCCGTTCGCGGTGGCGAACGCCGTCGCCGCATCCGACAGACGGGTCATGTCGATCAACGCATCGATCTCCCGATTTTCAATCCCGTTCCGCAGCCCCGGAAACGTTTCGAGTTCGAATCCTTCGACATCGGGCAGGTTGCGGCAATAATAAACCACCGGGCGGCAACCGCGCTTGAGCATGCGCAATTGCAGCTGGTGGCTCAAGCAGCAGGTATAAGGGCTGGCGTCGATCAATCCGGGCGTGATGCCGATCAAGCGGCCGGTCCGGCCGCTGACATCCGATTCCCCGACCAATACGCCGACCTTGTCCAGAACCCGGACGATATTGTCCTGCGCCAGTTCCCGGATGGCGGAGCTGATCGTGGCGGCGCCGACATTCAAAGTGGAGCACAATACGCGCTGCGGCGGCAGGCGGTCGCCATCCTGAAGCCGCTCTTCATGGATATATTGAACGATTTTGCGCTTGACGAATTCGACCTGGTAACCGGCCATCGCTATTGCCTCCCGAATGATGTAATCTGAAATCTGATTAGAGATTATTATAGTAAAAAAAATAAAAAAGTCAATAGCCGGATGAGAAAATATCAGGGAAAAAGTCCAAAATCGGGACGATTCAGGCGTTTTTGCGGCGTACCGGAGCCAGCGTGGACGGCGGGACGCCGTATTCGGCTTTGAAGGCCTTGGAAAAATGGAATTCGTCGTAAAAACCGGTGGCGGCGGCGGCTTCTTTGTTGCTTGCGCCGTCTTCCAGCAGCGCTTTGGCGCGTTCCAACCGCCATTTTTTCAGGTAGGGACGCAGCGGCAAGCCGAATTCACGGGGAAAACCATGGGCCAGCCCGGACGGAGAAACGCCGGCGATCCGGCTCAATTTTTCCAGGGTGATCTTTTCCTGCCAGTGGTCGCGCAAATACTCCTCCACCTTCCCGACCCACGGCGGACGCTGCAATTGGATCATCTCCTGCTGAATGATGTATTCGCCGACGATTTTCAGCAGCCGCGCGATCTCATGCAGTTCGGATTCATCGCCGCACCGGACGCCGGCGCGGCGGCGTTTCAGCTCCGGCGGCGCCACCTGACCGAAGACCAGGCTGCCGAGATACAGCCCCCGGCGGTTGTAGAGCGGCACCACCCCCTCCAGCAGTCCGGCATGGCAACGGTAAATCACCGCCTGGCGCTTCCGCATGCCCTCGTCCAGGTGCTCCCGGTCGCAAGTGACGCAGCGGCGGTCGAATTCCGGGTCGAGCGTGCGCCGCTCCGAACAGAAATCGGAACGCGGCCGCGACAATTGGTCGGCGGTTTCGTTGCCCTCCACATCGAAGAATGTGATGCGGATCCCCAGCCGCTTCGACAACAGTCCCAACACCTCGGCCAGAACCGGATTTTTGATGATGTATTGCATACTGTTTACGATAGCACATGGATGAACTTTTGCAAGTTTTTACATGAAGCGGTTTTATCTTACATTCCATTTCGCCCTCTCTTCCGGTATACTTATAGCAGATATAACCAAACAGGACGAAAAACATGAAATCATTCGACGCAACCACCCGGGAAATCGTGGACCGGGCACTGGCACACCGGACGGTAATTCCCGGCTTCAACATTCCCTATCTGCCGATGATGGAACCGGTGGTACGCGCGTTGCGCGACTGCGACAGCTTCGGCCTGATCATGGTGGCCAATCTGGAATTCCACAAGTTCGCCGCCGGGAGCCTGACCGCTATCCGCGATGAATACCGGCGCTGCGAAGACCGCGAACACACCCGGCTGCACCTCGACCATGTCCCGGTGATCGACGAGGACGACCAACGCGTCGACTACCGGCGCATCATCGGCGAAGCGCTGGAGCTGGGCTATGAATCGGTGATGGTGGACGGCTCCCGGCTGCCGCTGGCGGAGAATATCGCCTGTACCCAGGAGATCGTCGAACTGGCGGCGGGACGGGTCCCGGTGGAGGCCGAACTCGGCGCCGTGCTCGGACATGAATCCGGCCCGTTGCCGCCCTATGAGGAGTTGTTCGCCAGCCGCAAGGGCTTCACCGATCCGGAGGAGGCGCGACGCTTCGTCCGGGAAACCGGCGCGGCGTGGCTGTCGGTTGCGGTCGGCAATCTTCACGGCGCGATCTCGGCGGCGGGCAAGCAGAAAGAGAAACCGCGGGCCCGGATCGACCTCGAACATCTGTCGCGCCTGCAAGAAGCGACAGGCGTGCCGCTGGTGCTGCATGGCGGGACCGGAATTCCGGTGGAGTACGTCCAGGGGGCGATCCAGCGCGGAATCGCGAAAATCAACGTCGCCACCGCGATCCGGCAGCCGTACGAACGCAACGTCGAGCGCGGTATCCCGGCCGCACAGCAGGCGGTGTACGACACCATGTGCGACCTGCTCCATAACGAACTGAATATCGTCGGCAATTGCAAAAACTTGAAAGCCTAACCCCAAGGACACACCATCATGAAAACCGTATTCGCACTTTTCTTCGGCAACCGGGGATTCTTCCCGGAATCCCTGATCGCCCAGGCCCGGCATGAGTTGCGGCAGCGCCTGGAATCGCTCGGTTTCGGTACCTTGTCGGCGCCGGAAAACGCGACCCGGCACGGCGCGGTCGAGACCGCCGCCGAAGGGCGCACTTACGCCAAATTCCTCGAACAGCACCGGGGAAAATACGACGGCGTGATTCTGTGTCTGCCGAACTTCGGCGACGAAAACGGCGCCTCGGAAGCGTTGCGCGATTGCGGCGTGCCGATCTATATCCAGGCCTACCCGGACGATCTCGACAAGATGGACTTCACCCGCCGCCGCGACGCGTTCTGCGGCAAATTTTCGGTCATGGATGTGTTCACCCAGTTCGGCATCCCGTTCACCGCGTGGCCGCCGCACACGATGCACCCGGATCACCCGGACTTCGCCGACGATATGCGCCAGTTCGGCGCGGTATGCCGGATCGTCAAACGGATGAAACGCTGCCGGATCGGCGCCGTCGGCGCCCGGCCGACGCTGTTTAAAACCATCCGTTTCGATGAGGTCGCACTGCAGAAATACGGCATCACCACCGAGGTTTTTGACAACTCCGATCTGTTGACCATGGTGGAGCGCGTGGCCGGCGACGCCCCGGAGCTGCGCGCCAAGCTGGAACGCTTCGAAAGCTACGCCGACTTTTCCGGCGTCCCGGCCGCGGCGAAAACCGCGCTGGCGAAAACCGGGGTCGCGCTCGACCGGCTGATCGCGGAGCATGAACTCGACGCCATCGGCCTGCGCTGCTGGAGCGACCTGCAGCATACGCTGAAAATTTCCCCCTGCGTGCTGTTGAGCGAACTTAACGACCGCAATTTCCCGGCGGCGTGCGAACTCGACATCGGCAACGCGGTGACCATGCTGGCGCTGCAGGCGGCGTCGCAGGAGCCCGCGACCTGCCTGGACTGGAACAACAACTACGGCGACGACCCGGAGCGCTGCATTCTCTTCCATTGCGGCCCGGTGCCGCAGCAGTTGATGACCGCGCGCGGCAAGATCGTCGATCATCCGATGTTCGCCAAGGCGCTCGGCGCCGGCTGCGGCTTCGGCTGCAACGTCGGCTTCATCCGGCCGATGGAGTTCACTTTTGCCTCCAGCACCACCCAGGATGGGAAGATGCGCTACTACGCCGGCGAAGGCGAGTTCACCGACGACCCGCTGGGCGAAGGCTTCTTCGGCTGCGGCGGCGTCGCCCGCATCCCCGGCTTGCAGACCCAGCTGAACGCCATCGGCTACGCCGGATACCGCCATCACGTCAGCGTCAGCTCCGGTCGCTGGAGCCGGGCGCTGAACGAAGCCTTCGGCCGCTATCTGGGTTATGAAAAGACGGAGCTGACGCGATGAGCGTACTCGGCATCGACATCGGTTCCAGCCGGGTCAAGGCGGTCGCTTTCGACGCGGAATGCCGCGAAATCGCCGCCGCCTATGCCGCCTATCCGTTGTTGACGCCGGAACCCGGCGCCATGGAGCTCGACAGCGGCGCGGTTCTCACCGCCTGCTTCCGGGTCATCGCCGAAGTCGCCGCCGCGACCAACGGTCGCGATCCGATCCGGGCGCTCGGGATATCGAGCCAGGGCGAAGCGTTCACCCCGGTGGATGCCGCCGGGACGCTTCTCGCCCCGGCGATGATCTCCGGCGACACCCGGGCGACGGCGGCAATGGCGCGCTTCACCGCATCGTTCGGACGCGACCGGCTGTACCGGATCACCGGTCACACACCATCCGGGATGTTTTCGTTGGCCAAGCTGCTGTATCTCGCCGAAAAGCATCCGGAAATCCGCCGGAAAGCAGTTAAATTTCTCTGCTTCGAGGACCTGTTGTGCCACGCGCTCGGCGTTTCGCCCGCGATGGGGTGGCCGCTGGCGGGACGGACCTTGTTTTTCGACGTGAACGAGCATCGCTGGAGCGAAGAAATTCTCGCCGCCGCCGGTTTCACACCGGAGGAATTCGCGCGGCCGCTGCCGCCGGGCGACATCGCCGGGGTCATCCCCGAACATATCGCCCGCGAACTGAATCTGTCAAGCGGAGTGCAAATCGTCTGCGGCGGCCACGACCAGGTGATCGGCGCCTTCGGCTGCGGCGTGCGCCCCGGCAGCGCCATGTACGCCGCCGGAAGCGTCGAGTGCATTGTGCCGGTGACACACCATCTCCCCCAATCCGAAGCGCTGCGCGACGCCAATCTCTGCGGTTACGATTATGCGCTTCCGGGGGCATTCGCCTCGGTGGCGTATTCGTTGACCGGCAGTAACCTGCTGCAATATTTCATGGAGAATTTCGCGCCGGAATTGCAGTCGGATTATGCGAAACTCGTCGACTCCATGCCCGCGGAGCCGACACCGCTGTTGGTGCTCCCCTATTTCACAGCGTCCGGGACGCCGTACTTCGACAGCGTCACCCCCGGTACCGTATTCGGCTGGCGTCTCGGCATGAGCCGCGGCACGCTGCTGAAAGGGCTCCAAGAGGGCATCGGCATGGAAATGAAGCTGAATTTCGAACTCCTGAACGCCAACGGCTTCGATGTCGGCACCCTGATCGCCGCCGGCGGCGGTTTTCGCGACGCCGCCATGGTGCAGCTCCGCGCCGATATCCTCAACCGCCCGATCCGTGTCACCTCCGTGCGCGAACCCGGCTGCCGCGGCGCCGCCGGCCTGGCATTGACCGCCCTCACCGGCACTCCCCCCCCGCCACCCGAATTCACCGGCAGCGTCACCCCCAACCCCAAGCACGCCGCCCATTATCAGGAGCTCTTTCCCCGCTGGCAAAAGTTCTCCGCTTCGATGCGGTCATTGGCCGGCGAGTTGAGCCGCGGGTAAGGGGAAAGAATGTGGGGGACTTCTCGTCCCCCACGCCCCCACGGCAGGGTGACCCGCGTTACGCTCGCTGACGCGAGCTTACTTTTCGCCCTTGCGCTTCGCGCTGCGTTCTCTGCACCTCTGCTGCGGATATGGCTGCACCATATCCTCCGCGACCTTTTGAAAGGGGGAGCGTTGATTGCCGCGTCAAACCAGCCAGACCACCTCAGAGCCGCCGCTACTGCCGGCCACAGCAGGCGGGCGCCCCCGGGGACCCACGCCTGTTGTCGGCTCTACCGCCTCCAACATACAATGGCAGACAACTGCGTGTCTCAACATATATCCACCGTTGGTGACGCGCCACGGACGGCTATATGACATGCCATACCGCCTGTCCGTTGTCGTCCGTTTCGGTCCGTTGGTGTCCGTATCATGCGCACACTCGCCCCTGCCACCTCACGGTATCCGCAATTCCGTAGTGCACTCCAACGTGAACGCCAACAGCAGCAAGCCGAGGGCGATCAACGCCAGAGTCGGCGCAAACTCCTGATACTCGATGTATTTGGGTTGCTCGAAGCTGGTCTTTTCGAGCTGGTTGATTTCGCTCATCACGGTTTCGAGGCCGGCGGCGTCGGCGGCGTGAAAATAGCGGCCGCCGGCGATTCTGGCGATATTGCGCAGCAGTTGTTCATCGAAGTTGCCGCTGTAGGAGACCAGTTGGCGGCCGCCGAAGAGGCTTTCCTGAAAAATCACGGCATTCGGACTGCCGATACCGACGGTGTAGATCACCACATCCTTGGCTTTCGCCAACTCCGCCGCCTGTTCGGGAGTAAGCCGGTTTTCGATGTTGTTGCTGCCGTCGGTAAACAGCACCAGTACCCGGCGCGGCGCGTCGGAATCCGCCAACCGTTTGACGCCGGTGATCAACGGCGCCGCAATGCCGGTCGACTGGCCGAGCATGCCGACCTGCAGATTGGCGATGATATCGAGCAGAAAGCCGGAATCCAGCGTCGGCGGCGACAGCGTATAAGCCAGATCGGCGAAGCCGATCAGCCCGATGCGGTCGGAGGGACGCTCCTCGATGAAGCGCGCCACTTCACGCTTGGCGGCCTCGATCCGGGGAATCGCGGTGCCGTCTTTCAACGCCTTGTCCAGCGCTTCCATCGTGGTGACGCCGCGGGGAACGTCGATGGCTTCCATGCTGCCGGAAAGGTCGATGGCGAACACCATGTCGATGCCTTCGGAACGGATCACCACCTCGTCGTTGCCCCAGCGCGGCCGCGCCAGCGCCACCACCAACACCGCCAGCGTCAGCGCCGCAAGGCCCGGCAACAGCCGACGACGCCAACTGCGTCTCGGGACGGCGCGAAACGCCTCCAGCGAGATCACTTCGATCGCCGGCATGCGCTTACGGTGCGCCAGATACCAATACAACACCGGTACCGCCGCCAATCCGGTCAATGCCCATGGATATGCCCACTCAAACATATGGCACCTCTCCCTCCTCAACGAAGCCGGTTTCGACCGGGCGCGTTTCTTCGATCAGCGCTTCGGCCTGGTCGAGCGCGGGATTCAGCAGCATCGAATCGGCGTCGCGCCCCGCGAACTTCACCAGGTCGGCGGCGGTCATGAAACGCGAAAGCTGTTGTTGCTGCTCGGCATTCAGCGGCGAACCGGGGCGATGGAGATCCTGCAGAAACTCCACCGTGGTCTGCCGGGTCGACCGCAGCGCGAAACGCCATTCGAGATATTCGCGCACCACGTCGGTCAAACGGACCAGACAGCCTTTCAAATCCTGGTTGCGCCTGACCTTTTCGCGCAGTTCGCGCACTTCCAGTTCGGCCACCTCCCACGGTTCCAATACCCGTTCCCGGCGCTGTTTCGGCCGGAAGACCAGCCACAAAACCACCGCAACCGCAATCACCGCCGCCAGCAGCGCGATACTCCAGAAATACGACGGAATTTTTTTGCCTCCGGGTGCCAGTTGGCCGGCCAGCGGCAACTCCGCGCCGGGCTGCGCCGGAGCTTCCTGCTCCACCGTCACCGCGTCCAGGTCCACCTGGACCGGGGTGGGCGGGGCGCCCCAGACCCGGGAAAAGTCGACCATGATCTTGCCGGCGGCGCCGGGGCCGGGCAGATACGGCCGCAGCCGGACGGTGATGAGGTAATCATTCGCCTCCCAGCCCCAGGCGGCGCGGCGCACCGTCGGCGTCCCGTATTCCACCATCCCGGCGCCGGGGGTGCACGTAACCGCCCCGGGAGCAACGCCCCACGGGCACGTCACCGCCAGCGTCGCCGTCACCGTTTCCCCGAGTGCCGCCCGGTGCGGCCACCCGGTCAATTCCACCTCCATCGGTTGCCGTTGCAATGCGGCGCGCACGGCACCGGCCGCCACGGCCGCGATTGCCAGCACGAGCAAAACCGCAATGACGAGGAGAATGCGTTTCCAGATTTTATTCATGGTTCACCGTCTTTCATGCCTTGCGCCCGGCGCGGCGGCGGCGACGGCGGAAAAAGTCGCGCAGCGGCGGCAGCGGATCGCAGCCGTTTTCCAGGTCGATCAGATCCACCCCGGCACGGTGGCACAACGAAGTCTGGTCCGCCAGCATCTGCCCGGCGCCGATATTGTACGCATGGACCAAACCGGGACCGCCGTCCGCCACCAGTTGCCGGCCGCTCTCGGCGTCTTCGAATACGGCGCCGGTCGCGACCGGGCAGGATTGTTCGATCGGATCGGTGATCCGGATGGCGACGACATCGTGTTTGCGGTTGGTCAATTTGAGCGCGGTTTCGTAATTGTGCTCCGGATCGATCAGGTCGCTCAACAGAAAAATCACACTGCGTTTGGTCAGAATGCGCCGGATTTCCCGGAGCGCGAGATCGATGTCGGTGCCCTTGCCGGCCGGTTCGTGCGCGAGCATTTCGCGGATCAGCCGCAACCCGTGGTGCCGTCCCGAACGCGGCGCCAGATACAGTTCGACCCGGTCGCTGAACAGCATCAGACCGACCTTGTCGTGATTGCGGATAGCGCTCAAGGCGAGCATCGCGGCGCTTTCGACCGCGGACATTTTTTTGGTTTTGCCGTTGGCGCCGAAGTTTTCCGAAGCGGAAATATCGACCAGGAGCATGACCACCAGCTCACGCTCCTCGGCATATTTTTTGATATACGGCTTGCCGGTGCGCGCGGTGACGTTCCAGTCGATATCGCGCACATCGTCGCCTTCGAAGTATTCGCGTACTTCATCGAATTCGATTCCGCGCCCCTTGAATACGCTGTGATACGCGCCGCCGATGATTTCGTCGACCGCGCGATTGGTGCGTATCTCGAGCTTGCGGATCTGTCTGAGCAGTTCTCCCGGCTCCATGATTCCGCCCTCCCGGCTGCTGCGATTAAGGGGTTCTGAGCTCGTTCAAAAGCCGTGAAACAACCGCGTCCGAATCCAGGTTTTCCGCCTCCGCCTCGTAGCTGACCACCACCCGGTGGCGCAGCACATCCAGCGCGACGTCCTTGACGTCCTGCGGGACGACGTAAGCGCGCCCGGCCATGAACGCCGCGCCCTTCGCCGCCAGCGCCAGCGCAATCGACGAACGCGGACTGGCGCCGTAATCCACCAGCCCCGTCATCCAGCCGAGATCGGTGTCCTTCTGCCGGGCCGACAGCTGCGCGCTCTCGGTCGGACGGGTCGCGATCACCAAATCGAGGATGTATTCGACGATTTTGTCATCCAGATAAATCCGGTCCATGCATTCGCGGGCGGCCAGAATGTCCTCGAGTTTGGACACCGCCAGCGCCTTCGGCGAACAACCGGGGTGCGCCATGCGCTCGATGATCATGTGTTCCTCGGGACGGGTCGGATACAGCACCTTGAGCTTGAACATGAACCGGTCGATCTGCGCCTCGGGCAACGGATAGGTGCCTTCCTGTTCGATCGGGTTCTGGGTCGCCATCACCAGGAACGGGCTGGGCAATTTGTGCGCGGTGCCGGCGATGGTGATCTGATGCTCCTGCATGCTTTCGAGCAGTGCGCTCTGGACCTTCGCCGGCGCCCGGTTGATTTCGTCCGCCAGCACGATATTGGCGAAAACCGGCCCGAGACGGGTGCTGAAGTCATGCTTTTCGGCTTCGTAAATACGGGTTCCGATCAGGTCGGCGGGCAACAGGTCCGGGGTGAACTGAATCCGGGAAAAGCTGCCGTCCAGGGTCTGCGCCAAGGTCTTGACCGCCAGAGTTTTCGCCAATCCGGGGACACCCTCGATCAATACGTGTCCGTCGGTGATCAGGGCCAGAAGCAAGCGGTCGATCAGATGTTCCTGACCGGCGACGATGCGGCTGAACTCGGTGCGCAAAGTGCCGATGAAACGGGATTTCTCCTGTACTTGCGCCTGCAACTTTTCCAAGTCATTGGTCTGCATGGTAATTTCCTCCTGTAGCTGTGCGAGCGGAAACGACCCGAGGCGGGCCGTAAGACAGTCCCACACGTATAATTTTCTCTCCCTGGATTTAAATATAAACGCGCTCCGGTAGTTTTCAAGTCTTTTTCACGATTTTTTTACCTCCCCGACCGGGAAAAACGGCATCGTCACTTGCAGGGGGACGCTTCCGGCGTTATATTATCACAATAATTTGCGCGGAAAAAGATAAAACAATCACAGGTGAACATGTTTGATGCATTAAGTGATAAATTGTACGATGTTTTCCGGAAGCTGCGCGGCCACGCCACGCTGACCGAGGAAAACATCAGTGAAGCCATGCGTGAAATCCGTCTCGCCCTGCTGGATGCCGACGTCAATTTGAACGTCGCCAAGGAGTTCGTCGAGCGGGTCCGCGCCAAATGCATCGGCCAGGAGGTGGTCAAAAGCGTGACCCCCGGCCAACAGGTCGTCAAAATCGTCAACGACGAACTGGTCGCGCTGCTCGGCGGCAATGCCGAAGAGCTCAATCTGAGCGCGAAACCGACCGTCATCATGCTGGTCGGTCTGCACGGCTCCGGGAAAACCACCACCGCCGGCAAGCTGGCCGCGCTGCTGAAAAAAGAAAAGAAGCAGCCGCTGCTGGTGGCCTGCGACGTCTACCGTCCCGCCGCCATCGACCAGTTGGAAATCCTCGGCCGCGATCTGGATATTCCGGTGTACACCGATCGCGGCAACCTGAATGTGCCCGGCATCGCCCACAGCGCGATCGAGCAGGCGAAGTTCAACCAGCTCGACGTGGTGATCCTGGATACCGCCGGCCGGCTGCAGATCGACGAAGGCATGGTGCAGGAATTGGTCCGCATCCGCCAGATGGTCCGGGCCGACGAAGTGCTGCTGGTGGCCGACGCGGCGTTGGGCCAGGAGGCGGTCGCGGTCGCCGATACGTTCCATAAAGCGCTGGGCCTGACCGGCTTCGTTCTGACCAAGCTCGACGGCGACGCCCGCGGCGGCGCGGCATTGTCGATCCGCCAGGTGACCGGCTGCCCGGTCAAATTCGTCGGTGTCGGCGAAAAGCTGACCGACCTCGAACGCTTCTACCCGGAGCGCATGGCTTCCCGGATTCTCGGCATGGGCGACGTGGTTTCGCTGGTGGAAAAGGCCGCCAACGAAATCGATATGGAGGAAGCCGAAAAGCTGAAGCAGAAGCTGCGCAAAAGCCAGTTCGACTTCAATGACTTCCTCGGCCAGCTGCGCCAGCTGTCCAAGCTGGGCGGCATGGAATCGCTGCTCAAATTCATGCCCGGCGGGCGCCAGATTCAATCCGCGCTCGGCGATATGGACCCGAAATATTTCGCCCGGATCGAAGCCATCGTGCTGTCGATGACGCAAGCGGAACGCGAAGAGCCCGACCTGATCGACTTTTCACGCCGCAAACGCATCGCCAAGGGCTCGGGTACCAATCTGGAACAGGTTTCCGGACTGATCAAGCAATTCACCCAGATGCGCAAGATGATGAAAAAGAGCGGCATTCTCGGCCGCCTCTTCGCCGGAGGCGGCCCGGAGGCCGGCGCTGCCGGTATGCCGGCGATGCCGTCGGCGGACGGCATGGGCGGTCTGAGCGCACTGGCCCCCGCCCCCGGCTTGTCCAAGAAGGAACAGGACAAGAAGAAGCGCCTGGCTAAAATGCAGAAAAAAGACCGCCAGAAGCAGCGGCGCCAGGGCCGCAAGTAACCCCGAGCTAACGCGCAAGCAATAAGGAAGTTTCCGAATTATGTTGAGTATGATCATCGCACTGGCGTTGGGAATCGCCGTCGGCGTCGCCGCCTTCAGTACCTGGAATATGATCTGGGGTATCCTCTGCGGCATTGCCGTCATCGTCGCCGTGCAATTCGGCATCGGCTGGCTCCTGCGCCGCAAGGTCGGCGCCGTGCAGCAAAAAATGCAGCTGCTCCTGAGCGAGTCCCAGGCCAAACTGAGCCGGAAAATCCAACTGATGCAGCAGCGCCCCGGCACCAACGTCAAAGCCGCCCAGCAGATGCTGGAAAAGGAGCAGGCGCAAGCCGTGCGCGACGCCATGGCGCTGACCGTGCTGTTCAAGCCCTATTACTGGTGGAGCCCGATGCTGCGCCGTCAGGTCAACACCATGAATATGGTGTTCCATTATCAGCTCAAAGAGTTCGAAGCCGTCGACGCACTGCTGCCGAAGTGCCTGTTTTACGATCCGCAGTCGATCGCGATGAAGATGGCACGGATGTACAAGAAAGAAGATCCGAAGCTGGAGAAATTCTTCAAGTCGAAGACCCGGCGGCTGAAGGGCAACGATTGCGCCCTCGTCTACGCCACCTATGCGTGGATCAAGGTGAAGCAGGACAAGGTCGACGACGCCATCGCCTGCCTGATCGAGGCCAAAAAGAAGAGCACCCATCCGGCCGTCGTCGAAAACTGGGAACGCCTCGTCAACGGCAAGGTCAAGAACTTCTCCAACGCGGCGCTCGGCGACAACTGGTACGCGCTTTATCTCGAAGAACCGAAAGTGCGGCCGCAGCGCGTCGTCAAACAATATCACTAACGAAAGCCTTCCGGCATGAATTTACTTTTTATCGGCGATATCGTCGGCAAAGGCGGCCGCGAGGCGGTCAAGGCGATGGTCCCGGCGCTGCGCCGGGAATTCAACGTCCAATTTGTCATCATCAACGCGGAAAATGTCGCCGCGGGCTCCGGAATGACCGCCAAAGTGCTGCATGAATTCGACGCGGTCGCCGAGGCGATCACCTCCGGCGACCATGTCTGGGATCAGAAGGACTTCGACCGGGAAATCCGACAGCTCGACCGGGTGCTGCGCCCGGCCAACTTCAGCAGCTTGCAGCCGGGGTGCGGCTGGAAGGTCTTCCGCAACCCCGGCGGCGGCGAAATCGCCGTCATCAACCTGCTCGGCAAGGTATTCATGCGCGAAAGCGCCTACTGTCCGTTTGAAACCGTCGAACGGATCCTGACCGAAATTCCGCCGACCGTCAAAACGATCTTCGTCGACTTTCACGCCGAAGCCACCAGCGAAAAGATCGCCATGGGCTACTTCCTCGACGGCAAAGTCACCGCGGTGGTCGGTACTCATACCCACGTCCAGACCGCGGACGCCAGAGTGCTTCCCGGCGGTACCGCCTACCTGACCGACGCCGGCATGGTCGGCGGCGCCAACTCGGTGCTCGGACGCGAAATCGACGCCGTATTGCAGAAGTTCCGCACCGGCATGCCGAACCGCCTGCCGGTAGTGGAAACCGACATCCGCCTCGACGGCGCCGTCATCACCTACGACCACATGACCGGCCGCGCCTCCAACATTCAAACCATCTCCCGGCGCTACACCCCGTAGAGTCGCCCCCTCTCCGCCTCCAAGTGAATTAGGTTTATTTTGCCGAATAAACGTAAATGACTTATTCTTGCGAATTCATTGAATCGCTATTGCTTTTTCATGGTTTTTGTGTTATAATCCTTTACAGATCAACAAAGGCGGATGACCATGGATAAGCTTACCTTTCAATACGATAAAAGTCTCGGCATTCCGAAATACCAGCAATTGGCCGATGCGCTGATGCATTATATCCGTCATTACCGCATTGCCCCCGGCGCTTCCATGCCCAGCGACAAAAAACTCTCACGCCAGTTCAAAGTTTCCACTGCCACGGTCAATAAAGGCTACAATGAACTCGTGCGCTGCGGTCTGCTTGAGCGTGTGGTGGGCGCGGGGACATTTGTCGCCGGCGCTCCTGCCGCCATCCGTAAAAACGCAGTGACGATCGGCATTTTTTCGCACGAAACGATTCGTTTGGATCAGTGTTATGTCTCCGAAATACTCACAGCCCTGGAGCAGTATGCCCAAGCGGCGAATTGGAATTTGAAAATCATTGTCCGCTCTCCCGAATATTTCGGCGATATTTATAACAAAGAAGCGATGCAGGGCATGATTCTATTCACTCCCTTGCAGACCATTGCGCCGATTGTGACGAAATTGCGGGCTCTTTCGATTCCGGTTGCTTGCGTGGGAACACGCGTGGATGGCCATGAAGATATCAGTTTTGACACCGATAATCATCGCGTCGTCGCCGCGGCGGTCAATTTCCTGCATCAAAAGGGACATCGCAAAATCGGCGTTGTCATACCACTGTCGCAGGATGAGGAGTCGGGTTCCTCTCTGGAGCGCGAAGGCGGCTTTATGCGCGGCATGTACCAGTGTCTTTTGCCGCTCAACCCCGACTGGATCATGAAAGTCGATACCAATATGCCGGGGGACTTGCAGCATAAACTGGAAAATTTACGCCGGCAGGGCGCACTGCCCACCGCGCTGTTGATTGCCCAGCACCGCATTCTGCTGAGCGTATACAAAGCCCTGCGAGAATTGCAGCTGGCCGTGCCCGGAGATATCTCGCTGATGGGATTCGATGATCCGGAATATGCGGTTTGCCTGTCGCCGCCGCTGACGGTGTTCAAGCAGGATATCGACTTGATCAGCCGCAGTGTCATGGAGCATTTGGCCCGGAAGCTGCGGGGAGAAGAGGAGGCGTCCGGGGGGTTGCTTGCCATGAGCATTTTAACAGAGCGCGATTCGTGCAAAAACATTGATGACCGGGAATAGGATAGGAATTGTGAAAAAAATCTTTCAACGTTCGGCAGCGTTATGGTTATGCTGTTTCGGGTGGTATCAGCTTATGAGCGGGGTTATAGATCCATTTAAGGCGGCTCTTTCGGATGCGGCGGTAATCAGCACGATGTGGGGCAACGATTGCCAACCCTCGATTCAAGCCGAAAATGACCGGGCGGTAATTGCGTTCGGCCAAGGCACACCCGGAGCGATTTATGCGCTTTATCCGCAAGTGCGACTTCATGGCGGCGAGAGCTTTCAAGCCGGATTTCACATTATCGACGATGAAAAGATCGCCGCCGGATTGACGCTTTCGCAAGTCAACGGATTTGTGGGCTATGCGTTTGACGGGTTTATCTTTGAACGGAATATGTATGGTTTTTTGTCACTGACCCAGGTGAACAGCGGGCGGCTCTCGTCTCCTGCGGGGTTGGAGCCGGTCAAGCTGCCGATGACGTATTACTTGCGCATTGCCAAAACCGGCGGGGATACATTCTCTTTTTATTATTCCTTTGACGGGAATGCGTATGTGCGCTATGCGACCTTGACGGTGCCGGAGTTCAGCGCCGTCCAGGTGATCGGTTTCGGCGGCAGCTGCAATGACAAAGCCCCGGCGCAGGCGCAGGTGTTTGACTTTTCGCTTGACCCGTTGACCGGAGCGGAGTTCGCCGTGGGCATGGAGGAAAAAAAACCGGAGGATGCGATCGAGGATCCCTATAAAGTCAACAGCAAAAGCATTACCGTACAAAGACGTGCCCTGCAAACTCCCATGGTGACGGCCTCCTGGGCGGCGGCGCGTTGGCCCCGGGGAACGTCGACAGTAGCTGGAGAGTTGATTTTCCTGCGTCGCGCCGGGCGGGACGCACAAACTCTGGCGCGGAAAACAATCGAAGTCGCCGCCATGCAAAACGCGATGGCGGAATTGGAATTCGACTTGCAGGAGCAACCCTATGGATATTATGCGGTGCGATTGCAGGCATGCGATGCCGCGGGTACGCTTCTGGGTGAAGCATCCGACCGCTTCTTTTATCCGCCGCCGCCATTGTGGACGCAACAGGATCATTTGCGGAAGGGCGAAGAGGAATTACTGGCGCCGTGGACGCCGTTGACAAGCCAAGTTCATGACGATGGTTCGGTGCAAGTGGAGTGCTTGGGACGGACGGTGATTTTCGGCAATAGCGGATTGCCGCGCTCGATTATTTCGCAGGGGCGTGAGCTTTTGAGCGAGCCGCTGCTCTTCAAAAGCGGGAACGCAAAAGCGGAGGGTCAACTAAAATTGCTGCTTTCCACGCCGGAAAAGGTAATTGTGGAAGCGGAAAACCAGTTGGGGTCGTGGCGCTTCAAAGTCACCGCCACGATGGAATACGACGGCATGATGCAACTGCGCATGACCTCGTTGCAGGCGGCGCGGGTGGCGGATTTGCGTTTGACCGGCACGGTGGCCGAAGGACGGGATTATTTGCGTTATATCCGGGACAGTGAGTATCGGCAGCAGAACTTCCCCAGGAATTGCGGACTTGTTCCCGCCGAGGGGTATCGGATGGAATTTCCCTATCTTCTGTGGGTGGGCAATGACGAGCGCGGGTTGAATTTCTTTGCCGAAGAGTATGGCGCGCTGAAACTTGACACCGCGCTGAATGGCGGAATTTTGACCCCGGAAGGCGAAAATACCGCCTTCACCATCCATCTCTTTGACCATGAATCTGTGATTCCGGCGGATTGGCAGTTTGAGTTCGGGTTGCTGGCGACACCCTTCAAGCCCTATCCGGATGACGACACGGCCATGTTTCGGGTGCAAGGCGATTTTTTCGGGTTCGAGCAAAGCTATGTGGAGCGTAACGGCTATACGGGAATACCGCCCTACGAGGATCATGGCGTGGTGACATATGAACTGGGCGAGGGCAATGACTTCTCCGCGGGAATATTGGATATCACCTTATCCCCCGCCCCTGCCGGACCGTATCTGACCAGCGAACAACGGATTTTGGCGATTCGCACCGGCTTGGTTCCTGCCTTTGCCAAGCGTGACGACACGCAGCGCATGGAGCTGCGCTATGCCCCGGGAGTCTTGAAAATTGTCAATTTCGTCAATGAAAACGAGGTCAGCGCCATACAAGGCGAAGTGGAGTTGGTTCCGGGCAGATTTTATCGGCTGCGGCTGCAATGGAAAAAAGACGCTCTCACGCTTCAGGTGGACGGCAATACCGTCATCGCAGCCGCGGGACGCGCGCTGTTTCCGGACGGAGACGCGATTGACGGACCGAGTGCGTTGTCCGTGGGGTATCTCCCGGCGCGCGTGCCCTGCCAATGGATTATCGACCGCCTGGCGTTGCAAAGCGGCAAGGTGGAGCTCGTCGATGAGTTTGACGAAGCGATCACCCCCACCGGGTGGTTGACGACGGCCGCAGGCGGTCTCGTGCACCGCGACGCCTCCTTTGTTCCAGGAGCAACGAGCTCTTCCTTGGCCCTCAAAACCTACTTTTACGATGAGGAGGTCTCTTACTTCGACCGCATGAAAAGCTGGGGCGCCGATGTGGCTGTCTGGCACGAGATGTGGACTCCTTCGGCATGCGGGTATTATGCATCGGCCCGCGAAGAGGCGGTCAAACGGGCGATCGCCGGAGCCCGGGCGGCGGGTTTGGAGATGTGGCTGTATTTCGGTTGCCAAATCCCCACCATTTCCCATGAATATCTTGATTATGGCGCTGAAATGGGGTTGATTCGCAAAGGTGAGAATTTTCGCTATTTCGATCTCTTTGACAATCCGACCCTGATTCCCTGTTGGGGTTATGAGCCGTGCGGCAACTTTATAGTGGCGACCATTGTGGCGGCGCTGGAAAATTACCAGATGCAGGGGATATATCTGGACGGGGTATTCTCGCCGGAGCCCTGTGTGAATACGCTGCACGGCCATGGCTTTTATGATGCGCAGGGGGAATTGCAGGGCACCGTGCCGTGGTTTGCGTTCCGGCGGATGGCGCGCGCGGTTTACCACGAAGTGCATAAGCGCGGCGGCACGGTAGATGTCCATATGAGCTGCGAAGGGCCGACGGCGGTCTATGCAGACCGCAGTTGGACAGGGGAAATTCCGGCGGTTTGGGCTCCGCAGGCAAATGCCGATGCGTTGCGGGTGAAGTTTGCCGGGCGGGCGATGGGGATACAGGCCGAACTCCTGATGCAGGAGGGGCAAGGGTACGAAAAAATTCACTCCCTGGGGTTGCAATTGCTTTTGGGGACGCCGGTCAAGCGCGGTTGGTATGCGTCGCATTATACTACCATGCAGACGGGGTTTGTCGCTTCGGTGCGTGAGTTCGGCCTGAAAGGAGCGAGCTTCGTCCCCTTCCGCAGCAAGGAGAATCCTTTTATGGAAAACCTGCCCGGGGAGGTTTATGCCAGCTTCTACCGCCATGCCACCGCAGACAAGATAATGCTGACGGTGATGAACCTGGGAACGGAAGCCGTCGAATTCGCGTTGCCGCTTCAGGGGTACGGTCAAGTCAGCGATCAGATTTTCGGACGGGAGTTCACGGTGCGGGATGGCAAAGTGCATCTTGCCATCGCCCCCAAAGACTTTGTCTGCATGCGGCTGGAACGATGATACACGAATCGGCGCACGGTTGAAAAATGAGAGGAATACCGGAAACACGATCGGCAATGCCGTCATCGGCGTTGGAAACTTCAAATGCTTTTAACAGAGTTTCGCACATTGATATTGGTGTAAAAAACTATCACAGGAGAGAAGAAATGGAAAAGAAATTTACGCTTATTGAGCTCCTTGTCGTGATCGCGATCATTGCAATTCTCGCCGGGATGCTCCTGCCTGCCTTGAGCAAAGCCAAAGCCGCCGCCCAGCAAACCAAATGTTTGAGCAACGCCAAGCAGCTGGGGTTGATGAACGCGATGTATCTGGCCGACAATAAAGATACGTACTACAATGCGTATGCGGCAATTGACGGCAACCCCGTGCATTGGTTCACCCGTTTGATGGAGTATTACGGTTACGGTCACTATGCCATGCCGTCGCCGCCGCCGAAGGAGTTGAGCTGCCCATCGGTCGGCCCCTCGCCGCTCACCGGCGGCATAAGCCTCGTCAATGGCGAAATCGGCTTCGGATTCAATGAGCGAATGCAGGATGTCCCGGCCAACAATATGAAGCATCCGAGTACGACGTTAACGCACACCTGTATGATCGGGCTGCGCACCGACTATTTGTATATGGTCCGTCCGGCGGGGTGGGGCGCGACCTACGGCGGGGCCATGGCGGCGGCGAATCATTGGCTGGTGGGCAACTGGCATCGCGAGGGCTCCAATGTGCTTTGGGGGGATGCCCATGTCTCCCACATGACCAATGTGCAACTCTTCGATAATGCCAATACCGGCGGCGGCTACTATTATTTGGGCGGCGCCGAAGGCTTCAAAACGCAGCCCTGGGGTGCGGGGACCTACTTTGACCCCTTCTCCAATTGAGAATTTAGCAATTACGGGAACCCATGAAAAAATTATATCTCGATAAGAGCTATGCGCCGGAAAAGCGTGCCGCGGATCTGGTTGAACGCCTGGATGTCGCCGAATTGGTCGTGCAAATGCGCAATCTCATCGCCTCGCAAAAGGGGTACTACTCGCTTGACGCCGACGGTGTGTATTTGCACTCTGATTTCACCCGTTTTTTAAGCGGAACGGATGCCGTCGGCTCCCTGCAATGCCTGACGCGTTGCGACTTTTGGACGAACCGCCTTCCGAGCGAGGGCTACACGCGGCGCAACTGCGCCCGCATTGCCAATTGCGTACAGGAGTACGCGATCGGCCATAGCCGCTGGCAAATTCCGCTCCTGCTTTTCGATGACTGCCGTCACGGCTTACCGGCCATGGATGGAACCGTCTTTCCGGTCGGCATCGCCCAGGGGGCGGCATTTTCGCCCGAATTGCAGGAAAAAATCGCCCGCCACATCGGACGGGAAATGCGCCGCGTCGGCGTGCATGTGTCGGTGGGGCCCAATCTGAATTTGGCGTGCGATCCGCGCTGGTCGCGCATGGAGGAGTGCTATGGCGAAGACCCCTATTTGTCCGGCATCCTGGGCGCGGCATATATCAGGGGGATGCAGAGCAAGGAGGAAAACGGCACGCTTCTGGCGGCGGCGGCCATGCACTTCATTGCGGCTATGGGCCACAGTGAAAATGGCCTGGACGCGCGTCCGGTCAATATCGGCGCGGCGCTCACCGAGCAAATCCTGCGCCCCTTCGGCATGGGGGCGCGCGCCGGCGCACTGGGCGGCATGGCCAGTTATTCTTCGCTCGACGGTGTTCCGTGCCACGCGAACAGGAAAATTTTGACCGATTATTTGCGGCGGGAAAATAATTTTTCCGGTTTTGTGGAAGCTGACGCCAATGGCATTTATGCGTTGAAGCATGAAAACGGCATTTCCGGCGACCCGGTCGAGTGCGCCGCACTGGCGATTCGGGCCGGTCTGGGAGTGGATTTGTTTGCGCCGGGGGGCGACTATTATCGCGTCGAGTATATGCAATCGGCGTTGGAGCGCGGCCTGATTCAGGTTGAAACCCTGCGTCAATTGGTGCATGGCGTGCTTGTGACGAAATTCGCGTTGGGGTTATTCGAAAACCCCTATGTGGATGTGGAGCAAACCACGGTAATCGGCGGGCACGATTTGGCATTGCAGGCGGCCAAGGAGAGCATGACGCTGTTGAAAAACCAGGATAATCTTTTGCCGCTCAACCCGCAAGCCACCCGGAAAATCGCCGTTATCGGAGCACATGCCGATCATGTTTTCAATCTTCTGGGCGACTATACGCCTTTCGTCCGGCGCGAACAGGTCAGTACGATTGTGGACGGGATAAAAAATGCCGCACCGCACTGGCAAATTACGTATGCCCGGGGTTGTGATATAAAAACCGGTACTCCTGAAATGCTGGATGAGGCCTTGGAAGCCGCGCGGCACGCCGAGGTCATTTTACTTACTTTGGGTGGCTCCAGCAACCGTTATGGCCAGGAGTTCAATGCCTTTGGCGGCGGGTCGGGCGGCAATTCCGGCGATGGCGATTGCGGCGAAGGCCTGGACCGGGCCACCTTGGAACTTTCTCCGGCCCAAATGGATCTGTTTCGCGCCCTGCGGCAGTCAGGCAAAGCGTTGATTGTGGCACTCGTGCACGGGCGTCCCTGTTGTATCGAAGAGGTCGCGCAGCAGGCGGATGCGATTGTCGATTTGTGGTATCCGGGTGAGGCCGGCGGCGAGGCCTTGGCGCAATTGCTCTTCGGCATGGCCGATTTTCGGGGCCGGTTGCCGATCAGCATTCCACGTCACGCAGGCCAATTGCCGGTGTGTTATCACACCCAGAGACCGCGGCGGCGCGACTATGTGGAAATGACATCGGCGCCGCTTTGGAGCTTCGGCTACGGCTTGAGTTACGCTTCGGTGGCATATCTTGAAGCCCGGTTGGATGCGGATACGATCAAGGCAGGCGAAACGCCGACCCTGCAAGTGGTGTTGGAAAACTCTTCCGACCGGGTTGCCTGTGAAACGGTGCAGGTTTATATCTTCGATGAATACAGTTCACGGGTCAAGCCGCTCAAAGAGCTGTGTGCGGTGAAAAAAGTCGAAGTGCCGCCGCACACAAAAATGCAAGTTGTTTTGCCGATTCCCCCGGAAGCCATGCAGACGCTGCAGGCGGACGGGAGCAAAGTCGTTGAAAGCGGGGATTTTGTTTTGACCGTCGGTGATGCGGAACGTTCTTTCTTAAATGTTCGCTTTCGCGTGGAATAAAGGGAATCAGGGGAGAATGGAAAAAAATTTTGATTGTTGTTTACTGAAACGAGTACAATCCGAACCAATCGTCACTCCGGCACACTTCAAGGATGCGTATGCCGTTTTCAATCCGGGCCAGACAACGTTTCAGGGAAAAACCCTGCTTCTGATACCAGTGGCGCACAATGCCTATCACCAAAGTGTTTTTAAGCAGGATATCACCGCTCACGTGGCACTCAGCAGCGATGGAGTTCACTTTGACATCAATCCGGAGCCATTGTTTCTGCGTTCCGGCCAATTGCCTTTTGCCACCGTGCGTGAACAATGCATCGATTTCCGCATCACCAAATTTGCCGAAGACGAGTATTATATCATCCACCCCGGGTGCAATTCATGGGGAACCATGGGAATTCTGGCGCGTACTTCCGACTGGAAAAATTGGGAGAATATCGATATTATCAGCTTGCCGGACAATCGGATGCCATGCCTGTTTCCGGAGAAAATCCACGGCCGCTATTATCGCCTCGACCGTCCCTACCGGGTTGCGCCCAATGACCACCACACCATGGGCAATCTGTGGTTGTCTTCCTCGGATAATCTCACTGACTGGGGGCGCTACCGCCCGCTGCTGAAACCCGGCTACAGTCATTGGAACTCCACGAAAATCGGGCCCACCCCGCCGATTCGCACCCCCAAAGGGTGGTTTTCCATTCTCCACGGAGTTACGGAAAGTTGTTCCGGTCACCGTTACAGCATGGGCGGCATGGTGTTGGATCTGGATAACCCCGAGAAAATAATCGGCTTGAGCAAAAGTGCGTTTTTCTTCCCGATGGCGGAAAGCGATTACCAGGGAATCGTGCCCAACGTGGTCTTTCCGGCCGGATTCGTCGGCGATTGGGAAAACGATGACTTGCGGGTTTATTACGGCTCCAGCGATACGTACATCAACATGGCGCAAGGCAGTCTGCGCGCGGCAGTCGATATGTGCCTGAAAGAGATGGATTAAGCTTGCCCCGGACCATCGCTCACTTGCCGGCTAACGTTTCCATCCAGTGCAATTGATCGTGGGGGTAGAGCCGGCCGAGCTCCGCGGCGAGCGCGGCGGTGTCGGCGGCGGTGGTGCGGAAGATCACGGTCTTGCCGTTATTCAACAGCAGACACACGGTCCCTTTGCCGTCCACCACGTCATGCCGCTCCGGCAGCTCGACCACCAGCGGCGTGACTTGTTTCCAATCGAATTCCGGACCGAGGTAGACAAAGCCGGGGCAGACAATCGTTTCCGGCAGTTTGCCGTCATTCGCCTCGGCATAGTCGATAATCTGCCGGTAGAATTCATCCAGTTCGCGGGTACAGCCGGCGGTTTCCACCACTTTTTTCGGTGAATTCCGCCACACCAGCACCAGCCCCATCAGCAACACCAGCACCGCCAGCAGGCCGCGCCGGATCAACCAGCCTTTCATCTTCATATCAATGTCCTCTCTTTTCCCGCCACCATTCGAAGCCGATCAGAAGCGCCAGCACCACATAGCACGCCGGAATCAGATAAAACGCGGCGCCGAGCCCGGCCATATCCCCCACTACGCCCATCAGGCAAGCGAAAAAACCGCAACCGGGAATGCCGGCACACGACAACAGGATAAACAGCATCGTCACATCGGATTCGGGCATCCGGGTCGAACAATAGCTCTGTACGCTCGGCCAAAACGGCGCCGACGCCAGCCCCGCCAGCAGCAGCAGCGCATACACGCCATACAACGCCAAATCCCGGTTTTCGAATCCGCTCAGCAGCGGCAGCACCGAACAGATCAGCGTCCCGGCCACCGCCGAATACACCACCAGCTGCTTCAGGTGGTTCTGCCCGACCAAATACCCCCACCCCATACGCCCGGCAATCATGCCCACCGCAAAGCATCCGGTCGCAAACGCCGCCACCCGCTCCGAAGACGCATAGTCGATTTTGATATAGCTGGTAACCCAGAAGGTCAGAGAGAACTCACCGCCGCCGGCGACAAACATCGCCGCAAAAAACAGCCAGAAGCGCGGCCGCCGCAGAATCTCCATGGTATGTTTCCATACCTCCGCCGAACGCACCGCCTCTCCGGAGCCGGGACGCGCCCCCGGCCGCCGGTCCGGCAGCAACAGCAGCAGCGCCGGAATCACCGTCGCCCCCCCGGCCACACCGACAATCCAGCGCCAGCTCACACCCCAGTACAACAGAAGTCCACTCACCGTCACCATCCCCAACACTCCGACCGACCAGAACGAATGGGTGAAATTGATATAACGCCCGGGTTCGACCGGATGCAGATCCTGAATGAACGGGGTGGCCAGACCTTCGATCACCCCCTCGCCGAGCCCGGCCATCGCCACCGCGGCGAAAACCAGGCCGTACCACGGCGATACCGCCGCCAGCAGAATCCCCAGCCCCATGATCAGCAACGACGCTCCCAGCGTCGAATACTTGCCCCAGCGCCCGGCGACAAAGCCGCACAACAACATCGCCGCCACCATCGGAATGCTGCGGCCGAGCTGCAAAGCTCCTCCTGCCGCCATACCGCCGTCCTCCAACGGGAAATCCAGCTCCGGCGCCATTCGATACAGCACCAGCGGGATCACCACCGAACAGCACGCATAAGCGGCAAAACTCAAAAACCCGGCATAATCATACCGTCCGAAAACCATACGACGCGATGTCATTGTCACTTTTCCTTCACTCTGAAAAACAAAGAACCGCTTGATGCTGCATGGAGCAGTACCAAGCGGAGAATATTTCTTTTCCGAACCGCGGAGCCCCGAAGAGGCCTCCGCGGTATCCGGCAAACAAATTATTTACCGGACATAACGCCGTGATCTTTGAAGCAGCGGGTCGGAGAAAATTCGCCGAGCTTGTGACCGACCATATTTTCAGTCACGAACACGGAAACGAACACCTTGCCGTTGTGGACATCAAAGGTATGACCGACGAAATCCGGGATGATCATGGAGCGGCGCGACCAGGTTTTGATCGAACGCTTCACGCCCTTATTCATCTTTTCGACCTTGTCCAGCAGATACGCGTCGACAAACGGTCCCTTTTTGATCGATCTAGCCATTACTTCTTCCTCCGTTCAACAATGAACTTTTTCGAAGTCTTCTTCGGATTGCGGGTACGCTTGCCCTTCGCCAGCTGGCCCCACGGCGAAACCGGATGACCGCCGCCGGAGGTCTTGCCTTCTCCACCACCCATCGGGTGGTCGACCGGGTTCATCACCACACCGCGGACATGCGGACGCTTGCCGAAATAACGCTTCTTACCGGCTTTGCCGAGCTTGACGTTCATGTGATCGAGATTGCCGACCTGGCCGATGGTGGCACGGCATTCGCCATGGACCATGCGGACTTCACCGGACGGCAGCTTGACCTGAACGTAGGTTTCTTCCTTACCGCGCAGCGTCGCACTCTGACCGGCGGAGCGGGCGATCTTGGCGCCGCGTCCGGGGACGAGTTCGATGTTGTGGATCGACACGCCGACCGGAATATCCTTGAGCTTCATACAGTTGCCGCTCTTCGGCTCGGCTTTGGAACCGTTCATCACGGTATTGCCGACCTTCATGCCGTTCGTGGCCAGAATATAGCTCTTGACACCGTCGGCATAGCAGATCAAAGCGATATAGCAGCTGCGGTTCGGGTCGTATTCGACCGAAACGACCGTCGCCGGAATATCATCCTTCGAACGCAGGAAGTCGATCGTACGATACAACCGTTTGTTGCCGCCTCCGCGGAACCGGGTGGTAGTCCGGCCATAGCAGTTGCGGCCGCCAGTGGAGCTGATACCGTGCGTCAGACTCTTCTCCGGAGTCGACCTGGTCAACTCCGCGAAATCCGGCATCGTCATATTACGACGGCTCACCGAAGTAGGATTAAAACTTTTAAGTCCCATTTTTTACCTCTTTCGCCTTAGATAAACTCGATGGAGCCTTCGGACAAAGTCACGACGGCTTTTTTCCAATCGGAACGGCGACCCACCTTCGGGGAACGTCCCACCCGCTTCGGCTTACCGGCGTAGTTCATCACATTGACCGATTTCACCTTGACATTGCTGAACAGCTTTTCCACCGCCCGGCCGATTTCAATCTTGCCCGCAGCCGTATTCACCTTGAACACATATTTGCCGGCAGCCGCCAGTTCATTGTTCTTCTCGGTGATCAACGGAGCGATAATAACTTCAAATTCGTTTTTCATCTTTCTCCTCCTCAGACCAGCCGCTCAATGAAAGCGTCCAGCGCGTCTTTGGTGAAAACCAGCTTCCCGAAGCGCAAAAGTTCGTAAACATTGACACTCGACGCCTTGCGCAACACCGTATTCGCCAGGTTGCCGGTCGCACACACCACGGTGTGTTCGAATTCCGGAACCGCGATCAGCGTCGTCGCGTCCGCCTTCAACGCATCCAGCATTTTCTGGGCGTTTTTGGTCTTGTGATCCGGGAAGTTCAACGCATCGACCACCACGATGGAGCCGTCGACCACGCGTTCGCTGAACGCGCGCTTGAGCGCCAGCTGGGCGACTTTCTTGTTGACCTTCTTGGTATAGTTGCGTTCGCTGGTGGGTCCGAAAATGACACCGCCGCCCGTCCAGATCGGGCTCCGGCTGGAGCCGGCGCGTCCGCGGCCAAGGCCCTTCTGACGGAACGGCTTGGCGCCGCCGCCGGAGACTTCGCCACGGGTCTTGGTGTGAGCGGTGTTGGCGCGGATACCGGCCAGAAACGCCACGACGACATCGTGAACCGCCTGTTCGCCCTTTTCCAACTCGATCGCCTGCTCCGGAACCGTGTATTCA
The DNA here is from genome assembly GCA_031549115.1 of Victivallaceae bacterium. Lineage (GTDB taxonomy): Bacteria > Verrucomicrobiota > Lentisphaeria > Victivallales > Victivallaceae > JAVBQJ01. The sequence goes on from JAVBQJ010000082.1 coordinate 43,033, forward strand.
CCGACGCGTTCACCCTGGCAGTTCAAAATTTCCAAAATATTCGACATCTTAGCTTTCTCCTGCCTTACTTGCTCTGCTTCTTGACGGCGGAGCGCAATACGAGGATGCCACCGTTCGCACCCGGCACCGCACCGCGGACCAGGAGGACGTTGTCGTCACTCATAACCCGAACGACCTGCAGGTTCTGCATCGTGCAACGTGTGTTGCCCATGTGCCCCGGCATCCGCTTGCCCTTGATGACGTTCCCCGGCCACTCACGGCAACCGATGGAACCGGTACGACGCGTCCAGGCGCCGCCGTGGCTGGCACGGCCGCCGCCGAAGCGGTAACGCTTGACGACACCCGCGAAACCGCGGCCCTTGGTCGTCCCGGTGACGTCCAGATAATCATTCTGCGCGAAAACGTCGGCTTTCAAAACCGAACCGAGTTCGATGCTCTCGTCCGCCGCGAGGCGGATCTCTTTCAGACAAGCCGGGGCGCAGGTAGTGTAATTCGCCTTCGCCGCATGGCCCAACAGAGGCTTGCCGGCGTTCTTGGCTTTGCGCTCACCGAAACCGAGCTGCACGGCGGAGTATCCGTCGCGAGACTGCGTCTTGACGTCGACAACAACGCAGGGACCGGCCTGGATCACCGTCACCGGGATCAGCACGCCCTTTTCGTCGTAGACCTGCGTCATTCCGACTTTTTTACCGATTAAACCCTTCATAAACTCTCCTTTCGATACATACCTTCATCGGTAGAAAGCATTGGTATCCCTGATATTAAGCCCGAAATCCCCGGTCCCAACTCGCAAACGGAAACCGCGCAAGCACATTCGCGCGCACTTATCGCAGTTCCCATTCTCCTGACCGGTTTTCGTAACTTCAAAAAAATTACATTCCGATCTTGATCGAAATATCAACCCCGGCCGGGAGGTTGAGCTTCTTCAGCTCGTCCACCGTCTTCGAGGTCGGATTGATGATATCCATCACCCGTTTGTGGGTGCGGATTTCAAACTGTTCCATCGACTTTTTGTCGACGTGCGGAGAACGGTTCACCGTCCAGCGCTCGATCCGGGTCGGCAGCGGAATCGGACCCGCAACCATCGAACCGGTACGTTTCGCGGTGTTCAGGATTTCCGCTACTGATTGATCGAGAATCCGGTGCTCGTATGCCTGAAGGCGGATCCGGATCCGTTGAGACTTGCCGCTAGTCATCTTAGTTTCTCTCCGTTACAACTTTATCTTGAATTTGTTTTGGTACCTTTTCGAAGTGCGCCGGTTCCATCGAGTAGGAAGCGCGGCCACGCGACAGCGAACGGATCGCCGTGGCATAACCGAACAGTTCCGACAATGGAACGTGGGCCAGCACTTTGCCGAAACCCGCCTGGCTGGAAGTATCGAGCTGGACGATGATGCCGCGACGGCTGGTGACGTCGCCGATCAGATCGCCCATGTTCTCTTCCGGAGCCATGATCTCGACCTTCATAATCGGTTCGAGCAAGTAAACGCCGGCCTTTCTGGCCGCGTCTTTCAGCGCCATCGATCCGGCCACCTTGAACGCCATTTCGGAGGAGTCCACCGGGTGGTAGGATCCGTCGATGATATTGACATGCAAGTCGATCAACGGATATCCGGCAAGGATACCGCCGATCGTGGCTTCGCGAATCCCGGCTTCCGACGGCTTGATGTATTCCTTGGGAATATTGCCGCCGACCACTTTGTTTTCCACCACCAGGCCATAACCGCGCTCTTTCGGCTCGATGGTCAGGACCACGTGGCCGTACTGGCCGCGGCCGCCGGTCTGGCGTACGAACTTGGTATTGGACTCGGCACTGCCGGCAATCGCTTCACGATAGGCCACCTGCGGCGCACCGGTATTGGCCTCCACCTTGAATTCGCGAATCAGACGGTCGAGAATGATTTCCAAATGCAGCTCGCCCATGCCGGAGATAATCGTCTGTCCGGTTTCTTCGTTGGTGCTGACACGGAAGGTCGGGTCCTCGTCGGACAGCGCCACCAAGCCCTTGGTGAGCTTGTCGCGTTCCGCCGTCGTCTTCGGTTCCACCGCAATCGAAATGACCGGTTCCGGGAAGAACATCGATTCCAGCACGATCGGCTGGGCTTCCAGGCAGATGGTGTCGCCGGTGGTGACGTTCTTCAGACCGACCGCGGCGGCGATGTCGCCGGAGAAGACCTCATCAAGCTCTTCACGGCTGTTCGCATGCATTTCCAGCAGGCGGCCGAGACGTTCCCGCTTGCCGGTGCGCGGATTGAGAACTTCCATACCGCGCTGCGCGATACCGGAATAAACCCGGAAATAATAGAGCTTGCCGACGAACGGGTCGGTCATGATCTTGAATACCAGCGCCGAGAACGGCTGGGCATCGCCGACGTGACGGACTGCTTCTTCGCCGGTGTCCGGATTGACACCCTTGATATCCCAGATATCCAGCGGGCTCGGCATGTAGTCGATGACGATATCGAGCAGCGGCTGGACGGCTTTTTTCTTGAACGCGGAGCAGCAGGCGACCGGGACGATCGCGGCCTTCACCGTCGCCCGGCGGATCGCCGGCTTCAGTTGTTCCACGGTCGGCATTTCGTCGGCCAGAAAGATCTCCATGATCTCGTCGTCGACTTCCGCGACGCATTCGACGACGTGGCGGAACGCCTCGTCGCAACGCTCGGCGTATTCGGCGGGAACCGCTTCCTCGCGTATCGTCGCGCCGTTTTCGTCGCCGTCAAAGAAGATCGCCTTCTTTTCGAGCACGTCGATAACGCCCTGGAAATCGGCTTCCGCGCCGATCGGAATCTGCAGCGGCACCGGGGTGGTGCCGAGTTTGGTTCTGATTTCTTCGACCACGCCATAGAAATCGGCGCCGGTACGGTCCATCTTGTTGACCAGAGCGACGACCGGCACATGATACTTCTGCGCCTGGCGCCACACGGTTTCCGTCTGCGGCTGGACCTTGCCCACCGAGCAGAACACCGCGACCGCGCCGTCGAGAACGCGGAGCGAACGCTCCACTTCCGCGGTGAAGTCCACGTGTCCGGGGGTGTCGATGATATTGATGCGGTTACCCTTCCACCGGCAGGTGGTCGCCGCGGAGGTCATGGTGATACCGCGCTCCTGCTCCTGCGCCATCCAGTCCATGGTCGCGGTGCCTTCGTGGGTATCGCCCATCTTGTGATTCTTACCACAATAGTAAAGAATGCGTTCGGTCAAGGTGGTCTTGCCGGCGTCGATGTGCGCCATGATCCCGATATTACGGGTCGCTTTCAGCGCTATCTTACGTGACGCGGCTTCTTTATAATCTTTGCCTAACACCGGTTCCATGACTACCACCTATAGTGCGCGAAAGCCTTGTTAGCCATCGCCATTTTGTAGGTATCGTCCTTCTTCTTGATGGCCGAACCGGTATTTTCAAAAGCGTCGAGAAGTTCGCCGGCGAGGGCGTCTTTCATCGACTTGCCCTTACGGCCGCGCGCATAGCTGGTCAACCAGCGCATCGCCAACGCAACCTGGCGTTCGTTGCTCACTTCCACCGGAACCTGATACGTGGCACCGCCGACGCGGCGGCTCTTGACTTCCAGCTTCGGTCTGACATTTTCGAGCGCGGTCAAAAAGACCTCCAACGGTTCCATTCCCTGCTTGCGCTCACCGATCACTTCAAACGCGCCGTAAACAATGCGCTGCGCGGTGGACTTCTTGCCACAAGCCATAATCGTATTGATCAGGCGCGCCACCAACTCACTGTTGTACTTAACGTCAGGCGTCAATTCCCGCTTAACTGCACTGCGTCTTCTCATTTCACCTTGTCCTTATCGCAAATTACTATTTGGTTTTCAACGAACCGACGGGAGTCACCCGTCAAATTGAACTGTTGATCCGAAAGATTACTTCTTCTTTCCGGTTGCCGCCGGCTGGCCCGGCTTCGGCCGCTTCGCACCGTACTTCGAACGGCCCTGGCGGCGCTTATCCACACCCAGCGAATCCAGCGCGCCGCGGACGATGTGATAACGCACGCCCGGCAAGTCACGGACACGACCGCCCTTGACCAGCACCACCGAGTGCTCCTGCAAGTTGTGGCCTTCGCCGCCGATGTAGGCGTTGACTTCATTGCCGTTGGTCAAACGCACACGCGCAACCTTACGCAACGCGGAGTTCGGCTTCTTCGGCGTACGGGTCGTCACCTGAAGACAGACGCCACGGCGCTGCGGGCAGGCTTCCAAAGCACGTGCTTTGCTCTTCTTTACTTTCTTGTCTCGTCCGAAACGGACCAGCTGATTAGTTGTCGGCATCTTCTTTCACCTGTTTTCCATGAATGCTATACGTTAAAAAATTTTCATACAATAATGCATATCGAGACTATATAAAGTAACGTTTTTTTGAGAATTTGCAAACCCAAATCCGGGAAATGCGTCAAAAAACACGAAAAAACTTCCAACCGGGCACAAATACCCGGTTGGAAATTCTATTTTTACGCGGTTATGCCGGCTTCCGGCTCCGCCACAATCTCCTCGGTCGGGATCTCGCCCTCGCTCAGAGTCACCGGTTCCAATGCCGGCAATTCCCGTTCGATCTCCTTGCCGTAATACTTGAGCCGGACCGACTGCAGTATCTCGGTGCCCGTGCCCGCCGGAATCAGGTGTCCGGTGATCACGTTTTCCTTGAAACCGCTCAGATTGTCCGACTTGCCGAGCGTCGCCGCTTCCGTCAGGATCCGGGTGGTGTCCTGGAACGAAGCCGCCGAAATGAAACTTTCGGTTTCCAGCGACGCTTTGGTGATACCGAGCAGAATCGGTTCCGCCGCCGCCGGGCGTCCGCCGCGCTCGATCACGCTGTAGTTGAGACGCTCGAAGTTGACCCGGTCGACCATTTCGCCGACCAGATAGTCGGTATCGCCCGAATCGGTGACCCGAACCTTCTGCATCATCTGACGGATGATGATCTCGATGTGCTTGTCGTTGATTTCCACACCCTGCGCACGGTACACCAGCTGAATCTCATCGACCAGATAGCGCTGCAGCTCATGCGGACCGCAAACTTCCAGCAGCACATGCGGCACCACCGAACCTTCGGTCAGCTTCTGCCCCTTCTTGACGAAGTCGCCTTTGCTGACCGTCAGGTGTTTGTTGATCGGAATGTTGTTGTGCTCTTCGATAATCCCCGATTCCAGGTTGCGGATGGTCAACTGCCGCTTGCCGCGCGCCAGCTTGTCCACTTCGACGCAACCGTCGATACGGGCGATTTCCGCCACTTCCTTCGGAATGCGCGCTTCGAACAACTCGGCGATACGCGGCAACCCCCCGGTGATGTCCTTGTTCTTGGCCGACTGCCGCGGCACACGGGCCACCATCATACCGGGCGTGACTTTGGCGCCCGCCTTGGTCATCAGGAACGCGCCTGCCGGCAACGGATAGTTGGACAGGAACTCGCCGCCTTCGCCCTTCACCACAATCTGCGGATGCAGGTCTTCACGGTGCTCCATGACGGTTATTTCTTCGGTGCCGCCGCGCTTCTGGCGGTTCAGCGTCACGCCTTCCACCAGGTCATGCAGCTCCACCACACCCTTTTCTTCGATAATAATCGGCACGTGGTACGGATCCCAGTGCACGAACTGCTCGTTGGTCTTGACCGTATAGCCGTCGGGCTTCTCCAGCACGGCACCGGCTTCCAGATCGTAACGGTCGAGCTCGGCGTCGCGTACTGCGTCGCCCCAGTAATCGTAATCCTTGTTATAGAATCCGCCGATGACCGCCGCTTCTTCCTGCGCCCGTTTCCGCGCTTCCGCTTCCTCGCGCTTGGCTTCGGCTTCGTCATAGACGATGATATAACCGTTCTTGTTGACGACGACAACCTCGCCCTTCTGGTTTTTCACCGTGCGGACGTTGACCCACTTGACTGTGCCGGCCTTGCGCGCCGTGATCACCGGCTGCTTGTAAGCCGAAGACGCCGTACCGCCGATATGGAACGTACGCATCGTCAACTGGGTACCCGGTTCCCCGATGGACTGGGCGGCAATGATGCCGAGCGCGTCCCCGAGCTTCGCCACCCGGTCGCTTGCCAGGTTGCGGCCATAGCACTTCACGCATACGCCGCGCCCGGTTTCGCAGGTCAGCGTCGAACGGATCAACACCTTCGAAATGCCGCGCTTCTCGATCACCTCGGCGACCGGCAGCGTGAATTCCTCACCGGCGCCGACGATCAGACGGCCGTCGCCGAACGCCGGGTCTTTGATGTCCATCGCGCTGAAGCGGCCGATGACACGGTCGCGCAGCGGCAGGATGGTTTCGTCGCCTTCGACAATCGCACTGACCCAGATACCCTTGACCGTACTGCAGTCCTCTTCGGTACAGATCACGTCCTGCGCCACGTCGACGAGCTTACGGGTCATGTAACCCGAGTCCGCCGTCTTCAACGCGGTGTCGGCCAACCCCTTGCGGGCGCCGTGGGTGCTGATGAAGTATTCCAGCACCGACAGGCCTTCGCGGAAGTTCGAAATAATCGGCCGTTCGATAATGTCGCCCGACGGCTTGGCCATCAGGCCGCGCATACCGGCCAACTGCTTGATCTGGTCCTTGCTGCCGCGGGCCCCGGAGTCGAGCATCGCGTACATCGGGTTGACTTCGCCCTTGCGCGACTCGCTCTCCAGTTTGGCAAACAATTCGGCGGCGACGGCGTTACTGGTTTGACTCCAGATGTCGACCACCTTGTTATGGCGTTCGCCTTCGGTCAGCACGCCGTTGTTGTACTGGTCGACCACCTTGTCGATCTGTTCGCGGGCATCGTTGATCAACGCCTCCTTCTTTTCCGGCACCTTCAAGTCGGTCACCGAAATCGACAACCCGGCCAGGGTCGCGTGCTTATAGCCGAGATCCTTCAAGTCGTCCAGCAATTTGATGGTGCGTTCATGTCCGGCAATCTTGTACGACGCGCTGATCAGCTGTCCCAGTTCCTTCTTCTTCGCGGCGCGATTGAAGAAGCCCAGCCGCGGATCCCAGATTTCATGAAAAAGGCAGCGCCCCGGCGAAGTGACGATAAACTTGTTCTCCTTGTCGCCGTAAATCGTATCCTTGCCGTAATCCGGGTTCGGAATCTTCACCGCGTCATGAATCCGGATGTGGCCGGTGCTCATCGCATACAGGACTTCGAAATAATCGCTGTACAGCCGCGCTTTTTCTTTGTTGCGCGGCTCAATGGTCATATAGTACGACCCGAGCGTGATGTCCTGCGTCGGCGAGGTGATCGGCTTGCCGTTCGCCGGCGAGAAGATGTTGTTCGGCGCCAGCATCAACAGCTTGGTTTCCATCTGCGCTTCGTTGCTCAGCGGCACGTGGACGGCCATCTGGTCCCCGTCGAAGTCGGCGTTGTACGCGGTACACACCAGCGGGTGGATCCGCAGCGCCGAACCTTCGATCAACACCGGATCGAACGCCTGGATACTCAACCGGTGCAGCGTCGGCGCCCGGTTCAGCATGATCGGATGCCCCTTGGTCACCTCTTCGAGGATATCCCACACCACCGCTTCGCCGCGCTCGATCATCTTTTTGGCGCCGCGGACGGTGTGCGCATAACCGCGCCCCTTCAAGTGGCGGATGATGAACGGTTCGAACAGAACCAGAGCCATCTTTTTCGGCAAACCGCACTGGTGCAATTTCAGTTCCGGGCCGACCACGATCACCGAACGGCCGGAGTAGTCGACACGCTTACCCAGCAGGTTCTGGCGGAAACGCCCCTGCTTGCCTTTGAGCATATCGGACAACGACTTCAGCGACCGGTTGCCGGCGCCGGTCACGGCTCGGCCGTGACGGCCGTTGTCCATCAGCGCATCCACCGCTTCCTGGAGCATGCGCTTTTCATTGCGAATAATGACTTCCGGGGTGCTCAACTGCAACAGATTTTTCAAACGGTTGTTGCGGTTGATCACGCGACGGTACAGATCGTTGAGGTCGGAGGTGGCAAAACGGCCGCCTTCCAGCGGCACCAGCGGACGCAAATCCGGCGGAATCACCGGCAGCACCGACAGAATCATCCACTCTGGACGGCTGTTGGAGTTGATGAAGCCTTCCACCAGCCACAGCCGCTTCGACAGTTTCTTGCGGATGGCCTTGTTTTTGGTCCCTTCCAGGCTGATCTCCAGCTCCGCTTTTAATGCCGGCAGGTCGATGCGCTCCAACAGCGTCTTGACCGCCGGCGCCCCCATGTCGGCCTGAAAAGCGTCGCCGTAGTCTTCGCGCGCCTGGCGGTATTCGAGCTCATCCATCGTATGTCCGACTTCCAACGGCGTATCGCCCGGGTCGGTGACCACATACGACTCGTAATAAACGACCCGCTCCAATGCCTTGGCGGTCATGTCCAGCATCAGCCCGATACGGCTCGGCGTACACTTGAAAAACCAGATATGGGAGACCGGCACCGCCAGTTCAATATGCCCCATCCGTTCCCGGCGCACCTTGGCCTGGGTCACTTCCACGCCGCAACGGTCGCAGACAATCCCCTTGTGCTTGACCCGCTTGTATTTGCCGCAATTGCACTCCCAGTCCCGGGTGGGACCGAAGATGCGCTCGCAGAAGAGTCCGCCCTTTTCCGGCTTGAAGCTGCGGTAGTTGATGGTTTCCGGCGTTTTGACCTCTCCATAGCTCCAGGAGCGGATCACTTCCGGACTGGCGACATTGATCGACACCGCGTCGAAAGAGTTCGCTGAGGTTTTCCCCAAAAGTTCGCGATAAGCGAAAGTATTGTCAATCACGGTATAATCCCCCTTATTGATTGTCCCGGACTTTCTTCACGGTACGGATGTCCAGCCCGAGACTCTGCATTTCCTTCAACAACACGTTGAACGACTCAGGCCGACCGGCTTCCAGCACATTGTGTCCCTTGACGATGGATTCATAAATTCGTGCCCGGCCGGTCACGTCGTCGGACTTGACGGTCAGCATTTCCTGCAGGTTGTACGCCGCGCCGTATGCTTCCAGCGCCCACACTTCCATTTCGCCGAAGCGCTGTCCGCCGTGCTGCGCCTTGCCGCCCAGCGGCTGCTGGGTAACCAGCGAATACGGACCGACCGCGCGGGCGTGGATCTTGTTGGCCACCAGGTGGTCCAGCTTCAGCATATAAATCTGCCCCACCATCACGCGCTGGTCAAAACGATCCCCGGTGCGGCCGTCGAACAGGTTGACCTTGCCGTCATACAGATAGCTGCTATCCTCCTGTTTGCGGAAGCCCCAGTGATAATTGCGCCCGGTTTCCTCCTCCACGCGCTCGTTGGCCTGTTGCATCAGATCGATCATCGTCTCCTCGGAGATACCGTCGAACACCGGAGTCGCGACCTTGAACCCCAGGATCTTCGCCGCGAAACCGACGTGCGTTTCCAGCACCTGTCCGATATTCATCCGGCTCGGCACGCCGAGCGGGTTCAAAACGATATCCACCGGCGTTCCGTCTTCCAGGAACGGCATATCTTCCATCGGGACGATCCGCGACACGATACCCTTGTTGCCGTGGCGGCCGGCCATCTTGTCGCCGACCTGCAGTTTGCGCTTGCAGCCGACGTAGACTTTGACCTTCTTGATCGTACCCTGATCGTCACCGTCGTTGGAACGCTGCGAATCGCGCTCGAACTGCATTTCGACCTCTTCGAACTGCGGTTTATAGACATCGATGATTTCGGTCAACGATTCCTTCAACGGACAATCTTCCATCGTCCAGCTGTTGTATTTCGCCGCCAGCTTCTGAATCGAACTTTTGGTCACCTTCCGATTGGAACCGACCAGGACCGCCTCTTCTTCGGCGGCCGAGGAATCCAGAATCGGGAACGGCAGCTTCTGCCCGAGGATCAAGTCCGACAGACGCGACGTCAGTTCATCGATCAGCGCATCGCGGTTCTGGCGATAGACCTCCTTGACCCGGCGGGTTTCGGCCCGGGCTTCGGTCGCGGAACGGCCGGCGCCCAGCTGATCTTTCGCGTATTCAATACGGACATCCATCACAATGCCGCCCTTGCCGGAGGACACCACCAGGCTCGAATCCTTGACGTCCGCGGCCTTTTCGCCGAAGATCGCCCGCAGCAGCCGCTCTTCCGGCGCCAGTTCGGTTTCGCTCTTCGGCGTGATCTTGCCGACCAGAATGTCTCCCGGTTTCACTTCGGCGCCCTCGAGCACCACACCGTTCGGTCCGAGATTCCGCAGCGCCTCTTCGCTGACATTCGGAATATCCCGGGTGATTTCTTCCGGTCCCAGTTTGGTTTCGCGGCTGGTGATTTCGAATTCATCGACATGAACACTGGTATAGACGTCCTCTTTGACCAACCGCTCGCTGACGATGATGGCGTCTTCAAAGTTGTAGCCGCCCCACGGCATGAATGCCACCAGCACGTTTTTCCCCAGGCCCAATTCGCCGAATTCCGTCGACGCGCCGTCGGCGATGACATCGCCCTTCTTCAACACCTGGCCGCGCCGGATAATCGGACGCTGGTTGATACAGGTCCCGGCGTTGCTGCGCAGGAACTTGAACAGCCGGAACACCTGCGGATTCGGATCCTGGGTTTCGCCCAACGGCAAACCGTCGGTCGTAATCACAATCCGGTTGCTCGACACTTCGGCGGCAATCCCGTCGGCCTTGGCCATTTCAACAGCGCGCGAATCGCGGGCAATGCGTTCCTCAAGACCGGTGCCGACCAGCGGCGACTCGGTCGTCAGAAGCGGAACCGCCTGACGCTGCATGTTCGATCCCATCAACGCGCGGTTGGCGTCGTCGTGCTCCAGGAACGGGATGATGCCGGCCGCGGCGCTGACCAGCTGCTTCGGCGAAACGTCCATATATTGGACACTTTCACGCGGCAGCTCTTCGGATTCGCCCTTGTAACGGCTCATCACCATCGGGCGGACAAAGCGTCTTTCGTCATCGACCAGGGCGTTGGCCTGGGCGATCACGAAGCTCTCTTCCACATCGGCGGTGAGAAAATCGATCTTGTCCGTGACCTTGCCGTCTTCGACACGGCGGTACGGGGTTTCCAGAAAACCGTATTTGTTGATCACGGCATACAGCGACATCGACGAAATCAAACCGATATTCGGGCCTTCCGGCGTTTCGATCGGGCAGATCCGGCCGTAATGGCTGGCGTGAACGTCGCGGACTTCGAAACCGGCCCGGTCGCGGCTCAAGCCGCCCGGTCCCAACGCGCTCAAACGGCGCTTGTTGGTCAACTCGCTCAATGGATTGGTCTGATCCATGAACTGCGACAGCTGGTTCCGGGCGAAGAAATCGCGGACCACGCTGGAAAATGCTTTCGGGTTGATCAGCTTGTTCGGCGTAATGCTGGATTCCTCGCCGTTGATCAACGTCATCCGTTCCCGGATCAGACGCTCCGTACGCAGCAAACCGACCCGGCAATGATTCTGCATCAGTTCGCCGACGGTCCGGACGCGCCGGCTGCCGAGGTGGTCGATATCGTCGACGGCGCCGCCGGTATGGCGCAGACGGATCAGGGCCTTGGTGGCCTCCATCAGGTCCTGCGGCACCAGAGTGCGTTCGGTCAGCGGCAGATCCTGCTTCAACCGCTCATTGATCTTGTAGCGGCCGACCGTACCGAGGTCATAGCGCTTGATATCGAAAAACAGACGCTTGATCAGGACTTCGGCATTCTTGACGTTCGGCGGATCGCCGGGACGCATACGCCGGTAAATTTCTTTCAGCGCTTCCTCGCTGTTGCGGGCCGGATCGCGGCGCAGGCAACCGATCAGATAGCTGTCGCCATCCGGGATATAGGCCAGATCGACCTGCTTGATTTCGGCTTCCTGGAGCAGCTTCAGGTGGTTTTCGGTGAGCTGCACCAGTTCGTCGATAATCACCACGCCGTCGGCGTTGGTAATGTCGTCGACCGTATAATAGTTGGCAAGATCTTTGACTTTCAGCAACGAAGTGACGGAACGGCTCTTCACATCGTAGACTTCGCTCAGGATCGCCTTGTTGGTTTCGTAGCCGATCGCCCGCAGGAAGGTGGTAATCAAAAATTTGCGGCGGCGGCGGCGGCGGTCCAGATAAATATAAATATAATCGTTGATGTCGAACTGCACTTCCATCCAGGAACCGCGGTCCGGAATAATCCGATAGCTGTAGAGAGTGCGGCCGGAAGTGTGCCGGTTCTTTTCAAAGCAGATGCCGGGCGACCGGTGCAGCTGGCTGATAATGACGCGTTCGGCTCCGTTGATGACGAAGGTGCCGCGATCGGTCATCATCGGGATATCCCCCATGAACACCTCTTCCGGGATTTCCACGCCATTGTGTTTGACCAGGAACTTCACGTACAACGGGGCACAGTAGATATCCCCGTCCTTGATGCAGTCCACGACATCGATCTTCGGATCGCCCAGCGTATAGGAGACAAATTCAATCGACATTTGACGGTCGAAACTGACAATCGGGAAGATCTCCTTGAACACCTCCTGAAGCCCTTTGTCCAGGCGTTCCGCCGGGAGCAAATCTTTCTGGAGGAAGTCCCGATACGAGTCAATTTGCAGTCCGATCAAGTCGGGCACCGCCAAAACATCCTGTAGTTTACCAAAATTTACGCGCTCTGTCATAGCCCACCATTTCCCTTAAATCAACCACCTGAAAGCAAATTTTTTTGCAAAAAACTGCCGAAAAAACCGGAGATCCCGTTCCGATCCCCTTGGTCGGCCGGCGGCGGCATTGCGAATTACCCTCGAAACACCGCCAAACCCAGCCATCTAAACACAAAAGAACGGCAGGAACCCTTTGAAAGAAATTCCCGCCGTTTTTGCCGACGCGATACGAAGTTACTTCACTTCGACCGTGCCGCCGGCTTCTTCGAGCTGCTTCTTCATCTTGGCAGCTTCGTCTTTGGAAACGCCTTCCTTGACCGGTTTCGGAGCACCTTCGACCAGGTCCTTGGCTTCCTTCAGTCCGAGACCGGTGATGGCACGGACTTCCTTGATCACCGCAACCTTCTTGTCACCGGCAAAACCGGCCAGGATCACGTTGAATTCGGTCTTTTCTTCGACCGCTTCGGCAGCCGCGGCAGCCGGAGCCGCCGCCATCATCGCAACCGGAGCCGCGGCGCTCACGCCGAGGCGCTCTTCCAAAGCCTTGACCAGCTTGGAAAGCTCCAACACAGTCATGTTCTCAACATAGTCGATGAACTGATCCATAGTAACTTCCGACATAGTGTAATACCTCCAAAATTTAGTTTGTTACAATTAGGCTTGTTTTTCACGTTCTTCTTTGTAGGCGTTAAGCACATTGAGAATCGTAGCAGCCTTCGCATTGAGAACACTGACCAGATCCCGTGCCGGCGCTTGGAGCACACCAAGCAACTGCGCCTGCAATACTTCTTTGGGCGGCAACGCGGCAACCGCACCGACATCCGCCGACGTCAATAACACGCCTTCGAAATATCCGCCCTTTGCTTCCAACTGCTGACGCGTCTTGCCGAAATCCAGAATGGTCTTGGCGACCAAGCTCGGATCGCCCTTGCCGGCAATCAAAGCCGTACCGCCGGTGAGCTCCAAACTCTGCAGAGCATCCAATCCGAACGTTTCAGCAGCTTTCTTGATCAGCGTATTCTTTAAAACGTGACATTCCGCCTGGTTTTTCGCCAGACTGCCGCGCAGCTCGGAGAGGTCTTTCACCTTCAAACCGAGATAGGACACGAAGTAAACGTAGTCGGAGTCCTTCAAAAGACCGCCGATGTAGTTCACCAGATGAAGCTGTTCATTTCTCATTACTTGGCCCTCACCTGTTGTTCTTTGACGATAACTTTCACGCCCGGGCTCATCGTCGACGAAACCGTGCAGCTCAAAATATACGTCCCTCTTGCCGTCGCCGGCTTCGCCTTCAGCAGAGCATCAAACACCGCTTCGAAGTTCTGCACCAGACCGGAAATCTCAAAGGTCAATTTCCCGATCGGAGCCTGAACGCATCCGCCCTTGTCGGCACGGAATTCCACCCGGCCGGCTCTGGCTTCGCGCACCGCGTTGCCGACCTGCTCGGTCACCGTTCCGGTCTTCGGGTTCGGCATCAATCCGCGGGGGCCCAACTGACGGCCCAGCGGACGGACCAGCTTCATCGCGTCCGGCGTGGCGATCAGGACATCGAATTCCTGCCAGCCGTCTTTGATCTTCTGGACGACGTCTTCATAACCGACGAAATCGGCACCGGCCGCTTTCGCGTCCTCCGCCTGGGCGCCATCCGCCACCACCGCCACCCGCACCGATTTACCGGTACCGGCCGGAAGCCCTACCGCGCCACGCACATTCTGATCCGATTTCTTCGGGTCAATGCCGAGCTTGAAAGCAACTTCCACGGTTTCATTGAACTTGACGTGCGGCATCTCCTTCAGGATGGCCAATGCCTGGGCAACTTCATAGCGTTCCAGCGAGTTGAACTTGGCGAGCTGAGCAACATACAATTTACTCTTACGCATCGACCACCTCAATTCCCATGCTGCGCGCAGTACCTTCGATAATGCGCATTGCCGCTTCTTCACTCCGGGCGTTCAAATCCGCCTTCTTCGTCTGCGCGATTTCCCGGATCTGAGCCCGGGTAATCTGGCCGGCTTTTTCGTAGCCGGGCTTCTTGGCCGCCGAGGCCAAGCCGCAAGCCTTCTTCACCAGCACGGCTGCCGGCGGAGATTTGCAGATAAAGGTAAATGAGCGATCCTGATAAACAGTGATCACTACCGGAATGATCAAGCCCGACTGGGCTTGCGTTGCGGCATTGAATTGCTTACAGAACTCCATGATGTTACAGCCAGCCTGACCGAGAGCGGGGCCGATCGGCGGTGCCGGATTAGCCGCTCCGGCCGGGATCTGCAATCTGATCACGCCCGTAACTTTCTTTGCCATAAACGATCTCCGTTTACACTGGTCCTCGCGTGGTACGGAAAGGCAGGTATCCTTCCACAGGAGAACATACTATTTTTTTAACGAAAGTTTGTGACCGCGATTATAACTCGCGATCCACCTGCCAGAACTCCAATTCAACCGGAGTGGAACGTCCGAAAATCGATACCAGCAACTTCAACTTGCCGCGCGCATTGTCGATTTCCTGAATGGCGCCTTCGAAGTTTTCGAACGCGCCGTTGCGGATCCGGACGATTTCACCCAATTCAAATGCGATTTTCGGTTTCACGGCTTCCACTTCACCGGAACGGCGGAACAAATCATCCACTTCCGCATCGCTCAACGGCTTCGGGGTATTACCACCGCCGATAAACCCGATCACGCCCTGTGTCTCTTTGATGAAATACCAGGCATCTTCGTCCACTTGAAGCTGCCCGTCGGCGTTTCTTTTGTACAGGTCCATGCGCACAAGAAGATAACCGGGGAAAAACTTACGGGTCATCGTCGTCTTCTTGCCCTGACGGACTTCAGAAACTTTTTCGGTAGGAATGTTGACTTCATAAACGGGAATCGCATCGCCGGAATTGATCTGGCGCTGGATGTTATCCCGCACCTTATTCTCCTGCCCGGAGAGCGTCTGCACTACAAACCACTGGCCTTTGCTCTTATCCGTATCCATAATACCAAGCGTCTCCTAAGCGTCACCACGCTCCGGTCGTAATTCCCTGAATGACGTAAACGCCAATCTTGTCAACGAAAAACACAAAAAATGCAAGCAGCAAAATCACCACCACCACCAGCAACGTCGACTCGAAAAGCTCATTTTTCGCCGGCCACGTACACTGTGCCAATTCTTTCGTCGTGTCAGTGAGGAAACGACGGATTTTGCCCATAATACCGGTACTCATTATCCCGCTTGCCTATGTGTTAATTTAAATTTTAAATGGCAGGAGCGGCGAGGCTCGAACTCACGACCTGCGGTTTTGGAGACCGCTGCTCTACCAACTGAGCTACACTCCTGCATCACATCAGTCCTGTCAGTTTAACGCGTTTCTTTGTGCAACGTGTGCTTACGCTCAAACTTACAGAATTTCATCTTTTCCAAACGTTCCGGAGTATTGCGCTTTTCCTTCATCGAAGTATAATTGCGCTGTTTGCACTCCGTACATTCCAGAGTAATCTGTTCACGCATCTGGACTTACTCCCGCATCGTGTTCTACATTATTCATCCCGGACAGCGTCTCCACTGTCCGGGATGAACTTCATTATCGATTCAAACGAACCGCTTATTCGACGATTTCCGTCACGCGGCCGGAGGCAACCGTACGGCCGCCTTCGCGGATCGCGAAGCGCAACTGCTTTTCCATCGCCACCGGGTTGATCAACTCGACATTGACCGAGGTGTTGTCGCCGGGCATCACCATCTCGACGCCTTCCGGCAACGTGATGATACCGGTGATGTCGGTGGTCCGGAAGTAGAACTGCGGACGGTAGTTGGTGAAGAACGGAGTATGACGGCCGCCTTCTTCCTTGCTCAACACGTAGATTTCGCCCTTGAACTTGCTGTGCGGCGTGATCGAGCCCGGCTTCGCCAGGACCTGACCGCGCTCCACATCGGCCTTCTTGGTGCCGCGGAGCAAGCAACCGACGTTGTCGCCGGCTTCGCCGCGATCCAACAGCTTGCGGAACATTTCCACGCCGGTGACCGTGGTCTTCACGGTCGGGCGGATGCCGACGATTTCGATTTCATCGTTGACCTTGACGATGCCGCGCTCGATACGGCCGGTCACCACGGTGCCGCGACCTTCGATCGAGAACACGTCTTCGATCGGCATCAGGAACGCCTGATCGATCGCGCGCTCCGGCTGCGGGATGTAGCTGTCGACCGCATCCATCAGCTCGAGAATCTTTTTCACATACGGATCTTCCGGATTGCCTTCGGCTTCGACCGCCTTCAGCGCGGAACCCTGGATGATCGGAATATCATCGCCCGGGAAGTCATAGCTGGAGAGCAGCTCGCGAACTTCCATTTCCACGAGTTCGAGCAGCTCCGGATCATCCAGAGCGTCGCACTTGTTCAGGAACACCACCAGCGCCGGCACGCCGACCTGGCGGGCCAGGAGCACGTGTTCGCGGGTCTGCGCCATCGGGCCGTCGGTCGCGGCGATCACGAGGATCCCGCCGTCCATCTGCGCCGCGCCGGTGATCATGTTTTTCACATAGTCGGCGTGTCCCGGGCAATCCACGTGCGCATAGTGGCGATTGTCGGTTTCATATTCCACGTGGGAAGTATTGATCGTGATGCCACGTTCCTTTTCTTCCGGCGCATTGTCGATTTCGTCGTACTTGCGAACTTCACCGTGACCCATTTTCTTCGCCAACGCCATCGTAATGGCGGCGGTCAAGGTCGTCTTGCCGTGGTCCACGTGTCCGATCGTACCGATGTTGACGTGAGGTTTCGTTCTTTCGAATTTTTCCTTAGCCATCTTTCAATTCCCTCCTGGCCTGGTTGCCGTTAAAGAGTTTTTCTTTCAACTTGAGTTTATACAAAATTTAATGGAGCCCACAATCGGACTTGAACCGATGACCTCGTCCTTACCAAGGACGTGCTCTACCGACTGAGCTATGTGGGCGCCAGACTCTTTTATCCTGCCGCCTGCAATCGCAAACAGACTATAAATATAATCCAACTTCCAAGCCTTGTCAAGCTTTCAATGCCACTTTTTTTCAGAAGTGGTGCTCGAGGGGGGACTCGAACCCCCATGGATTGCTCCATATGGACCTCAACCATACGCGTCTGCCAATTTCGCCACCCGAGCATTTTCAACTCAACACTTGCGAGAACGAAGATTTAATTTAGCACGCTTTTTGTGTTTTACAAGTAAGCTTTCGCTTTTTTTCGCGATTCCAACCGGCACGATCAAGCGCCGCTTACTCCACCGCGAAGTGGCGGCTGTAGCGCTCCGGAATGCGTTCAAAATCGAATAAAATCAGGAAATCGATGCTGCCGAATTCCGGGTCGAATGCCGGCAGGCCGCCGATCTTGGCCCCCAGGCGGATGTATCCCTTGAGCAGCGGCGGCATCTCCCGGCGCAACACCGCCGCGTCCGTTTCCGGCACCTCGGCAGGCGGCAGTTCGAAACCGGAACGCGGCACACAGTCCACCAGATCGCTCAACATGCCGTCATGCTTGAATTTCGCATACATCCCCCAACCGATGGCGGGATCCACGTTTTCCAGACTGGCGCAGCCGATCAGGAAGCGGAAGTGCAGCCGTTTCCGCAGTTCGGAAAAGCCGGCCCACAGCAATGCCACCACCGCTCCGTTGCGGTGATCGCAGGCCACGCAGGAACGGCCGACTTCGCAGGTGTCGTCCGCCAGCGCCGCCAGCCCCCGGATTCGATATTGCCGCTCGGAATAAAACCCGTTGCCGCGGCGCGCCAGAATGCCCGGACGGACCCGGTATGTGCCGACCACGGAGCAATTCGCCTTTTCCACCACCAACAAATGCAAACAGCCGTCATCATCGTACGCGTCGCAGTCCAGCACCACCCCGCCGTCTCCATTCAAACGCCCCTGTTCCGCCATGAAAACGTCGTAACGCAAACGCTGCGCCTGCTGCTTCTCCGACTCATTCTCCGCCAATTTCACCAGGAAGCGTTCACCATTCACCAGGGGCTCTCTCAGATTGACTGTCTTTTTCCAGCAGTCAATGACGCTCTCCGCCATATTCTCCTCCTAAAGGGACTTTCTCCATACAACCTCTATCGTCGCGCCGGCTTTGCGCTTCCGGTATCGTTCCGTTCCAAAAAAAAGGCATTTCGCATAAGATAGCACATCTTTTTCCAGATGGAATTCCAATTTTACAAAAAAGGCGACTTTTTCATTATTTATCCGCATTTTTCTTCGCCCCGCCGAAATCGGGGGCGGTCAGCCGTTCCAATTCCACAAGATAGCGCAACGCCTCCGACCGGCAGGAACCGCACATCTCCGGTGACGGCGCCAGGCCGCCGCAGAAATCCGGGCGCTCCGGGGAGCCGAAAAGACGACAGCGCCAGTCTTCGGCCAGATGAATGCAGGGCACTCCGGCGGGCTTGCCGGCAGGCATTCCCGGCAGGGGTGAGGTAATCGAGGGCGCAATGCAGCATGCGCCGCAACCGTTCCGGCATTTCACTTGCGAGCTTCCTTGTGGGTTAGATGTGGACGACAACGGACAGCAACGGACGGATCATGTCGAGTCTCGCAGTCGTTTGACATTGTATATCCGAGCGACAGCTCCGACGACAGGCGTTCCCCCCTGAAAAAATGGTCGCGGAGGATGCCGTCAGGCATCCGGGGCAGAGGTGCCAGAACGCAGCGCGAAGCGCAAGGGCGAACCTTTACTTACCGAAGCACGCCACACACTCCCGCAAACGCTCGCGGATGGGGATGTGTTGGGGGCAATGGCTTTCGCACTTGCCGCACTGGACACACCGGGAGGCGGTTTTCCCGGGAACCCATTCGTTGGCGCCGATTTCGTTGTAACGGAGCCTGGCGGCTTCGCCGAGATGGTATACCTTATCGTAAATCAACGCTTCCAGACAGCGCGGAATGTTGACTTCGAGCGGACACTCCTTGGCGCAATAGCCGCAGCCGGTGCAATACAGATCGCGCAGCCGGGCGCATTCGGCGGCGACGCGGTCGATGGCGGCGATCTCCGTGTCCGACAGATTGCCGGCCATGGAGGCGACCCGGACGTTGCTGTCGATCATCGCTTTGTTTTCCATCCCGGAGAGGGCGCAATCGACGCCATGGGAGCTCAACACGAAGCGCACCGCCAGTTCGGGCGTGGTCAACTTGCCGTCGACGGCGTCTTCGAATACGCCGCCCCTGAATGCCAGACGGCCGCCGCCGACGGGACCCATGATGACGACGCCGAGGCCGTGCTCATGGGCATAGCGGATACCGGCGGCATTCGAACGGTCGAGCAGGTTGTACTGGCACAATACCGAGGCAAAGGCGCCGGTATCGATGATTTCGAGCATGGCGCCCGGATTGGGGTCGTGGAATGAAAACGACAGATTGCCGATCACGCCTTCGCTCTTGAATTTCTCCGCCATGTCGATCAGGTGAAACGGCTTGACGATGTCGTCGAATCCGGCCTTGCTCAGCGCGTGGAAGTGGTAAAAATCGATCCGGTCGGTCCGCAGCTTCCGCAATTGTTCCTCCAGCAGCCGCTTGAAATCATCGGGCTTTTTGACCTCGCCGAGCGGGAGTTTGGTCGCCAGTTTGACCTTGTCGCGCCAGCCGTTTTCGAGCGCCAGCCCGACCGCGGTTTCGCTGCGGTAGCCGCAATAAAAATACGCCGTATCGATGTAGTTGATCCCCTGTTCAATGCCGTAGCGCAGCAGCTCGACCGCTTCGCCGAGATCGGCAGTCGCGTTGACGTCGGCGGCGGGGGCGATCGGCAGCCGCATCGTCCCGAATCCCAATGCGGAAATCCGGAATCCGGTACGGCCGAAATCACGATATATCATCTGTCCACCCTTTCGTTGGTATCCGGTAAATATACCCAGTTGACCGCTGTTTTGCAAATACATTTTTCCACAAAAGGGCCTCTTCTATTGCGACAGAGAGTTGACGTTGCGGTATTCCGCCGGGGTCATCCGGCTGTTTTTGCGGAAGGCCCGGTAGAAGCTTTCGATATTCGCGAAACCGCATGCCATGGAAATTTCCTTGATCGATTTTTCGTTGCCGGCCAGCATGGTCCGGGCGCGGCGCAGCCGCAGATTCAGCAAATACCGGTGCGGCGTCGTGGCCAGATAACGCTTGAACAGGCTGTAAAGATGCGGCGTGCTCACCCCTGCCCGCCGCGCCGCCGTTTCCACCGACAGTTCCCCACCGAAGTCCCGGTCCATGATCGCCATGGCCCGCTCCAACGACGCGGGAAATCCCGCCGATTCCTCCCGTTTGGTGTGCATGTAGGCCTCCCAGAATACCCGGTGGTACAGCATGTTGGCCAATGCCGACCGGTCGATGCGCTCGTCATGGGCGTGCTTCAGGGCCTGGCGGCGGAAGTCCTCGAACGCATACAGATCGTCCCAACGGGTGACGCGCGGCAGTACCCGGCGGCTTTCCTGCACGGAAAATCCCATAGCCAGACAGCGGTACGGATCGTCCGGCGGACACGAGTGAATGGTCGCATCGCCATGAATATGCCAAAAAATCGTTCCGACGCCAAACTCCCGTTCGACGCCGTCCACCGGGAAATAGATCTTGCCGCCGGTGATGATTTCGATCACTTCGAGCCGTTCCGGAATCGGATAGGGAGTCACTTTCACGCCATAGGGCGCGGCATAGTTTGCCACCGATCGGAGAGCGACGACACGGTTTATTTCCATAATTGAGATTCCATATCAAAAAATCATAGATTTTGTCAATTGAGTTTTTCGTTCCTGTAAGCTAAAATATATATAGGCAATAAATTTTTTCAAACGCCTGAAACAAAAAAAACAAGGAGTCAGCCGAAAATGTATCCCATCGCAGTACAACTTTATTCGCTGCGCACCATGATGCAGGCCAATTACGAGAAAGAAGATTTTCTCCAGGTGTTGAAGTGGGTCGCCGACGTCGGCTACAAGGGCGTCGAACCGGCCGGCTTCTGGGGCTACACGCCGAAGGAATTCAAAAACATCATCGACGACCTCGGCTTGCAGATCTGTTCCAGCCATTCGCCGTGGTTCCATGATCCGGCGCAGGCGCAGGAGGTGATCGATACCGCCGGCGACCTCGGTCTTGCGACCGTCTGCTGCGGCTTCGGCCCGACCGATTTCCAGGATGTTGCCGCCATCAGACGCACCGCCGACCGGGTCAACACGCTCCAGGAGCTCGCCGCCAAGGCCGGTCTGACGCTCTTCCAGCACAACCACGCCTGGGAGTTCGCCAAAGTCGACGGCCGTTATGCGTATGACATTTATGCCGAACTCTGTCCGAAGGTCATGTTCGAAATCGACGCTTACTGGTCCGCCAACCATGGCGCCAACGACCCGGTGGAGATGGTCAAACGCTTCCGCGACCGCTGCATTTTAATGCACGTCAAGGACGGCACTTTCCGCCCGGAAATCCCGCTGCTGCCGCTCGGCACCGGCAAGATGGACATCCCGGCCACCGTCGGCGCCGCCGATCCGGCCGTCAACAAATGGGTGATCGTCGAGCTCGACGACTGCGCGATCGATATGAATTACGCGCTGAAGCTGAGCTACCGCAACATGATTGCCAACGGTACTTGCGCCGGCAACAAATAACCATCCGGAGTTTCGATTTATGAAAAAGATGAAAATCGGCGTTATCGGCTGCGGCATGATCAGCAACGCGTATTTGACCGCCGCCACCAAGTTCAATGTCCTGGAGGTTGGCGGCTGTGCCGATATGAATCCCGAACTGGCCAAAGCCAAGGCGGCGGAGCACAATATCAAGGCCATGACCGTGGCGGAGATGCTGGCCGACAAGACGATCGATATCGTGATCAACCTGACGCCGCCCAAGGCGCATTTCCCGGTGACCATGCAGATCCTCGAAGCCGGCAAAAATGCGTATTCCGAAAAACCTTTCGGCATCAATGACGACGAAACCGCCCAAATCA
This sequence comes from Victivallaceae bacterium, assembly GCA_031549115.1. Classification (GTDB taxonomy): domain Bacteria; phylum Verrucomicrobiota; class Lentisphaeria; order Victivallales; family Victivallaceae; genus JAVBQJ01. The sequence goes on from JAVBQJ010000082.1 coordinate 65,497, forward strand.
TGGCGCTGGCCAACAAAAAGAAGCTGCTCGTCGGTTGCGCCCCGGACACCTTCCTCGGCGGCGGTCAGCAGACCGCCCGCAAGCTCATCGACGACGGCTGGATCGGCACGCCGCTGGCCGGCACCGCCATGGTGATGGGCCGCGGACCGGAAAAATGGGCCAACGCGCCATTCTTCTACGATATCGGCGGCGGGCCGATGCTCGATCTCGGGCCGTATTACATCACCGCGCTGGTGAATCTGCTGGGTCCGGCGAAGAGCGTGACCGCGGTCACCTTCCGCGGCGCCAAGACGCGCACATGCGGCCCGGACTCGGTACCGCCGTTCAAGGAATACCCGGTCAATGTCAACACCCACCAAACCGGCATGGTCGAATTCAGGAACGGCGCGGTGATCACGGTCATCACCAGCTTCGAAGTGTTCAGCCATCAGCATAAGCCGATCGAAATCTACGGCACCGCCGGGTCGATCGTGGTCCCCGATCCGAACGGCTTCGGCGGACCGGTAATGGTGTACAAGCCGGGGTATGCCGACTGGGTGGCGGCGCCGCTGTCGCACGGCTACACGGAAAACTCGCGCAGCATCGGCGTCGCCGACATGGTTTACGCCATCCGGAATAAGCGTCCGCACCGCGCCGGCGGCGAACTGGCCAATCATGTGCTCGAAATCATGATGGCGTTCGACAAATCCAGTGCCGCCGGCAAGAAAATCATCCTCAAGACCACCTGCGAGCGCCCCGCCGCGCTGCCGCTCGGCCTTGAAGGCGGCTTGCTCGACGACTGAGTCAGCATCCGTACGGAAACTCCCCTCCCCCCGCCTGGGTCGGGGAGTTTCCGTGTCCCGATCGTCACGGCAGGTGCATGTTTATAACGGTATCACAGTCGAATTTCAGTTCATGTTGTTCGATCCGGCCGTCATGGTAATGAACCGTCACCGCCTGCATGCCGGCGCCATGCAGTTTCAATTCGCGGGCCTGGAGCACTTCCACGTGAACATCGGGGGAGGTCCCGATGACCGCGCATTCCGTCACGGTCAGAATCAACGGCTCGCGTTCCCGTACCTCGGTATCGAATGCGAGTATGGGGGTGACAATCCGCACCCGTTTGGTATTGCCGCGAAGCGTCCAGTCGGTATTCAAAAGCATCATCCGGCTGTAGTTTTCAGCCTCCGGCCAGACGTTCCAGAATACTTCGCCGGACGGATCTTCCACGTAGCATTCGCCGCGGCTTCCGGCGGCCAATTCGGCAATCCACGACGCGACGGTCCGCTGGAGTTGTTCGTGGCCCGGATAGGCCCAGGCGGTGAGCAAATACACCGTCCCGAGGCCCAATTTGCGGCGCACGATCAACGGCTTCGCGGTGACGGCATCCCAGGCCACGACCTCGGCGCCATGCAGCTCGATTTCCGCCAGACGGCAGGGGCCGTCCTCGTCAACGGAATCGCTCGGCATCGCGGAGAGCGCCATATCGGGAAAGTGCTCGCGTCCGGCGGCATTCCACTGGCCGGAGTATTCCATGCCGGGACCGAGGACGTTCACGCCGCACAATTCGCGCAGGTCGCCGTCATTCCATAACGCCAGATCCCGCCAATCGCGCAGGAAATCACGCTTGGTGTGCGTGCTGAACTGCGGAAGACCGGTGAACAGAACGCCGCCGTTTTCGACGAAGTCCTTGAGTTTGGCGTAATCTTCGCCGATCATCGTATTCCAGCCGAGATGCAGCAGCAGGGAATACCGGCGGAAATAACCGGCATCGGCCTCGACCGGCACTTCGTCGAAGTCTCCGTACGGGGTCCCGGAGAAAAAGAAACGGCGTTTGTCGAAACGCTGCTGCAATGGATGCGTGGACGCTCCCGGCATCAGCACATCCAGCAGTTGGCGGCACTTCTCCGGCTGCCCGTGCCCCCATGCCGGGTCGTCGTTGCCGAACAGTCCCCATACCGAGCAGTGCGCATCCTGTCTGTCGAGCGGGCAGAGAAATCCATTGAACGGCGCCGCGTAACGCCCTTCGAGGAAGGCAATCCGCCGCGCCGCTTTGCCTTTGCGGGGATGCGTTTTGACGAAGCGGAAAAATGCGCGCGTCATATCGCGCTTGCCTTTGGTCAGGTAATCATCCCACGCCTGCCGCTCCTCCTTGAACAGGAGAAAGAGGCTGTCTTCCTCGTAAATCATCGACGCTCCCATCATCCACGGCTGGAAAAGCGAGAGGAAATACATGCCCAGGTGGGTTTCAAAATACGGCTGTACCGGATGCTGGATCGCGATATGCACCCCCCAATCGCCACTCCCCAGCGCTTCCGCCGCCGGACGTGCCTGCGAACACAAGTGCTGTGTATGCGCACCCATCGTTTCGGAACGGATGAAGTCGATTCCGGCCAGATACGCATAGCGGTGCCCGCCGGAAGCGTCTCCGAACGCCACCCGTTCACACGATGCGCGGGTGGCGTCGATCTCCTTTTTCAGATAACGTTGATAATTTTCCGAGGCGGTTTTCATATCCGGCGACCTCCGCGTTTCCCCCTGGGCGTAGCCATATACCGCGCCGGAATATTCATGGATTCCGGCGCTGTGCATCCGGTCGCCGGCCGCCCCGGCCAATACGCCACCCTGAAAATTATTGACCGCCTCCACGTTGATACGATGGTCACGGCAAAATGTTCCCCAGCGTTCCAGCAGCGCCGGCGCCACGGTTCCCGGCGTGAACGAACGGAATACCACCAGATTGCCGAGCCGGGTCCGCCAGGTATAATCCAGCAGCCAGTCCATGAAGCCGTTGCCGTCGTGCGGAACCGTGGTCATGTCGAATCCGACCATGACCTCCGGCGTTTCGTCGGCCAACGCGTAGACGACGGGAATTATCGCTTGGGAATGATCGGTATTCACCGGGATATCGACCCCGGAATGGTCCAGCTGGCAGGTAAATTCGTTCCAGCCCGGAACCAGCTCACAAACGCTGGAACCGCCGGGCCATCGGACCGTTGCCGTGTCGGGGCGTTCGGCAAAAATGCGCCCGGTCAATTTTTCGCCGGCCAGGGCCCACTTCGGCAACGACAGCTGCCAATGCCGCGGGCGGCTCATCTGCAAGGTCAGGCGGCTGAGCAGCAGACAATAGGTTTCGTGACCGTTTTTCAAGCGCAAACGGTGCCGCCCCGGCGTTCCCCGGAAACGGGTCCAGACATCCTCGAGCATCTGCATGAACGTGTCATGTTGACGGAAGTAATGTGAAAATTCCGCCACCAGCCGGTCGTCGCAATACAGCTCCATATCGAAGTAATCGGCTGCCGTTTTCTCCGCCTCCGGGGTATATGCGGGGGCCGCCATTCCCATCAGGTGAAAAATCACTTCGGCGTCGTCAAGTTCCGCCTCGAATTCGACACTTTCTCCGGGGCCGAGCCAGGCGGTGTGCATCCGGGACCAATCCCGCACGGGCACATCCGGCAGATCGTCCGCTTCCCATATTTGTTGCCCGTCCCGCGGTTCCGGGCGGAACCACAGATAACGTGACCGGGTCACGATCACATGGCAATACGAATACTTCGCTCCCACATGGAATACCAGCCGGCCGTCTTCGCGAATCTGCCGCGCGGTGAACGCAAATGTTCCGGACATGGTTGTCAATGTAAAGACGGCATCGTCGTTCGCCTCCGCCGCAATCCGTACTCCGGCGATGCCGCGTTGGGTGGTGTTTTGCCATTCCGGAACGGCCAACTTCGTCTCGTGCGGACACTGTCCGGGCCCATACGACAACAGCGCGTGCGGCTGCGGGTAATCGAGCCGGTATGTCTCCAGAATCCGGCCTCCCGCGCACTCCAGTTTGCCGTCCCAATAATAAACCGGATGGTAATGGCCGGGCGAATATAAGAAATTGCAACCCCACTCAATCCGAAAATCCAACCTCATGACAATTATCCTTTACTTTGCTTATTGCTGCGGACCGCAGGGCATATGAAAAACCCGCTTGCGCCCGCCGGCGGCCCGACGGACGGAAGCGGGGGTATGACTCACGGAAGCCGGATCAGTTTATCTTGGTTTTCGTGCCGTTTTTGTAGACATAGCGGTCATCGCCCCAGCCCAGGTAATCCGGGTTGCTGCCGGCGGTCGCCTTGACCACCTCGTCACCGCCCGACGCAACGTGTCCATCCGCGAAGAGGAAAATGCCGCGGTTGGGATTGTGCGCGTAGTTGATCAGCTGCCCCGAATCCTCGGCGATGAAGAAGCACCAGCAGGTGCTGCCCGCGGCGTCGCGCGCCTCGGTCATCATGATCACACCGACGGGATTCTTCATCCGGTTGCCGTTGACGCCGATGAAGTAGCGGCCGGCGCTGTCGGCCGTGCCGAAGAAGCTGGACTGCGGCAACGACGAGCCGGTGAGCGAGGCGTAATGGGTGTAAAAATTCTTCACCGTGGCCAGCGAACAATACACCAGGTCGGGGGTACACGAGGAATACCCCATTTGCAGCGGCCAGCCGTTTTTGCGGTACTTCTCGATCATATTGGCTTCGGCCGCGCCGACCATATGCGGTTCGACACAGTAAATCGCCGGCCAACTGAAGGAATCGCTGTTGTCCCAGACGTTGGTCAGGACATTCTCCTGATTGTCGTTGGCGTACATCGTGAATGCCAGGCCCTGCTGCTTGAAGTTGCTGATGCACTTGGTCGCCTGCGCCGCCGCGCGGGCCTTGGACAAAGCCGGCAGCAGCATACTTGCCAGAATCGCGATGATTGCGATAACCACCAGGAGCTCTATAAGTGTAAATTGTTGATACCGCGTTTTCATTTTTCAATCAGCCTTTCTTTGTGTTGTTGATGTTGTTTTCTGCATTTTCGATTATCCTTTCGGTTTCAGTTGTCGACCAGCACATCGCTGTCCGCTTCATTGCTTTGAAATAACCAGCTTCCGTCCGGCTGCAGCCGGCTGTTGCCGTACAGCGAACGCAGGGAAGCACCGCCTTCGATCCGCAGCGCCGCCTCGCCGCCGGCGGCGCAGGCGATCAGGACCGCTTTGCGGCCGTCTTCGGCGGCAAACGCGGCCGCCCGGACGGTGCCGGAACGCACCGTCAACTCCAGCTCCGGCGCGACACGCTCCGAGAGCAGGAAACCCTCCAGGCCGCGCAGCAATTCAGCCACCCGGCACACCTCCACCCAGCGTTCCGCAAAGGGGTGAGTCGCCGCGTCGACATGCAAATCGAAGTAGGAGTAAAAGATGAAGCCGCGCGCACCAGTGATCGCTTCCAAAAGTGCGATCGCACGCATCTCCTTTTCCGTCGGGCACCGGGTCGTCGCAGCGCCGGCGCCGCCGTCGAAGTTGTAGCTCCCCCAACGGAAGATCTGCGGCACGCTCCACAACGCGATCGGCCCGGCTCCCAGCGTTTCACGTATCGCGTCGCCGTCCGCGACCACGGCGGCGAGCGATCCGGGGCCCGAATGGATCGGATACGGATCGAAGCCGTAGATATCGCTGAAAGCGGTATAGGCCGGTACCATGCTGTGGTCGCAGAACACCGCCCAGGTCGGGTGCCACGGATCGAGCCGGTTGACCAGCTCCCGCAGCGGCCGGAATTCCGGATAGCGCAAAGCCGGAGCTTCATCGCAGACATACCAGGCCAGCAGCGCCGGATGGTCGCGCAGGGCTTCCACCCAGGAGGTAATCCCGACGTGGTCGGCCGGATCGAGAGAGGTCAATGGAACGATCGCCTTGAGCCCGGCGTCGGAGGCCAGATCGAGCACCTCTCTCGTCCGCTCAGCCCCGGTCGCCGACGAATCCGCCAAGCCCAGAAACATCAGGTCGTAACTCATGAAGCAATTAAACGGACTGTCCTCGAGAATGGCGATTTCGTCCTCGATCGGCCGCGGCGGCACCACCCGCGCATCGTGTTGGTTGAGGTAGATTCCAACCGGCAAAAATTTGCCGCCGGCGACCGTGGCATGGCCGAAGCGGTCAATCCGGCAGGCATTTGCCGGGATCGCGGTATTGGCGGGAAAAATCCGCAACGGCAGTGTTTCCTCCGCTTCCGTTTGCCCATCGGCGCCGACCAGCGTGAAAGCCAATTCCAACTCGTCGACGCACTCCGGAAATTCCACTTGCCACTCCGCGGCATCGGCCGCCAGGGTCGTCTCGTGGAGCACCGCGCCGTCACGACGTACTTCGAGCCGGACGCTCTTGCCGTCGGTCGGGGTTCCGAGCAGGCTCGACCCGATCCGCAGCGCCACCGGTCCGCCCGAAGCAATCACAGGAGCGAACGAGTCGCGCTTGAACACATGCCAACGGATGCCCGACACCGGCACCAGATACGGCTCAGAAAACCAGGCGTCCCCCACCCGCCCGACCGGCAAATAAAATATCATGGTGGCCGTGTCCGCCCCCTCCGGCATGGTAAATTCCCCGCGCAGCAGCGTCCAATCCCGGTCGCCCTCCAGCTGCTCAAGGTAAACGCCGCTGCGGTAAGCATTGCCGGCGGTGAATTCCACCGCGCTGGTAACCGCCACCGGAGCGGCGCCGCGATTTTGCGCTTTCACCCACACGCCGAATTCATAGCGTTCCTTCGGCGTCAACGTCGTCACCGCCAACCCCGGCAGACGATAGCCGGCCGGGTCCAAGCGCGAATAATACAGCGACGACGCTCCGGCAATCCCTCCATCGGGGTGCAACTCCACCCCCGGCCCCATGCCGGTCCAGCAGCCGGAATCGGTCATCGCGGCGGGAGGCAACAGGCTTTCCGCCAGAACTCCGGCAGCGCCGAGACACGCCAGCAGCAATCCGATGATGTTCTCAAGTTTCCACATAAATTGCATTTACTCCTTTAAGCTCGTTCAATACAAACGCTGAAAACGGCACATCATTCCGTCGATCTGCGGAAGATCACTTCCGGCTGCAAGATGATTTCGGCCGGCGCGTCCAGGCCGTGCGCCATCGCCTGGGTCAGGCGGAAAAGCTCCCCGGCCACCCGGTCGTGGACGAGATCGATGCTGGTCAACGGCGGATCCAGCCACTTGTCGACCGGTTCATTGTCGCACCCCGCCACCGCGATATCTTCCGGAATCCGGAGTCCGGCCTGCTTCAGCGCCGGCAAGAGGCGCATGGCCAGGTGATCGAAGCTGATCACCGCATCGACCTGATTCCGCTTCAGAATTCCGGCGATGTCCCGCAGTTCGGTTTCGTCCGGTTCGTAATGATCCCGCAGTTCATAATGTCCCAGAGTCAGCAGAAACTCCGGATAATAGTTCAAGCCGGACGCTTCGACGGCCTGTCGGAAAAACGCTTTCGTATCCAGCGTGGGTATCGCGAATACAGCGGCGATCTTCCTGCGCCCGGTGCGCGCCAGATGGGCGACCACGCTCCGCATGCCCGCTGCCAGGTCGACCTCGATATAATTGAAACCGCCCGGACAATCCGGTTTGCCGAAAAAAACCAGGTTGCGGTAATCGCCGAAGCAATCGTAAAAATCGACCGATTTATTGGGGTATCGGTGGGCCAGCAGAATGATCGCTTCGGTGCGGTGGGCGATAAAGTCGGCGATGCACTGGCGGAAGTTGTTTTCGTTGTCATGCGCCTGCCCGACGATCAATCGCATGCCGCTGCCGGCCAGGTGGCTTTCAAACGCCGCAAGAATCCGCTGATGGCAGCCCGGCGCGTAGCTGTCGATCAGGGCCCCGACCAGATTGCTGCGCTTGCCGGCCAGCATCTGGGCGGAAAGATCGGGGCGGTAATTCAATTCGGCGGCGACCCGGCGCACCAGCAAAGCGGTCTTCTCCGCTACCCGGATCGATCCCTTGCGCGGACTGAGCACCTGTGACGCCGTGGCGGTGGAGACTTTCGCCCTGGCCGCGACATCGCTCAATTTGACTTTCCCGTTCACCGCCATCTTCCATCCTCGATTTAAAGCGCTTAATCAGTTTTATCAAAAAAAATCAAACATCTGCTGGTTTCATGATGTTATCCGGTTAATCATAATTATAGCACAGGTGAAATTAAAAGTCAATACCCCCGGCGTTATTTTGTCGAAAAAAGCTGATTTGCGAATTGAAAACATACGCTTGCGGCATTACCGTATCCAGATCAACAAAAGGAATTTCATGCTTTACGACGCCATCGACGCCGCGATTTCATTCCGAAAACCATTTTTCGAATCCCCACCCGTCGGCGCGTTCCGGCTGCTGAACGGTTTCACCGAGGGGTGTCCCGGGCTGGCGATCGATATCTTTGCCAAGACGGCGGTGGTTCACGATTATGCCGATGACGGCGCGTTCGCGCCGCAGCCGGTGACGGAGTTGCTGCAAGATCGGCTGCCGTGGCTGAAGGCGGTCGTATGGAAAAAACGCCGGAGCGATCACGCCGGCGAACGCAACGGCACGTTGCTTTACGGCGTCAAACCGGACGACCGCATCGAGGAGCACGGCGTCCGCTATGCGCTGCAGCTGCTGCTGAACCGCGACAACAGTTTCTACGCCGACACCCGGAATCTGCGGAAGTGGCTGCGCGAAACCATGCGGGGAAAGCGGGTATTGAATACCTTCGCCTACACCGGCAGCCTCGGGATCGCCGCGGCGGCGGGCGGCGCCATCGAGGTGCTTCAGACCGATCTGTCGGATAAGTTTCTCTCCGTCGCCCAGCGTTCCAGTCACCTCAACAATCTGCCGGTGACGCGAAAAGGGTTTCTCGCCGGCGACTTCTTTCCGGTGGTGGCGCGGCTGAAGCGCGAAGAACGGCGTTTCGACTGCGTGATTCTCGATCCGCCGTTTTTCTCCGACACCGCCGCCGGGCGGGTCGATCTGGCTTATGCGCCGGCGGCGCTGCTCAACAAAGTCCGGCCGCTGGTCGCCCATGACGGTTATCTGGTGGCGGTCAACAATTCGCTCTATTTGTCCGGGCACGACTTTCTCGCCGCGGTCGACGCGCTGTGCGACGGCGTCTATCTCAAGCGCGAAGCCATCGTACCGGTCCCCGAAGACTTCACCGGCGGCAACCCCGAATACCGCCGATGTTATCAGGTGGATCCCGCGCCGTTCAACCATCCGACCAAAATCGTGATCCTGCGCGTCGCCCGGAAGGACGCCGCCGGGTAATAAACCGCTGGTGCGGCGCCAGAGTAAGCTATTGTTTCCTCCGGGTGTCCCCAACGAGGGACACCCCACAGGCAGTGGCACGTGCCACCCGTATGACGGAGACGAGACCGCCGCTTCGCTCGCTACGTCCTTCGGACTTGCTCTTCCCCCTCGCGTTTTGCGCTCGGTTTCGGCTTCGCCATCGGCTCTATTTTTTTATTTTGTTTTTTATCCGGTGATTCCGGCGTCGAGCAAAGTCCAATAGGTGCCGCTCCATTTGAATGCGGTCAACGCGTAATCGTTGTTCCAGTTCCCCTCGTCAGTGGTCCAGAAGTGATTCTGCGGGCAGCTGCCGCGCGTCGAAACCGGACTCCCCGGCACCTCGTTCAAAAACTGAAAGTAGGTCTGCCAGTTGGCAAAGCCGCGCAGGTGCTCCAAATCGCGTTCGCGCCGCGTAATCCGCCACGCATGGTACATCCCGTCGGCGATTTCATTGCGGTTCATCAGCAGATTGAAGCGGCCGCCGAAACCGCGCCGGTACACCGGCATCCAGTTCCCGTGCGTAATCCCCCCCGCGAGGCGGATGTCGGCGCCGTAAGGGGCCAGCGTCATCTTTTCCCCGGGCCGGAGCCGGGCTTCATCGCAATCCCAATGCACCGCGAACCCGGCGAAAATATCCATATAACGGCACAGCAGCTCCGGAATCCGGGAATCGCGCGAGTGATCGAACTCCTCCGCCAGACCGCGCAGGATATACGCGATGCCGGTCGGGTCGATGCTGCGCGCCCGGTAGACCAGGTAATCGCATTCGCCGCCGCCGAACTCACCCAGCGGCTCGGCGAGGCGCGGAACCGCCCATTGCATCAGCCGCTCCGCCGCCTGGTGCCAGCGCTCCGGCTCCACCGCATCGGCTGCCGCCAGATGGCGCAGCGCGACCGCGAGAAAGCACGCCGACACCGGCTGCGCGCCGACCAGCACCTCCGCTTGTTTGCCATTGCGGTTGCAGCGCGAAAAGTACGGCCGCCACCCCTCCCCGAGCTCCGGCGGATAATCCACCGGAAATTGCCAGACAGTCGGGATCGAACCGTCCGGACGCTGCTGCGCCAGCACCCATTCCCCGAGCTTCCGCGCCTCGGGCAGGCACTCCTCCCAGCCAACCGCCCGGTGAATGTCGGCCAACCGCAGCATCAAATCGGCCTGCGCAATGGTCCAGATGCAATCCGGAAACCATCCGGTGGTCACGTAAGCGGCATCCAGATCGCCCGGATTGTCGGCGAATACGCCGTCCGGCACCCGGAAGCGCGGATTGCCGAGCCAGCCGTGCAGCATTTTCCGGGCATGCGCCAGCAATTCATCGCGGCGTTCCGGCAGATGCCGGGCGCACAACACCAGATTCCACGCGTTTTCGGCGTCGCAGGCGCCGCCCCAGCCCGGCCCCTCGGTCCAGTATTGCACGCGCGGCGAAGCGCTGTCGCCGTCGACCGCGGTGTGGTAGAGGATGCCGCCGCCGCACGGATAGTATTTACGGGCGTCGAGGAAGTTTTCGAGCGTCATCGCGATGTATTCATCATAGGAATAACGCGCCGGGTGGAAGCTCCGCCCGGTCAACGACTCATTCGCCTCGGCATGTTGATAAAAGGCGCCGTCGCGCAGCGACACCGCGCCGCGGATTTCCAATGTTTCTTGCGGCTGCAGCGTATATTCTTTTTTCACCGGCGCCACGTAGCCGGGAGGCAGGCGCAGATGGAATTCCAGCGTCGCCGGGTCGGGGTTTTCCGCCATCAGCCCCTGGCAACCGGCGTATTGCGCACCGCAGCCGTCCGCGGGCGGCAGGCTCAACATCCACAGCGTCCGCTCCGGGCCGGGAAAGCTGTACCCCATCTGCGTCATGCTGTAAGCGAAACGGTAACGCGAAAACTCCGGCGGCAAAAGATACAGCAATCCGAAGCTCAAATGCGGCTGCCGGACGGCACGCTGCGCCTGAATCCGGCAGATGAATTCCACCGTGTCGGCATCGATTTTGCGCCACTCCTGCATCGCGATGACGCCGTGCTCCGGATAGTCGCGGCGCCAGCGCAGCGCATCCGGGCCGGGCTCCCACACACAGCGCTCGTCCACCGTCGCTTCGGCGCGCCAGGCGGCGCCGTCGGTAATCAGGTGAAATCCGGCGGCATCGCTTTCCAGCGCCAGCATGCGGCCGCTATCGTCTTCGCATTGCAGCCGGCAGCTGTCGTCGTATTCGCCGCGCCAGCGCAGCCGTCCGTGCCGCAGGGCTATTTCGTATTCGGGGTACATGATGATTCAGCCTTATGTTGTTCTGTTACTTTCCGTCCACCGAAAAAACCGCCACATCGCCGAATACCTCGGCCGGAGCCAGTTCGAAACACAGGAATCCATTGTCGATGCGGTAGTCGTGGCCGGTCAGGCACTCCCGCACCTGAACTCCCTCCGGCAATCGGACCTGCTGTCCGCCTCCGCGCGGAGAACCGATGACCCCGAGAATTCCGGCGCCATAGAGCAAGCCCGAGTCGTTTTCCAGCATCGGCGCCAAACCGGCCTCGCGGGCGAGATTCCGGATCAGCGGGATATTCAACGCTCCCGGCGCGCCGATCCAGAGTCTGGTCCGCTCCGCATTGCGGTCCACCAGCATTCCGGGCAAATCGGTACCGGCATAGCGCGCCAGCACCTTGCCGGGCGAATCCGGCGCCGCCGCGGGGGAAGTACTCCAAGCCATGTTTCCCCAGATGTTGTACAGCCCCAATTGACTGTCCGGCGCCAATCCGGCGAACAACGGATCGTCGGCACAAATCCGCAGCACTTTATCGGCGGTGCCGGGCACATCCGGCCGGATTTTGAAACCGGTGATCCGCGACGGATTGTCCGGCGTCCCCGGAGCGGCCAGACCCGGAGAGGTCATATACACCACCGCCCGGCCGCCGTGTTCGAAGCGTTCGCGGATCGCCGCGCCCTGCTCCAGCGTCATCGTCAGCGGGTTGAGAAAAATCGCCACGCGGGGCGGCACCAAATCCGGATTCAACGCATCCTGCTGCAGGAAAAAGCGCACCGGCACCCCCGCGAACTCCCACCCCGACGCCCAATTCCAGCCGAACTTGAAAAACGTGCTTTCAACCGCGGCGGAATTGAAAGGCCACCCCAGCGTAGCCAACTGGTTGGCGGCGTCCTCGTCGATGAATACGCCGACATAGTTCTCCCCGAACGGCGGAAAATCCTTGACGGCGCGCACCAGCGACTGCCCCTCCGTCAGAATTTCGCGGGTGGTGGGATGAAAGAACCAGCCGCCGCCCATGTCCCAGAGATGATACCCGCCGCCGACGGACAACTGCGCGGCAAATCCGGCCAGGACCTGGCGGCGGAATTCCGCCTGGCTCTTGGCATGAAACGGATGGTCGTAATCCAGCCACGCGTCCAGGCCGGAACGCACGTTGCGCAGATCGAATTCCGCCACGGTCGCTTTTCCGTGAAAAATCGCCCCCGGCAGTCCGCCGCGGGAGATGAAATCCACATCCGGCGACCGCAACATTTCGATGAATCCGGTGTGTTGCAATGGATAGGAGGCCGGCAGCGTCGGCCAGTAGGTTCCGGCCAGCAGCCGACCGCCGGAACCGGCTTTGAACGCACGGGAAAAAGCAATCTGCCGCCGGGTATTGCCCACCGAGAGATATTCATTGTAATCGGCCGCCTGGGCCTTGCGTCCATTGTACTCCATCAACGGCGAGCGGGCGATATTGGGATCGGGCCCGAACTGGCGCCGCCGCAGAGCGTAATCGGGAAACTCCGCCGTGGCGAAATCCGCCGGGAAGCCCCACGCGGCCGACAGCGCCGCCGGATCGGCGTTGTATTTCTCCCGCAGGTAATTCCGGAACGCCTTCAAGCTGCCCGGACTGTAATCGGCATATTCCGACTCCACGGAGAAAAACCATTGGGTATCCGCGCCGCCGTGAATATACGCGCCGATCACCGCCTTGCCCTCCGGCGCGGTGGCAAGCCAGCGGCCGACGGCGTGCAAAGCACGGCTTGCGCCGTCGCGGAACACCTCCGAAGTGTTGCACGCTTCGTAGAATTCCCGCTCACCGGACGGCGCTTCACCGCCATAGCGGTTGACGCGGCTCCACTCCGAGACGCCGCGGTTGCCCGCGGCATCGGTATGAATCGCGTCCGGGTTCGCCTCCGCCCAGGCGGTCGGGAGCGTCACGCGCAAATAGAGCATGATATGCGCATCCGGCACCCGGCGCAAAAGGTCGCGGATTCCCTCGGCCAGACGGTCGAAATCGTATTCATCCTCGTCAATCCAGACATTGAACGGCCAGCCGATGGTGTCGGCGCGCGGCCCCAGGCAGACCGGTACGGCGAAAATCCGGAAACCCATTTCCTCCATATTCTGCAAGTAGCCGGCATCCCGGTTGTATGGTCCCCAGGCGATGGTAAACGGCTCCTCCTGTCCGTTGATGGTGAATTTGATCCGGTCGCCGATCCGTTCCAGTTTGGGAACCGCCTGCGGCCGTTGCGCCAGCAATTCGGTCACTTCGTCATCCGAAAGCCTCGGCACATCCGGTACCGGATCGGCGTTGTTTTCCCCATAGGGAATGTCCGGGCGTTTGGCCTTGGCCCAGCGCTCTTCCAGATTCCATTGGGGTTTCGGATGCGCCGGCGACAGACCGACGCGGACGACGCGCGCCTCCAGAGCGTTTCCCCGGCACTCGAATGCCAGCTTGAGCCCGGCCGCCTCCTCCGGCACCGCAAAGGTGCGGTCCAGCCGGCGCGGACGCTCCGGAGCCGTGACCGAATTCACATACATCTGGTAATCCGGCATGTAAATATCCCACTGCGAAAGCACGCTCCCGTCCGCTCCGGTCAGCTGGATGACCGGCATGAATTCCGCGTCCGGCGCCAATCGGTCGATCGCCACGTCCACCGTCAGGCGCACCCGTCCGTCCGCGCCGCGCTCCAACGGCAACGCAGCGGCGCTTTCGACGCGGCCGAAGCGCGGCGCCGCACCGGAATAGTCACTGCGGCCGCTCCAATTCAGCCGCAGCCCGCCGGCTCCCGCCGTCCAGGCCACCTCCGGGTGTCCTGAAGTGTTTTGCCACGCGCCGGCAAGGTCGACCCGGAACAGTTGTTCCACGGCCGGAGCCGGCGGCTCCAGCCGCAACTCCCAATCTTCCGCCGCCAGCAGGAAACCGGCAAGCAAGAGTAACAGATTCAGCAAGTGTTTCATTTTCATAATATTCCGGTCCCGATGTCACCAGCCATATGGCGCGTTGATTGTATCCCCCCAGATAAGCTCATACAGTCCGGCTTCGGTGTTGGACTGCGCCGGCGCGACATGGGTATCGGCCCAGAGAATGGCAATGGAATTCTGGCGGTGAACGTTGAACCCGGTCGCAATGGTAGCGTTTTCTCCGATTGTAAAGCGATCGCAACAGGCAACCAGAAAGGTATTGGACGGTTGCTGTAATGACGTGATACTTTTGTAATAGCTGGGTTTGTTATTTTCGGTGGTCCACAGATACCGGTTGATACCGTAACTGTTACCCCAGCAGGTAGCGGCTTTGCTCCAGCTCACCGGGCATTGGAAACTCTTGATGGTATGATCCGGATATCCCGGCTGGTTCGGCGTCCAGTCGCCGGGAAAATACGTATAGTCTCCGATTTTTTTGTCGCCGCCCAGATACTCCGCCAACTGCCCCTGCCAGTAATTGGTGCGATCCGCCCACGGATTAAAGTCGATCACCGGATAGCTGTTGCTGTCGGTGGCATAAATGGCGAAGGCGTTCCCCTGCTGCTTGAGATTGTTGAGACATTTCGTGGCTTGCGCCGCCGCCCGGGCTTTGGAGAGCGCCGGCAAAAGCATGCTCGCCAATATCGCGATGATCGCTATCACGACCAACAACTCTATGAGCGTGAATAATTGTTTCCGATCCGGCGACTGTTTAAGCATTGTGTTCATGATTTTCGTCCCTTCCATTTTGATTGGTTGATTTCCATATTTTGACATCGGAGAATGAAGCCAGAAGCTGCGCTCCCGGCAGATCCAGCGCCTCCCAGGCGCCATCGTCCGGACGATGCCCCCCGTCGAAACGCCGGAAAGCGAAGCGGATTTCGGCGCCGTCCCGATCGCGCATCGCCCGCTCGGCGATGCCGGGATGATTCCAGCACCCGGCGCGGCCGACTCCGGCGCGACCGAGCAATCGCTCCAGAACCAGCTTCCACGCTTCGGGAGCTTCCGGGAACGACGCCATTCCCATGCTGCGAAAAACCTCGTTCCAGATGCATTCGCGGTCGCCGCCGGCCCCGAGGCCGATCGCGGCGCCGACGGCCGCCACCGTGCCGCGGCCGATCCGGCGCAGCACCGCCGCCGGCGCGCCGTTGTCGCTCCAGCGGCCGATCACTTCGGTGCCCGGCGCAACTTCGTATTCGACCCGTTCGAAGAGCGCCTCCACACCGGAAACACCGTCGATTTCGAGCGTCCACACCTTATCATTCAGCTGACGGCACAGCTTTTCCCGGAAGCCGAAGCGCTCGGCGAGACCCGCGCCGGGGCGGACGGCGTACAGCATGGTATTGCTCTGCCGGCGCCCGAAACCGGCGTCGACGACGAGAAAACCGCCGCGCTCCACGTATTCGGTCAACACCCGGGCGCGCTCCGCGTCGATCACCGGGAATCCGGCCAGGATCACCACCTTGTAGCGGGAAATCGTCTCCTCCCACCGTGACGGGGCGAGAAAATCGACCGCATAATGCGACTGCCACAACAGGTTGTAAACTCCCTGCAGGTCGCCCTTGGCGGGGTAACCGCCCGCGACCCGGCTGCGCAGCATGTAGCGCCCGACATAGTCGGCTTCGCGCGGCAGCGTGAATTCCAGCCGGCTGGTCAGATCGCCCGCAAGATCGTACACCAGCGCGATATCGGCTTCCGGCACCCGCCAGCCGGGAATTTCCCGTTCCCATGCGCGCATCTGCCGCAGCGATTCGGCGGCCGCCACACTGGTGGCATTGTCGGAGCCATCCATTTCGACCAGCCCGGCATCGTCGACCTCGACGCCGAGGCGTTCTTTTTTGAATTGCCAGAAGCACAAGCCGGAGGCGCCTCCGGCCACCGAAATCCACATCCACTCCTGTATCAGTCCGGCCGGAACCTCGGGCAAAAACTGGCCGACGCTCGGGTAAAGCTCGTAAACGGTGAATTTGCCCCGGCCGACGAAGCGCATCCAGTCGACCAGCATGAACGCCTGGTACTCCGGCATCACCCGCACCGGAAAGCTGGTGCCGTACATATCGGTGACGTCGTTCATCAACACATCGTCGCTGATGTCGAACAGCGGGTCCTGAAAAATTCCGGCATTGCCGACATGGCTGATCACCGCGCGCTCCGGGTCCAGCCGCCGCAACAGCTCCGTCACTCGCGCGACCCGGTCGCGCACCCGGTCGGCGCCCCACTGCCGCCACAGGAACATTTCGGCGAAATCGCTGGTGTCGCGCGCCGCGTCGACCTGGCTGAAATCACCCCAGCATTTGCCGAACGCCCGGTTCAGCGCTTCGACGGTGCCGAAGCGCGCCTCCAGCCAGGCGCGGTAACTGGCGATCGAGTCCGGGCAGGCGCATTCGCCCATCGGCCGGCAGCGCGGCTCATTCCAGGCGTGGTAAAAGGCCAGCGCCGGATGCTCCCGGTAGCGTGCAACCAGCGCTTCGGTGAAGCGCAGCGCCGCGCGCATCACCTCCGGATGGTCGAAGCACGGAATCCAGCCGCCGACGTAGAACGACGCGTTCGCGGTCGGCCAGATCCGGTTGCCGCGGATATCCACCCGGTAGCCTTCGTAGCGCTGAAAAATATATTCGGGGGCGTTTTCCAGATTGAGTTGAAAGATCACCCGGCAACCCGCCTCCTGCGCCGTCGCGACGAATTCATCGAGGTCGTCCCAGAAATAACTGCCCTCATGGCGTTCGTGCCAGCGCCAGAAGACCCGGACCTGAACGAGCTCCAACCTCATGTCGCGGCAGCGGCGCAAATCCGCGTCCCACTCCTCGGGCGGCGGGCTCGGTGCCCGATAGTAATGCGTGGCGGTCCAGAATCGTTCAGAAAGTTGCTGTGGTGTCATGGGAAATATCCGGGTTGACGGGGTTGAGCCGGCAGATCATCTGCGGCGGCAGAAATACGACTTTCGGTATGTAGGTCGACGCGGCGATCAACTCGATCGCCCGCCGCCCCATCCGGGGAAAATCGACGGAGATGGTACTGAAATGCAGCTTACGGCTGATTTCAGGAAAAATATTGTCGTAGCCGAAGAGAATGACCCGGTCTTGGCAGCCGCGCTCCCGGAGCACTTCATTCACCCCCTCGGCAATCACATCGTTGACCACGAACACGGCATCGGGACAGGGCCCATCGGACAGCATTTTCCCGGCCATGCGGCGGCCGGCCGCCCGCAGATCGTCTATGCTGCGGATCCGGCGGCGCTCCCACTGTTCGACCAGATCTTTTTCCGGGTCGTAACCATTTTCGGTCAGCGCCATCCGGAAACCGGCGGCGCGCTTGCTGTAGGTTTCGATATCCAGCTCCAACGCGATCAGCCCGAGGCGTCCCGGGCGCTGCGCCGCCAGGCAGCTTCCCGCCTGGTAGCCGCCGGAAAAATCGTCGTGAAAGACGCCGTAGACATTGCGCGGCGTATTTTCGAATGCGCTGTTGTAATCGTTGAAATAGACAAAACGCAGCTGCGGGTAAATCTGCGCCAGCCGGATATCCTCCTCGAAGCCGGTCGCCTCCAGCATGATCATGCCGGTGACTTCGATCCGGTCGTTGGCCCGGTAAAAATCGATGCTCTCCACCGGGTCGCCGGTCAGGTACAGTAGATCGATCCCCAGCTCCCGGCAGCCGCTCTGAATGCCGTGATGCAGCTGGACGCGGACATCGTCGTGCTCGAGCTTCGTCATCGGCTCGCGGTGATAGAGCATGCAGATTTTCTTCCGCTGACGACGCGACGGCTGCGACACGCCGGCGACGAAAGTGCCCTTTTTGGGGCGCCGGACACAAACGCGCTCGCGCAACAGCTCATTCAAACCGGAATTGGCGGTTTTGACGCTGATTCCCGCCATCCGCGCCAGCGTTTTTATATCCGGCAGCCGCGTACCGGCGGCCAGCTTCCGGCTCCGGATGTGTACTTTCAGCTGTTCCTTGAATTGCAGATACAACGGCTCCGGTCTCCCCGGCTCCATCGTGAATTGCAATGACGGCAGTTCCGCTTCCATCGCTTCGCTTCCCCTGTGTTTTTCCCTTGTTCGATGCTGCTTTAATTATAGGGTATGATCGCTTAAATGTCAATAGGTTGGCACGAAAAAGCACAAGGAAAATCAGGAAAATCAGAAGCCGTTTTCGCGCCATCCTCAAGCCGGATATTTGCATTTTTCCGCTTCGGCGGCTATAGTAATGGTATCACTGAAATTCGACGCGACAGGAGGGACATACCGGTGCGTAACTGACCAATCTATAGAAACAGCGGTTCACCGCGTTTTTTTCACCGCAGGCCGCTTGGCGGCCGGGCGGGGTGTGGTTTTGTTATTTACGGGGTATGGTTATGTCTTTGTTTCTGTCGGTTTCTCACCTGGATTTCGAATATGAGTCCGCGCCCGAAGCGCTGTTTCGGGATTTTTCCATGCAATTTTCGCCCGGCTGGACCGGAATCGCCGGCGCCAACGGCTGCGGCAAAAGCACGCTGTTGAAGCTGCTGGCGGGGCTGTTGACGCCGGATCGCGGCGGCATCCGGACTTCCGGCGCTCCGGTCTATTGCGACCAGGACGCGGCACAGCCGCCGCCCCTGCTGGCAAGGTTATTCGATTCCCACGACAGCTGTGCCTGCCGTCTGCGCGATCATCTCGGACTGGCGCCGGAAATGGTTTCGCGCTGGCACCGGCTTTCGTTCGGCGAGCGGAAAAAGCTGCAAATCGCCTGCGCGTTGTTCGAGCGTCCCGACATTCTGTGTCTGGACGAACCGACCAACCATCTGGACGGCGCCGGACGCGAACTGCTAATCCGGGAGCTGCACGGCTATAACGGAATCGGACTTCTGGTCAGCCACGACCGTGAACTTCTGGACACGCTCTGCCGCCAGTGCCTGCTGTTCGAATCCCGGGGGCCGATATTGCGCGCGGGCGGCATCACCGCCGCCCGCGCCCTCGCCCGGAGCGAACAGGAGCACCAGCTGGAACAGCAGCAGCAACTGCAGCGCGAATGGAAGCGCAACAAGCAGGAGCTGCAACGGCGCCGGGAAAAGGAGCAACAGGCGCGCAACCGGGACTGCAAGCGCAAACTGGACCGCCACGACCATGACGGCAAGGGCAAAATCGACGCCGCCCGGGTCACCGGCCGCGACCGCCGCCAGGGCGATCTGGCCGGGCTTCAGGCGCGGAACGTCGAACGCCTGTCCGGACAGCTGGCCGCGGCGGGCACGGTGAAAATCGCCCATTACAGCCTGAAAATCCCTTACGGCAGCTATGCGCAGAAAAACACCCTGCTGGAGCTGCCGGAGCAGCGCATTCCATTGGGGCCGGAGCGCTTCCTCTCCACTCCGCCGTTGCGGATGGCAAGCCGCGACCGGATCGCCCTCACCGGCGCCAACGGCGGCGGCAAAAGCAGTCTGTTGCACCGGATCATTCCGGCATTGAAGTTGCCGCCCGAGGAGTATCTGTATATGCCGCAGGAGTTTTCTGTGGAGCAGCTGGAAACGATTCACCGGACGCTGTCAAAGCTCACCCGGGACGAGTTCAGCCGGGTGATGAATGTGGTGGCGTCGCTCGGTTCACGGCCGGAATCGTTGCTGAACGCCGCCGATTGCAGTCCGGGGGAGTGGCGGAAGCTGTTTTTCGGCCTCGGCGCATTGCACCCGATCCACCTGATCGTGATGGACGAGCCGACCAACCACCTGGATCTGCCCAGCATCGAGTGCCTCGAAGCCGCACTGTGTCAATGCCAGTGCGCGCTGCTGCTGGTCAGTCACGACCAGCGCTTCCTCGACGCCACCTGCGACACCCATTGGCAAATCCGCGACGGCGTGCTATATTGATCAATATCACAATCAGATGCGGAATACTTCAATTTGAATGTAGTGGGCGATGGTGAAGTCGGCAGGATAGTTTTCCTCAAGATGCCGGCGCAGCGCGGCGTCGAATTGCGCCACCTCCTCCGGCGGCAGGCTGGCGCCGATGCCGCGGCAGCTGCGCATGCGCCCGGTCCAGCTGTCACTGGTAAACGGCAGTTCCTCCCGGTAGGAGTGAAAGGTTTCCAGCTCGAAAACCCCTTTCGCCCAATCGGGAAAGCAGAACTCCTCCACCGTGAAACCGTCACCGCCCCAATTCGGATTGCACTGCAGTACGATCCGTTCGGTTTCGGCGGCGATCCGGCTTTCGTGCGGCAGCCACTCCATGATGATGCGGCAGAATTTGCCGCCCGGCTTCAGTACCCGGCGCAATTCGGCGATGAACTCCGGAATCCGGAAATACCAGAAGCACTGGCAGGCGGTCACCAAGTCGAAGCTCCCGGCGGCGAACGGAGCATGTTCCGCCGGCGCCGCCGCATAGTCGATCGCCATCCCCTCCGAGCGCATTTTCGCCTGTTCGATCTGGGCTTCGGCGATATCCGTGGCGCAGAATTGCGCCCCCGACGCGTACAACCCGCGCGGCAGTACCCCGGTACCGGTGCCGACGTCGAGAACTTTCATTCCCGGCCGGACGATGCCGAACATCTGCATTTTTTCGAACAGCGAAGCCGGATAGATATCCCGGTAACGGGCATAATCCGGCGCAGCGCGCCCGAAGTCGAATCCCCGCCCGCGGTCGATGTGTTCAAACGATAAGTCCGCCAATTGTTTTACCTCAAAAGTTTTGGTTTTTCTGTCGACCACATTACTTCAAAATACACAGAAAATGCGCGGATTTCAACACCGGAAGTTTGAATATTCCAAAGAAAAATCAATTTGGCCGACAAAACACCAAACACGGTAATCTGCTATGCCTACAAGGGGCAAGTCTCCTGAATTTTCATAAAAAAACGTTTTTTCAGTATCATAAGGCATTGACTTTTTGTATTACTTTGCTACAATATATACAAAATACCAAAGAAAACAACAAAATAACGATTATTTCAAGCAAAATGCTACAATTCACCAAAAAAAGGGATAAATCATGATTCATGCTGAAAACCTGCAAACCGAATATCTGTCGAACCCTTTGGGGATGGATGAAAAGCAACCGCGCTTCCGCTGGCGTACCGCCGGAAGCGCCCCGCAGAGCGCGTATCAGCTCGAAGTGACCGATGCCGACGGCAAAATCGTTCAGGATTCCGGCAAGGTAATGGACGGCGGCGCCCTGCAGGTCGTTTATTCCGGCAGCCCGTTGCTGCCGAAAAGCTCCTATCAATGGCGGGTGCGACTGTGGGACGCCGCGGACACTCCGGGCGACTG
>JAVBQJ010000044.1:0-15022 GCA_031549115.1 Victivallaceae bacterium
CGCCGCCGCCAGGCGGCCCATGCCGTCGTAGCTGTACGCAACGCGGTAGCCGCCGTCCCAATTTATCCCGGCCGGCTGCGTTTCGAGGATCAGATACGGCGCCAGGCGTTCGCGGTGTTTCTGGTAATGCGGGTGACTCGACGGGCGTCCGAAGTCGTCGTAATCGGTTTCGCCGTAACGGTATACCGTATTCAGCGGCTGGTAGGTCAAACTTTCGCGCTCTTCCCAGGCGCCCATCGCGAATTCGAGTTTGATTTCGGTCGCCGTTTCGGTGATCCGCCGGATGCAGCGCACCGCGTCGTTATTGAAACAAATGTAAGTATATCCGGCTTCGCCCAGGCGCAGCTCCGCCGGTCGTCCCAGCGCGTCGTAGCCGCGGCGCAGCGGGGCACCGCCCGCCTGCGGCAGGCTTTCGGCCGCAACCGTCCCGTCGGCGTTGTAGGTCAACGTCCGGCTCCCGGACGCGTCGGTCACCTCGGCCAGGCGGCCGCGCTGATCGTAACCATACGAAATATTTTCCGTATCTTCGCCGTCGTAGCTGACGCCCGCCAGCCGACCCGCATTGTCGTAGCTGTAGCCGGTGACCCGGTCGCGCGCCCACTTCCGCGCCGTCATTTGCCCGTAGGCGTTGTAGCTGTATTCGACCCGGCTCGCGTCGGCGTATTCTTTGGCCGCCAGTTGACCGTAAGCGTTGTAGTGCCAGGTCGTTACCTCCGGAGCTGCCGGGTAATCCCGGTACGTTGTCAGCGTCTTGACCCGCCCCGCTTCGTAGCTGTAAAGCACCGGATAGGTTTCGGCGCCGCTCTGTTTTTTGAGCTCGCCGGTCGGGTAATATTCGTAAGCTATGGTGCGGCCGCCGGGCTTGGTTTCGGCGGTTTTCCGCCCATTCAAATCGTAGGTGAAGACGGTTTCGCGCGACGCCTCGCCGCCGGATTCGGTGACCTTGATGGGCAGATTCCGGCCGTCGTATTCGTAGAGGGTCACGTGTTCGACGCCGTCTTCGACATGCCTCGCTTCCGCCGTCCGGTTGAACGCGTCGTAGCGGTAAAGTGTTGCCCCCAAGACGCTGTGCGTCGCGCTTTCGAGCAACCCGTCGCTGTAGGAACGGGTTTCACTGCTGCCGTCGGGCTGGACCGCGGTTTCGGTCATCCCGGTCTCTTCTCCGTCGTCGATGTAGCTGCGCCGGAAGCTCGACGTCCGCCCGAACGCGGTCTGCCGGCTCCGGTTGCCGTCGCCGGAACTCTCCGACACGCTGACAACTATTAGCTCATTACCATCCCGCTCTTTGACCGTCTGGCGCCGGACCGCGACGGTGTCGCTGCCGAAGGCCGCCGCCGCCACCGTGTGCTCGTATTCGGTCACCGGGTCGGCGCCGGAAAGCTCGCCGTCGCGGTCAAGATCAATGCCGGTGCGGCAAACTTCGCCCTTGGCGTTGTATTCGGTCAAACGCACCGTGCCGTCCGCCGCGGTTTGTTTGACCGGCCGGGCGACCGCGTCGTATTCGGTCAAGTCGAAGCTGCCGTCCGGGTGCACCGTCTTGTACTGGCGCCCCGAAAAATCGGTCAAAGTGTCGGTGACTTCGCGGACGTTGCCGCTGCGGACCAAGGCCGCGCGCGAGCACACTTCGCCTGCGGTCAGCAAGCTTTCGTATGCCACCTCCGCCGCCACCGCCGTGCCCGAAATCCGGCGCAGGCTGCCGGAACGGTCGTATTCTTCGACCCGCGTCCCGCCCGCCGGATCGGCGGTGGTCCGGGTCCAGTAATTCGCCCCCCGCGCCTCGCCGAAAAGCGTCACCGCGTAGGCGCCACTTTCCGCCGGCGGTTCGGCCGTCGGCGCCACCGGCGCCAACGCCACTTTGGTCGCGGCCAAGGTGCCGTTTTCGGCGTATTCGTTGACCGTCACCAGGTAGCTGCCGTCGGTGCCGACGGTGCGCGTCTCGGCCACCGCGCCGTTCGGTGCATAGATCGACACGGTCGCGACTCCCGCCAGCGTCCGGCTCGCCGGTTTTTTGTCCGGGGTATAGGTGTAGGTGGTCACCTGGCCGTCGCGGCCGGTGGTTTTGTACGGGCCGCAGCAGGCGTAAACCGCGGTTTCGGTGCTGCCGTCGGCGTAGGTCGTCCGCGTCGGACGGCCGGCGAAATCAACCTCATAAATGACCGTATCCAGTACCAGGTTGCTCGCGATATCGCGGGTTTCGCGCCCGACGACGAAGCCGAGCGAATTTTTGGTGACCGTCTGCCGCGTCCCGTCCGTGACCGCGCTGCCGTCGGCATTCGGTACCCCCGAATCGGTGGTTTCCACCAGCTGTCCGGCGCTGGATGCGTACGTCGTCAGCTCCACCTGGCCATCCGGCTGCACCGTTTTCCAGTGCCGTCCGCTCCATTGGCCCGTGGTGTAACTGTAACGGGTCGTGACCAAATTGTCCGCCGCATCCCACGCCGCCCCCCGCGTCCGGCAGCGGATCGAACGCGATTCCCCGGCCAGATAAACCCGGTACGAACGCTCCAC
Organism: Victivallaceae bacterium; assembly: GCA_031549115.1. Classification (GTDB taxonomy): domain Bacteria; phylum Verrucomicrobiota; class Lentisphaeria; order Victivallales; family Victivallaceae; genus JAVBQJ01. Next base: position 2,509 of record JAVBQJ010000044.1, read on the forward strand.
TTCGACATTCTGGATCTTGCGCACGACCAGGCGCTCCCGGCTGTCTCCCGTGTCGACGACTTCGCCCGGCGCGTTGGCCGCGTACGAATATTCGGTCACCTCGCACTGCGTCGGAATGGGTCCCGTTTCGAGGTCGAGCGCGGCGTTGCCGAAGGGGCGGAATTCCCGCGCCAATCGTCCCAGAGCATCGTAAGTCCGGTAAAACCAGCTCCCGTCCGGCTCGATCCGGTACTGCTCCCGGCCGTCGTCGCAATAGCCGTAACGGGTGGTCAGCGGCTGCGGCGATTCCGCTCCCGTCGTCCGTACCAGCGGCAACGCGCCGCGGCTGGTGCCGCGCACCTGTTCCGTTACGCTCCACGACGCGCCGTTCACCGTCTGCGTCACCACCCGGTTCTGAACCCCTCCCGCCGTTGTCCCCCAGGTGGTCGCCGTGGTCGAATACGGGTGATCCGCCGGTCCCGTCGTCACCGTCTGCGTCGACCCGGCGCCGCCGCCGCTGCCGCGCGAAATCGAACCCTCCGAAACCACCGTCAGGTCGGATTCGGTCGGATTTTCAATCGTCGGATCGAGCAATAGACGCAGAATATAGCTGCGCGTGTCCCCCCCGCCACTCACCGTGGCGATGCCGTAAAGTTTCCCCGGCGTCCCCGGCAGGCGGTAGGTTACCCGCTCCAATACCTCCGGCGTCGCGGTCGGATAAATGGCCGGCGCGATATAGCGCAGCTGCGCCGTCCCTTGCGGAGTCGTCACCGTACAGGTCGACGGCGTCCCGGAGGCGGCGGTGATCGTGACACCGTCCCACGAGCCATACAGAATTTCGTCGTCCTTGCGCAGATACGCCTGCGAAAACGCCCCCTGGTAGCCGAACACATGGACCGCGCGGTCGTTGAAGCGCAGTTCGTGCGAGCCGTTGGGCAGCGGATAAAAGCGGTAGCTGGCGCCGGAAACCGGCTCGGCGAAGGTCGGCGTTTCTTCGGAAAAGTGCCAGAACAGCGGTATCAACGCGCCGTTCGGCCGGATCACCGTGGTGAAGCGGAAATAGACCGTTTCCGTGCCGCGGGTGGCCATCCCGACCGAACCGAAACTGGCGATCCCCGTCGTGAACCGGCTCATGCAATACGCGTCGAAATCCGGCAGGAAGATATTGGTCTCGTACACCCGCATCCGCGCCCCGCCCGAATTGCTCCCCGAGCCCAACCCGTAACGCAACTCATGCGCCCCCTGCACCGAAACCTTGGCGAAATCGTCGTCTTCGCACCCGCAGTAAATCAACCCGTTTTCATCGTGGTCGAGGTCCAAAGGCAGAAGTTCATCGTAGGGAATGTCGTGCGCTACCCAGACGAGGTGGCGGCGGGGGACGGAAAATGCGTGATATTTTCTAGTTTTACCGATAGAATAATCAGGTCCCGGCATCGGGTGGTAAAACTCTCTTGAATTAGGAGCCACATCCTCAAGCCATTCAAAATCCAACTCTTCCTTCAGAGTTGCTCCGGAAGGACCAACTGCTTCAAAATATTCTTTTTTCAAACAGAAAACTCGATAGTCGGAACCGAGATCTTCCCAATTATATTGCACATCTCTTTTTTGCGCCTTGAAATACATCCTGCATATTGCACTACCGAACTCGAAACTCATTACTCCTGTTGTCGGACTTTCTGAGAAGAAAGAGGTCCACCACTGACTGTAATACGGCATTGCAGGATAGATCGGTTCCGGTGGCGGCGGTGTGGCACCTGCGGGAAGTGTAGTCAGCCATACGGTTTCCGGGTCGGACCGAACTGGTTCAGCCCGGAACAGCATACTGCCCATGGTATCCTTGATGATGTATTTCAGCTTCTTCAGGACCTCCATCATGTCCTTGAAATGCTCGAAAAGCACGGGCACGGGAGTAAATGACAGAGCATTGCGGTATTTTATGTAATCGGTATCGTTTTCCTTGTCTTTTTCCGCATCGTATTCATACTCATAGAGATCTTCGCCATTGCTGGTACAGCTTTTCGGCACCACCAGGAAGCCTTGTTTGCCGTGCACCCACATCCGGTATTTGTCGAAGGCGTCCTCTTGGGTCCGATTGGCATTGAATTTCGCATAATCCAGCGTGCTGTCCGCCAGAAAACGGATGCGGTTGCGCAGGTTCTGCAAGTCGCTTTGACTCACGCTGGAGATATTGGCGGGTTTCGGATCCACGGTCGATCCCAGAGCCGTCAACGTTCGCGCCAGGGCGTTGTAGTACTGGATATAGATGCCGGAAGGGTTGTTCATGCCGTGATTCATACCGGTTTCCTTTTCGTATCGTATCGAAAATTTCTAAGTCGGAAAAAACGCTTGCGAATCCCCACACCCCGACTATACCGGTACTGCCGCGCTTTGTCAAACGCCTTTTACAAAATTCTTCCAACAAATTTTATTTGCACTTAATGAGCGTCAAATCCGCCGCCGGTGCGGCGGGTGTGGTAATTTTTGATGAAGGAGAGGGGTGGATTGTGCGCCGCCGGTGCGGCGGGTGTGGTGATTTTTGATGGTGGGCGCGGGGTCGCATTGCGCCCCGGCAACCGCGGGGGCCGGCCCCCATTCCCCCGTTTTCGCTCATGCGGCGCTCGCCTTACCCGTTTTTTCCGCCAATGGGCGGAAAAAACTCTTTTCACTCCCGAAAACGCTACCGCGTTTTCGGGAGCGACCCCCTCAGCGTGGCATTGCCGCGCCGTTCGCCGGGGGCGGCTTCGTGCCGTGCTCCTTGGCCGCGATGCGGCCAATTCCTAACGGCACGGTCGCGCCTGACCGGCGCTCCGGCCCGTGCGCGCTCGCAGGTTAGCAGTTGGCGATGGGCGCGGCAACGGTTGAGTCATGTCGAGCCTACATCCACGGCACACCGGCCGTCGGTGGCGCGCCACGAATAACGGTATGGCATGCAATCGGCCGTGTCCTTTGTCGTCCTTTGTTGTCCTTTGTCGTCCTTATCATGCGCACACCAACCCAACCAAAGTAAGCTCGCGTCAGCGAGCGTAACGCGGGTCACCCTGCCGAGGAGTCCCCTGCATTATTGCCCCCGAATGCCGGTGTCAGCGGCTGAAGAGTTCGGCGATGCCGGCGACCGCGAACTCGACCAATTGACCGCCTCCGGCGGGGCTGATGCTGTTGCAGTAGGCCGAGGCGCTGTAACCGCCGCCGACCTGCGCGGTGTCGGTCGCCAGATAACCGGAAATCCCGGCTCCGGTCAACTGAACCACCATAGTGTGGCGGGCGTGGCTCCGGCATTTGATCCGGCAGGCGTATTCGGTGAACAGCTCCTGCGGGAAGGTCACCCACGCGGTATCGCCGAGGCGGATTACGTGAACTTCCATGGCAATTGCCGGAACCGTCTTCTGTTCCTCGTAGCGCTGCAGCAGCGTCCGGGCGCGGTGGCGGCGGCACTCCAGGGCCGACCGGAAGCGCTCCGGGTCCTCGCCCGGCGGAGTTTCGAGCTTGTCCAGCAGCGGCAGCCCGGCGACGGCGGTCCGGTATTCATCATCGGTGATCAGCTGCCGCGCGCATTTCAACACCTCCCGGCGGTGCGACAACTCCACTTCGCGTTGCGGCACACTTTGTTCCAGCGCGTGATGCAGCGCCAGCGCGATCCGGTCGGCGATTTCCTGCCGGTTGGTGGTGTGGCGGGCTTCCAGCATCGCCTCTTCGGCCTCCTGCTGCATCTGCGCCCGGGGAGCGATGTCGCCGGCGGCGCCGCACAACGGCAGCACCTGGAAATCCGGCCCGAATTCGCGGCACATGTTGGCCCGGAATTCGGTCCAGAAGTCGGCGGAAATTTCATACAGCCATTCGGTCGCCTGCGCCGGACAATGTACGCTGACCATCACGCCGGTCGGCTTGTCCGCTTCATCGTAGGTGAATACGAAATCGATCCGGTGATCCGCGTAGCCTTCGAAGCCCTTGAATTCCGGAATCGCCCGCGGCCCATACATCGCGGCGCTGGATTCGAAGCGTTCTCCGGCCAGCGTGGTATCGTCGCGGCGCATCCGGTCGCACAGATAAGTCATCCGCCGCAGATGCCCGACCACGGCGTAATCGAAGCCGTGTCCGACGGCGCCCGGCCGGCGTTCCCGCCAGGCTTCGAGGATGGCCTCGACCGCCTCGGCGATCACGAATTCACCGTAACCGTCCGGCGTGACACGCACCGGCGGGAAGGTTTCGTGCCAGAGTTTCGCCAGATAGGGGGCGGTATGGGTGTGGGTGGCGCTGACGAGAATTTTTTCCGGCGCGATTTCCGGACAGGCCTGGTGGACGCGCTGCTGAATTCCGCAGACGATCTCCGGCGGGATGATGGCCACATCCATGGAGAGCCAGATCGCGCAGTCGGATTGATTCTGCAATGCCAGTGCGGTGGTGAAAATCCGGTCCAGCACCTGTTCGGCTTTGCGTACGAACAGCATGCCGCAGAGACACACGGGCAATTCCGGGGTGATGTCGCGCCGGGCCCAGCCGATGGAGAGTTGCGATGGAGTCATGATGCCGATATTCCTTTTCGATTGCATTTTTCGACGCTGCCGCGCCGGATGAACGACACCGGAGAGTACAGGACCGACCCCGGTGAAATGTGCCATTCCGGTTCGAGCAGCTTGCAGAGTAAATTACTCAATTCCACATAGTCGGGGCGGCAGACGCTCAGGGTGGTCCCGATCGAATCCACCACATTGTCGCCGTGGTCGTCGCCGGCGATGATGGAGACGTCTTCGGGGATTTTCAGGCCCAGTGCTTTCACCCGTGCGGCGATGCGTTCGAAATCGCCCCAGACGGCGCACAGCCATGCCGTGGCGCGGCGGAATACATGGTCGGGGCACTCCTCGAAGCTGTCGCTGAAAACAAAGAGCCCCGGATCGAATTTGAGCTGTTGGTCGGCCATGGCGCGGATGAAGCTGTCGCCCCAGTTCAAGTGGGTGAAGTGCACGCCGGATTGCCGGATCAGCCCGATCTGCTGGTGCCCGAGCCGGCGCGGCTCCATCACGACTTCGGAGATCGCCTTGCGCATGTCCAGCTGGATATTGGCGGCCATGTAGAAATGGCTTTGCGCCTCGACGGTGATGATCCGCACCCCTTGCGACGCCAGCCGTTCCAGCGTCGGCAGATGTTGCAGCAACGGATCCACGGCGATGACGGCGAACAATTGCGCCGGATCGTCCGGAATCGGCGCGTGGTTCAAGCGCATTTCGACCTGGAACGAATGTTCGGTGGACAACTGCCGCATCACCGTGCGTTCGTAAAAGTTGCCCGCGTGGTAGCTCCAGTTCGGCAGCAGCAGGATCACTTTGCGCCCGTCCTGCGGCATGGAATACTTTGCCAGACCGTCCTTGGCGACGACGACGCCGACCCGGCGGCGGCGTTTGAGGAAGCCCCACTCCTCCAGTTCGCGGATAGCGTGACGGACGGTATTGCGCCCGACCTGGAAGCGTTCGCACAACGTGTCCTCGGTGGCGTAGAAGCTGCCCGCGCCGTAGGCATTCTGATACAGCTCCAGCATGATGCTGTCGCGCACCAATAGATAGCGCGGGACGGGGACAATGGTTTTTCGATCGGTTGGTTCCATAATTTCGATCTCGGATTCGTTTGTTATTACTTTATGATAAGCGATTTTGCCGGAATGTCAAGCCCCGAATCCGTCCATCATGGTATGATTGCGTTTTATTTCTTGCTGGGGCGGTGGAAAAGTGCGGGATTTATGACCGGAAAAGTCGATTTTTATCATTTATAACGTGTTGTGTTATAGTGCTATATAAATATGTACCATTGAAGAACAAAAGAAGTCGGCATTTTTCTTGCTTACCCTATTGCATTGGCCGCCGATTTATACTATAATGAAAGTAAACACGATATCATAAACAGGGGAATGCCAGGCATGATACATTTTGATTTTCCGGAAAAATTTGTCTGGGGGTGCGCCACCGCATCCAACCAGATTGAAGGCGCGGTCGACGTCGACGGCAAGAGTCCCAGCATCTGGGACGCCGATTGTCGCGATTTCCCGGGCGAATATTGGAACGGCCACAATTTCAATACCACCATTGCCGATTTTTATTATCACTACAAGGACGACATCGCCAATATGCGCGAATTGGGGCTGAAGAGCTTCCGCTTTTCGCTGTCCTGGCCCCGGATCATTCCGGCCGGGCGCGGCGAAGTCAATCCGAAAGGGATTGCTTTTTACAACGCGGTGATCGATGAATTGCTGGCCAACGGCATCGAGCCGTTTGTCGATCTTTATCACTGGGATTTGCCGGAGTGCCTCGGGAAAGAGGGCAGTTTCCTGCGCGAAGGCATCGCCGATGACTTCGCGGCCTATGCCGAAGTCTGCTTCCGGGCATTCGGCGACCGGGTGAAGTATTGGAGCACCATCAACGAACCGTCGGCGATGTGGTGCTTCACCGGCGCCGATCCGCGCTTCTTCGACACCGAAAGCGCGGGACACTACTTCAACTATGTGCGCAATGTGTTGAATATGCACTACGCCGCGGTGAAGACGTTCCGCCGGGTGATTCCGGCCGGGCGCGCCAAAATCGGCGCGGTCAGCGCGTTCGTGCCGATTTACGCCACCTCGGGCAACCGCCGCGATATCGACGCGGCGCAGCGGCGCGGCGACTTCATGTGCGGCGTATGGTTTTCCGGGATCATTCAGGGCAAATGTCCGGATTCGCTGCTGCGGCACACGCACCTGGCCTGCCCGGAGCGGGAGCGGCTGCTGGCGGAGCTGCCGGAGAGGTTCGTGCCGGTCGATTTCATGGGGGTGAATTACTACTACCCGAACATCGTCGGTTACCAGCCGGACCAGTTCCTGGAAACCGGTCACGCGGCGGTGTATTACGCGCAGCAGGATTACGGTTTTTTCATCTACCCGCAGGGGCTTTTCGATACGCTGATGACCTTCAAGAACGAATACGGCAATGTCGAGGTGTTCCTGACCGAAAACGGTTTCGCCACCGACCGGACGACGCGCGGCGCCAATCTGGAGGACTCCGAACGGATCGACTATCTGCGCGAACATCTGCGCGAACTGGGCCGCGCGGTACAGGCCGGATGCAATATCTCGGGGTACTTTTTGTGGTCGATCGTCGATACCTTCGAGTGCCACAACGGGCTGCGTTACCAGTTCGGCCTGAATCACGTGGACCTGGAAACCAAAAAACGTACCAAGCGCCAAAGCTGGACGTATTACCGCGATGTGATTGCCGGAAACCGGGTTTTTTAAACCGTTTTTCGGATTATAATGATATTTATTGACAGAACCCAACAGAACCAAATAAGCGAAAGGCAGGACAAATGAGAAGCAAACGAAATTTGCACCCGACGGCACACTGGACGCAGCTTCATTTCACCTTGATAGAACTCCTGGTCGTGATCGCGATCATCGCCATCCTCGCGAGCATGTTGCTGCCTGCGTTGAGCAAGGCGCGGGCAGCGGCGCAAGCGACCAAGTGTCTTTCCAATGAAAAACAGATGGGGCTGTATATTGCCATGTATGCGCAGGATTACGACGATTATCTGGTGAACTGGGAAACGGATCCTTCCGACCGGGACGATACCTGGAATCAGCTTGTCTTCCGGATGCTGACGACCCGGCCGAGCAAGGTCTGGCTGCCGGATAACGCGTGGGGCCTCGGGTACATGGCGGACGATATGAGCCTGGTGCTCTGTCCGTCGCGTTCGGTTATAACCGGCGCGGACAACCAGGATTTGCACTATTATTACCGCTTGACCACCACCGGCTACGGCGGTACGTATCCGATTGCGGATTTTCGCGGCGAATATCTGCGTTTCGGGAAAGATATTCCGAAGTGGGGCGGCAACGATTCGACCTGGATTTATTCCGACAGCACTTACGGCAACGGCCTGGACAATCTGCCCTGCCACAACAATGCTAAAATCAACGTGCTTTTCATGGATCTTCATGCCAAGACCCTGAATAAAGCGTCCAGCTATCCCGGCAACCCCGGAGGGAGTGATCTTCCGGCCGGCGCTCTCCTGTACGGTACCCGCAACTGGTCCAGCTATATGGGCCTCGAATAAGCCGGATGCGGTGATGTCTTCATGGGGCTGAAAACCGGCGGACTCCAATCCGAAGGTTTTCAGTCCTCCTTAAAATGCTTGCCATTGCGTTTACCTGAACGATTTTTTGCGGATTTCTCTCAACGATACCGGAGAATGAAGTTGAAAAGCTGCCGGGAGGTGCTACTATTAACTTTTGACCGCGACTTTATCAATCAATTCCGGCGATTGTTGCCGGACAGCTGTGATTAGGATATGATGATGAGAAAATGTTTGTTGCTATTGATTTTGTTGGCCGGTATGGCGGGGGTATTGAATGCTGCCCCCAGAGTGCTGCTGGCCGGGGATTCCACGGTGGCGGATTATCCGGAGTCACAGCTGCCGCTGTGCGGCTGGGGGCAGGCGCTGAAAAAATTCGCGCTGCCGGATACGGAGGTGTACAACTTCGCCTTGAGCGGCGCCAGTACCAGGACTTTCCGGGCTTCCGGCCAATGGGACAACCTGTTGAATGCCATTACCGACGGCACGGTCGTATTCATCCAGTTCGGCCACAATGACGCAGCGGCCGACGAGGCCAAGCATGTCGGTTTCGAGCAGGAGTATCCCGCCAACCTGACGCGCTTCATCGAAGAGGTGCGCGCCCGGAAGGGGATTCCGATTTTATGCACACCGGTGGCTTACCGGCTCTTCAATCCGAATGGCACGCTGCAGAATCTGCATGGTGAATATCCCGGCGTCGTGCGTAAAGTGGCGCAGGACAACGATGTGCCGCTGCTGGATCTGACCGCGATCAGCACCGAACTCTACGTGCGCTACGGTGCGGAGGCGAGCAAGCTCCTGTTCAACTACCGCGAACCGGGGGAATATCCGAATATGCCCGAGGGGGCGGCGGACGATTGCCACTCCAATCCGCGGGGGGCGGAAGAGGTGGCGCGTGCCGTCGTACGCGAGCTTCACCGCCGGGATCTGCCCGGCGCCGAAGGCTTTCGGACTCCCGCCTGGGAATTCGACTTCACTGCCGCGCCGGCCGGGAATCTACCGGCGCCGTGGGCGGTCTGGTTCAAGGACGGCAAGGGGGAAGCCGCCATCGCCGCCGCGCCCGGCGGCAATGGCAATGCGCTCAAAGTCACCGGAGCGGAAGCGGCCGGACTCCAGTACGATCTGCCGGTTCAACCTGGGGAAACCTATCTGATTCAGGCCGAAATGCAGCAGGATGGCAAAGGCAACGCCGCATTGGTGGCGGCGTGGAAGGGCACCAACCGGAGTTGGCTGCCGCTGCCGCAGATTCCCGGTACCTTCCGCATCACCGGAACCCCGGTGAAAAAGGCGATGGTCAAGGTGACGGTCCCGGAGGGCGTCGAGTATCTGTGCGTGATGCTGGGAGTGGAAAATCAGTGGGCGCCGGAGGATGCCGCGTACTTCTACCGGGTCGATATCCGGCAGTTGGCGGAAAAACCGGTTGTGCCGCCGCCCAACGAAGCGGCGCCGCACTTGAATTTGAGCATTACCCCGGCGGACTATTCGCCCGTGCGGAGCAATGAGGATGTCCTGAAAACGTTGCGGATGGCGAACATCAAGCACAGCAATGTGATCGGCCACGAAAGTTTCCCATGGATTACGCCGGAAACCGCTCCGGCGATGGCGAAAAAGATCCGGGAAGCCGGTTACAACTGCGTGCTTACCGAAGGGCAGCGTTTCATTATGCGCGACGCGGCGACCCACACGGGCACGCTCGACGTCATCGCGGAGTCGCTGATTTTTCCCGAACTGGTGGAAAACACGCGGGCCATCGTCGAGGCGTTCCGCGCCGAGGGACTGAAGGTTTATCTGCATCTGACCGCCGGCCTCGCGCCGGAGGAATTCTATCGTGACCGTCCGGAATGGATGATCAAAAGCGTGCTCGACAACGGCAAACGCACCTATTGGGGGCTGAACTGGATCTGCCAGAACAATGCCGAATACGGCAAGGCCTACCGCAGCCATCTGGAGCAATTGATCGACGCCGTGCGCCCGGACGGGCTGATGATCGACGAAACCAGTAACATGTACGACGCCTGCGGCTGCCCCGACTGCCGGGCGCGCTTCACCGCCGATACGGGTCTCGTGATGCCCGCCGCGGGGGATACGGCGTGGTTCCGCGATCTGTCCAATCCGGTCTACCGGAGGTTCCTGGAGTGGCGCATCGCCTGTGTCAAGCAGGAAAACGACGACTTCCGCGCCATTCTGCAGAAATACGTCCCCGACGGCGCCTTGCTCAGCTACTACGCCGTGCCCTACAATGAGCAGGCGTGGTACGATCACGGCATATCGCTCGAAACCGGAGCCGACGTCGGCGAGATCTTCGGCCTGGAAACCATCAGCAACTACAAAAAATACTGGGCGATGTTCATCGGCTCGATGAAGTTGACCCGGTATGTGGCCGAATTGCAGCATGGGACAGGGTTCACCATCACCGCCTTTCCGGATTACGATGTGCTCTATTACAGTTGGCTGCTCAACCTTTCGTTGGGCGGGCATCAGTACTGGACCTGGTACCAGGGCGATGCCATGAAGGAGCAACGGAAGCCATTGATTCAGTGGGAGATGCTGCATGAACAGCTCTTCGCCGGATTGGAAAGCGCCGGCGAGGTCGCGGTGATCTTCTCGTCCCGCGACTTGAATCTCAGGCGGCAGCCGCGCGGCCGCATCCAGCGGCAGAATCTGTATTTCGCGCTCGCCAATAACCTGACGCTGGCGCAGGTACCCTATCGCGCCTACGGCGACCGCAATCTGGAGCAACCGGTGCCGGAGTCGGTCAAGGTCATCGTCGCGATGGATACGGGTATATTGACCGATCGGGCGGCGGCGAATCTGCGCGACTTCGTCGCCGGGGGCGGCAAGTTGATCGCCTCCAGTGATTTTGCTTTGTTCGACGCCGACGGCGAAGCGCGCGGGAATTTCGCTCTGGCCGATGTGATCGGCTGCGACTGGACCGCATCGCCGGAGGGCGAAGCCACCCTGACCGTGAAAGGGGAGGCGGTTTCGCCGATGGACGCGCTGACGACAGTGAAGCCGCGCACCGGCGCCGAAGTGATCGGCACGCTGACGCCCGGAGGGGAGCCGGGGCTGATCCGGAACCGTTTCGGCAAAGGTGAAGCATGGTACTTTGCCGGCTCCATTGCGCCGGCGATCTACTGGAATGAATTCAATGGCACCGCGATCGTCGACCGGGATTACGGCGATGCGCGTCAGGAGCGGGCGGCGGAACTGCTCCTCCGGGTGGTGAACGGGGATACCCCGTACCTGACGACCGAAAATCTTCCTCCCGGCGTGGTGGTTGAGAAATTCAGCCAGGAGGGGGTGCCGCAGCTGCATATTCTGAATTACTCCGGCATGGTGACCGAAGGACGGCCGGAGACCGAATACTTCCACTTCCCGGTGATTACCGGCGGCCGCGTCACTATCCCGGCGCTTCCGTGCAAGACGATTCTGGCGTATTCGCCGGAGTTTCCCGAAGCGGTGGAAGTTTTGTTCGAGCGGCAGGATGACAAGTTGACGATCAGCCTGCCGGAGTTCCGGCATCTGCTGATCCTCCGGTTCGAGTAAGGAAAAAAGATGATACAGTTCGATTCCCAAGGGTGGTCGCTGGCGTCGTACCAGGTGAAGTGGCGGGATTTCTTCCGGTTTTCGGTATCCCGTCCGTGGGACTTCGTCCCGATGGAATTTGCCGGGGTCGCCGTCTCGGAGCGGACGGCGACTCTGGAAACGGACCGGCTGGAGCTGGTGTGCCGGGCCGCCGAGTGGGGGGAGAATCGAATTGTCTTCGATCTGGAGATCACGGCGCGAGCTGCGGTTGCGAATGCCGCTCTGGCTCTGGTTTTCCCGACGCCGCCCGGGGGCCGGGTCACGATACCGATGAGTTTGTACAACAACAACCCGTCCACCCCGGCGGCGACGATAGTGCCGCGCTACGACGGCGCCGGCTGCGATTGCATTCTCTGCGAAGAATCCCGGCTGCCGGTCAAGGGCGTCAACTGCGAGGGAGATGGATACTCGATCAGTTGCTTCCTCGGCGGCGGCGACGATCAATGGTCGCTGGGGATGCTCGGTGATGCGATCGCCGCCACCACCGGCATGGTCGGCTGCAACGGACGCAAAGATCATATCTATGGCAGCAAAAACCGGATCGTCGAATTCGACGGGAATTACCGGAATCTGCGGCCGGGGGAACGGCTGCGGAAACGGGTGGTGTTCCAACTGGAACTAGTGTCGTGTCAACGCCAAATTTGCAGCAAGACAGCTTCATTTTGCGCAGAGCCGCCGTGCGCCGCTGATGCCGGTCGATGTGACCATCGACCAAATCAGCGACCCGCGGCGGAATGCGCAAATGAGCTGCCGCGAAGCGGTTGCGTCCAGCCGGTCCCGGATTTGCGTTGCTCCGGCGCGGCCGTTACGTCGGTAGCGGCCGACCGGATCAGCGCAAACCGGCCTCCGGCTGAATCGCAAT
>JAVBQJ010000103.1:0-16520 GCA_031549115.1 Victivallaceae bacterium
ACGCGGCAGCGCTTTCGTGACCGAAGAGAGTATTTGCCGCCAATTGGCGGCAAATACGTGAAGCCGAGCGGCCGAGCGATCCGGGGGAATGGGGGCGGGCCCCCGCGGTTGCCGGGGCGCAATGCGGCCCCGCGTCCACCATCATAATTCTCCACACCCGAAACCGCACCAGCAGCAAGCACCAATCGTTTACTTGCCGAACTTGGCGGCGATCAGCTTGGCGGCTTTGCGGCCGGACATCAGCATGCCGCCGAAGATCGGCCCCATCCGGTAACCGCCGGCGACGTTGTTGGCGCTCATGCCGCAGGCGAACAACCCCGGATAATATTCCCGGGTGTTTTCGACCGTCGAGACTTCGCCGGAATCGACCCACATCGGCTTTTCGCCGAGGATCTTTCCGGTGGGCGTATCCAGGGCGATGCCGGCTTTGTCGCAGGCGAGGCGTATGATTTCGCTGGGGTGGCCGGTGCCGTCGAGGACGACCTCAGCCAATACGGTCAGCGGATCGACATGCATGCCGAGGCGCTCCACCGGGGTCCAGTTGATCACCAGACCGTTGATTTTGCCGTTCTTGAAAACAATATCTTCGACACTGACCGAATTGAATACTTTGGCGCCCGCTTTCATCGCGCCGAAAATCAGCCCGGAGGCCATTTCCACCGAATCCAGCGTATAATATCCCGGATATTCCGCGATCTCCCGGTAACCGATGCCGAAATCGTCGAGAATCCCGATGGCGTCAGCCTGAACCACCACTTCATTGAACAACATACCGCCGCCCCAGGTGCCGCCGCCCGGCGCCAGTTTGCGTTCGAACAGCGCGACCCGGACGCCGCGCAGCGCCAGATCGCGGGCGGCGACCAGCGCCGACGGACCGGCGCCGACCATCGCGACATCCACATTCAACGATTCTTCCAGCTTGGTCGAAAAACTCCGGACGATCGCACACGAAATCGCATTCTCAATCAACATTTTCGCACTTTCCACCTTTCCCTGTTATGGTTACGGCAGTCTCAACAACTGTCAGTCAGTAAACTCCATATCCGGCAGCGCCGGAAGTTCGTCGGGCGCCAACGCGCCGTCGTCCGGCGCCGGAGCGTCCTCGGGCTTGCCCAGGTAACTCATGAAAAACTGTGCCGCCAGCGGCGCACAATCGCGCCCTCCGGCGCTCGCATCCTCGATCAACACCGTGATCGCATAACGGCGCCCGTTGCGTTCACCGAAGCCGGTGAACCAGACGTTTTTCTTCAGATTATTGCGCGGCCCGTACTGCGCGGTACCGGTTTTCCCGGACAACGCCACCGCCTCGTTGGCGGCGGCGCGGCCGCTGCCGCCGTCCACCACCATGCGCATGCCTTCGCGCACCGCCGCAAGACCGATTGCGGTCGCCGCCAGCTCGCCGTCCACCTCCGGCGTCACCGCATACAGCACCTTGCCGTCGGCGTCATTGACGCTTTTGAGCAAATGCGGCCGCATCAGCTTGCCGCCGTTGGCCAGCGCCGCCGTGTACACCGCCATCTGCAGCGGCGTCACCGCAATCGCCCCCTGACCGATCGAAATCAACCCGGTGGCGAAAGCGTTCCAGGTCACCTTGTTGCGCCTCCGGTACACCTCCCGGTCCGGCAGCTCCCCGGCACGGTTCCCCACCTCCAGCCCGGTCGCACGGCCGATACCGGCCGCCCGCATCGATTCCACAATCCGGTCGAAGCCGATCCGGCACCCCATTTCCACGAAATAAACGTTGCACGACACCTTCAACGCCTGCTGCAAATTGACCGCGCCGTGCACTCCGGTACAGCGGATCTGTGAATTTCCGATCACGGAACTGCCGTCGCAAACCACGGTTTCAGCCGGGGCAATCCCGGCATTGGTAATCGCCAATCCGATCACCGGCTTGATGATCGAGCCCGGCGCATATTCGCCTTGCAACGGCCGATTCAACATCGGCCGTCCCGGATCGTCCAGCAGCGCCTGATAGGTTTCGCGGCTCATCGGCGCCAGAAAATCGTTGGCGTCGTAGCCGGGCGAAGACGCCAGTACCAGCACCTCGCCGGTGTCCGCATCCAGCACCACCATGCCGCCGCGCCTGCCCGCCAGCAGCCGTTCCGCGATCCGCTGCGCGCGGGCGTCCAACGTCACCACCACATTGTTGCCGCTTTCGGGCGGCACCTCGTCAATCAGCGCCTGGCGGACAAAGCCCAGATGGTCGACCTGAACGATCGAATACCCCGGCTCTCCCCGCAGCCCGCGCAAATCCTCCTCCTCGGGCAGCGTGTCGAAAGCCTGCTCCATGCCGCTGATCCCGATCCAGTCCGGCTGGTAATAGGAGCGGAAAAATTCCGCCCGGTCGACCGCCTTGGCCGGATCCTCCTGCCGGACGTGCCCCAGCAGCGCCGCCGCCAGCCGTCCTTTGGGATAATAACGGTCGACCGCGGTTTCAATGCCGACGCCGAAATAGCGCGACGCCACTTCGTAAAAGCGCGCCAGTTGTTCGGCGGACAGGCCGGAAAAAGCGGTAAACGGCAGCGCCGGCAAGTTGTTCATATGCTTGCGCAGTTTCTCTTCGGTAACCGGATTGGGCAGGTCGAAGCGGGCGGCGAGCATCCGGCTGACATTCAGGGCGTAATCGATGGTTTTGCGAGCTCCCCCGGGCTGGCGCATTTCCTCCAGATAAAACACCACATCGAACGACACATGGTTATCCGCCAGCACCTCCAGATCGGAACTCAGAATGCGACCGCGCAGCGCCGGAATCCGGATCCGCCGGATCGACTGCCGGGCAATTTTTTCGCGATGCTCCTCGCCGGCATGAATCTGTTCGAAGTACAACCGGACCAGCAGCAGCGCCAACCCGGCGGCCAGGATCGCCCCCGCCACCAGGATCCGCCAACGCAGATCGAAGTATTCCCGCTCCGGCGTCTCGACCCGGCGGGCCTTTCCGGTTTCTTTCCGCGTCCGTTTCATTCGTCATCCCGCTTCTGGTACAGCGGCAACCCGAGCCGCGCCGCGCAACGGTCCAGCCACCAGATGCTCAACGGCAGCCAGGCCGCCATAAACAGCATGGCAAAGGCAATCATCACTATCGCCTCCACCCAGACATCCGCCCGCCCGTCCAGCATCCACAGCCGCGCCAGGTAAAACGGCGCCAACCCCAGAAAACCGGCCAGAAACCCCGGCAGAGCCGCCGCCGCCAGCGACGTCGCCTGACGGCCGCGCCCCCACAAAACTCCCAGCCCCAGAATCGTTCCGGCCGCCACCGCAACCCAGATGCCGCGCGCGTAAAGCAGCTCCAGCAGCAACCCCGCGGCCACCGCCGCGCCGAGCCCCCACTTCCAGCCGTACGCCACGGTAAAATAAAAAACGGCGCCGGCAACAAACGGCAGCGCCACTCCGACATTCCCGCACCACAGCTCCAGGAGCGAGGCGAAAAACCCCGTCAACAACACAAAGACCACCCGGATCATTGCGCCGCCTCCCCTCCGCCGCGTTCGGGCACAACGACGATCAGCAGCTTCAACGCATTCAAGTCCGCCAACGGCCGAATGCCCCCATAACGGTAGATCTTATTGCTGAAGGTCACATTGCCGGATTCGATTTCCGCCAGCCGCCCGACCCCCAGGCCGGCCGGCACCAACGCCTCCATGCCGGTGGTGACCACCTCTTCGCCCAGCGTATAATTGCGGTTGACCGGCAGAAAGTCCAGTGCGATCAATCCGGCGGTACCGCGCACCGGCGATACCGCGTTCAAGAACCCGACCGCGTCCGCCCCCGGCAGCAATACCGACAGCCGCAGCTCCGGATTCAGCACCGAAAATACCTTCGCCGTGTGCTGCGACACCTCGCGCACCTGCCCGACCAGCGCCGCTTTGCCGCCCTCGCCGTCCGGTACCCACGACAACACCACCGAGCCGGGCATCACCCCGTCGGCGCTGCCGACGTTGACGGTGAAATTTTCCAGCCAGTTGACCGGATCGCGCCACAACACCTCGCAGGCCTCGTAACGGTAATGCCGCGGCGCTTTCAACCGCTCCAGCTCGCGCAATCCCCGGTTTTCGCGCTCCAGCTCGGTCACCCGCCCGGCGCGGGCCGCCAGGATCGCGTTGGCGCGCCGCAGCGTTTCCACCTCGGCCGCCAGCGTCGCTTTGTCTTCCAGCAGCAGCGATTGATCCGACAATGCGCGCGCGGCGGTCGCAGGCGCCGCCAGGTAGGGGAAATAAAAATCGCCGGCCAGGCGAAACGCCACCAGCCGGCTCCACTGAAAAATCAGCACAATGCCGCCCAGGGCCAGCACAATAGCGACCGGCCAGTACCCGATACGCCAGGAGGTGCTTTTCCTTTTAGGCGGCATGGCAACTCATCTTTCCGGAATCGGTCAATCCAACATTTTTTTAACGGTTTCCAGCTCCTGCGACGCGTCGGTCAACAGCTCGTCGATCATATCGGCGAGCGATGTGACCCGGTCGACCAGACCGACCGACTGGCCGGCCATCAGCGAACCGAAATCGACGTCGCCGTCGACGACCGCCCGGCGCAACGCCCCCATCCAGAACTTTTCGACCTCTTCCTGCGCCTCGGTGCGGCGGATTTCGCCGGCCTCCAACTGCTTGAGCAGCTCGAGCTGCAGCTTGCCGAATTCCTGGTATCCTTTGTTGTACAGCGCGCGCACCGCGACGACCGGAAGCCGCGAATCGTACTGCGGTGTCGCCACCGCGTCGCGCGCGTTGGCCCGGGCGAAACACTCTTTGAACTTCGGATGCGCCTGGCACTCCTCGGTCATCACGAAACGGGTACCGAGCTGGGCGCCGGCGGCACCCATCATCAACACGTGCGCCATCATCTTTCCGGTGGCGATGCCGCCGGCGACGAACACCGGAATCTGGTCACCGACCTTGAACAGTACCTGCTGCATCAGCACCACGGCGGAGACGTGGCCGATATGGCCGCCGGCTTCGCTGCCTTCAAGGATGATGGCATCGGCGCCGAAACGGATCATGCGCGTCGCGATCGACACGGTCGAGGCGAAACACAACACCTTTTTACCAGCGGCCTTGGCCTGTTCGATCTCTTTTTCTTTCGGAAAACTGCCGGCAAAGACGATGTAGTCCACCGGCAGATCCGGCAACATCGCCAGATGTTCTTTGTAGGCGGGCGCAATCGTGATCAGGTTGACCGCAAACGGTTTATCGGTCAACCGGTGCATTTCCTCCACCTGCGAAAGCACCACCTTGGCGGGCGCGTTGCCGCCGGCCAGACAACCGAAACAACCGGCGTTCGCGACCGCCGAAACCAGCCGCGGCTCCGACACCCAGGTCATCGCTCCGCAGATAATCGGATACTTCACTCCCAGGAAATCGCTCCCCCGCTGCATCAGCTTCCGCAACATTGCATTTTCCATAATACGCTATAAATCTCCTGTTACCAGCGCCAGAATCTCGGGCGCTATCCGTTTCAATAAATCTTCCGTCATCTGCATCACCTCTTCGGCGCCGGTCGCAGCTACGGCGACGGCGGCCAATTCCTCGGCCTCGCGCATCCGCATCTTGCGGATCACATGGCGCACCGGCCCGATCGAGGCCGGCGTCATGCTCAGTTCATGCACCCCCAGCCCCAACAGCAACGGAGTAAAACGGGGATCTCCGGCCAATTCGCCGCATACCCCGACCCATAAATTGCGCTCCCGTGCCACCAGGACGCAATTACGAATCAAACGCAAAACCGCGGGATGCGCGGGCCGGTACATATACGCCACCCGTTCATTGCCGCGGTCAAAACACAACGTGTATTGGACCAGGTCGTTGGTCCCGATCGAAAAGAAATCCACCTCCCGCGCCAGCGCCTCCGCCGTCAGCGCCGCCGCCGGCGTTTCGATCATCGCGCCCAGCTCCACGGTATCGCCGCACGGCAGCTTTTCCCGGCGCAGCTCCTGCGCCAGCTCCAGCACCAGTGCTTTGACCTCGCGGACCTCGCCGGCATCGGTGATCATCGGCAGCATCACCTTGAGATTGCCTTCGGGCGCCGCCCGCAGCAATGCGCGCAACTGGGTCCGCAGCAGGTCCTGCCGCTCCTTGAGCCCGAGCCGGATGCCACGCAATCCCAGTGCCGGATTGGCTTCGGGAATGGTGCCGATGGCGTCGGCGAACTTATCGCCGCCGATATCCAGAGTACGGATCACCACCGGCTCGTTTTTCATTTCGGTGAGCAGCTTCCGGTAGATCGCGTACTGCTCCTCTTCGGTCGGCAGCACGGCGGAATTCATGAACAGAAACTCGGTGCGGAATAATCCGATACCGCAGGCGCCGAATTTGCTGACATTGGGCAGATCCTGCGGTTTCTCCAGGTTCGCCGACAGCTGCACCGCGAAACCGTCGAGTGTTTCCGGGCGCAGGCGCGAGGCTTTGCCCAGATTTTCGAACAGCTTCTTTTCCTCTTCGAACTTGGTTTTGTACAGCGCTTCGGTTTCGGGGCCGGGGTTGATGATCAAACGCCCGGCGCCGCCGTCGACGATCACCAGATCGCCCTCCTTGACCATGTCGAAAATTTCATTTCCGAGGCCCACCAGGGCCGGAATCTGCATCGAACGCGCCAGAATCGCCGAATGGGAAGTCTTGCTGCCGGTTTCGGTGGCGAAAGCCAATACTTTCGCGCGGTCCAATTTGGCGGTATCCGACGGCGTCAGATCACGGGCCAGCACCACGCACTCTTCGGTTAACTGCGTCGACATATCGGTGCGGCCCGATTGCAACAGATAGGACATCACCCGGGAACCGACATCGCGGATGTCGGCGGCGCGCTCCTTGATGTAGCTGTCGGCCATCGCCGACAGTGCCGAAACGTAGCGTTCGACCACGGTATAAAAGGCCGCCTCCGCCGACAACAGCCGCCGGCGGATGGTATCGGTCACTTCATGGTTCAGCAGGCGGTCTTCGACGATCAGCAAATGGGCATCGAAGATACCGGCGTCACCGGCATTCAACTTGTGATTCAATTCGCGCCGCAACTCCAGAAGATCGTCGCGCGTCTTGTCGAGGGCTTCGTGAAACCGGGCGATTTCTCCCTCGACAGCCTCCGGTTCGACGGTGCGCATCTCCGGAGCCAGATGGTGAACGCCGGAATTCAAAATCCGGGCCCGCCCCAGCGCGATCCCCGGAGAAACCCCGATCACGGAAAAAACCTTTTCTTCCATTGCTGCCGCCCCTCTTTCCGGCCTGACGGGAACCTCATTCTTCGCCGAATTTACCCTTGAAAAGCTCATCCAAGGCGACAATTGCGCAGGCGGCATCCGCGCCAACCGCTTCCACGGCCAACATCGTGCCCTGCCCGGCGGCCATCATCAGAATGGCAAGAGCGCTCTTGGCATCCACCGCTTCGCCTTCGCGAATCAACCAGATCTCCGATTGGAAACCGGACGCCAGCTTCGCCAGCATCGTCGCCGGTCTGGCATGCAGCCCCAGCGCGTTTCCCACGGTGAACTCTTTTCTGACACGTTCCAACATTCGGCCGGTTCCTTATTAACTAAAAATTCACATTCCCTCTATTACTATAGCCCAAAATCCGGTTTTTTCAAACGCCGGAAATAAGAGCTTATCAACTAATAATGGAAATGCTATGATCTTGCCGCAAATAGGCAATCACGCCGTTGAAAAAAATCGCTCGATACCAAAGTATCTACGATTTTTTTCAACAAGCGAGTGGCTGTTTGATGCAAATCAGAGCGTTTTTGCTTATTCGTTGATAAGCTCTAAATAACCCCCGATTTGCCGGAACCCTCCGGCGGCGGCTTGCGATTTTGCCAACCACTGCTATATTACCCCGGAACCAAAGGAGACGACGATGCGGGAAAACGAAGTAATACAGTGTCCCCGATGCCATGAGAAAAGCATAGCCAAGCGCCGCAACCGGATGGATGGATTCCGCAAGACCGGCGAGGTACTGGCGTGCATGCTGTGCGGCGCCGAACTGCAGGAGCTCGCTCCGGCGGAGAAGACGGAAGCCGCTCCGGCAACGGCGAAAGCCGATGCTCTGGCAACATTGCTGAACACCGCGGCCGAATCCCGCGTGCATCTGCGTCTGGATGAGGCGGAGCGGCGCTTCTGCCGCGATTGCGCCCATTATCTCAAACACCCTTTCCTCTCCCGCTGCACGCTGCGCGAGGAGGAGGTCAACCCGATGGGCGACTGTCCGGCATGGAGTGCGCCCGGTACAGGAAAATCATCATGAATGCTTCAAGCCGCGACGCCCGGATGGCGCTTTTCGCCCAGGTCGATCTTTACCCGGTGGTGACATCGGAATTTTGCGCCGGACGCGATCCGGTGACGGTGCTGGAGGCCATCGCCGCCGGCGGCGCCAGAATCGTTCAACTGCGCGAAAAGAGCCGCTGCAAACGCGATTTGTACGATCTCGCCTGCCGCTACCGCGACATCACCCGTCATTACGGAATGCTGCTGGTGATCAATGATGCGGTGGATCTGGCGCTGGCCTGCGACGCCGATGCGGTGCATCTCGGGCAGGAGGATCTGCCGCTGGCGGCGGCACGCCGGATCGCCCCGGAGCTGATTCTGGGCAATTCGACCCACAACCTGGCCGAAGCCGAAGCCGCCTGGCGCGACGGCGCCGATTACATCAACATCGGGCCGGTATACCCGACGCAGACCAAATCGGTCCCGACCGGCGCGGTGGGGCTGGATATGGTCCGGCAGGTCGCCGCCAAGGTGCCGCTGCCCTTCTCGGTGATGGGCGGCATCAAGGAGCGCCATCTGCCGGAACTGCTTGCCGCCGGCTGCCGCCGGATCGCCATGGTCACCGAAGTGACCCAGGCTCCCGATATCGAACAGCGGGTGCGCCAATTGCGGCAAAACTGGACGCGGGCGACACCGTAATTGCGCGCCCCCTCCCCGGTTTACCCGCCCGGTCACAACGTGAAAAGCCGCAAAAAAAACGCCGGGAGCGCAGGAAAATCGCTTGACAAACAGCCGGGAACGGTATATAGTAAAGGTATTATGCGCTCATAGCTCAGTCGGTAGAGCAAATGACTCTTAATCATTGGGTCCCAGGTTCGAGTCCTGGTGGGCGCACCAATTTTTGCCAAAATTCGGGCGAAGCGGAGATCATCACCGCTTCGCCTTTTCTGTTACATCAAAAAACAGCCGGATTACAACACCGCTGGGCGGTCGATGCCGGTGTATGGGTAATATCCCGCCTCTTTGAGACGCCGCAGCAATTCGCCGGAACCGTTTCCCATCGCGTGCTCCATCTCGGAGCGGTGGATCTGCATCAGGAGCATCAGCCCGAATTTGCGCTTCCCGTCGCCGGCAGGATAACTGTCGATGACAAAGCAGGCCCCCCGCAGGGATTCCGAGTCGAAATCCGCCGGAAATTCAATGGTCTCGCGCGGATTCAACGTCGCCTGCCGGGCATAATGGGCAAAGTGATTCATTGTTTCATAAAGATACTGCGCTTCCGGCGGACGTTTTCTTTCGGTAAGCGCGTCGACGGACAGGCGGGTGGCCATGATGATTTCGTAATTGCGGTAAATCCGGTTGCGTGCGCCCCGATCGCAGGGCTCTGAAAGTTCCATCGTCGCCGCGATTGTCGCACCCGGCAGATGATTCGGGTAGAAATACCAATCCAGACTTCCGCCGGCGGCAAACGGGATAAGCGCATGCAATACAACATCCGCCGATTCGCCGAGGACTTCCCGGTAGTACGCTTCTCTGATACCCGTCCATTTTTCCCACGACGGCCGCAAGCCGATCAATTCCATCACACGTTCCAACATAAAGCCTGTCCTTTCGATTGTCCGGACACCGCCCGCGCTCTCCGTCTATTATATACCGCGTTCGTAACAATTGCCATTCAATCCTCCGTTTTTTTGACTTCCCCGCGAAAACTTCCCGGCGTATATTGAATCGGGCCGAAACCGGGCTCCGGATCGCGATGTGGGCCGAATGGGATACGGTCGTCGGGAACCTGGATTCTGATTGGCGCAGTCATAATATCGCCGGCGGATATCGTCAACTCCGTGCCATTATCGGCTCTCTTCGTGGTAATTGCAAATCGATGCCCCAGCCAGTCAAAATTTTTCACCGTGCTTGAAAAGCTGAATTGCGGAATTTCCCCCTCATCGACCACACCCTGATTTCGATTGAATTCCTTGACCCCGCTCTCGTCGTGCCGTCGGGCATTCTCGACCTCCTTTTGCAGCGCCGCGGGCAGTTCGTCAATGGCGGTGACAATCAGCCGACGGGCTTCGAGGCGGTATATTTTTCTGCAGTCAAATGCGATCGGGACATGTTGAAACAGTGCATATTCGGCGCAATTGATATTGTGAAAACCGCCGTCATCCAGGATCGTGAAACCGTCGTTTTTTCCATCGGCGGATATGTGCACCATGTAAATCAAATGTTTCGGCCAGGAATAATTGAATTGCGGTTCCCGGGAAGCACTCCTTCCGGCTTCTTCCATCTTCAGCACCTTGAGGAAAATATACAAATCCTCATTCGTGCCGTAATAATATCCGCCGGTAAGATTGTTCCAATACGCGACCTCTTTATCTCCGGAAAAGACCAGCCACAACAAAGCCGCGCTCCCAACAATCAAGGCTCCGACAATTGCCGGGATTACCTTTTTCATTTGCCGCACTCCTTTCCGTTACGGGAAGTCCGCCCGAACCGTTCGGTCTTTGATTTCAGCGACAGCCAATATCACCGCTTGGGCGGAGGAAGTTCGATTCCCATAACTTTTCTCTAAGACCTCGGGAATTACTTTCTGTTCGAACAACAACTTTGAATTCAAGTGGTACCGGCTCGAACACCAGTAATGAATCTTCCCCCCAGCATACAACCGTTGTTCCAATCAACACGACGGCAACCGTGACCGGCAAGATTATCTTGAGTTCAAGTTTCCAGTTTTTCCGTATAGCATACGTATTCGCATCCACTTCCCCTTTCATTTTTCCGGGGGCCGTCCTTTTTCACCTTTACCGCCATATTCTATTTTTAAGCTATCGAATTCAGCACGTAAAGCTCTGAAATCCGGAGAGTCGGGCGCAACCGCGTGCCAGAGCGGCAACAGCCACTCCGTCATATGATACTCGCGGCAGAATTCATTGCCCTCGGCAAACGCATGGCCAGCGGGCTCCTTCGTACAGACCATGTCATCGTGCTTCGCCATGCGGAAGTGTATTTCACGATTATCGACCGGCTTTAAATTGCAATTTACGGATTCGTGATATAGCATATCGCTTGTGCTCCATTCGCTTATTATGGAGCCGCATACAAACTCATCTTTTATCGATACGACGACTTCGAACTCCCGAATCATGGCAAGCTGCAACGCATTGCCCACGCGGAAAAAAACACGCCTTCCCGTCAATCGGCACAACACAATATCATACCCCTCAGCCAAGGTCTTTTCCGCCTCGACACGAAACTGCCTGATGCTTTCATCATCCGTACCGTCCTGCGCACCCAATCCTCGCTTCACGCCATAAAACAGAATCATGATACAGATCAAAATGACTGCAATCAATATAATACGCTTCGTCATATCACTCCACACTCCTGCCGGCAGTCACAGACGGCGTCAGAGGCCGGGAGTAAAAAGTTTCCCTTGTCCTGTCGTCATTGTAAGAGCGAAAAATAACTTCGACATCACCCTTCCCCGGGGCCGGCTGCGCTCCGACGATTTCGCCGATAATACGCATTGCCTCCCCGCAATGGTTCTCATCGATCCTTTGCGGAAAAATCAACCAGATCTCGACATGCGTCCTGCGCCCGGAACGCATCATTGCGGGCGCCGCAAGTTCATGTTCGCGCCAATAATCCGCCAGGGCCTGATCGGATTGGATGGCCTGGAGAAGATCCATCTGATATGCATGCCATTCCGAGGTCAAAACTTTTCCATGGGCGCAAATATTCATCTGTATGAAAAGCCACAAAAGAATCCCCACACCGATACAGATATTCCATTGGGATTTAATGAAGTGCCAAACGCCGGATTTCTTTAACATATCGACGCTCCCCATGGTAAAATAAATACGATTGCTGCTTTACATTCAGCGTACTTTTTACCATATCTTCTTTTGATTCAAAATGCAAATCCGCCATTATTGATGCGTTCCATTTTCTTTCAATCGGATTCCGACTGACGGCGAAGTGGCTCCTGCACTGCGGCATTACGAGTTAAAAACTCATCGGTAAAATTACAAAAATCGCGCGAAACCGGGGTGTCCGACTCCACGCGATTGGCAGGCAGTATATGTAAATTTTAACCGAGGATCTCGTCGATAATGGCGTTGCCGGAGGACACGGGCGCGGTTGATTCCGGCTTGGGGGTCTCCGGGGCGGCTTCGTCATCCCAGTCGAGGTCGCGGTCGAGCAATTCGGCACCTTCAGGGGTGTGCGCCTCGGCCAGAGGCGAAGCGGCGCGGAGCGCGTTGACCCGGATTTCCAGCTCCTGAATCAATTCGCCGGTAATACCGGCTTCGGCGCAGACGGGGATGATCGGAACAGTCGCGGTTTCAAGTTCGATTTTGAGCAGCTCCAGATTTTCCGCCGCTTCCGGCAAATCCATCTTGTTGGCGACGATCACACACGGACGGCCCGACAGCCCTTTCATATAGAGTTCGAGTTCGTTCTGCAAGTGGCGGAAGTCCTCGATCGGGTTGCGGCCGTCGACGGCGCCCATGTCCAGCACATACGCGAGAATGTGGGTGCGCTCGATGTGCTTGAGAAAGGCGTGCCCGAGGCCGACGTTTTCGTGCGCGCCGTCGATGAGTCCGGGAATGTCCGCCACCGTGAGCCGCCGGTAATCCTGCGTTTCGACGACGCCGACGACCGGATGCAGCGTGGTAAACGGATACGGCGCCACCTTGGGGCGCGCCTTCGAAATCGCCCGCAGCAGCGTGGATTTGCCGGCATTCGGATAGCCGACCAAACCGACGTCCGCCATGGTTTTCAACTCCAGAATCAGCGTGAATTGCTCGCCGGGGCTGCCGTCTTCGCGATGGCGCGGCGCCCGGTTGGTGCTGGACGCGAAACGGGCGTTGCCGCGGCCGCCGCGCCCCCCTTTGGCGACGATCACCTCCTGGTCGGGAGCATCGAGGTCGGCGACCGTTTCGCCGGTTTCGGCGTTGATGACGACGGTGCCGACCGGAACGCGGATGACGACGTCGGCGCCCTTGCGGCCATGCAGGTCCTTGCCCTTGCCGTTGGGGCCGTCGCCGGCGGCGTAACTGGTCTGGTAGGCCAGATCGACCAGGCTCTGCTGGCCGGTGGTCGAACGCATGATGACATTGCCGCCGCCGCCGCCGTCGCCGCCGTCCGGGCCGCCGCGCGGCACGAACTTTTCGCGGCGGAAGCTGCAGCAGCCATTGCCGCCGTCGCCGGCCTTCACCGTAATTTTCGCTTTATCCACAAACACAATTTCACCTCATTTCAAGAAAAAAGCCCAAGTTGGCATTGGTGTCAACTTGGGCAGAAAAGCATTACCGGACGGAAACCCATCAGGCCATCGGCACAATCTTCACGGTGCGCTGCTCTTTGTGGAACTCGACCGTGCCGTCGCACAGCGCGAACAGCGTGAAATCGCGGCCCTGGCCGACGTTCTTGCCCGGATGGAAGCGGGTGCCGCGCTGACGGACGATGATCGAACCGGCCGAGACGCGCTCGCCGCCGTAAGCCTTGATACCCAGATACTTCGGATTACTGTCGCGACCGTTGCGGCTGCTCGACTGACCTTTTTTATGTGCCATGATCGTTCTTCCTTTATGTTAAATTAAGTTATGCAATGCATGTCAAGACTGTATAATATAACCGTTCTTTCCGGAATGGCAAGCGCCGTTGCCGAGATTTTCCGAAGATTTTAGAAACCGCTGTCGCGCGAAATCACGCCGCAGATTTCAGACGGAAGTGCCGTAAAGCTCATTTTTGACAGCGGCGGCGCCGTCCGAAACTCCAAACGCATTGATACGAAAGCAATTAAAAAAGTCAAGAGCACAATTGATATTTCCCGACAAAAAAATACCATATATTGTGGTGTTTCTCATTTGCATATTCTATATTGTGTGTTTTATTAAAAGAGTAGTACGATAACCGACATGGAAAAATTGCCGGCTGCAACCACGAAAAAATATTATAACCAGGGAGTTCCGAGAAAATGGTGAAAGTTGCCTTGCCCTTCAACCAAATACGCAAACGTGACGGTCGCGTCGTGCCGTTCGATCCGGAGCGTATCACACTGGCTGCCGGTAAGGCTCTCAAAGCGGCCGGAACCGCCAACGAAAAATTGGCGCGCACCATTTGCCGCGATGTAGTGGATGAACTGATCGCGCGCGGCTTCGTCGAGGGCGGCGAAGTTCCGGACATCGAAACCGTTCAGGACCTGGTGGAGCATTCGTTCATCAAGCGCGGCCTGACCCAGGCGGCCAAGCTTTACATTCTTTACCGCGCCCAGCATGAGAAGCTGCGCGAGGAAAAGCAGCTGATGATGGACGTTCAGGAGCTGGTCTCCAGCTATATCGGCCAGGAAGACTGGCGCGTCAACGAAAACTCCAACGCGGGCTACTCCTACGCCAGCTTGTTGAATCACGTTTCCGGCGCGGTGGTGGCGAAGTATACGCTGGCCAATGTCTACCCGGCGGAGGTCGCCGAGGCCCACAACGCAGGCGACCTGCATTTGCATGACCTGTCCTGCGGCATCGTCGGCTATTGCGCCGGCTGGAGTCTGCGCGATCTATTGATGCAGGGCTTCCGGGGTTCGGCGGGACGCGCCAGCGCGGCGCCGGCCAAGCACTTCGACACCGCAACCGGGCAAATCGTCAACTTCCTGTCGACGCTGCAGACCGAATGGGCCGGAGCGCAGGCGTTCAGCAGCTTCGATACCTTTCTCGCGCCGTTCGTCCGCAACGACAAACTGACGTACCGGGAGCTGAAGCAGAGCATCCAGCAGTTCGTATTCGGGTTGAACATCGCCAGCCGCTGGGGCCAGACGCCGTTCACCAACCTGACCTTCGACTGGGTGGTGCCGGAGGACCTGCGCGATACGCCGGTGATCATCGGCGGCAAACTGCAGGACTCCACCTACAGCGAATACCAGCAGGAAATGGACATGATCAACCGGGCGTTCCTCGAAGTCATGTCCGAGGGCGACCGCGACGGGCGTATTTTCACTTTTCCGATTCCGACGTACAACGTGACCAAGGATTTCAACTGGGACAGCGAAAACGCCAAGCTGCTTTTTGCCGTGACCGGCAAATACGGCCTGCCGTACTTCCAGAACTTCATCAACTCCGACCTGCAGCCCGGCGATGTGCGCAGCATGTGCTGCCGGTTGCAGATGGACATGCGCGAATTGCGCAAGAAGACCGGCGGGTTGTTCGGCGCCGGCGAGCAGACCGGCAGCATCGGCGTCGTGACAATCAACATGCCGCGGATCGGCTATCTGGCCAAAACCGAAGCGGATTTCCTCGCCCGGCTGGACCACTTGATGCAGTTGGGGATGGAATCGCTCGAAATCAAGCGCAAGGTAGTGCAGAAGCACCTCGACGGCGACCTTTTGCCCTACACCAAAACCTATCTGGGGACGTTGGAGCATCACTTCAGCACCATCGGGCTGGTGGGAATGAACGAGGCGTGTCTGAACTTCCTCGGCTGTTCGATCTGCGACGACGACGGCCTGGCATTCGGCCGCCGGGTATTGCAGCACATGAAGGAGAAGATCGCCTCTTTCCAGGAGGCCACCGGCCACATTTACACCCGGGAAGCGACTCCGGCGGAAGGCACCAGCTTCCGGCTGGCGCGTCTGGACCGGAAGCGTTACCCGGATATCATCTGCGCCGGCGATACCAATGTGTACTATACCAATTCGACGCAGTTACCAGTGGGTTATACCGACGATCTTTTTGAAGCGCTGGATTTGCAGGAGCCGCTGCAGTCGCAGTACACCGGCGGCACCGTGTTCCACGCATTCATCGGCGAACGCATCGACGATCCCGATCAGGTGGCGGCCATCGTCAAGCGCGTAGCGGAGGGGTACCGGATTCCGTACTTCACGCTGACGCCGTCGTTCAGCATCTGCCCGGTCCACGGTTATGTCCCCGGCGCCCACTTCGAGTGCCCGCTCGAAAGCGAGGATCCGGAATTAAAATTGGTCAACCAGTAAACAAAGAATCATATGGAACGGAGCGCAATTCGTGCTCCGGCAACTAAAAGGAGTAAAAAAATGGCAAAGTGCGGAGAAAAAACCGAAGTCTACAGCCGGGTCTGCGGATACTTCCGTCCGGTTTCCAATTGGAACAAGGGCAAAAAAGAAGAGTTCAAGGATCGCAAGACCTTCGAATGCAACGGTTGCGAAGCCAAGCAGTCCGTAGCGTAACGGCACGCTGACTCAAAGGCGGCGTTCCCACCGGAACGCCGCTTTTTTCGTGCGAAAAAGGCGTCCCGGGGGAGAGAGAAGGGCCCCCTTTTGAGGAAAGGGGCTCCCTTCTCCCTCCCCCGAACCCCCTTCCTCATCCTCCTCAAACC
>JAVBQJ010000134.1:0-5862 GCA_031549115.1 Victivallaceae bacterium
TGACTTTTCCGACTGATCGTGTTACCTTTTCTCTGCATTTCGGTGCCTCCTTTGTCGCTTTGATGGGACTAATCAAAGTTACTTGACAAAGGAGTTTTTTTCTACTCCGATTTCCTGTCACCTATACATGGTATCTTTCTGTCCTTTAAGTCATTTTCGTCGTTTCCTTGCTATACAATAACTCCACGCACAAAAAAATCAAACCGGGGGCACCAAAGGACGAAAAGGACGAAAAAGACAGAAAGGACAAAAGACAATATTCCATTGCTTTACGCATGCAGAAACGGCAACCCGGCGCGGGCGCGCTCCTCCAACAGTTTCTGCCATAGCGCGGGGTCGCGGGTCAGCATTTTCAGCAGATGGCTCTTGCTCCAGCCCAGACTGTCGGCGGTCGCGGCCACATCCCAGTTCGCCACCGCCGCCGCGTCGAAAATCCGCGCCGCCCACAACGGGTAATCCGGGTGCGACATCGAACACGCTGCCGTCAGGGGCGACGGCTCCACTGCTTCCCGGCCGGCCAGTGCAATCGCCAGCCGCAGCTTGGTCAGCGCGTTGGCGCGGTTGCGGTGCTGGCTGCGCTCGCTGCAATCGGTGACGGCGATGCCGGTCGGCCGGTGAATCAGGCGGACGGCGCTGGAAGTTTTGTTGCGCTTCTGCCCCCCGTTGCCCGGCGCTTTGAAAAAATCCAGGGTACAATCACGCAACAAATCCTCATTGGGTTGTTTGAGGTAATAATTTCGCATATATGTTAGATTTAAAGGGTGAAGAATCAAAAAAAACCTCTTTTTTTAATCTATCCGCATTTGCCCTTTTTTACAAGTGATATATGTTATGGATAGGGATAATAGATAATTTCAAGATGTGGAGTTGACTGGCGTTTATGAAAATATTGGTGATCGGATCCGGTGGCCGCGAACATGTGTTGTGTTGGAAGTTGAAGCAGAGCCCCCGGGTGGACGAAGTATTCTGTGCGCCGGGCAACGCCGGCATCGCCGAGGTGGCGAAATGTGTGCCGATCGGAGTGGAAGAACTGGACAAGCTGGCGGATTTCGCCGTCGCCAATGATATCGGTTTCACCGTGGTGGGGCCGGAAGCGCCGCTGTGCGCCGGGGTTGTCGATGTCTTCCGGGCGCGCGGGCTGAAGGCTTTCGGCCCCGGCGGTTACGCCGCCCAGCTCGAGGGCAGCAAAGATTTCGCCAAAAAATTCATGGAAAAGTACGGTCTGCCGACCGCGAAAGCCGTGTGCTTTCACAATCTGGCCGCGGCCAAAGCCTATGTGGCCGACGAATTCGCCGCCGGAGCCCCCGGCATCGTGATCAAGGCCGACGGCCTGGCCGCCGGCAAAGGCGTTTTGGTGGCCACCGACGCTCCGGCCGCGGCCGATTTCCTCGAGGGATGTTTCGGCGGCGCCTTCGGCTGCGCCGGCAGCAAGGTGTTGGTCGAGGAGATGCTGGTCGGCGAAGAGGCGTCGATTTTGGCGTTGACCGACGGCAAAAGCATTCGGGCGCTGGTTTCGGCGCAGGATCACAAACGCGTCGGCGACGGCGACCAGGGGCCGAATACCGGCGGAATGGGGGCATACTCTCCGGCGCCGGTGGTGACCGACGCGGTGATGGAGGTGATTCAACGCGACATTCTCGACCGCTTCCTCGCCGGCCAGCAGCAGGAAAACCTGGATTTTCGGGGGCTTCTGTTCGTCGGTGTGATGGTGACGGCCGCCGGCCCCAAAGTGCTGGAATTCAACGTTCGCTTCGGCGATCCCGAAGTCCAGGCGGTGTTGTGCCGCTTCGAAGGGGATCTTTTGGATGTGATGGAAAAGACCGTGGCCGGGCGTCTGGCGGAGGCGGAGCTGTGCTGGTCGCCGGAGCCGGCGGTATGCGTGGTGATGGCCTCGGGCGGATATCCGGATTCTTACCGCAAAGGTTTTCCAATTCACGGGCTGAAAGCTGCCGCCGCCACCGGTGCGGTGGTTTTTCACGCCGGGACTGCGTACAAAGACGGCGATATCGTCAACGCCGGCGGTCGGGTGCTGGGCGTCACGGCGCGCGGTGCTTCGATCCGCGAAGCCATCGAGCGGGCTTACCGCGGGGTCGACTGCATCTCCTGGGAGGGGGCTTTCTGCCGCCGCGATATCGGCCACCGCGCTCTGGCCCGCGAAAAAAAATCCTGACGGCGGGAGCGCCGGGCGCAGGAGTATTTTATTTGTAAAATATTTTGGAAACCCGTACAATAAAGCGATAGCGACAGGCGTTATGGTGGTATAACGCGAAAAATGAGATAGATTCTTAAGGAGAGGCTATGAGTTTTAAACGGGGTTTCAAGTTCACGTTAAAATTGGTGATCGTGCTGGGTATCCTGGGGGGGATCGGTTACTGGGCGTATAAGAAGATTTCAGCATCGCAAGATACGGAAGTTCATTTTCGCTCAGTAATGGTGAAGCCCGGCACGATCACCGTCTCTATCAGCGCCTCCGGCACGGTGGAGCCGGAGAAGCTCGTCGACGTCGGGGCGCAGGTCGCCGGCCTGATCGTCGAGTTCGGCTTGGATGAGAACGGCAATCCGGTGGATTACGGTTCTCCGGTCAAAGCCGGCAACGTGCTGGCGCATATCGACGACTCGTTGTATGCTGCCGAGCTCAAGCAGAACGAAGCCAGGGTGTTGCAGGCGCAGGCCGCGATCGTCAGCTCTGAAGCCGAATTGCAGCAGCAGCGCGCCAAACTGGAGCTGGCGGAAATCAACTGGAAGCGGGCGCAGACCCTCTACAAGTCGCACGCGATCGCGGAGGCCGATTACGACAACGCCAAGTCGGTGTTCCATACCGCCGAAGCCGCGGTGGCGGTCTCCCAGGCCTCGATTCTGCAGGCAAAGGCGGAGCTTGCCAGTGCCGAAGCGCAGCGCGATTACGCCAAGCGCAACCTCGGCTACTGCGTGATCACGTCTCCGGTGGACGGCATCATCATCGACCGGCGCGTCAATATCGGCCAGACCGTGGTTTCGAGCATGAGTGCTCCGAGTCTCTTCCTGATCGCCAAAGACCTCAGCAAGATGCAGGTGTGGGTATCGGTCAACGAAGCCGATATCGGCCGGATTCAGCCGGGGCAGGATGTGGAATTCACCGTCGATGCTTTCCCGCAGGACCGCTTTGTCGGCACGGTCGGAAAAATCCGGCTCAACGCGTCGCTGAGCTCCAACGTGGTCTCCTACATCGTCGAAGTCAATACCGACAACTCGAGCAACCGGCTGCTGCCCTATCTGACCGCCAATGTCAGCTTCATCGAGGCGCGCCGGGAAAACGCACTGCGGCTGCCGTCGGCGGCGCTGCGTTACATTCCGCCGGAGGTGCTGGTGGCCGAAGCGGATCTGAAATATCTGCCGGACACCTCGGCGACCGCGGTGCCTCCGGGTACCCGGACGGAGGGGGTGGTGTGGGTACTGGATACGGCGGCCAATGAAATCAACGCCGTGCCGGTCAAACTCGGCGCTTTCGACGGTATTTATTACGAGGTGCTGAACGGCGTGAAAGACGGTGAGCAAGTGGTCACCGGAATCGAAGTCGCCGCTGCCGCCGCGTCGGAGGAGGAAACCAACCCGTTCCTGCCGAAGTTCCCGAAACGCAGAAGATAATCATGGAGGCGTGCCGAAATGGATCTGATCGAACTTGACAATGTCGCCAAGACCTATTATCTGGGCGAAATCGACGTCCCGGTGCTGAAGGGAATCACCTTTCGGATCAAACAGGGCGAATACGTGGCGATGATGGGCGCCTCCGGCTCCGGCAAGAGCACGCTGATGAATATCCTCGGCTGTCTGGACCGGCAGACCGGCGGCGATTACCGGCTCGAGGGCGAAGAGGTGGGCCGGGCGTCGAACGACCGGCGGGCGATGATCCGCAACCGCAAGATCGGTTTCGTATTCCAGAGCTTCAACCTGCTGGCCCGCACCAGCGCGCTGGAAAATGTGATCATGCCTTTGACCTACACCGCCAGCTCGATGTCGGGGCGCGCCAAGCGCGAGCGCGGGATCGAAATGCTGCAAAAGGTCGGCCTGGGCGACCGGATGCACCACTATTCCAGTCAACTTTCCGGCGGCCAGCAGCAGCGGGTGGCGATCGCCCGGGCGCTGGTGAATCATCCGCCGGTGTTGTTCGCCGACGAGCCGACCGGCAACCTGGACTCGAAAACCAGCGTCGAAGTGATGGAGATGTTCAACCGGCTGAACCGGGAAGATGGAATTACGATTATTCTGGTGACTCACTCGGACGAAGTGGCGAAACACGCCGACCGGGTGATTCACATCCACGACGGGCAGTTGGTGGAGGGGGCGCATAAGTGAATATCATGAGCGCATTTCCGCTCGCGGGGAGGGCGCTGCGGCGCAACCCCACGCGGGCGCTTTTGACGACGCTGGGCATCGTCATCGGGATCGCCGCGGTGATCACGATGATGGAGGTCGGTTCCGGCGCGTCCAAAGCCATCCGGACCAGCATCGAAAGCATGGGTGCGAGCAGCATCCTGGTGCTTCCCGGGTCGTTTTCGCACGGCGGCGTACGCAGCGGCTCCGGCAGCATGATGACGCTGACGCCGGAGGATTTCGAAGCCATCCAGCGCGAATGTACCTATGTGGCTTTGGTGGCTCCGGTCGTGGGCGCCCGGGAACAGTTGATTTTCGGCAATCAGAACTACCAGCCCAACCAGATTCAGGGGACGTCGCCGAATTATCTGCCCATCGCCAATTACAAGATCGCCGACGGCAGTTGTTTCACCGAACTCGATGTCGACACCGGTGCCGCCGTATGTGTGATCGGACAGACCGTCGCCCGCGAACTTTTCGGCGACCAGTCGCCATTGGGGGCGGAAATCCGGATCCGCCATACCGCTTTGAAAGTGGTCGGCGTGCTGGCGCGCAAGGGCTCCAATATGATGGGGCAGGACCAGGATGATATCGTGATTGCGCCGTGGACCACCTTGCGGCAGCGGATTTCCGGGCAGCGTTCGATGTCGGCCAATACCAGCGCGTCGTCGACGTCGATCACCACCAATACGATCTATCCGGGGGCGGGGACCGGCGACTTTTACCCCGAGGTCAACTCCTCCGAACAGAGCGCCAGCCTGGTTTCGCCGCGTTTCGTTTCTGTGGATGCGATCTGGGTCACGGCGCAGACCACCGATCTGATCCCCGACGCGATCAACGAAGTCGAACAGCTGCTGCGGGAACGGCACAAGATTCCTCCCGGCGGACCGGATGACTTCAATATCCGCAACTTCGCCGAAATGCTCAACACCTTGACCGCGACCACGGAAATGACCACGAACCTGTTGCTCTGCGTCGCGTTGATTTCGCTTCTGGTCGGCGGTGTCGGGATCATGAACATCATGCTCGTGTCGGTCACCGAGCGCACCCGCGAAATCGGGCTGCGCATGGCGGTGGGGGCGCGCAGCCGCGATATTTTGACCCAGTTTCTGGTCGAAGCCACGGTTTTGTGTCTCACCGGCGGCATCATCGGCATTCTGATCGGGCGCGGCGGCGCCATGCTGATCAGCAATGTGTTGCACTGGCCGATCGCGACCAGCCCGACCGCCATTGCCGCCGCCGTCATCGTTTCCGCCGCCGTCGGCATCGTTTTCGGCTTCTATCCGGCGTGGAAAGCCTCGCGCCTCGACCCCATCGAAGCGTTGCGGTATGAATAAATCATAAACCGGACCAATAAAAAAAGCCTCCGAAATGAGGTGACCCCAAAAGTTTGGACGGGTTAAGGCTACGAGGAATGAGTTCGGTATTGCACCGGGCTCATTCCGTTTAATTTCAAAGATATCCTGTCGTTATTGAAATAGCAAATGTATTCACTGAGCTTTTTCTCAAACT
>JAVBQJ010000011.1:0-54561 GCA_031549115.1 Victivallaceae bacterium
AGACACTCCGGCGCCAGCGGCGCATGCCAGGCTTCCCCCGGACCGCCGATCCGGACGATCTCGCCGGATGCCAGAGTCAGTTCGATGTCGCGGCCTTCGAAGTGAAGCACACCGGTCACCGGCCCGTTGTCCCAGATATTCGCCGCCAGCACGAAACGGCTGCCGTCCGGGTTCCGGCGCAGCATGAAATGCAGATCACCGTTTCCGGTGAATGAAACCGGCGCGGGAGGCAACTCCGGAGTCAAACCCAGAACCGGATCGAACACCCATTCGAATTCCTGCGCCCGCGCGGCATCGACGATCCGGTATCCCCACCCCTGCCGGTTCAGCCGGTCGCACACCGCGGTAATCCCGCGGCTGTCGGCTTCGCCGCGCCATATCGCCAGAGTCGGATCCTTTACCGCCACCGGTGCGACGTATTCGCCGGCCGACGCCATTTGCGACCAATGCGCCAGGAAGTCGTTGAATTCGCGCACGCCATGCCGCATCGGACTCAATGAAAATTCCGGCGGCGCAAAGTATTTGGACCAGTCGGCAAGCCGGTGATGCACCGCGTGGGGCACGAAAAAATTCACCCCCTGCATGAGCTGCCAGGCGCCGATCCGGCGCAAATCCTGATAGGTGACGCCCCAGTTGGTCGCGGCGAAGGCTTCGCACAACACCCGCTCCTTGTGATGCAGCCACGCGGCGCTTTCGGCGTATTTCGCCCGCAGATCCTGCGAGGTATCGGCGAAACCGCCGTTTTTCGCCTTGGGAGCCGCGCCCCACGGCGCCGCCGGGACGTAATAACGCCGGTCGAAGTGCGTGCCGCCGTCGAGGCGCAGCAATTCATGGTCGGTGCCGGGGCAATCGGAACATGCGAGAAACTCCAGCACGTCTCCTTCTGTAAAGATGGAGCTGCGCGGGCACTCGCTCCGCGAAAAAGGACCCGTGTCCGAGGTATGAAATGAATACAGCAGCCCGTGCCGGTGGCACCATTCGTAATTGTTGCGGAACCACTGCTGGTACATCCGCCCGGCCAACTGCCAGTAATCCTGCGCGAAGTCTCCCGATTCCCCCCGCAGCAGCCGGGGCAGGAGCGGCGTCAGGTCGTAGCCGTATTCCCGCTGGAAGCGCTCGGCAAATCCGTTCGCCCACGGGAAGTGCGGCCGGTTCCCCAATTCACCCAGACAGAACGGAGTGATCCGGCGGTTGTCGGCATCGGAGAAAAATCCGGCGATACCGGCGCCGAAGTATTCCCCGAGCCGTTTCCGGTGGGCTTCGTAGACGAAACGGATGAACAGTTCGGAGCTTTCCGGCTCTTCGAACGCTGGGAAACCCCACGGCAATTCATCGATCCCGACCTCGCCCGACTCCCGCAGCACCAGAATCTGCTGCTTCAGATGCGGCGCCACCCGTTCGATCCGGCCGCCCGCGTCTCCGGGCGGAAAGTTGAAGCCGTCGTTGAGCCACAACGCCAGATCGTGTTTCCGGCACGCCAGAACGAAGCGTTCGATCAGCGCGAACCACGGTTCTTCGAGGTATTCCTCCGCCGAAAACCCCTCCGGCGGCTTGTTGAACAGCACGATACCGCCGAAGTGCTGCTCGTTCAGCCGCCGCATCGCCCGGTCGATCTCCGGCTGCGTCAGCCGGGCTTCCTCCCGGGTATTGATGAAGTAAAAGGGGACCGGACGAAAATTCGCCCCGAAGGTTTGATGCACGGTCATAGTTTTTCGCTTTTCCTGCTTACTTTTGCTCTACTGTTTGCCCCGCAGCACCGGCTGATCGGAGTAGCGGGTATAAGAATCCATTTTAAAGATTTCATCGGCGCTCTTGAACGGCGTTTCCGCCATCACCCGGACCTCGTAGGGCTGGAACTCGATGGTGAAACGGCCATCGTTCACCGCTACGGGCTCGGCGCCGAAAAGCACATACAGCTGCTTTTCCGGACAGCCGGTAAATTCCGCCTTCACCACCTGGTCCGACTCGTTCGCCACCAGATAGTAATTGCGGCCGTCGTGATGTTTGACCAGGAAGCGGATCTCCGGCTGCGCGCACTGCAGCGCCGGCGCCGTTACCGTCGGCGCGGTATACACGTCGCTCAGATAAACCATCTCCAATATCACCCGCCGCAGGCTATCCCAATACTCATCCGGCACATGCACGGTATAGCCGAGATAGTGATACAGTATCCCGGTGGCGCCGTGGAGAATCGCATTGTAGGCCATGAAACGGTTCTGCTCATAGGTCGGATACTCGAGCCCCGGAACTTCGGCGGCCGGTTTGGTGTTGTTGCCCGCCTGGAAGTGCGCCCATCCCAGCGCCTGAAGGATCATCCACACCGGCTTGCGGTATTCCACCGACTCGTGACAGATATCGGTATGTTTGCCGACCGCGGTCATGCTCCGGTCGCTGAACATGTCGCCGTGCGGCGCGCCCACCGGGTAAATATCGCGTCCGATCACATCGCCGATGGGGGCGTATTCCTTCTGCGCTTCGGCGGTACCGCACGGAGCTTCGTTGTAGAAGATCGGATGGTACGGGTCGGCTTCGCGCACCAGCTCGCTGCCTTCGAGCGCCTGGGACGCGGGAATGCCGCGCAACATCACCTCATCGGGGCCCAAGTACGCGAACAGCGCCGGATTGGAGCTGAACTTGTGGTTTTCCACGATATAATTGCGCCGGAACGCCTCTTTCTCCTCCGGCGTTCCAGCCGGGAGCGTATGCGGGAATTCGATGATCGCTTTCAAGCCGTGCTCTTCGGCGATTTCGACATGGCGCGGCGTCCGGATCAGAATGGTGTTGAAGCCGGCTTCGCGCAGGAAATCCATGTCGTCGCCGACATCGAGATCGTTTTCATACCACCAGTCGACATTGCCGCCGGTGTCGCCGCGCCGGGTGAACCACCAATGCGCGATCATGAAAAACGGTTTGCCGTCGACCAGTGTCACGCCATCCTCCCGGAAGGTCACTTCATTGGCGCGCGGCGCGTAATGATGCAGCTCTTTCGAAGTGGTGTAAAGCGTTTTCCCGGCCGCGTCTTTCAGCGTCACGGTCAAGAGATTCTGCGCGCCCTCCGCCGGTGCCGGGACCGCGAACGCCGTCGCGCCGCTCCGGCAATCCTGCTCATCGCTCCAAACCGTCTTTTGCGCGGCGTCGGTCAGCGCGAGCGAAAGACGCGCCGCTTCCGGCACATTGACCCGGATCTCGCCGGTGATCTTCGCGGTCGCGTTGGAGGCGAAAACGCCGTCGCCATGCTGGAACGGCATATCCAGCACGATCTCGGCGGGAATCACCTCCGGCGCACTTTCCTTCAGCACGAAATTGTCGAAGCGGACGCAGCCGGGCGCTTTGACCACGACCTGCAACTGCATCGACGTCTGCGTGGCGCCGGTTTTGAACTTCAGCGTCTTGGTCTGGCGCCCCATCAGGCACTGCACCCAGGCGTCATCGGCCCCCATCGACATACCGTCGCGCAACGGAATCACCTTGGAATCCTGCAGCAGCTGGTTCCACGGCCGCTCGACTCCGGTCACTTCATAGGTCAACTCGTAATACGTGCCGGGTTCTACCACGATCAACGGACTCATGGCCTCGCCGACGGCATCGTCGCTCGGGGACGACAATTCCAGCCAATGCGAATTGTCCGCTTCGACGATTTCCGCCTGCGGATTCAATATCCAGCAATCGGCATTCTGTTCAAAGTCGGCGCCGGGGATTGTATTTTTTTCCAGCCGGATCACTTTGGCCGAGTTTATCTTCAGGTTTCCTTCCGACTTCATAATCACTCCCAGATACGATGGACCTTTGATTTCTTCCTGTGGGGAAAAAAGATACTGGCTGACCTCCGGCCGTCCCGAACAGGCGATGTGGGCGCCGCCATTCTGCCAGCCGTTGGAGCTGTTTTCGATATACGTGAAAACCCGGACGCCGGGATCGCCGGTCAAACCGACCTGCGCCAGATACGAAACCTGGCGCTCCGGCGTCGGAATGTTGTTAAAGAACGCCGACGCCTCCGGCTGCGCTCCGGTGAATACGATGCAACCCGCGGCATCGCGCTGCACCGTTTCCGGCGGCTTCAGCGCGATTTCGGCGTCCGGCTTCTTCATCAGGTCAATTGTACCTGGCGTTGCCCCGAACCCGGCCAACGTTCCGGCCAGGCACAATACGGCGATTCCTGCTTTTCTCATAACGTAAATTACTCCTCATCCGGCGCTTTTCAAGCGCATTTTCTCAATAATGGCTCCAGAACGGGTAGGACGACTTCACCCAGACGTCGATGAACATTCCCGTTGTCGCTTCACTCTCCCGCATCGGCGCCACGTGCCCATCCAGATAAAGGATATTATCCGCATTGTTGTGCGGAAACTTCGCCCACCCCTTGCCGAACTCATAGGAAATCCAAGTCAGGGGCGCAGCCGTGGTTTCCATGATATAGCAACATTCCGCCGGCGACTTGATTGCGGTGATTTGGCGCCCGACCCTGTCCCCTCCGGCGAAGTAATCCGCGTCCAGACTGCGATTCTGCCCATAACTGTTGCCTTTGCCGAAACGCGCAACATCCCAGCCGGAAGTCAAGGTCGGATTGGGATCGGTGGGACATTTGTAAATTGTTTTTTCCGCAGCGTCCGCCGAGATGGCCTGCCCATCCATGGCAATACCGCAATACGGAGCCACCTGCGTCGTCCACAGCGGAATTCCGGAATCCGGCCCGGAATAGGTGACGCACTGGTTGGAATCATGCGTATACAAGGCTCCGCTCAATCCGATCTGTTTCAATTGCGAAACACATTTGATCGACTGCGCCGCCGCCCGCGCCTTGCTCAACGCCGGAAGCAGCATGCTCGCCAATATCGCGATAATCGCGATCACAACGAGCAATTCTATCAGTGTAAAACCTCGACGTATAATTCCGATTATGTGATGTCTCTTGAGGGTGTTTTGCATTTCGAAAATCTCCTTGTTGTTTTTGGGAAGCATTGTGGATAAAATAGTTACATTAAAAATGCCATCACATAATCGGAATTATGCGCCGCATTCGTTTCGTAAGGTATTCATCAACAAATTTATAAGTCTAAAATTCTTCTTCATTCCGGTCTCCTGTTTTCTAATGATTAGTGTAAACGTTTGCACCAGGACGCAAAAAAATGAAACGACCAAGTTCCTCCTTTTTTTCATATCTTCCACCTCAAAACCACTCAGACATGCTCTGCTTTGACGATACGGCGAAACGGCTCCTGCCATTCTTTGTTCCGCAACCGCTCTTTGATGATAGCGAAAGCCTCTTTCGCCACCTGATCCAGACGCTGGTCCAGCGCCGCCATCGGGAACGCCGCATACCGGGTCACCCAGGTGTTGTCGCGGGCGATCAACGCCACATCCTCCGGAATGCGTTTCCCCGCCTCCTGGGCGGCGCGCTGAATTCCGTACGCCTGAACCCCGTGCCAGGTCATGATCGTATCGATCGCCGGATTCCGGGCGAAAATTTCGCACCCGATCCGATAGCCGTCCTCCGCCTGGGAGGTGCCGTTCTCCGCCGCGCAATAGAAGTTCCGCTCCGCGTCGAACTGCAACGGCAGATCCTTCAACGTCGGTATCATGTACTCCTTCACCTGGGCGAAGAGCGCTTCCGACATCCGGCCGAATACAAAAGCCAGATTCCGCTTCCCCCGACGGTGCAATTCTCCGAAAATCCGGTTCAGCGCCTCCCGCGAGTCAACGTTGACGCCGTCGTAATGCACCTGACTGTGATCCGGCGTACCGATCGCCACCAATGGAATCCGCGCTTCCCACAACCGGTTCACGCAAACCGCGGTATGTTCGAAGCTGGTAACGAATGCCGCCACACCGTCGCAACACCCCGTCAGCATCATCTCCAGATAGCGCGATTCCAGATCGCGCTTCATTTCGTAGTCGTACACCACCACATCATAACCGTTATCGGCGGCATCGGCTTTGAAACAGCGGACAAACTCCGCGTAAAAGGGGTCGGCCAGATCCGGTACGATCACCGACAGAATCCGGGTGAAGCCGTTTTTCAACACTTTGCCGGCAAATGACGGCCGGTACCCCATCTTTCCGGCCAGCGCCCAGATTTCCTGTTTGGTCTTGACGCTGATCTTCGGATGATCGTTCAGGGCGCGGCTGACGGTGGGAAAACTTTTCCCGGAAGCTTTGGCTATATCCAGAATCGTCACCGCCATGATTCACCCTTCCAATGTAAACGTTTGCATTGACTGCTTCTAATTATAGCTGAAACCGGCGAAAAAGTCAAGAGGCATTTGCTGTTTTTGGCGATATTTTTTCAGGTTACAGCCGGATTTCCCGATTCGGGTCGCGCGAGCGGACGATTTCGCGGTATTCGCCGGGCGACTGGTGATGAATTTTCCGGAACAGCCGGCTGAAGTAATTGGCGTCGTCGTAGCCGCAACGCGTCGCGACTTCGGCGACATTCCAATACTGGTTCAGCAGCAGCTCCCGGGCGTGCGCCATCCGGATGCTCTGCAGATACTGCATCGGCGACTGCCCGAAGTGGGCGATAAAGAGCGACCGCAGATAGCTCGAACTGATGCCGGCATGCCGGGCGATCTCCTGAATATCCAGCGGGTCCTGAAAATCGGCTTTGATCTTCTCCAATGCCCGCAGCAGCCCCGGATGGCAACTGCCGTGAGTCTCCAATTCGGATTCGCGCGTTTTCAAGTGCTTCAGCAGCGAATAGATGATCCCGTCGCACAGGTCGTAGTGACGCGCCATGCTCAAATCGACGATATTCTGCATCAACCGCCCTCCCCAGGGGTCACCCCCGACCTCGATGGTCCGGGTACGGGAGTCGAAGAACATCGGATCGGCCACGAAAACCGCAAAAAGATTTTCCACCTCGCCGTGGCAAATCTGATTATGCTCGCACTCCGGCGCGATCACCATCATGGCGCCCGGGACCAGATGAAAGGTCTCCCGGGACGTGACAATTTCACAGTCGCCGCGCAGCAGCCAGATCAGCTCCGTCCCCGGATGGGAATGAAACGCCACATTCCGGCTGCCGGCAAAAAACGACGCCTGAGAAAAAATCGGCAAAGGAGTTTCCATACTGTGTCATATCCTCCGCGAATGAGTTAGAGGTTGAAACCTGAATTTCCCGGTGCGCTCCGGAACCGTGCTTGTCCAACAATTCTGTTTAGTCGCCGCATCGATAACTGTAATATAATGTCCGGTTTTCCAAAAGGCAATTATGAAAAAAAATAAAAAATTTACAATTCTTGTTCTATCACGACTTGACATAATTATAAAGATTGTCTATACTATATAGTGAATCGCTTTCACAACATTCATTATACCATAGGAGAAAGAATGGAACGCCATAGCATATAGTGTACTCGTAAAGTATCCGTTTTTAATCTCTAAAAATCGTTTTGTGCTATATTTTTGGCAATCTTTCTTACTGAAAACCATTGACTTTATTACGCTCTTATCCTATAATATTAACAACGACCGCGGTGCATGCAATTCCGGAATGTCGGCAACGAAAGGAAACAAATCATGAAATGGAAGCCTCATGCCTTCAATATGGTGAAATTGCAGGGAATTGACGCGCAATACTGCTGTAATTTCGCATAATGTCGATTATGTTATGCGTTTCGTACTTAATTTTCATCTCTTATTTCTCCAGTCCATTTCAGATTTGTTTTTGATAGATAATGAATTACGTTATTATTTCCCATAACATAATCGACATTATACGCCACAATTTTACTCTAATAGAATTGTTGGTCGTGATCGCGATTATCGCCATCCTCGCCAGCATGCTGCTGCCGGCTCTGAGCAAAGCCCGGGCCGCGGCGCAGAATACCAAGTGCATTTCAAACATGCGGCAGACGGGGACGGCTCTGATCATGTATTCCGTGGAACACGCCGAAATGCTCCCCGAGCATGTCGATCATACCAGTACCATAGTCAGCGCCTTTCCGGCCTCCTACAACGAAGGCACCGGCCCATCGGAAAACTGGATGGACCTGATTCTGACCTACACTTCCAAAGAGGTATTGGACGGCTGTCCGATGCTTGCCAACGACTGGCGCCGTAGCCAAAAACCGGCCGGAGTTGACTGGAAATTCAGCTATGCCTACCGCTTCTGCGATCCCGACGGGACCCCGTTGAAGCCCGGGCCGTACAATCAGAATCTTCAGCTCGCCACGGTGAAAAACCCCAGCGAAGCTTATCTGTTGATGCATATATACGGTTACGGCACCGTCCCCTTGTTCACCTGGTACGACTACAGCTATTACTGGAATACCGTCGTTCGCAGCAACGCCGATTGGCCGGAGGCCAAAGGCATCATGTTCGCCCATGGCCGCAGGAGCAACTTCGTCCATTGCGACGGCAGTGTGATCGCGACCGGACTCGACGACCTGGGGCTGTGGGGCCTCGGAACCGATCCCAAATTTCAATGACCACTTAAATATAGGATTCAACGCATGAAAATCACTTCACACATCCTGGGGCTCGGGCTTCTGCTTGCGCCCCCTGCCCTCCTGGGGGCCGTCATCAATGCACCGCATTCGCCGGTTGCGCCGCAAATCGACGGGGTCGTATCCCCGGAGGAATGGGATGACGCCGCGCAGAGCTACCGCTTCATCCGTTATGGCAAAACCGCGATGGAAGAGGCGCCGACCCGGCTGCTGGTCAAATTCCACGGCGACAATCTGTATATCGCCGCCATCTGCTACCAGCCCGACGAGCCGACCTGTCCGGTTCAGACCCGCGACGTGGTGATGTGGCTCGACGACGCCGTCGAATTTTTCCTGCGCCCCGATCTAGCCAAGCCGGATTATTACCACTTTTCGGTCAACGCCATCGGCAACGTCTACGACGCCAAAGAGCGCGACAACAGCTGGAACAGCGACGCCTGGCAGGTGAAAACCAGCCAGGCGCCGGGGCAATGGAGCATGGAGGCGATGATTCCGGCCGAAGTGTTGGGCCTCTCCGGCGGCTTCCCGGAAAATTGCGAACTCGGCTTCAACTTCTGCCGCAACAAGTCGGTGGACAAGTCGCAGTTGGGCGGCCCGAGCAACTGCGCCGGGGTCATCGCCTCCACCTGGACGCCATACCGCTCCAATACCTGGCACGACCCGGAATCGTTCGGCGTCCTGTCCGGAAGGACCGAAGTGTACTTCCAGCAGGACAATCTTTTGCTCGACACCGCCTCCGGCATCCGGATCACCGGCACCCTGTACAACCCCACCGACCGGGCGATCCGGGTCAAGGCGCATCTCGAGGCCGTCCGGCACGACGACGGTACGATCCGCCAGAGCGACAGCGAATTCGAGGTGCCGGCGCATGCTTCACTGCCGGTCGATATGCACGCCGACGCCGGCATCGGGACATGGGACGGCAGCTTCTTTCTGATGGACACCGCCTCGGGCCAGAGCTATGCCGCCCGGCGCTTCCGCGATCTCCTCGACACCGATGTCCGGGTCAAGAAGTTCTGGAGTTCCGAAGTCGTCGAAGCCTTCTACAACCCGGCCGACTTCAGCAGCTTCCCGATTCAGGGCTGCCGCTTCACCCTGTCCGGCCCCGACGGTAAAATCGCCGAACGCGACGCGGAGCTGCGCGACGGCGTCTGGTTCGCGGAATTTGACTTTCACGGCCTGGCCCCCCGGAATTACCGGATCGACGGCGAAGTGCGCAGCGCCGACGGCAATACGCAGAGCCTCTCCGGCGTCGGCTTTTCCCGGCCGGTCCCGCCGGCGTGGTGGAATTCCACCGACGGCATCGAGGATATCGTGCTCGCGCCGTGGACGCCGGTACAAGCCGGCAAGGACGGATTTTCCGTATGGGGCCGTTCGATCCACTTCGGCGGCACTCCGTTTCTTGCTTCCATCGTGAGCCAGGATCAGGAGCTGCTGGCCGCGCCGATCGCGCTGACCGGTACCGCGGAAGGGCAAACCATCGCCTTTGACGCCGCCAGCGTGGAACTGACGGAATCCAGAGATACCACCGCGGTCTACCGCCAACAGGCGCGTTCGGGGAAAATGGCCCTCG
The DNA here is from genome assembly GCA_031549115.1 of Victivallaceae bacterium. Classification (GTDB taxonomy): domain Bacteria; phylum Verrucomicrobiota; class Lentisphaeria; order Victivallales; family Victivallaceae; genus JAVBQJ01. The sequence goes on from JAVBQJ010000011.1 coordinate 10,018, forward strand.
ACATCACCACCACAATAGAGTACGACGGCCTGATCCGTTTCGATGTCAAGCTGAGCGCCGATGCGCCGCAGAAACTGGAAAGCCTGCAACTGGAAATCCCGTTTGCGACCGAACAGTCGATCTTCTTCGACGCGGATCCGATCACGCCGATTTTCATCGGCACCTTCCCGTACTGGGACGGCGCCCCGGGCGGCTCTTTTCCGGCCCAAGAGGCATGGGGCAGCTTCACGCCGTATATGTTCGTCGGCAACGACGAGGTCGGCCTGACCTGGGTCTGCGAAGCGCCGCGCCACTGGTCCAACCGGGATGAAAATCGCGTGCTCGCGCTGCGCCCGACGCCGACCGACCACCGGCTGGTGATGAATATCGTCGACCGGCCGGTTACGCTCGACCAACCGCTCGAATTCTCCTTCGCGGTGCAGCCGACCCCGGTCAAAGCGATACCGGATGAATTCCGCAAGTTCGGCATGTATTCCTTTTACGGCGCCGAAGATCCCAAACTCCCGGTGGACACCGCCGCGCAGGGGCTCGCCGCGTTTCCGGTTCCCGGCGATGTCACCCTCGACGCCGGAACGCTTTCGGCCGCCGTCGCGCCGCTGCAGGATCCGGATTCGCAATGGTGTGCCGGCGGCCGCGACCCGCGCTCCGACGCCGACACGCAGATATTGGCGCTGGAGTTCCCCAACGGCGAATCGTTCGGTCTGTATTACGGTGTCACCGACGCGCAATTCCGGTTGAGCGCCTATACCGAACACAGCCGCCAGCGCATCGACCGGATCGACCGCGCATTCAAGGTGCCCGGCTGGAAACCCGGAACCGAAAAAACCGCCGAGGTGGCCTGGCACGACGGCCGGATCGCCGTCAAAATCGACGGCGTCACCATGGCCGAAGCCGCCTTTCCGGCGCACGAGTGGTTTGCGGAAAAACCGGAGCAATCCCGCATCACCCTCGGCGGCGGCTTTCGCTACCGCGACTTCACCGCCGGAGCATTTACGGATGCGTTGAACCGGTTGCCGGCGCGCTGCAACAACGGCAAGATCGTCGGCAACGCCCTGGAGCTGCCGCTCGCCAAAGAAACCATATCGCTGCTGGCGTTGTGGAACCGCTCCGGCAACAATCTGGTCCACCTCCATGAAACCTGGACGGAATCGGAGGGGTATCCGATGACGCGCAAGTTCGAAAACGAGGTGACCCGCCTGGCCGCCGGCGCCAATGCGCTGGACATGCAGCTCTTGCCGTATCTCGGCTTCCAGCTGGGCAACAACTCGCCGGAATACGCCGACTACGGCGAAGAGATCGCCAACGCGCCGTTGGTGGAAGAGCGCGGCTACAACCGCGGCGACCACCTCGGCATCGACATATGTTATGCCGGCCAATACCAGAACTTCATCGTTTACGGCGTCGAAAAAATGCTGGCGGAGTACGGCATCGGCGGCATTTATATGGACGGCACCGCGATGCCGCCGCGATGCAAAAACCTGCGCCACGGCTGCGGTTATTACGACCGGGACGGCAAATTGCAGCCGTCGTACCCGATCTTCGAATACCGGAAGCTGTTCAAGCGACTGCGGACGGTGGGCAAAAAAGCGCGGCCGGATTTCTGGATGGACATGCACACCACCATCGGTATCTGGACGCCGATCATCGGCTTCGGCGACACGGTCTGGAAGGGCGAACAGTTCGTCTTTTACGCGCACGATTCCGCATCGTTCCGCGAGCAGATCAAGCTCGACAGCATCCGGGCGGGCATGGGCCGCCAGTACGGTCTGCCGATGTATTTCCTGAACTACACCCAGATGCAGGACGCCGGCGCCGTCTGCGCGGTGCTGAATATCCCGCTCCGGCTCGACGGCGGCCTGCCGAGCAAGGTGATGCGCTATTACGGCGTCAATCAGGGCGACTTTACTCCCTACTGGGAAAACGGCATCACCGGGAATCCGGAATCCACGCTGGCCGGCTGTTACCGCCGTGCCGACGGCACGCTGCTGGTGCCGGTGGCCGATCTCGGCGGCGGCGATACGCCTTTGACGGCGACGCTGACCTTCCCGGAAACGCTGCTGCCGGCCAATGCCGCGGCGTTCGACGCCATCTCCGGAGAAGCGCTGGCACTGGACGGCAACCGGCTGTCCATTCCATTGCGGCCGTGGCGCCACCGTTATATTCTGATCGCCGATCCGGCCGTGCAAAAAGCGGTGGAGCCGGGGACCGTGTGGCCCCGCAGCGGCTACCGTCAACGCTAAACGTAACGAAAGCAGTCTTCGCATGACGCATCCCAGTTCTTCTGAATTTTTAACCGCAACCACCGTTCCCGCCGGTGCCGTGGATATCGTGATCGATTCGGACACCGGCAACGAAACCGACGACCAGTTCGCTCTGGTTTACGCGCTGTGCCACCCGGAACGCTTCCGGATTCGCGCGTTGTGCGCAGCGCCCTTTTGCCACGAGCGGGTACTGTCGCTGGCGGAGGGGCGGTTTCAGAGTTACTGGGAGATGCGGCGCATCCTGCACTATTTCCCGGAGTGCGACGCGCCGGTCTGGGAGGGAGCCGACCGGCTGTCGCGCGAATACCGCAATCCGGAAGCGTGTACCGGCGCCCTGCGCCTGGTCGAGTTGTCGCAGGCATACCATCGAAACCACCCGCTATGGATCGTCGGTATCGCTTCTTTGACCAACATCGCACTGGCGTTGCGGATCGATCCCACGCTGGCGGAACGGACGGTTCTGGTGTGGCTGGGCGGCCAACTGCCGGAGTACCCGTCCGCAGAGTTCAATCTGGACCAGGACCCGGAAGCCGCGGCGCAAATCCGCGCTTCCGACTTGCCGTTGATTCAATTTCCGTGCCGGGACGTGGCGCAAAAACTGACACTGTCGCTGCCGCAGGCGCGGGAATTGCTCGGAGGCCATGCCGGGGTGGGCCGCTTCCTGCTGCACCGTTACGAACGGCAGCACTATTGGAGCTTCCGGCTCGATCCGTCGCCGCAGGCGGTGCTGTCGATCTGGGATCTGGCGCCTTTCGCCTGGTTCTGCAACCCGGACTGGTGCCGATTGCGTTCGATAATTCCGGGCGAAGCCGTTCAAGGCCTCGGCGGCAACCGGGGAGTGCAAATCGCCGATCGGATCGACCGCGAAGCCGTCTTCGCCGATTTCGCCGCGGCGCTCGCCAAACAGCCCCCCCTCCCCGCTCCTGCATTCTGAAGTCCGGCACGATTCATGTCGAGCCGCCCAGGTTATTCCGGCATATCGCTCAGGTAAAAGAGGTTGTTTTCCGGGTCCAGGCAGCGCCAGAAAGTGCCGCCCGGCCGGGCCAGCTCCGCCGGTTGGGGATCGTAGCCGTTATCGATGAGCTTGGCGGTAATCCGCTCGACATTCTGGACGTAGCAGATGAAACTGGTGGCGGAAGCGGCGTGTTCGAGATAGCGGGCGGCGGACTTTTCCAATACCAGCCGCAAGCCGGCATGAAGTTGAAATTCGACCCAGAACGAGCTGTCGATCACGGGTTCTCCCAGCTCCAGCAAGTCCCGGTAAAATGCCCGGCTCTGATCGAGGTTCTTGACCCGGATGAAAATACCGAAAAATGCTGTCTTTTTCATGCCCGTCCGCGTCTCCCCGATTTTATATTCCGCAGAAACTGTGCTTCCGGCACTTGCACAAAAGCGTTTCCCATATTACATTAATACCGGAAACCGCCGAATGCAAGAAAGGTTCGATAAAAATAATTATGGATTACAACGTTTACCAAAACCCGTTGACCGACCGTTACGCCAGTCAGGAAATGAGCTACAACTGGTCGCCGCAGATGAAGCACTCCACTTGGCGGAAGCTGTGGCTGGCGCTGGCCGAATCGGAACGGGAGCTCGGGCTGAATATCACCGCGACGCAGATTGCGGAGATGGCGGCACACCTGACCGACATCGATTTCGCCGCCGTGGCGGACAAGGAAAAAGAGCTGCGCCACGACGTCATGAGCCACATCCACGTGTTCGGCACCCAGTGTCCGACGGCCATGCCGATCATCCACCTCGGCGCCACCAGCTGCTATGTCACCGACAACACCGAATTGATCCAGATGCGCGAAGGCATGAAAATCCTGCGCGGCAAACTCTGGAAACTGATGGACAATTTGAAAAACCTCGCGCAGGAGCACCGCTCGCTGCCGACGCTCGGCTTCACCCACTACCAACCGGCCCAGCTGACCACGGTCGGCAAGCGCTTCTGTCTGTATCTGCAGGATTTCATGATGGATTTCGAGCGCCTGACCGAAGAATTGGAGCGGCTGCCGTTCCGCAGCGTCAAGGGAACGACCGGAACCCAGGCCAGCTTTCTCGCACTGTTCGACAACGACCACGACAAAGTCCGCCGGCTGGAGCGCATGGTGGCGACGCGGATGGGCTTCGACCGGATTATCGACGTTTCCGGACAGACTTACACCCGCAAGGTCGATTATTATGTCCTGGCCATGCTCTCCGGGATCGCCCAATCGGCCTACAAATTCGCCGGCGACATCCGGCTGCTCGCCAATTTGCGCGAGATGGAAGAACCGTTCGGCAAACAGCAGATCGGCTCCAGCGCCATGGCCTACAAACGCAATCCGATGCGCAGCGAACGCGTTTGCGCGCTGTCGCGTTATGTGATGAATCTGCCGTTGAACGCCGCCCAGACCCATGCCACCCAATATTTCGAGCGCACGCTCGACGACTCGGCCAATCGCCGGCTGGTGTTGCCGGAGGCCTTTTTGAGCGTCGACGTGATCCTGTCGCTGTTGGTCAATATCACCACCGGGCTGCAGATCTGGCCAAAGGTCATCGCCAAGCGCGTCGCGGCGGAGCTGCCGTTCATGGCGACGGAAAATATTCTGATGGCCGCGGTCAAGGCCGGCGGCGACCGGCAGGCATTGCACGAAGCGATCCGGGTCAACTCGATGGAAGCCGCCCGCGGCATCAAGGCGGAAGGCCGCGAAAACGATCTCCTGGAACGCCTGAAGCTGGATCCGGCCTTTGCCGCCATCGCCGGCCAGATCGACGCGCTGGTGGATCCGGCCGCTTTCGTCGGCCGGGCTCCGGAACAGGTCGGGGAATTCATCGCCGACCGGATACAGCCGCTGCTCGATCGCTATGCCGCTTGCGGAACCGATACGGACGGAGAAGCGGTCAACGTTTAAAACGGACCAGGAAATCATGGTGGAAATCAGTCTGGCAAAAGTGATCAAGCTGGAACGTATTGTCGTATTGCCGAAGGCCGGCAAAGCGCAGGTTCTGGATACATTGTGCGATATTCTCGGGCAAACCGGGGAGGTCACCGATCCGGAAGATCTGCGCCGCGGTATTTATCATCGGGAAAGCCTGATGAGTACCGGTATCGGCCGCGGGTTGGGAATTCCGCACGTACGGCTGAAATCGGTGTCCGATATTGTCGCGGCGGTGGCGCTGGTGCCGACCGGAATCGATGATTACGTCAGCATGGATACGGAACCGGTCAAACTGGTTTTCATGATCGCCGCCCGCGACAACCAGCATGCGGAGCATTTGCGGTTGTTGTCGCTGCTGAGCTCGTCGCTGAAATCCGATGCCTTCCTGAAGGTATTGACGAGCGCCCCGTCGCCGGAAGCTTTGTACCAACTTTTGATAGAGGAGTTGCGTTGAAAATGGCTATTACGGAAAGTGGAAGCAAGAGAAAACCGGTCAAACGCCATCGCGCCTGGAAGTGGGTGTTGATCGGTGTCGGCGGAGTCGCGGCACTGTTGTTGCTGCTGGCGGTCGTTCTGTCACTCTTGCTTTTTGGTTCCCGCCGGGCGCCGGGGACGGTGACGATGCTGACGAGCGAAGAGCAAATAGCGTTTTTCGACCTGCAACTCGCATTGCAGGATACGGTGAAAGCGGTCGACGAAGGCACCGCCGAAGATGCCGAAGCCACGATCACCATCACGCCGGAGCAATTGCGGGCGCTGTTGAAAGCCCTGCGCAATGAGTTGACGATCGGCTGCAATCTGATCCGGGAAGAAACGGAACCGGGGGTCGACGGAATCGAACTGGACTTCGACGGCCGGAATATAAAAGTGGAAATGACATTATACTCCGGTTACCGGTGGGTATGGGGCGGCGCGGCTACCGTCCGGTTTGCGGTCCATCCGGGCATGGACGCGGAAAAAATCACCGCCGAAATCGACTACTTCAAAGTCGGCGCCATCACGTTGCCGCGGGCGGCGCTTCAACGCAGCCTGGACAAAACCCTGCTGGAAACCGGCGAACTGGAAGAAATGGAGATGTTCCGGAAAATCGTCAAGAGCATCTCCATCGACGCCGGCGGCAATCTCCATATCGTCTATTATCCGGTCCGTCTCCACGAATTGGTGGCGTCCAGCCCCGAAGCCAGCCTGCTGCTGCTGGGCAAGTAAACCGCGTTTGTTCATCAGACGCCAGCGCCAGCCTCGTCCACTCCATGTAGAGATTTGACCGTCGCTCACGCTTCCAATCCAATCTCCACCGTCGTTACCTCGGGCGGCTTCCGCTCGCCTCCCGGCTCGCTTACTATAACTTTCGCCTCTTTTAGGCGCCTGCGGCGCCATCGGCGACCAGCAGAATTCGCCTGCTGGAGCGGCGCCTCCGTATGACGGAGTGCAGACCGCCGCTGCGCGGCTCTATTTATTCTTTAATACTATTTTTCAGTTGCCGCAACGTCAACTCTTTCCTGAGGCTCCATTGCCGCCAGTCGTTCGTTTCCCGGGACAGGTGCTCAATGCGGGGTGTCAGCTCCCGCGGCAAAACATCCCCCCATCCGGCTTGCGCCGCCCGCGCCAGCGCCGGCAACGCCGGATATCCCAGCTGCATCAAATAATCCGTATCCAACCCGGCATGGGAGGTGTCCCCCGTGGCTTCCCGGCAATGGTCCAGATTGTAATCGGCGACGAAGCCGGCGATATTCAGGAAGCCGCAACCGAGCAAGAGCACCAGCACCGCCAGCAGATTGGCACGCACCAGCCAGCCGTTGCCGCGATTCGAATAGATCCGATACATCAACAGGATCATCCCGGCCGCGACCAGCACCATCCACAGAAACGCCGCCACCCGCAGCAAGGTCAGACTGTAAACGCTGACGTATTTCTCCAGCCGCAGCATCGAAGAGGCGATCAGGAAAATATTCTGCGCCAGCCACACATACACCATCCAGCGCAGCCACGCCGAATTCCGGGCCGCGCCGTCACGCCGGAACGCCGCCATCACCAGCACCCCGGACAACAGCGCCACCGCAATCAACGGATACGCGCCGCGATGGGCATATTCGGCATAGGTCACCCCCTCCGGCAACGCCAGCCCCGCCCACAGATATTCGACATCGAAGACATTCTGGACCAGAAACAGCAAGTTGAACAGTACCAGCGCACGCCCCATCATCGCGGTCGCGGTCCGGTCCCAGCGCTGCCGGGTTTCGGCCTCCGGCCACGGAACCGAACAACCCTCCCATACCAGAATGCCTTTGAGCCGCGATCCGCCTCCGAGCAAACTCCGGAATATCCGCAGCGACATCACCGAAGCGACGATGAGAATCATCAATACCCAGAACGCGATACGGTCGGGAGGCGGCAGCCGGATATACTCCGCCAACGCCGCCAGCACCCGTTGAAAAAACCGCGCCAGAACCGGGTTGGCCAGTGCGAACAGCCATGCAAAAAGCAGCGTGACCAACACCGGCAGGACCCACAGCGCCACCTTCCGGACGCCGCGTTCGGCAAACAGCCGATCGCCCGGATTCGGCCGGAAAAACAGCATCCCGGCCCATTCGAAGAACGAGGTAGCCAGCTTCAGCGGCAGCGCCCCCAACCAGAACGGCAACGACGTTTTGCCGTCCATCGCCATCGTGATCCGGTAAATATACAACAACAGAAAGGCCAGCAGAATATTCAACGCGCCGGGAGCATACACCAACGAAAGCGCCGTCAGCGCCAACGCCCCCAATTCCATCGCCAACACCCGCCGCGAAGCGAAATTCCATTGCCGCGGCCAGCACACGCCCCACAGCAGCGCGACGAACAACCCCAGCACCCATCCCAGCGGCGCCCACTCATAAAACAGCCAGTCCGCCGCCACCAGCAATACCAACAGAACCGGCAAACGATACTTCGAAGCCAAACGCAAATCCATTCCACTGTTCCTTTCGATATTGGAGTTCCCGCTATATTGGACGCCGGGAAACCCCGAAAAGTTTGCACCGAGCCCCAAAAAATACGGAAAAATCGGGCGCAGAATACTCTACAAAGGCTTTTTTCAGAATCTACACCGGCCGGAAGTAAATTGCCAATAATTCACCCGTATTTTTTCCCATTCTTTTTGCAAATCCACCTTGAGGGTGTATGGTAAGCGGATCATTATCAGAAGGAGAACATATGGAAATAGTCGTATTGGATGGAGCCACCATGAATCCGGGGGACCTCGATTGGGCGATATTGGGGCCCTGCCGGATTTTCGAACGCACGCTGCCGGAACAGACCGTCGAACGCTGCGGCAACGCCGAAATCGTCATCACCAACAAGGTGGTGCTCGACGAAGCGGTGTTGGCGCAGCTGCCGCAGCTACGCTATATCGGCGTATCCGGCACCGGGTACAATGTCGTCGATACCGCGGCCGCCGCCCGGCGCGGCATCGTGGTCACCAACGTTCCGGCTTACAGCACCATGTCGGTGGCGCAGTTGACCTTCGCCCATATCCTGAATCTGGCCAACCGCCTCGGCGAACACGCCGAATCGGTCCGCGAGGGCGACTGGAGCCGCAGCGCCGACTTCTGCTACTGGCTCACGCCGCAGCTCGAACTGGCCGGGAAAACCCTCGGGATTTACGGCTTCGGCGCCATCGGCCAGGCCGTCGCCCGTATCGGGCTGGCATTCGGCATGAACATTCTCGCCTACCGCCGGACGCCTCCCGCCACGGTTCCGGCCGGAATCGCCATGGTGTCGGAGGAGCGGCTGTTCGCCGAATCCGACATCGTCACGCTGCATTGTCCGCTGACTCCGGAAACCCATCACCTGATCGATCGTGAACGGCTGCGCAGCTTCAAGCCGGGGGCGTGGCTGGTCAACACCGGACGCGGCCCGCTCCTCGACGACCGGGCGGTCGCCGACGCTTTGAACGCGGGACTTCTGGGCGGCGCCGGGCTGGATGTATTGACGCAGGAGCCCCCTCCCCCGGAGCAGCCGCTGCTGCAAGCGAAAAACTGCTGGATCACCCCGCATCTGGCCTGGGCCACCCGCGAAGCGCGGCAGCGGTTGCTGGACACGGTGGCGGCCAATATCGCGGCGTTCCGGCAGGGAACGCCGCAAAACCGGGTCAATTGACGGGAAAAGAACAAAAAAAACGGAATCCGGATTGCATTTTCCCGTACTCTTCAATATATTTCCGTAATGCAAATATAGACTGGAGGAATACGGATGAAGAAAATTTGCGGCGCCGCCGTGATGGCGGTATTGGTGTTCGGAGGAAGCGGTTGCATCGGCCTGTCGTCCGGCTACACCGCCGATTTCCAGGAGGTGGTTCAAAGCGCGGGCGATCAGGTATTCCCCGCCGTAGTCTATATCCATGCCGTCCGCGGCAGCCTGGAAACCGGCAAGGACATCGCCAATGTCGTCACCGGTTCCGGCGTCATCATCACGCCGGACGGCGAAGTGTTGACCAATTACCACGTGGTGGACAAAGCGGTGACCATCCGCTGTCTATTGAACGACGGCACCGCCTGCCGCGCCTCGGTGGTCGGCAGCGACAAGGATATCGATCTGGCGTTGCTCAAGCTGGAGTTACCGGCCGAAACCGTGCTGCCGTTCGCCGCCCTGAGCGATGCCGAAGCAGTCCGCGAAGGCGACTTCGTGATGGCGATGGGAGCGCCGTGGGGGTTGAACCGCTCGGTCTCCATCGGTATAGTTTCGTGCGCGTCGCGCTATTTGCCGGAAAACGGCGACTACAGCCTGTGGTACCAGACCGACGCGGCGATCTCTCCGGGCAACTCCGGAGGCCCCCTGGTCGACACCCGGGGCAAGGTGATCGGCATCAACACCCTCGGCATGATGGGGGGCGGCGCGATCGGCTTCACCATTCCGGTTCCGACCATCCGGGACATTCTGCCGCGCCTCCGCGAATACGGCCAGGTCAACTGGGCATGGTTCGGTTTTCAACTGCAGGTCCTGCACGACTTCGACCGCAACATCTATTTCCCGTATGACAATGGCGTCATCGTTTCCGGGACCGATCCGGGAAGCCCGGCGCGGCAGGCCGGATTCCTGCCCAACGACCGGATCGTCGCGGTCGGCGGCACCCCGGAAACGGTGCTGACCCGCGAAGATATGCCCCGGCTCAAACGCCGCCTCGGCCTGATGCCGTTCGGCGAAGCGGTAACATTCACCGTCATTCGGGACGGCAAAGAGATGGAAATCACCGCGGTTCCCAGCCCCAAGGGCAAAGTCGAAGGCGAGGAAATTTCGTGTTCCCGGTGGGGGCTCACCGCCAAAACCATCAACCGCTTCGACGTTCCCAATCTGTACTTTTACCAGAATGAGGGTGTTTATATCTACGGTGTCTCCAATTACGGCAATGCCGCCCGCACGGGTCTGGCTGCGGGTGACATCATTCTCGCAATCAACGGCGAAGAGATTCACACTCTGGCTGAATTGCAGGCCGCGTATGACAATGCCGTCGCCCATTGGAAGACCACCTCCAAGGCGACTTTCACCATTCTGCGCAACGGCTTGACGCTGCAGCGGGTAATGGACTTTTCCAACGATTATGACAAGGAGTAGCTTATGAACCGCCGTTATTTTTTTCTGACCGCCGCCTGCGCCGCATTGTTAACCGCGAGCGCATTTCCGCTCCAGGCCGCCGATGCCCCGGCGGCTCCGGCCGAGCTGGCGAAAATCCGGGAGCTGAATGTCAGTTTGCTGGATAAACTCTCCAGCTCGGTGGTGTGGATCGACTACTATTTCCGGCTCGACGACAAGGGCCGCCAGCCGGAATTCACCGTCACGTACATGTGCCCCAACTGCAACTCGCCGCATACCGGTTCGGCGCGGGCCTACATCGATGAAGAGCGGCCGTTCCGGGTCAGCGGCTTCGCCGTCGCACCCGATGAATTCATCGCGGCGGATATCATGCTGCTCCCCGAATGGCTCGACCGGATCGAGGTGAGCTCCGGCGAGGGAAAACTCCCGGCAAAGATCGTCGCGTATTACCCGGAGCAGAAAAGCGTACGCCTGAAAACCGCACAGCCGCTTCCGGGCGTCAAACCGCTGCAATTCCAGCCGGCCGGGGACGGCAAAAAGCTGTATTCGTTCTTTCTGGTCGACGAAGCCTCCATTCCGGTCGCCGGGGTGGCGCCTTACGCGCCGGCCCAGGTCAGCCGGATCGTGGAAACCGGCCTGGACACGGTGACGACGCTGCCGAACTCGATGGTGGTCGACGCCGAAGGCAATGTCGTCAACCTGTCGATGCTCGAGGAAATGCCGCTGGATCTGCTGCTGAAAAATCCGGTTCCGGCCGATTGGAGGCAGTTGGGAGCCGCCGAACAGGAGGCGCAGCTGACCGCATTCGGGAAAACTGTCGCCGACAATGTCTTCAACGTCCGTATCCAGCTGGCGCCGAGCGACTCCGAGCAGCCGCAAAACCGTTACGGCATGGGTATGGAAGACGGCGACGATGTCAATGAAATCACCATCCCGGGTATTCTTCTGGATTCCGGCAAGCTTCTGATCCCGGCGGCGCTGCCGCCGGAGATGACCGCCCGGCTGGACAGCATCACGCTGACCGTGGACGGCAAAGCGGTCGAAGCCGCCTTCGCCGGATCGCTCAAAAACTATGGCGCCATGTTGGCGCAGCCGGCCGAAAAACTCCCCGGCAGCGGCTTCAAACTTTCGACCGAACGGATGGTCCGGTACTACCGCGTCCCGCTTTTCGGAGCCCGGCTGCACAGTTACGGCAACCAGCTGGATATCAGCGTATTTCCGGAGTGGATCGAGACCTTCGCCACCGGCCCGAAAGGCATTCTGGTGCCGCAGACCTCGAACAGCTCCAACGCGTTATTCGCCGAGGACGGTACGCTGCTCGGCTTGCCGTTGCAGTCGCGCATTCCCGGCTCCCGTCAGAGCAACGGCATGACCATGATCCCCGCGGATACGCTGGCGGCGCTGTTGGCCGATCCGGCAAACAACTTCGATGCCGCCAACATTCCGCGCGCCAAGGAGGAACGCAACCGCATGGCATGGCTCGGCGTCGAGGTCCAGCCGCTCGATCAGGAGCTGGCGCGCGCCAACGACGCCGCCCAACTGACCGACGACGGCTCGACCGGGTTGCTGATCACCCAGGTGTACCCGGATTCACCGGCATCGGCAATGGGCCTCAAAGTCGGTGAAATTCTGCTGCAGCTGATCCCGGCCGACAGCAAACGCACCATCGAGCTCGAAGGCTCGGACTACGACGGCAACATCTTCCACGGCTCCTTCCCGTGGGATCAGTACGACGGCCTCCCCGAAATGTATTACGACCAGATCCCGCAGCCGTGGGGCAGCGCCAGAAACGCATTGAACCGGCTGCTCACTTCGATCGGCATCGGCAACAAGGCCACGCTGACCGTCATCGACCAGGGTAAGCTGGTCCGGCACGAACTGACGATCGCCCAGGCGCCGCCGACCTTCGACAACGCGCCGCGTTACGCCGACCGGGATATGGGCCTCACGTTGGCCGACACCACCTTCGAAGTGCGCAATTACTTCCGGATGAAACCGGAGGACGCCGGTATCGTGGTCGCCAAGGTCCGTGCCGGCGGCAAAGCCTCCGTCGCCGGGATCAAGCCGTATGAAATCGTCGTCAGCGTCAACGATACTCCGGTGCACAACATCGAGGAATTCCAGAAGCTGATCGCCGGCCAGAGCGAACTCCGGCTCGGTATCCGCCGCCTCGCCGCCACCCGGATCGTCACCATCAAACTGACCCAACCGGAGAAGTAGCATCACCATGGAAAAAATCGCCTGCAATATCACCGAGTTGATCGGCAATACCCCGCTGGTGCGTATCAACCGCATGAACACCGGCGCGGCGGAGATCGTCGCCAAAGTGGAGTCGTTCAACCCCGGTTCCAGCGTCAAAGACCGCATCGGTTACGCGATGCTGTGTGCGGCGGAAGCAACCGGCGTCCTGAAACCAGGCGCACTGGTCATCGAGCCGACCTCCGGCAACACCGGCATCGGCCTCGCGCTCGCCGCCGCGGTGAAGGGGTACAAACTGATCCTGACCATGCCCGAAACCATGAGCCTGGAACGCCGCAAGCTGTTGCAGGCCTACGGCGCCGAGCTGGTGCTGACCGACGGCGCCGCCGGGATGAAAGGCGCCATCGCCAAGGCCGAAGAGCTTCGCGCCGCCCATCCGGGCTCGTTCATCCCGCAGCAGTTCGACAATCCGGCCAACCCCGCCTGTCACCGCGCCACCACCGCCGAGGAGATCTGGCGCGATACCGGCGGCAAGGTCGACGCCTTTGTTTCCGGCGTCGGCACCGGCGGTACCCTGACCGGAGTGGCTTCGCGCCTGAAGGAATACAACCCGGAGTTGAAAGCGTTCGCAATCGAGCCGGACGCATCGGCGGTTTTGTCCGGCCGCCAGCCGGGCCCCCACAAATTGCAGGGCATCGGCGCCGGATTCATTCCCAAGGTTCTGGATACGAAGCTCATCGACGAAGTCATCCAGGTCTCCGCCGAAGACGCCGGGCGCACCGCCAGGGAAGCCGCCACCCGCGAAGGCCTGTTGATCGGAATCTCCTCCGGCGCCGCGTTGTATGCGGCGTTGACACTGGCCCAACGGCCGGAGTGGGCGGGCAAACGGATCGTGGTGTTGTTGCCCGACTCCGGGGAGCGTTACTTATCCACCTGGCTCTTCGACCATCAGCAAAGTTAACGGAGCGGCTGGCACTTCGGGCAGTAAACCGAGGTGCGGCCGCCGAGTTTGACACTGACCATGATGCTGCCGCAATGACGGCATGGCTGTCCGGCGCGGCCGTAGGCCAGCAATTCCTGCTCGAACATTCCTTCGGTGCCGTCGATTTGGCGGTAGTCGTGAAAGGTGGTGCCGCCGGCTTCGATCGCCCGGTTCAGCACCTCCCGGATCGCCGGCACCAGCCGCGACGCCTCTTTCCGGGTCAGCGATCCGGCCAGTCGCGCCGGATGCAATCCGGCCTGAAACAGCGCCTCGGTGGCGTAAATATTGCCGACGCCGACGACGATGGCATTGTCCATCACCGCGACCTTCAACGGATTTTTCCTCTCCCGCAAAGCCCGGTAAACGTATTCCGGCGTGAACGCGTCGCTCAACGGTTCGACGCCGAGCCCGGCCAGCTCCAGCGGCTCCGCGCCGGGGGCCGGCAGAGTCACCGGAATCAATATGCTGAAGCGGCGGGTGCATTCAAAGCGAAAGGTCATGCCGTTGGACAGCGTCATGATCACATGTTCGTGTTTGCGCCGTTCCCGCGGCGCTTCGACCCGGATCACCCCCGACATTCCCAGATGCATCAAAAGCGCCCGTCGGTTGGCGAATTCCATAATCAGATAACGGGCGCGGCGCCGGACGTCGACCACCGGAGTATGCAGCAACCCGGGATCGAGCAACGGCGCCAGCGGAGTGCGCATTTTCGGCGTGAATATCTCCATTTTGACACCGGAAACGCCGGGCATGCAGGCCGACAGCGCCCGTTTGATGGTCTCGATTTCGGGTAATTCCGGCATTTTTTCGATCTCCTTGGCCGTTACTATACATCTTACGTCCTCTATTTTCAAAAAAGGATTTGGAAAATGGCGAAAAGGGCGGTATATTACTCCTTTGAGAAAGGCAGTAAACATGAAATCATTTGAAGCATTATTCGCGGAACTGAAGGCCAAGGCCGCCGCCGCCGATCCCGATTCCGGTACCGTCAAGGAGCTGAACAAGGGCAAACACTTCATCGGCAAGAAGATCGTCGAAGAAGCCGGTGAAGTCTGGATGGCCGCCGAATACGAAGGCCGCGAAAAAACCGCCGAAGAAATTTCCCAACTGTTGTATCACCTTCAGGTGATGATGATCGCCAACGAGCTCGAGCTCGACGACATATACCGTTATCTGTAAGTTTTCAATAATCCGACCCAATCAAACAGGAGTTCTTTCGTTATGCAGATCGCCATCCCCAATAAGGGTGCGTTATCCGAAGATGCCGTCGCGCTGCTCCGGGAAGCCGGTTACCGCTGTACCCGTACCGGCCGTGAACTGATCGTCAGTGACAACGCCAACGACATCGATTTCATTTTCCTGCGCCCGCGCGATATCGCCGTATATATCAGCAACGGGATCATCGAACTCGGCATCACCGGCCGCGATCTGGCCATCGATTCGCTCGCCGAAGTCGAAGAGCTGCTGCCGCTCGGCTTCGGGCGTTCGCACTTCCGTTACGCCGTGCCGAAGGAATCGAGCCTGACCCCCGAACAATTCGGCGGCCTCCGGATCGCCACCAGCTATCCGGAACTGGCCCGGCTCGACCTGGCCAAGCGCGGCGTCGAGGCCCATCTCGTGCGCCTCGACGGCGCGGTGGAAATTTCCATCCAGCTCGGCGTCGCCGACGCCATCGCCGATGTGGTCGAATCCGGTGCCACCCTCAAGGAAGCCGGCCTCAAGGTCGTCGGCGACCCGCTGCTCGCCAGCGAAGCCGTGCTGATCGGACGCAGCCGGGAGCTGCTGGAAAAACCGGAGGTCAAGCGCCTGATCGGACGCCTGAACGGGATTCTGGTCGCCCGCGCCTATGCGATGATCGAATACGACATCCGCCGGGACGCGCTGGAAACCGCCAGCGCCATCACCCCCGGCATCGAAGCGCCGACGGTGGCGCCTTTGGCCAACCCGGACTGGGTCGCGGTCAAAGCCATGATTCTGCGCAAGGACGCCAATGAAATCATGGACAAATTGCACGACCGGGGCGCCCGCGGCGTCATCGTCACCGACATTCGTTCGTGCCGGCTCTAGAAAATTCACAGCGAGGATTTGCTATGTTGGATGTGATTCGTCGGGCTCAGGAGGTCATCGATATCGAGGTCGAAGGCATTCTGGCGGTGCGCAACAACCTGGGTGAAGATTTCGTCAACATGGTGGAAAAGTGTGCCGCAACGCTCGACCGGGGCGGCAAACTCATCATCACCGGGATCGGCAAAAGCGGCTATATCGGCAAAAAAATGGCCGCCACGCTGTCCAGCGTCGGTTCTCCGGCCGTATTCCTGCACCCGGTGGAAGCGCTGCACGGCGACCTCGGTTTGATGCAGGAAAACGATGTTCTCATCGCGTTGAGCTACTCCGGCGAAACCGATGAGCTGCTGGTCATGCTGAATCCGGCCAAGCGCCTCGGCATGGCGTTGATCGCAATCACCGCGGACCGCAATTCCCGTCTCGGCAAGCTCAGCGACCTCACCGTCGAAATGCCGGTGCCGCGGGAAGCGTGCCCGTTCAAACTGGCGCCGACCACCACCACCACCGCGCTCCTGGCGCTCGGCGACGCACTGGCGCTGGTATTGTTGGAAAAGCGCGGCTTCACCCGCGAGGACTATGGCCGCTTCCATCCGGGCGGCGCCATCGGCCGCGCGGTCACCATGTGCGCCTCCGACATCATGCGTTCGGGCGACCATATCGCCATCGTCACACCGGAAACGACCGTGCGCGAAGCGATTTGCCGGACCGGCCAGGCACGCTGCGGTTCCGCCATCGTCGCCGATGCCGAAGGGCGCGTGCTCGGCATTTTCACCGACGGCGATTTCCGCCGCAAAGCCGAACAGGATATGGCGCTATTGACGCGCTCGATGCAGGAGGTGATGACCCCGAATCCGATCACGGTCCGTGCCGGCGTCCTCGCCGTCGAGGTATTGCGCACGGTCGAAACGCGGCGGATCAACGACATCATCGTCGTCGATGACGACGGACGTGTGCAAGGGGTAATCGACGTTCAGGACCTGCCGGGTCTGAAACTGATGTAAGTTAAGGAATCCCAATGAATTGGAATAAATGGTGGGCCATCGTAATCGGATTGGTGATAACGGCAATTTATTTGAATGCCATCTGGTACCGGCCGCTATTTCCCACCGACGAACCCCGCTACGGCGAAATCGCCCGGGAAATGCTGGTTTCCGGCGACTGGGTGACGCCGCGCCTGGCCGGGTTCCGTTATTTTGAAAAACCGGTGATGGGGCATTGGCTCAACGCCGCGTCGCTGGCCACGTGGGGCGAAAACCCGTTTGCAGTCCGCTTCGCCTCGACCCTGTCCGCGCTGTTGACCGCCGCCATCCTGTGGTGTTGGGGCAGCCGCGCCGGGCGGGAGCGCCGGATCGGCGGCTGGAGCGCAATCATCTATCTCACCAGTGTACTGCCGTTCGCGATCTCCACCTGGTCGGTGCTGGACAGCATGCTGACGTTATGGACGACGGCAGCGCTGGCAACGCTTTTTTTCGCCTTTGCCGCCTCCACCGGACGCGCCAAATGGAGCTGGCTGTTCGCCGCCGGCCTGTTCACCGGCGCCGCGTTTCTGACCAAAGGCTTTCCCGGGATCGTGGTTCCGGGGCTGGGCGCGGCCGGATTCCTGCTCTGGGAACGGCGCTGGCGCGATCTATTGCTCGACGGCTGGCTGCCATTGGCCGCCGCCGCCGCAGTCGTGGCGCCCTGGGCCATCGCCATCCATCGCGCCCAGCCGGATTTCTGGCACTACTTCGTCATTGTCGAACACTGGAACCGTTTTGTTGCTCCGGTCGGCGACCAGCATCCGCAGCCGTTCTGGTTTTTTCTGCCGGTCCTGCTGGCAGGCATGATCCCGTGGGTGTTTTTCCTGCCGCTGTGGTGGAGTAAACTACGGCAAATGTGGCGCGAAGAGCCGCTGATTCGCTTCGCGTCGATCGCGACCGTGCTGGTGGTGGTTTTCATGTCGGCCAGCTCGGGCAAGCTGGCGCCTTATGTGCTGCCGGTTTTTCCGCTGCTGGCGCTGGTATTCGCCTCCGGCCTTCTGCGCTACTTCGAATCGGGCGCAGGCATCGGCTTCACCCGGATCTGTCGGGGACTGGCGCTGCTGCTGGGTGTCGGAGTCGCCGGCTTCGCCTTGTACCAGATCGGCTGTGACGCCGGCTGGATTCCGGCGAAAGCCGCGTTGTACGCGTCCGGCGAAAGCGCCGTCGTCCTGCTGGCGCTCGCGGGCGTGCTCTGCTGGGTGGCGGCGCTGCATTGGAGCACGCGCGGGCGCACCGCGGCGGCGCGTTTCGGCTGGATGGCGGCGGGTACGCTGATTGTGCTGGGGTGTGTGCACTTCGTGATTCCGGCACGCTTCAGCCTGCCGCTGTCGCCGGAAATTTTTTACGCGCAATTCCGTGACCGGGTGACGCCGGATACCCGGCTGATCGCTTACGGCGAACAGGTGGCGGCGATGTGCTGGAGCTTCCGCCGCTCCGATGTGGATATTTATGAGAAACAGGAAGAATTGATGTACGGCGCCGGTTACCCCGATGCCGCCGGCAGGATCATCAGCCCGGCGGAGTTCCGCATCCTGGTCCGGGACAATCCGCACAAGGTGGTGGTGGGCATGACCTCGGACCGGCGGCGCAAAGCATTGCCTCCGGGCGATTTTTCCGTATGGGCCAATGAGTTGCTGTTTCAGGAATACGAGGCGAAATGATGGTGAAATTACGTTGGGCGCTGGTTCTTTTTTATGTGGCAACCTATCTGGTGCCGCTCGGCTTCCGGCCGATGGTGGTGCCCGACGAATTCCGCTATGCCGAAATTCCCCGGGAAATGCTGGCCACCGGCGAATGGAACAATCCGCAGCTGCTGCATGTGCCGTATTACGAAAAACCGGCCTTCGGTTATCAGTTGACGATGTTCAGCTTTGAACTGTTCGGCCTCAACCGCTTCGCGTTGCGGCTTCCGGCGGCATTGGGAGCGGGAATCGGGGCATTCATGCTTTACTGGCTGTTCCGACGGCGCCGGGAGGAGCTCACCGGTATCGTCAGCGCGGCATTTTATCTGACCGCCGGACTGATCTTCGGGATCGGCACGTTCGCGGTGCTGGACAGCCAGTTGACCGGCGCGATCACCGTCGCCATCGCCGCCTTTTATCTGGCGACACAATCGGAGCGGCGGCGCGGTACTGCCGGCTGGCTGCTGTTGTGCGGCGCGGCCGCCGGAGCGGCGCTGTTGATCAAGGGATTGCTGGGAGTCGCCATCCCCGGCATGGTCATCGGCGGCTGGCTCTTGTGGCAGCGGGAGTGGCGGAAAATTCTGCTGTACCCGTGGCTGCCGTTGGCGGCACTGCTCGCAGTCGTCCTGCCGTGGGCCTGGGCGCAGCATCAGGCACAGCCGGGCTTCTGGGAATATTTCATCAAAGTCGAGCACCTCGACCGCTTCCTGAAAGGCACCGGCGACAGCAAGCCGGAACCGTTCTGGTATTTCATTCCGGTCTTTCTGGGGGGAATTTTCCCCGCCGCGCTGTGGTTGCCGCAGGCGTTTTCGGGTTGGGCGGGTAGCTGGAAACGGGAATTTCTGCGGCAGCCGTTCTGGCGGCTGACCGTGTGCTGGTGGGCGATTCCGTTTCTTTTCTTCAGTTGCTCCAGCGCCAAACTCGGCACGTACATTCTGCCGTGCTGCGCCCCCTTTGCATTGTGGCTCGGCTACGGGGTCATGAAAAAACTTACGCAGAAAAATGCGCTGCAAAGCTGGACATTGCGGCTTCTCGGGATTATCCTGGTAATCGCGGCTCCGTTGTTCACCCTGTTTCAGATCCTGGCGGATGCCGGAGTCTGGCACGGCATTTACACTCCGCAGGAAAAATTCTGGATTCCGGTCGTCGTGATCGCGCTGGTGTGGGGGATATTGCTGGCGCGCGGCTACCGGGCCGGCAACGCCCGGAAGCTCGGCGTTTTTTTCGCCGGCTTAACGGCGCTGGTCATCGTCGGAACGGCGGCGGTGCCGGAGGAGCTGATCGGCTCCAAAATGCCGGAAAAGGCATTGGCCGCATTCCGCGACGCCGGCTGGCTGGAAAATGCCGATGCCATCGTGGTAACGCGTTCGACGATGCACGCAGTGCCGTGGTGCTGGGGCAAAAGCGATGTTTGGGTTTGGGGCTCGACCGGAGAAATTACCGGCTTCAAATATACAGATGAATACGACCACCGGCAATTCGCGCCGGGCAAAGCCGGCATTCGGGAACTCCGGGAACGGATACCGCGCGGCCGGGGCGTCATCATCACCCGGGGCAAGGAAGGTGAAAATCCGTTTCCTCCCGAATTGGAGCCGTTGGAATTAGGATACAAATCGGAAATATGGATGGCGAAATTCTGATGGGAAAAAACAGTGGCAGCAAAACTTTGACCTTGATGTGGCGCTTTATGACCAAGCCACAGCGTATCGGCGCCATTTGTCCGTCGTCGCGCTGGCTGTGCCGGGCGATGGTAAACGCAATTGAACTGGAATCGGCGGAGGCCGTGGCGGAATTGGGACCGGGAACCGGGGTCATCACCCGGGAAATCCTGCGCACCAAGCCGCGCGAAGCGCAATTTTTCGCCGTGGAGTTGGATCCGCGGATGTGCGCCGGATTTCAGTCGTCTTTTCCGAAGGTGAAAACCTTTCAGGCCAGCGCCGCGGAGCTGACCCGGCTGTGCCAAGAGGCCGAAGTGGCGCGGCTCGATGCGGTCATCTCCGGCTTGCCGTGGGCAGCCTTTCCGGAGTCGCTGCAGCGCGCCATTCTGGATGCGATTCTGGCCAACCTGAAGCCTGACGGGTACTTCACCACCTTTGCCTATCTGCAGGGGTTGATGCTGCCGGCGGGGCGCCGTTTCCGGCAGCTCCTGCATCACTATTTCGCCGAAGTCCGCACTTCACGGGTGGTCTGGGCCAACCTGCCGCCCGCGATCGTCTACCGCTGCCACGGTCCCCGCAAGCACAACCACAATCGGGAAAACGACGTATAAAATATAACGCATGAGGCATGACATCATGAGTGAAAATCGGAATACCGGAGAACGGCCAAGCCGCCGGAGAACAGACAAGCGGAAGTTTTGGCTCCGTGGCGCGGTTGCCGCGGTATTGGCTCTGGCCGCCGGATGCGTTCCAACCGATGACCGGAGCCCCGCATTGGAAAAAAACGAATATTCACGGGAATGTATCACCAATAGGGAGGATTTCATGTTGCAGTTGTCGAATTTGTTCAGCGATCACGGAGTATTGCAGCGAAATATGCCGATTCCGGTATGGGGCTGGACGGCGCCGCGCATTCCGGTAAATATCCGACTCGGCGAGCTTGCCGAGGTGGCGACCGTATCGAGCGGCGACGGGAAATTCCTGGTCCGGCTGCCGGCACAGCAGGCCGGAGGCCCTTATACGCTCACGGTGACGGCCGGCGACAAAACCATCGAAGTCCGTGATTTGTACATCGGCGAAGTGTGGCTGGCCGGCGGCCAGTCCAATATGGAAATGTCGTTGAAGGGCTTTCATTCTCCGGTCTACGACCGCGACAAACTCCACTTTTCAACCCCGGTGCGGATGCTGACCGTTCCCCGGATCGCCCTGATGGGCCGCGTCCGGCAGATCGACGCCGCCTGGACGCTGCCGACACCGGCCGAGTTGGACAACTGGTGTGCGGCGGGCGCTTTTTTCGCCGCCGAATTGAGTGCAAAGCTGCAAGTTCCCGTCGGCATCATCGCCTCCAACTGGGGCGGCACCTTCGCCGAAACCTGGATCAGCCGGGAAACGTTGCACGCCAATCCGGATTTCACCGCGGCCGTCGATGTGTACGAGCAGACGATCGCCAATCCCGAATACTGGCAGTCGATGCAGGAGCTTGGCATGCTCGAAGCCAAGGCCGTCTCCCAGGATGAATTCGCGGTTGCCCAGCTGAAGCGCCGCTTCCCCGAATACCCGGCCAATACCGGAGTCGGACGCGGCTGGGCCGCCCCCGGCTTCGACGACGGCAATTGGGAAATACTGGAGCTTCCCGGCTCCTGGCAGGCGCAGGGCAAACACTACTACAACGGCGCCTTCTGGTTTCGGCGCCAGGTCACCATTCCCGCCGACTGGGTCGGGCGGCCGTTGGTGCTCGGCATCGGCGCCGCCGACAAGCACGACGTCACTTATGTCAACGGCACCGAAGTCGGCGCCACCGGTACCGGATTCGAAACGGCATGCTGGAATCACTCCCGGGTTTATCATGTCCCCGCCGAGCTGGTGACGGGCACCACGGTCACCATTGCGGTGCGGGTCTATTCGTTTATGTTCGACGGCGGCCTGATCGGCCCGGCCGCGGATATGAAACTCTCGTTGGCGGATGGCTCCGGAACCGCCCTCCCCCTCACCGGCGACTGGCGCTACCATGAGGAGCTGAATATCGGCATGACTATGGGAATGACCATGGGGATCAACAACCCCAACAGTTATTCGCTGCTTTACGACAATATGATCCATCCGCTGCAGCCGTATGCGCTGCGCGGGGCGATCTGGTACCAGGGGGAATCCAACGCCGGCGAGCCGGAGCGTTATGAGCGGCTGATGCGCGATTTGATCACCGACTGGCGTTACCATTGGGGACAATCGGAGTTCGCCTTCATGCAGGTGCTTCTGGCCGGATACACGACGGCGGAAAATTCCACCTGGCCGGATATCCGGGAAGCGCAAATCCGCTCGGCCGAGGCCACCGGTACCGGCTACGCCAGCGCTGTCGATGTGGGCGACGACGCCGACATCCACCCGCGCGACAAGCGCACCGTCGGAACGCGTCTGGCCTTGCGGGCATTGCATGATGTTTACGGCTTGCCGGTCGCGGCATACGGCCCAACGTTCCGGAAAGCCGAACGCCGCGGCAGCAGCGTCAAAGTCGAATTCACCGCTGCCGAGGGGCTGTACGCGAAAGATGGCATTCCCGGCGGTTGGGAGCTCGCCGGAGCCGACGGGAAGTTCGTCCCGGCGCAGGCGCAAATCACCGGAGAAGCGGTCACGGTAAGTGCCGAGGGCATCGAAGAGCCCCGGAGCGTCCGTTATGCCTGGCGGGAAAATCCGCTGCAGGCCAACCTTTACAACCGCTCCGGGCTGCCGATGGTGCCGTTCCGGGCTCCGATCGACTGATCCGGCTGGAAAATACGATAGCTCAGGCGCTGCGCAGCCGTCCCGGCCGTGTACGCGCCTGCAGTGAATCCGCATACAACAGATAGTGTTCGCAACAGAGCTTACCGTGAAACGGTAATGCCGGTAACCAGGCCTTGCGGCGCTCCCACATCTCGATTTCCCGGGCCGCCAACGGCGATTCGAAGTGTCCGGATTCGTGTTCCCGGCGGAATTGCAACTTCATGTCATGCACCGGACTTCCGTCCACCTCGAGAATCCGGTTGCGCCCCAGAATCTCCAATCCGTAGCGGGACGGCCGATTGCCGAAGTCGGTATGGTCGAAGAGCACAAACGCACTGGCCGTCATCCCGTCAATGTAACTCCAGGCCCGCTCCAGAAAACCGCAGGTTTCATCCAGCGCCGCCGCGTCGGAACCCGGAGCGCCGAAGATCATCATCAGCAAATTGGAAATCCCCTCCCCGGCCGCCTGCTTGATCACCTCCAGCGAAGTCTCCGGATCGGTGCCTTTGTTCATCGTGTCCAGGAGCCGCTGCGAACCGCTCTCCATCCCCCAGCTGATCCAACAGCAGCCGGCCCGCGCCGCCTTGCTCAACAACGCCGGCGTGTACTCGCCGATCGTGCGCGCCATCACCTGGAAACGGCAGTCCACTCCCACAGCCAGAATGGCGTTGCTGAGTTCGTTGAGAAAAAACGGATCGACATACTGGTCCACCATGTAAAAGTGGCGGCAGCCGAAGCGGCTGGCGCGCGCCTGCATCTCCAGTGCCACCGCCATGGCCGGGCGCTGCCGGTGCCGCCCGAACGAGCTGTTGTGGGAGCAAAAGCGGCAACGGCGCCACTTGCAGCCGCGGCAGCCGTAAATCGGCAACACCGGGACCGGATTGAAATAGCCCCCCTGAGCCAGTTGCGTGAAATCCGGCGGCGACAGCACCGATAAATCCTCCGGCGGCATCGCGCTGCCGGAACAAAGGATGTCGCCGCGCTCCCGGTAATAACAACCGGGAATCCGCTCCCAGCCGCATCCGTCCAGAAGAGCCTCAAAGGCAATCTCCCCCTCCCCGGTCAGCACCGCCTCGACAAAAGGCGCGGCGGTGAGCAGCTCCGCCGGCGACAACGCACTCATCGCGGCACCGCCGATCACAATGCGGCAGCCGGAGCGCAGTTCCCGCGTCAGATAGCGGCCCAGCGCCAGAACGAACGGCAACTGATCCAGGTACATGGCCGAAAACGCCACGATTTCCGGCGTGGAACGGGCAATCCTGCGGGAATGCCGCTCCAGCAACGCCTTCAATTCCTCTCCCAGTCCCTTCCCGGCAAGATACCGCCGCGCCTGATGTTCCAGCCGGTCGATCTTCTGCCGGGCAATCGGCATGCCGCCGCCCCAGCGGTCGGCGTAAACCTGCGGGTTCAGGAATATCCCGAGCGGCCCCCGGCCAAACCCGCGCATCGTCTCCAACTGCAAATCCGCGTCGCAAAGACAATTCCATAAATCCAGATTGGCGTCAAAGAGATCGACATCGATATTTTTGCGGGCGGCCACCGCGGCCAGACAAGCCATCCCCAGCGGCATGTAAGTCGGCCCGGTACGGGGAGGAAACAACAGTAGAATACGCATAAAAATAAAACTTCAAATTGACTTTGTCAAAAAATGCGTCAGTAATATACCGCCAAAACCGGAAAAAATCCAGCCAAAAAATGCGGCTCCGAAAAAAAATTCGACACAAATTTCAACAGAAGCGCGACAGCAATTCACGAAGTTTTTCGATCGTGACCGGCTTGGTGACGAGACCGTCGAAACAACGGATATCAAAGTTTTCCGAAGTGGCGACATCGGCGGTAACCGCAATCACCGGCAATTTTTCCAACCCCGGAAGCGCATGAATCCGTCCCGCCAGCTGCGCGCCGTCCATCTCCGGCATCCACACATCCGTCAACACCAGATCCACCGTCCGCGTTTCCAGCAGAGCCAGCGCCTCCGGCCCGGACGCCGCGGCAATGCATTCGCCCCCCATCCGCACCAGCATGGCCTCCAGAACCTTCCGGTTCATCGCGATGTCGTCGACGAGAAGGAAACGCATTCCGGCACGGAACTCGCCATCTTTCGCCCCTGCCGCCGGGACGGCAACGTTTCTAGTCTCCGCGTCCCGGACATAGCGGACATGCTCGAGCACGACAGTGAAAGCACTGCCCTGGTCCGGCCGGCTCGCCACGGAAATCCGTCCATCCATTTTCTGCAGCATCCGGCGGCAAATCGCCAACCCCAGCCCGGTGCCGTTACTGGCCGCCTGCGCACCGCGCAAGCGCTCGGATTGCACGAAAGGCTCGAATAACTTCTGCTGATCTCCCGCCGTCATGCCGATTCCGGTATCCGCGACTTCGATCGTCAGAGTACCTTCCGGCGCTTCCGGTCCGGCGGCGAAATCGACCCGCAGCGTCCAGCCGCCCGCTTCGGTGAACTTCACCGCATTGCCGATCAGGTTGAACAGAATCTGCCGGATGCGCAGCTTGTCCACGAAAAGCAGCGGCAGCGTCTCCGGAATTTCCAGATGCCCGTACAGATTTTTCGAGCGCATCAACGGTTGGAAAATCCGGGCCACATCCCGGCACAGAGCGCCGAAATCGGTCTCCTCCAGCAGAAAATCCATTTGCCCGGCTTCCAGCTTGGACAAATCCAGTACGTCATTGATCAATTGCAGCAACGCGTTTCCGGAGGCGGCAATGCTGTCCAGATACTCCTCGCGCACCTCCCGCTCCAGCCGGTCGTCCTTCAACAGCTCGGTAAAACCGATCACCGCATTCAGGGGTGTCCGGATCTCATGACTCATCGACGCCAGAAACAGGCTTTTCGCCCGGTTGGCCTCTTCCGCCGCCCGCAATGCGGCCAGCAGTTTTTCATGGTTGCGCTTGCGCTCCAGAATCAGCTCGAAAAGATGCGCCGCCGCCCGCAGGAAGGCCAAACTCAAATCGCTCAACCGGTGCGGCGTATCCAGATAAAACACCCCGAGCTGTCCCCACAGCTTGCCGTTCAGGAAAATTCCCGCGGCATACTGCGACGCCACCCGGAATTTCCGGTTCAGCGGCATCCAGCCGGCAATCCCGGAGTGAACCCGGTACAAGGCCACATCCGGAACCAGCACCAATTCCCGTTTCTCCAATGTCGCATACCACGCTTCGGCGGTCGAGAGCGGCATGTCCGGTTGCTCCCGGAAACACAGACCGCAGCCGGGCGCGACGAACTCCTCCAGAAGCGTACAGCATTCGTGCTCATGGCGGTATTCGATGATACAGCAGTTTCCGCACTTCACATGCTCGCCGATCAGGCGCAGGGTACGCCGGATCGCACCGTCGATATCCTGCTCGCTCATCAGCTCTTCCAAACAGACATTCAAAATCTTTTCGTTGGCGGCGAGCGCATTGAGTTCCGTGACATCCACCCCGGATTTGACCACATTGATCAGTTTGCCGTTTTCATCCGCGACCGGTTCCGCGTGAATGATGTAATCGCGTCCGCGGTACGACAGCTCCATTCGTGCCGGATTGCCGGTCGCGATCACCTGTTGGACCGGGCTGTCATCTCCGGCCGGCAGCATGGTCCCGAACACTTCCCGGCACGATGTCTTCAACAACTCGGCTTCGCTGAGGCATGTCATTTCGGTCACGGCGGTATTGACGCGGATCAATTTGCCATTCGCATCATACAGCCAGATCGGAATCCGGATATTATTCAGAATCAACTGTTTCTCCCGGTCGGCCCGTGCCACGGACGCATTTTGCCGGGCCCGAATCTGCGCCAACGCCACGATATTCGCCATCGACCGCATGATATTTTCGTCGATTTCCGAAAAAACGCGGTTGAATTTATCGAAGCCGATCAGCACCACTCCCCATAAGGCGTTTTCGATGAAAACCGGAGCCGCAATCACCGAACGCATCGGGAAATCACGCCACGTCTCCAGCCCCGGAACCGCAGCGGTATCGGCAACCGCAAAAATCCGGTTGCCGATAAAATCCGGGTGGCCGCAAGCGAAGAACGGCTGCTGCGCCTCCTCCGGCAATCCCCGTACACTGGAAGTTCCCGGCGCAATCCACTCCGCAATCACCCGGTACCGGCCGGTCTCCGCATTGTAAACGGCAATGCAACCGCCGTCGCAATAGCTCTGACGGCTGATGTTTTCCAGAATGCTTTCAATACTATGTTCGAAATTATCATCCAACGCCACTTGCGCCAGCGCGGCATTGGTGATCCGCTCGCTTTCAACCAGATTGTGAAGCCGGCTCACATCCGCCCCGGCCCCCAGCAACAGGCGCCGCCCGCTCGCGGTGACAAAAGGTTTTTTGAGCATCTGGATATGATGGAGTTTCCCGTTCGCGTCGGTGGCGTGTTCGGACGACTCCTGTTCCCGGTCGGCGGCAATGATCGCTTCGTCGGTACGCCGGAAAAACGCGGCGTCTTCGGCTAACGGGAAAAGCTCCGCATCGGTCTTTCCGATCACCTGCTCCTTCGTTCTATTGATGAAAGCGGCAAACGCGTCGTTGGACAAGACGTAACGGAAATCGTCGGCGGCGTCTTTGGCAAAAAAGTACAGGGGAACCGCATTGATCACCGCATCCCAGAGGCGGGCGGCCTCCTCCAGCTTCCTGAGGTTGCTGGTGTTTTCCCGCCCCAGATGCTCGGCCTGGCGCCGCGCCGCCAGAAGCTCGCTGTTGTCATAGGAAATCCAGATCACCGCCTCCCGGCCGAACCAATTGGAACCGAGCGGCGCAATCCGCATCACCCGGCGGGTGTCGCCGAATTCATACTCCAAAGTCACCGGCTGCAAGCGGTCGAACACTTCGGCAAATATCCGGGAAGTTTTCGGATAGTCGATTTCCGGAATATCGGCCAGGTTGTTCCACTTCAGGACATTGTCCTTGTTGCCTTCGTTGTCGTGAAGGTAAAGTATATTGCCCTCGCGGTCGATCACTCCGGTGCGCACCGGCAAACGCTCCAGCACCGACAGACCGCGCCGCGCCATGCGCTGCTCCCGCCACAGATATAAAACCAGCAGCAAAAGCCCCACGCCCCCGATGGCGAAAACACTTATCTCCCAGAAGTGCGCGGAAGGTATCGCCCCCGGAACCTCTTCCGCATCATTGAAAAAGTTCCGCAGCAACCATCCATGGCCATCCCATGCGGCCAAAAACAATATGACCAAACCGATCAGCACGACCCTTACGGGACGGCTTCGCCAGATTTTCCAATGGTGTCGTATCTCCATGGCAGCAGAAATGTCTTCTTTCCTCTATTGCCGGTTATGACGTACGCTTCGCCAACTCCGCCTTCAACGCCGTCACCACCGCCCGGCTCCGGGCGGCCGTATCCTTCAGTGCCTTGAAGGCCTTCAACAACGCACTGTCGGTCAATTCCTTGTCCGCGGCCACGGCGGCGGCGTAATCCATCCCGGCCACCTTTTTCAGCCGCAGCAATTGATCGATAGCCTGCGCCGGATCTTCGGCTTTGGCGCTCTTCCAGCCGGAAGCGGCCGGATCCGCAATCACCAGATCGGCATCGAGCCACGCCAGCTGCAGATAAACCTCGTCGGCCAATACCGCAGAGAAGCGATCCTGAAGCAGCTTGGCGTCCGTTTCCAGCGCGGAAATCCACAACTTCAACTGCGCGGCGTTGCAGCGCTCGAAAAAGCCGGCGCGGTTCAGGTCTTCGGCCAACGTCAACTGCTGCGTGAAAAGATTCTGCGCCGTCATCACACTGGTCAAATAAGGTTCCCGGACCACCACCCGGAACAGCGAATCCAACTGCTGCCAGTAGTCGATCACCTGATAGAGCTTGCCCCACTCCGCCATGAACGCCAGGCGCCCCTGATAAAGTTTGCCCCATTGCACCACCGCATTGACCCCGGCGGAGTCATATTGCGCCGGTTCGAAATTGCGGGACAGCGCGATGTTCCCATCCGCCACCGCCTGATCCAGCGCCGCCAGATAGCTGTCCGCGCGCCGTTGCGCCACCTGCCAGCGATTGAATAATTCCGCCGGATAGTCCTGGCCGATCCGCACCGCGCTGTCCGGAAATGCCGGAACATTGCGCATCCGTTCGCGCATCGCCGCCAGCTTGCCGGCGGAAGCCGGCGGATAAAGGTTCTTCATCACCGCGGCATCCGGCAGCATTCCGGCCGCCGCCGCCATCTTTTTCACCTGGTCCAGCCGCGATTCCCACAAAAGAAAAACGACCAGAGCCGCCACCACCACCAATACCGCAACAATCGCACCCCAGATCCACAGCCTCGGTTTGCCCGGCCTCGGGCGGATTTTCTGTTCTCCGGTGCTCACATTTTCGTCGCTCATGATGTCATGCTCCTCGCTTTTGGGTTCCATGCACTTTAAAAGTCATCGTCCAGAATGGACATTTCATCTTCCACGAATTCCAACGCTTTGGCAAAGGCCCTCGCCCGGTGGCTGATCTTGTTTTTCAACGCGCCGTCCATTTCCGCGAAGGTCTGATCGTAACCGTCCGGCACAAACAACGGGTCATAGCCGAAGCCGTCGGTGCCGCGCGGCTCCGTCAGGAGCGTCCCCTCCACCACGCCTTCGAAGGTTTCAATCACTTCCCCGTTGGCGGCAATCGCAATCGCGCAAACGAAACGGGCACGGCGGTTGTCTTTGCCCTCCAGCTCCCGGAGCACCCGGGCAATCCGTTCTTTGTCGGTCGGCGCGTAACGGGCGGAAAAAATTCCCGGCGCCCCGTTCAATGCCTCGATTTCCACCCCGGAATCATCCGCGAAAGCCGGGACATCGCAATATTTGCAGGCGGCCAATGCCTTGATCGCCGCGTTTTCCCGGAATGTGGCGCCGTTTTCCTCGACCTCCGGAAAGTCCGGATAATCGGCAAGGCTGCGCAGCTCCACCTTTTGGTCCGCCATCAATTCGCGATATTCATTCACTTTGTGCTGATTGCCGGTTGCGACAACAATGTACATGAAACGGTTTCCTTATACTTATAAATTGCGTTTTTCAAGCTCGCTTTCGACCTGCTCCGGCGTCACCCGGGCAATGCAGCACTGCCCGGAACGGCATTCGCGGTAGAAACACGGCGAACACGCCGCCGGGTTGGTCAATATGGTCCAATTGTCTCCCACCGGACCGGTTGCGACATAATCGGTCGGCCCGAATATCGCCACTCCGGCCAGTCCGGCCGCCGCCGCCAGATGCATCAGCCCGGAGTCGTTCGCCACCATGCCGCGAGCGCCATGGAACAAGTGCAACAGCTCGGAGAAACTGGTTTGCCCGCATAAATTGGAGGCCTTCGCCGGCGGTAGGCCGTCAATGATTTCGGCGCCGATCGCCGCCTCCGCCTGGCTGCCCAGGACCGCCACCAGCCCTCCCCGCGCGATCTGCCACGCGGCGATTTGATGATAACTTTCGGACGGCCAGCGCTTGCCGGCGCCATACGCCGCCCCCGCCGCCAGCAGCAACACATTCGGATGCTCCCGGAACGCGGCAAACTCCGGATTGATCTGTTCCAACGGAATCCGCGGCGTCAACACCGGAAACGAACCGTCCCAGCGCGGCGCCCCCAGCGCATACACCATACTCAAATATTTCAAGGCATGATGCGGTGCATTGAGCTGATGCCGGACCCGCGCCGGAAACGAAAAGGTGCGCTTCATCAACAAGCCGCGGCAGCGCGCCTTGGCGCCGAACAGCTGTTTCACGCCGATGCGCCGCAGCGCAATCGTATCGCGCAGCGAATTGGTCAGCAGAATACCGGTCGAACAGCCCCATTTGCGGATGTAGTCGATTTCCCGCGGCTCCCACTTCCGATGCGGCGCGCTCAATACCGCCAATCGGGTGAAAAAACCCTTCGGCAGCGCATCGCACAATCCGGCCACGCCGGGAGCGCAAATTCCGTACAGCGGAATCTGCGCCGTCTCCAGCAATTGCCGCAGCTGCTTCAACGCCGGCAAGGTCATCACCGCGTCTCCGAGCCAATTCGGCAGCCGCACCACCACCCCGGAAGCGCACTGCGTCAGATCCAGCGGCCGGACCGGAAACTCCGGCGCCGCCGCCAACTCCGCGATATGCTGCTCGATTCTGGTCATTTCACCCGACTTATTTTTTCATGTTCAAAACGCTCGGGTCATACCCCGCCGGCGCCTGATATCCCAGCAATTCAATGCAGGTCGCCGCCAGCGAACTGATGCCGAGCCCCTCGCGGAGCGCGGGTTCGTATTCGCCATGGCTGTCGGCGTCGAAGACGATGCACGGCACCGGATTGAGCGAATGGCTGGTCTTGCGGCACGGAACCCCGTTTTCGTCCAACAGGACATTGCCTTTCTTGTCATGCTCGAGCATATCGTCGGCATTGCCGTGGTCCGCCGAGAGCACCATCACGCCGCCGGCCTTTTGGACCGCCTTGACGATGCGTTCGACACACAGATCGACCGCCCCCATCGCCACCAGCACCGCCTGCATAATGCCGGTGTGGCCGACCATGTCGCCGTTGGCGAGGTTGACCCGGATCATACCGTATTTGCCGGAGCGGATTGCGTCGACGACCACATCGGTGACCTCCGCCGCCTTCATCCACGGACGCTGTTCGAACGGCACCCGGTCGGAGGGAACTTCAATATACGTTTCCAGAGTTTCGGAGAACTTGCCGGAGCGGTTGCCGTTGAAAAAATAGGTCACGTGGCCGAATTTCTGGGTTTCGCTGGTCGCCAGCTGCTTGACGCCGGAGGCGCACAGATATTCCCCCATCGTCCGGTCGATCTCCGGCGGATTCACCAGGAACTTTTTCGGCACATGCAAATCGCCGTCGTATTCCATCATCCCGGCGTACATCACCTTCGGCCGCCGCTTGCGGTCGAATTGCGGCAGCTCGTCATTCTCGAACGCCGCGGTGATTTCGAGCGAACGGTCGCCGCGGAAGTTGTAGTAGATCACCGAATCGCCGTCTTCGATCGCTCCCACCGGCGTCTTGCCGTCGTCGGAGATCACAAACGCGGGCAGATCCTGGTCGATGGCGCCGGTCTCTCCACGCAGCGCCACCACCGCGTCATGCGCGCTGGGGAAACAACTGCCTTCGCCGAGCACATGGGTGGCCCAGCCGCGCTTGACCATATCCCAGTCGGCACCGTAACGGTCCATCGTAATCACCATGCGGCCGCCGCCGGAGGCGATCCGGTAATCGACGCCGGAAGCGTTCAGATCCGCCAGGAATTTTTCGAACGGATCGATGTAATCCAACGCGGAGGTTTCCGGAACATCGCGGCCGTCCAGCAGGATGTGGAGCCGGACGCGCTTGACGCCGGCGTTTTTCGCCTCTTCGAGCATCGCGTGCAAGTGGGAGATGTTGCTGTGGACATTGCCGTCGGAAAAGAGGCCGATGAAGTGCAGCGTGGTATTGTTCCTGACCGCGTTGTCGACCAACTCTTTCCAGGTGGCGCCGTCGAACAGTTTTTTCGACGTGATCGCGTCGTCCACCAGCTTCGCGCCCTGCGCGAACACCCGGCCGCAGCCGATCGCGTTATGGCCGACTTCGCTGTTGCCCATGTCGGCGTCCGACGGCATGCCGACCGCGACGCCGTGCGCCTTGAGGCTGGTCGACGGACAATGCGCCATCAGATAATCCAATTCCGGCGTCGGGGCTATTTTCACCGCGTCGCCGTCGGCGTATTTGCCGAAGCCGACACCATCGAGAATCACCAGCACCACCGGTCCGCGGCGCGGCGTAAAATTCGGGTTCTTTTTCAACGCTTCCAACATATTCTGCAACTCCTGTCTTTCTAGTATATTGCGTAACTTCAATTGCGGTGGCCGTCGCCGCGCCCGGAAAGCACGCCCTTTTTGCTGCTTTCGCAAAAGGCGATGAACTCCAGCACTTCGGGAATCTGCGGCAATTCGGAGCGCACCGCGGCCAACGCATTGCCGGGAGCCAGGTCCGAATGATAGTACAATTTAAACAAGTTGCGGATCACCCGGATGGTTTCTTCGGAGAAACCGGCCCGCTTGAGTCCGATCACATTGACCATTTTCACCCCGCCGTTGCGCCCCTCGGCCATCATGAACGGCGGCACGTCCTGCGAAAACACCGAACCGCCGGAGATGATCGCGAGGCGTCCGATCCGGCAGAACTGATGCAGCCCGGAGATGCCGGAGATCAACGCCCGGTCGCCGACTTCGCAATACCCGGCCAGCCCCGAAAGACCGACCATGATCACGTGATTGCCGATTTGGCAGTTGTGGGCCACGTGGGTCGAATTCATGAACATGCAATCGTTGCCGATCACGGTGGCGGTTTCCGGTTTGGTGCCGGCATGCGCGGTGAAGCCCTCGCGGAACACATTGTTATTGCCGACCTTCAAATAACTGACGCTGCCGGGCTCGATGCCGTGGTCCTGCGCATTCTGCCCCAATGCGGCAAAGGGATACAGGGTATTGTTTTCGCCGATTTCCGTGTGCCCGGAAACATGGCACTGGGCAATCAAACGGGTTTTCGCACCAATTGAAACATGCTCGTCGACAAAGCACAACGGACCGATTTCCACATCGCCGGCCAGCTTTGCGCCCGGCATTACGACCGCGCTCGGATGAATTTTCGCCATCACCGCCACCTTCTCCCCATGCAGGGATTCTGTAAATATTATCGCAACCAATGTTTGCTATACTATAGCACTCGAACGGGACGAAAACAAGCGCGCTCCGCCACTCCTTCGGGTATAAAATCCCGAAAAGAAATCAACAGGCGCCGCCGCTTTCCCGCCGACACCGTTTTTTCGGGCCGGAGTCGAAGAGTTTTTCGTAATTCGACTTGCAAAAGAAAGCCGCAAGTGCTATTTTAATGAACTAACGTACAAACCTATTTTTGAGGAATTCATGAGTCAATACCGCACCCATACCTGTGGTCAGCTCCGTAAAAGCGAGGTCGGCCAAACCGTAAAACTCTCCGGCTGGATTCACAGCGTCCGCGACCACGGCGGCGTTATTTTCATCGACTTGCGCGACCACTACGGCCTCACTCAGGTGGTCATCGATCCGGAGCGCGATTTCTATCAGGCGCTGGAGCGTTGGCGGGTGGAAACCGTGGTTTCTTTCGCGGGAAAAGTGGTCGCCCGCGCCGAAGGCACGATCAATCCGAAGCTGGCCACCGGCGAAGTCGAAGTCGTCGCCGAAGCCATGGAAGTGCTCGGCGAAGCCGAAGTGATGCCGTTCCAGATCGCCAAAGACGACGCGGCGCCGGAAGCGACGCGCCTCAAATACCGTTTTCTCGACCTGCGCCGGGAACGCCTGCACAAGAATATCGTGCTGCGCAGCCAGGTCATCGCCGAAATGCGCCGCTACATGATCGCGCAGGGCTTCCATGAATTCCAGACCCCGATCCTGACCGCCAGCTCGCCGGAAGGCGCCCGCGACTATCTGGTGCCGAGCCGTCTGCATCCGGGGAAATTTTATGCGTTGCCGCAAGCGCCGCAGCAGTTCAAGCAGCTGCTGATGGTGGCCGGCTTCGACCGTTACTTCCAGGTGGCGCCGTGCTTCCGCGACGAAGACGCGCGCGCCGACCGCAGCCCCGGCGAATTTTACCAGCTCGACGTGGAAATGAGCTTCGTCGATCAGGACGAACTGTTCGCCATCATCGAAGGGCTGTTCGAAGCGGTATTCAGCAAGTTCACCGCCAAAAAATTCACCAAGCCGCCGTTCCCGCGGATCCCGTACCGGGACGCGATGCGGCGCTTCGGCTCGGACAAGCCGGATTTGCGCAACCCGCTGGAAATGGTCGACGTCAGTTCGATCTTCGACGGCTGCGGCTTCCAGGCGTTCGCCGGCTGCGTCGCCAACGGCGGCGCCATCCGTGCGATCAAGGTGCCGCAGGTGGCGGGCAAGCCGCGCAAATTCTTCGACGACATGATCAAGTTCGCCCAGGAAAACGGCGCCAAGGGAATGGCCTACATCGTCTGGACCGGCACGGAAACCAAGAGTCCGATCGTCAAATTTCTGACTCCGGAAATCGTCGACCGGTTGAAAACCACCTGTCAGGCGGCGGACGGCGACGCGGTGTTTTTCCTCGCCGACGAAGTGAAATTGGTGCAGAAGATCGGCGGCGCCGTGATTCCGGAATTGGGTCGGCAGCTCGGCCTGATCGACCCCAACGATTTCAAATTCTGCTGGATCGTCGATTTCCCGATGTTCGAAACCGATGACGAAACCGGAGAAATCACCTTCTCGCACAACCCGTTCTCGATGCCGCAGGGCGGCATGGATGTGCTGTTGAATTCCGATCCGCTGGATATTCTGGCCTACCAGTACGATATCGTCTGCAACGGCATCGAGCTGAGCTCGGGCGCCATCCGCAACCACCGGCCGGACATCATGTACAAGGCCTTCGAAATCGCCGGTTACGATGCTTCGGTGGTGGATGACAAGTTCGGCGGCATGATCAACGCGTTCAAGCACGGCGCTCCGCCGCACGGCGGCATCGCCCCCGGCGTCGACCGCACGGTGATGCTCCTGGCGGACGAGCCCAACATTCGCGAAGTGATCGCGTTCCCGTTCAACCAGCAGGCGCAGGACCTGATGATGAACGCGCCGGCGGAGGTCACGCCCAAACAGTTGCGGGAATTGCATCTGCAAGTGGTGCTCCCCCGCAAAGAGCAAGCCAACAAAACGCAATAACGACAAGAAAATACCTTACAATAGGGGTGGACACGATGCTGAAATGCTGGAAGCGTTGGAGCCTGGCGGCGGTACTGTGCGTCGCCGGCGCGGCCGCGGCAACAGAGTGTGAATTGGTCGAGCATCTGCCGGCCAACGCCACTGCGGTGTATTATTTGAATACCCGCAGTATCATGAACACCCCCTGGGCCGAACGTCTGAAAACGTGGCCGGAAATTGCGCAGGCGTATTCGGACTATCTGAGCATCAATCCGGATGCGCCGAAGCCGGAAGACGTTTTCGAGGAGGTGGTGATCGGCTTCAACACCGGTTTTTCCGGGGCGCAGCCGGCCATGGCGGTGCTTTTCGCCGCCAGCGATCCGGTCAAGCTCGAAAAACTGATCCTCGGCGCCTCCAATTTGAAAGCGGTCCCGGATACGGTACCGCCGACCTGGCGCGACGACGATCTGGGTATGCAGAAGCTCAATGACCGCACTCTGTTGCTCACCATCAACGATGCCGACGGCGTTCTGACCGCCACCCCCGGCAAGGGCGTCGCTTCCGGCGAGGTGCGCCGGATGATGGCGGAGCAGCGGGACAACCTGGCGTGGCTGGTAATGCAGACGCCGGGCGACCTCGCCCCCAATGGCGAAAAAGGAATCGACCCGTTGCAGAATGTGATGTCGAATCTCCGCAGCGTCACCGCCAATCTGGCGAGCCCCGCCGGAGACCCGGCCGGAATCGAACTGTCGGCCTTTATCAACTGTTCCGACGCCAATGTCGCCCAGATGGTGGCGATGCAGGCGCAATTGCTGATTACCTCCGGACTGGGGTTGTTTTTCAATGAAGACCGGCAGCTCGGCCGGGAACTGGTGGGAGCACTGAAGGTGCAGCCGCAGGCCGACCGCGTCAGCGTCCGGCTGCTGCTGAACGGCAGTCAGGTGGACCGGCTGCTGGATTTCGCCGAAAAGCAGCTGGACAAAGAGCGTCTGCGCAGTGAGACCCGGGCGAAGGAACGCGAACAGCGGCTGAACGCAGCCGGCGCGCAGTAGGATACTCCGGTCCTTGAAAAAGCGTACCATATTCCGGATCCGTTGCGGCTGCCTCCTCTTGGCGCTGTTGGGAACGGCCGCTTATTTCTGGAGTGGCGCACTGCTTTCGCAGTTGGCGGAATACTGGTACGATAACCACAGCTTCGACCCGCAGATTCAGGAAGCGGCCCGGAAGTACGGCCTTGACAGCCGTTTGGTGAAGGCGCTGGTATTTCAGGAGAGCCGTTTCAATCCGATGGCGGTCGGCGGCGCCGGAGAGATCGGACTGATGCAGCTTCTTCCCCGCGGCGCGGTACTCGATTGGGCCTACGCGCACCGTACCGAAGTCCCGTCCAACAGCAGCCTGTATTCGCCGGAGATCAATCTGGATATCGGCTGCTGGTATCTGGCCAAGGCCATGAACCGGTGGCGCGCCTACGACCACGCCATCGAACTGGCGCTGTGCCAATACAACGCCGGTCCCAGCCGGGCGGATGAGTGGAAACCGGCGACTCCGGACGGAGCGGTCATCCCCCGCATCGCCATTGCCAGCACCAAGCGCTATGTGAAAGCCATCATGCAGCGTTATGAATCGTATTGCCGCCACAACCCGTTTGCGGCCGATTGACGGAACTTTGAGGAGAAAAGGAGAAAACGGAATCATGAAGACGAAAATTTTACCGTTGTTGCTTCTGGGCGGCGCGTTTCTGGCCGCGGCAGCCGAACGGCCGGGCTGGCGCGAAGACTTCAACCGCCCCGCCGCCGATTCGGCGCTGCCGCAGGATTGGGAGTACAAATCCGGTCCGGCGGGGGTCAAGGACATCACCGTGAAAATCGTCGATGAACCGGGTACTGAAAGTGGCAAAGCACTGCGCCTCGACAGCGATAACGCCAGCGGCAGCGTCATCGCCAACCCTTCGGCCAATATCGACCTCAAGAAAACCCCGATCATGCGTTGGCGCTGGCGCGTCCTGGAGCCGGTGAAACCGACCAAGCTGGACGATCAGGCGCTGGTGATCTACTTCGGCGCCCAGAGCTGGCTGCGCAACAAGAGCATCGCCTACCGCTGGGAAAGCGAGTTGCCGAAGGGAGCGACCGGGACGGCGAGCTACGCCGCCGGTTTTGTCAAAGTGCATTATCAGGTGCTGCGCGATGCCGAAACTCCGATCGGCCAATGGGTGACCGACAGCGCCAATGTGCTGGAGGATTTCAAGAAGGTCTATGGCTATGTACCCGATGAATTCGCGGTTTCGGTCGGCGCCAACAGCCAATATACCGGCAGCCACTGCGTCGCCGAATTGGATTACATCGAGTTTCTGACGCCGGAAGAAAATGCCAAAGCCGATGCCGAAGAAGCGGCCCGAACGGCTTCGGAAGCCAAATAATTTCATACATCCAGGAGAGGTTTTTCCCTATGTCCACCTATCGTTTCATCGACGGTGAAGGCGATCTGCCGTTCGCAAAAATCGAAAATCAGTTCGCTACCGCGGAAATTTCCTTCTACGGCGCCCATGTCACCAGCTTCATCCCGCAGGGAGAAAAACCGGTTCTGTGGGTCAGCCGCCAAAGCATGTACCAGTACGGCAAGGCCATCCGGGGCGGAATTCCGGTGTGCTGGCCGTGGTTCGGCGCCCACCCGTCCGACAGGAATCAGCCTTCGCACGGTTATGCGCGCATCATGGCGTGGCCGCTGGTCGAAGCGTTGGATCTGCCCGACGGCGCAACGCAGTTGAGCTTTGAATTGTCGCCGGAAGCGCTGAAACAGCGCGTCGCCGTTCCGGATTTCCAAGCCAAAATGACGGTCACCGTCGGTCGGGAGTTGGAGGTGAAACTGTATATCCGCAATCTCGGGCCGGAAGCCTGGAGCTACACCGGCGCGCTGCATACCTATTTCAACGTCAGCGACATCCGCAAGGTTTCCGTCTGCGGCCTCGATGGCGCCGCCTATCGCGATTCGCTGACCGGCGAGGACAAGGTGCAGCAGGGCGACATCACCTTCGCCGGCGAAGTCGACCGCATCTACCGCGACACCACCGGCGCCTGCGACATCGTCGATGCCGGTTGGAATCGCACGATCCGGGTAGCCAAGCGCGGCAGCGCCAGCACCGTGGTCTGGAATCCGTGGATCGAAAAGTCTCAAAAGATGAGCGACTTCGGCGACGACGAATATCTCGGCATGTTGTGCGTTGAAACCGCGAATGCCGGAAACGACGTGCGCCGCCTGGCGCCGGGCGCCGACGCGGAACTCACCACAATCATCGGAATTGCGTAAAAAGCATTTGAAAACAGCAGAAAAAAGCAGTATAGTATAAGAATCTGCATTCCTGAAACTTTGAACCAAGGAGAAAGACAATCATGAGTTGTCCGTATCAGTGCTCGCATGAAGTCGAGCAGATGTGCCACGTTGCCAAGGGCGTCAAGCACGGCCCGGCTCCGATTCCGGAAGAAGGCAAGTGGGTAAAGGCGAAAGAAATCAAAGATATCTCCGGCTTGACCCACGGTGTAGGCTGGTGCGCGCCGCAACAGGGCGCCTGCAAGCTGACGCTGAACGTCAAGGACGGTGTGATCCGTGAAGCTCTGGTCGAGACGCTCGGCTGCTCCGGCATGACGCACTCGGCCGCGATGGCCTCCGAAATTCTCCCCGGCAAGACGCTGTTGGAAGCGTTGAACTCCGACCTGGTCTGCGATGCGATCAACGTCGCGATGCGCGAACTCTTCAAGCAGATCGCCTACGGCCGTACCCAGACCGCTTTCTCCGAAGGCGGCCTGCCGATCGGCGCCGGTCTCGAAGACCTCGGCAAGGGCCTGCGTTCGCAGGTCGGCACGATGTTCTCGACCGAAGCCAAGGGTCCCCGTTACCTGGAAATGGCCGAAGGCTATATCCTGTCGCTGGGCCTGGACGCCAATGATGAAATCATCGGCTACAAGTTCGTCCACCTGGGCAAAATGATGGACGCGATCCGCAAGGGCGACGATCCGAAGGCGGCTTACGAGAAGAACGTCGGCCAGTACGGCCGCTACGACGAAGCCGTGAAGAAAATCGATCCGCGGAAGGAATAGGTGATAAAATGAGTGTCAATTTCGAAAGCTACTCCCGCCGTATCGATAAAATCGAAAAGGTGATGAAGGAATACGGCATCGCTTCTCTGGAAGAAGCCAAGGCCATCTGCGACGCCAAGGGCGTCGATGTCGACGCCATCGTGCGCGGCATCCAGCCGATCGCGTTTGAAAACGCGGTGTGGGCCTACACGCTCGGCGCCGCCATCGCGTTCAAGAAGAATTCGAAGAACGCCGCCGAAGCCGCCGAAAACATCGGCATCGGCCTGCAGGCGTTCTGCATTCCGGGTTCCGTCGCCGACCAGCGCGACGTGGGTCTGGGGCACGGCAATCTCGGCGCCATGCTGCTCCGCGATGAAACCAAGTGCTTCTGCTTCCTCGCCGGTCACGAATCGTTCGCCGCCGCCGAAGGCGCGATCGGTATTGCGAAGACCGCGAACAAGGTTCGCCAGGAACCGTTGCGCGTGATCCTCAACGGCCTCGGCAAGGACGCGGCTTACATCATCAGCCGCATCAACGGCTTTACCTACGTCGAAACCGAATACGACTACTACTCAGGCACGCTGCACATCGTCGAAGAAAAGGCGTTCAGCACCGGCCCGAAGGCCGCCGTCAAGGTTTACGGCGCCGATGACGTCTCCGAAGGCGTGGCGATCATGATGCACGAA
This sequence comes from Victivallaceae bacterium, assembly GCA_031549115.1. Classification (GTDB taxonomy): domain Bacteria; phylum Verrucomicrobiota; class Lentisphaeria; order Victivallales; family Victivallaceae; genus JAVBQJ01. Next base: position 50,530 of record JAVBQJ010000011.1, read on the forward strand.
GGTGTCGACGTGTCGATCACCGGCAACTCCACCAACCCGACCCGCTTCCAGCACCCGGTCGCCGGCACCTACAAGAAGTGGGCGACGGAGAACGGCAAGCGCTACTTCAGCGTCGCGTCGGGCGGCGGTACCGGGCGCACGCTGCACCCGGACAACATGGCCGCGGGTCCGGCTTCCTACGGCATGACCGACACCATGGGGCGCATGCACGGCGACGCCCAGTTCGCCGGTTCGTCCAGCGTTCCGGCCCACGTGGAAATGATGGGCTTAATCGGCATGGGCAACAACCCGATGGTCGGCGCCACCGTCGCCGTCGCGGTTGCGATTTCCCAGGCCAAGTAACGCCTGACGGCAACTGACAGGACTGCATGCGGGGCTCGAACCCGCATGCAGTTTTTTTTCCACTTCCCGGAAAATGGCGAACAAAAACGGGATTGTGGAGTTGACAATCGGGCAAAACAGTGTAGAATAGTATTAGAACAATTCGGAATCCGGAGTGACAATGGCTAGTGGCGTCAAGCAATTTATCGATAAGCTCCGGTATTTGTTTACCCCGCGGGAGAAATTCCAATTCGCCGGGATCGCCGTATTGATGACCGTTTCCGCGCTGGCCGAATTACTGGGCGTCGGCGTATTGGTCGCCGTCGTCGCGATATTCCTGAATCCGGACATCTTCGAAAGCAACCGGTATTTGCACCCCTACTTCGTCTGGACCGGTCTGAGCTACAACACGTTCATCATCCTGCATTTGTCGTTGATTGGAATCGGACTGGTGTTGAAAAACGTGTTTGCCCTGTGGGTGGTTTATCTGCAGAGCTGCTTCATCTACCGGAAACAGTGCGTATTGGCCGTCCGTCTTTATCAGACCTATCTCTTGGCGCCGTACCATTTTTCGCAGAACTCGTCTCTGGCCGACCGCAACAGCAGCATCGCCCGGGTACGCCAGATCTGCACGGGAACGCTGCTGCCGGTAATGCAGGTGGTGGCGGATGGGGTGATGACGGCGATTCTGACTCTGACCATGTTCTTTTTCCTCCCGTTCATTTCGCTGTTCTGCATCTCCTCGATGCTGCTGGCGGCCTGGCTTATCTATTACGTCATGCGCAAGTTGAACTTCAAAATCGGACAGCGGGTGCAGCAGACATTTTTCGTCAACCAGAACTTTCAACACTCCGGCTTCGCCGGGCTCAAAGCGATCAAAGCCGTGTGCAAGGAATATTTTTTCATCCGCCGCTTCGCGGAGAGCGAACAAAAGATGGACCGGGACCACGGTTTATTGTACACATTGGGGCAGGTTCCGCGCCTGGTGCTGGACTCCGTAACCATATTGGTGCTGATCCTGATCTTCTTCGGCATGCTGCTGCACGGCGACTCCTCCCATACGATTCTATTGACCTACTCGCTGCTGCTGGCGGTGGCGGCGCGGATTCTGCCGGCACTGAGCCGCTGCAATTACAACCTAACTTTGATCCGCCAGCATCAATATCTCTTTCAGGAGCTTTTCGATCAGATCACCAGCATCGAGCCGGAAAACACCGGTGCCTCCGAAGTACCGTTGACGCTCGACGATTCGCTGGTGCTCAAAGACCTGAGCTTCTCCTATGACGGCAGCCGCAAGATCATTTCGCAGCTGAACCTGGAGCTGAAAGCCAACCGGAGCCTGGGAATCGTCGGCAAAACCGGCTGCGGCAAAAGTACGCTGGAGGATTTGATCCTGGGCTTGCTGACGCCGACTTCCGGTGCAATCCTGACCGACGGCGTGAATATTTTCGACAACCTCAAAGCGTGGCGGAATATGATCGGTTATGTGCCCCAGCATATTTTCATCCTGGAGGCGACCATCCGGGAAAACGTCGCTTTCGCCATTCCCGAGGCGGAAATCGACGATGCGCGGGTCATGGAGTCGCTGCGGTTGGCGCAAATTTGGGATATGGTGGAAAAGATGCCGGGAGGCATTTATGCCGAGTTGAGCGACAACGGCAACAATCTCTCCGGCGGCCAGAAACAGCGGATCGGCATCGCCCGGGCGTTGTACTCCAACCCCCGTTTGCTGCTGTTGGACGAAGCGACGAGCGCCTTGGACCATGAGACCGAAGCCGCCTTCGTTGAAGCGCTGGAGAGCCTTCGCGGCAAACTGACCATGATCGTGGTGGCCCACCGCCCGGCCGCGCTGGAAAAATGCGACCATAAATTTTACATGACCCCTTGAAGATTTTTCCTGGTCCATCCAGCAGCATAGCCTGCCCATAAGAACATTTCGTAAAAAATAAATATTTGGCAAGAACACGCATCCGCGCTTGCACTCCCGGTCCTCTCATGCTATTGTAACTTGGTCGTCATACGTTTTCCCAACCCCATCTACCGCAGCATTATGACCAGGAAAAAGTCAGCATTACTTGTTATAGTCTTCGCTGTCGTTGCGGTATCGGCGCTATGCCTTGTCATATCGCTCCGCGATAACGAACCGTACAATCGCTTTTTCGACGAAGAATGGAGCGATATTACATTCAACAGGTCGGATTTGAGTCGCAAGGACTTCATACCGGTGATAAAACGACATAAAGACATCTTCCTGAACGAAAAACAATACGTTTCAGATTGCTGTTCCAGGGTTACATTCGTCCGGTTGACGGTTACGGCCAAAGATCGCAAGCGGATTTTGGCGCTCCGACACTCCGAATGGAGCCTGTGGGATCCGGATACCACCCAAGCCATTACGCCCTGGATGAAAATTGCCACTGGCGGCATCAGCGATGCGGGGTTCTTTTACCAACTGCTTATCGGCAAATGCATGGCCAACGACGCCCCCGGCGGCGCTACGGAAATCGCCGACCGGATCGAAGCGGAAAATCCGGATTACTGGAGTGACCTTTCGTCGAATTTACCCAAACAGTGTTTCCTCCGTTTCGTTCAAATTCTCCCCTCCTTCAAAAATATGATGGGTGACGGCAATTATGATCGTTACGTTGCGTTTTTGTGCGATTATGTCAAGAAGAAGGGAAACGATTTCACCTCCGAAAACTTCGACTGCATTACCGGGAAAATGGAAAGCCACATAAATCAACAACTGTAGTTTATACGCAATAAACAAGCCACTATCACCATACGAAAGGAGCCGATGATGAAACTGTTTCTGTTGTTGTTCATGGCCGCCGTGTTGATTGCCGGCAGCGGGTGTGTTTCCGCAAACATACCGAAAGAATGCGGGGAAACTATCGCCTGTATTGTGGCGGTAACCGACGATCAGGCCGCCGGTGCCGACGGACATTACCTGCTTGACATGGTGCTTTACGGCGAGCGCAGCGGGGAAGTGTTGTCGGCGCCAAGGATTTTGATCATAAAAGGAACGACCGGAAGCGCCATTTTTGGCGAAAAGGAAACCGGACCGGATTTCATCGTCAACAGCAAAGCATTCGGCGAAGTCACGTGCAAACCGAGCGATGTGCTTTATTGGCTGATGGAAGCCAAAAGAGCCCCCGAGGACGATATGGTTGAATTCAAATCGTTCACCGTCGTTACCTTGACGTCGAGACAGGGAAAGGAAAGCACACTGCTCCTCGATATCCCTCCCGTGCAACTGCCCCTGGGACAAAGAACTCTGCTGCTGGAACGCAACGGAATCATTGTGCAAATACCGGTGGATGTCGAATCCGCCGAAACCCTGAATGCCATTCGGCGCTTTTCGCCGAACTTTCCAGTGGGCCGGAAAACGTTACTGCGGCAACGCGACGGAACCGCCATCGAAGTACCGGCGGATCCCGAATCCAACGCACCGTAACTCTTTTCAAACGCCTGTAGACAAAACGAAAAAGGCGGAACAAATTCTGTTCCGCCGCAATCAAAAAACGGTACCCCAAAAGCGGTGCCATTCAATGCCCCCCTCCCCGACCCATGAGGTGACCCCAAAAGTTTGGACGGGTTAAGGCTACGAGGAATGAGTTCGGTATTGCACCGGGCTCATTCCGTTTAATTTCAAAGATATCCTGTCGTTATTGAAATAGCAAATGTATTCACTGAGCTTTTTCTCAAACT
>JAVBQJ010000165.1:0-15915 GCA_031549115.1 Victivallaceae bacterium
TGCGTCCCCTCCCCCGGAGAGTTCGACACGGCCATGCACACCGTGGAATTGCCGGTGCCGCCGGGAACACCGGCGCCGCTTCTGGTGACCGTCGAAGTCGACAACAAGGGCGACAACAATTCGGACGCCCAGTACATCGGCGTACCGAAATTGATAAGCTCTCAGGCAAGCGAGTAGACGAATTCGCGGTTTTCACCGGTGTGGGGCAATTGGAACACGCCGTCCCGCTGCCAACGCAGCCCCCGCAGCTTCGGCTGCGGGGTCAATTCGTCCCACTCCGCATCCAACTGCTGCGGCGTCTTGAAGAAAATAAAGCGGCCCGAGCCGCGTTTCGGAAAGCGCCGCGCATCCATGGCCAATGTCGCCGTCGGCGCCACCGCGCGCGCGGTAACCACGTCGAAACGGTTCTGGAATTCGGGTTTACAATCCAGTTCCCGCGAACGGCCGGTGACGACTTCGAGATTATGCAGTTCCAACGTTTCGGCGGCGGCGCGCACGAAGTTGGTCTTCTTGCCGATCGAATCGATCGCGCAGATCCGCCACTCCGGGCAGGCCAACGCCAGCACCAGCGACGGGAAACCGGCGCCGCAGCCGATATCGGCAACCTGCAACTTGCGTTGCGCCAGCGCCGGGAAGCGCACCGGAAGCGTCAGCGAGTCCGCGATATGGCGGCTCCAGTATCCCTCCTCGGAGTCGATCCGGGTCAAATTGAATTGCGCGTTGGCGGCGAGCAACAGCTCATACAAATGCCGCGTCCCCGCCTCGAGGCGGGCGATGTCGAGGAACGGCAGCGGCGCCAGCCACTCCCGTAACCAATCGGGCATCCCCGCCATTATATTTTCTCCATTGCTAACACCGCCAGCACGTAAATGCCGGAGGCGAGCAGAAACAGCACCGAAAGCATCCGGGCCCAGACATGGGCGGCGACGAAGCGCAGATAGTCGCGCATCCAGCACGGCTTGCCCGCGAACACGATCCCCGTCACCCCGATGATCCAGCTGAATACCGCGCCGACCGGCGCCTGCCACGCCTGCAACGCGAACGAGTAATAAAGGAAATAATAGGCGCCGAGAATGAAAACCCCGGCGAGTGCCCGCCCCATCAGATAGTCCAGTTTCCACCAGCTCAGCACGGTGAAAACCACAATGACGGGCAAGTACCACGAATACATCCACTCCCACATCAGCACTTTGGCCTGTGGCAGCGTCAGCAGCAAGGCGCAGAATCCGAGTACCGCGCCGGCCCAGCGCCAGCGCGGCATGTGTTCACGCCGGCCGATATTGCCGCGCGTCACCGTGGACAGCCATCCGGCCATCAACGCCGCGGCGGCAATCCAGACGACCAATCCGAGATCGAATACGGCTTGTTCGCTCATAATTCCGTCAGTCGCGTTTGATGCTTTCGATCACGACATTGTCGACCGGGACATCATCGTGCATCCCGCGCCGCGAGGTCTTGACCGCTTTGATTTTATCGAGCACATCCAACCCCTCGGTGACCTTGCCGAAAACGCAATAGCCGAAGTGCTGCGGCGTCGGCGCCTTGAAGTCGAGGAAGTCGTTGTCGACGGTGTTGATGAAAAACTGGCAGGTGGCACTGTGCGGATGATTGGTCCGCGCCATCGCCAGCGTCCCGCGCTGGTTGCCGATCTGGTTGGCGGCTTCGTTCTGGATCGGCTCATGGGTTTCTTTTTGCTTGAACGCAGTGTCGAAACCGCCGCCCTGCACCATGAAATTGCTGATGACCCGGTGAAAAATGGTCTGGTCGTAGAAGCCCTCGTCGGCATAACGGAGGAAATTCTTCACCGTTTCCGGAGCTTCGTTGTCGAACAACTCCACTTTCATATCGCCAAAATTGGTTTTAATCGTCACATTGCTCATGACAGCCTCCGGTCAGTTGGATTTTTTCTTCGGTTCGATCCGGTCAAAGCCGGTAAACGGACGCAGCACCTCGGGCACCACCACGGTACCGTCCTCGAGCTGATTGTTTTCCAGAATCGCGATCGCCGCCCGGTCGGTCATCGCCGTCGCGCTGATGGTGTGGACGATGTCGCGGGTGCCGTCGGCGTCCTTGTACCGGATATTCAACCGGCGGCTCTGGAAGCCGGTCAGATTGGTGTTGCTGGTGACTTCGCGGTAGCAGTTGAAGCCGGCGAACCACGCTTCGATGTCGTACTTCTTGAAGCCCGGAGCGCCGAGATCGCCGACGCAGACATTCACGACGCGGTACGGCAGCCCCAGCTGCTTGAGCAAATATTCTTCGTTCTCAAGACAGAATTCATGGTACTTGACCGATTCCTCGGGCTTGCAGAAGATGATCTGCTCGACCTTGTGAAACTGGTGCACCCGGAAAATTCCCCGGCTGGCCTTGCCGTAGCTGCCCGCCTCGGTCCGGAAACACGGCGTGTATGCCGTATAGCACAGCGGCAATTCCGCGCCGTCGAGCACGTCGTCGGCATGGTACCCCACCAGCGTCTGCTCCGAGGTGCCGATCAACGCCAAATCCTGATCCTTCAACGTATAGGTCTGATCGCCGAAAAACGGCAGATAACCGGTCCCGAACAGCGTGCGCTCCTTCGCCACGCACGGCGTCATGAACAACGTGAAACCGCGCCGCACCAGCTCCATCTGAGTCCAGTAAAACAACGCCTGGACCAACTGGGCGCCCTTGCCCTTCCAGAAATAAAAACCGGTCTGCGCCACCTTGGCGCCGCGCTGGGTGTCGATGATGTCCAGCAGTTCGCCGAGCTCCTGGTGATCGCGCACCTTGAAGTCGAACTGCGGAATCGAACCCTCTTTGCGCAATTCCAGATTGTCGGTGTCCTCCTTGCCGTCCGGCACGTCGTCGGCCAAGAGATTGGGCAGGAAGCTTGCCAGATACTGGACCTTTTTTTCCAGGTCGGCGAAACGGGCTTCCTTCTCGCCGAGCTCCTCCTTGAGCGTTTTCACCTGGTCGCGGGCGGCCGGATTGTCCTTGCACTCCTTGCTCAGGCGGTTGCGCTCGGCGCGGAGCTCTTCGATCCGCGCCAGCAAACGGCGGCATTCGGTATCCGCTTCGAGCAGCGTATCCAGATTGACCGGGCAGTTGCGCCGGATGCAATTCGCTTTCAACAGCTCGAAATTATCGCGTAATAACTTCATATCGATCATGATGGCACTCCATTAAAATTGCGGCAACGGGAAATTCGCGGTGAACGCCTTGACCTCGTCGCCCAGCGCCCGCAGCCCGGCTTCATCGTCTTTCAACGCCACGCCGCGTTCGATGAAATCGGCAATCCGGATCATTTCCGCCTCTTTCATGCCGCGGGTGGTCACCGCCGGGGTACCCAGGCGGATGCCGGAGGTCACGAACGGCTTTTCCGGATCGAACGGGATCATATTCTTATTGCAGGTGATCCGCGCCAGATCCAGCGCGTTCGCAATCGCCTTGCCGGTCGCGTGCTTCGGCTGGAGGTCGACCAGCATCACGTGGTTGTCGGTGCCGCCGGAGACGATCCGGAAGCCGCGCGCCGCCAGTTCGGCGGCCAGCTTCGCCGCGTTCAGCCGGACCTGCCGCTGATACGTCTTGAATGCCGGAGTCATCGCTTCGGCAAAGCAGATCGCCTTGGCCGCGATCACATGCTCCAAGGGTCCCCCCTGCAGCCCCGGGAACACCGCGGAGTTGATCGCTTTCAGATATTCTTCCTTGCACAGGATCAGGCCGGAACGCGGCCCGCGCAACGTCTTGTGCGTCGTGGTCGTGACCACATCGCTGAACGGCACCGGGCTCGGGTGTTCGCCCGCCGCCACCAGACCGGCGATGTGCGCCATATCGACGAACAGCTTGGCGCCGACCATGTCGGCGATCGCCCGCAGCCGCGCGAAATCGATGACCCGACAGTAGGCGCTGGCGCCGGCCAGAAGCATTTTCGGCTTGTGTTCCAGAGCCAGACGCTCGACTTCATCGTAATCGATCATCTCGGTCTCGCGGCTGACGCCGTACGGGATGATGTTGTAAAGCATACCGGAAAAGTTCAGCGGGTGGCCGTGGGTCAGGTGGCCGCCATGGTCGAGACTCATCGCCAGCACCGTGTCGCCGGGCGAGAGCAAGGCGAAGTAAACCGCCATATTGGCCTGGCTGCCGGCATGCGGCTGAACGTTGGCGGCTTCGGCGCCGAACAGCTTCTTCGCCCGCTCGATCGCCAGCGCTTCGACTTCGTCGACGAATTCGCAGCCGTTGTAGTAACGCTTGCCGGGATAGCCTTCGGAGTATTTGTTGGTCAGGACCGAACCCTGCGCCGCCCGGATCGCACACGAGGTGAAGTTTTCGCTGGCGATCAATTCGATGCCTTCGCTCTGGCGCAACGCTTCTTTATCAATCATGGCGGCGATTTCCGGATCGGCATGCCGGATCGCGGCGATGTCGTCGTAGCTGCCGACTTCGAGTTTTTCCAAACGGCGGATGTGGCGCTCTTCCTGGCTGAACGGCGCCGCCAGCCAGCTTTCGGTAACCTGCATCAAGCCTTCGACGCCGATCTTGTCGCCGGGAAGCACCAGCACGTTGGTACAGTTGTGGTCGCGGCTCTTCACCGCTACATCGGCTTCGCGGGTCATCACCGCGCGAACGCCGTGGAAGCGGTTGGCACCGATGGTCATGCCGACGCCGGAGCGGCAGATCAGAATCCCGCAATCGGCGGCGCCGGTCGCCACTAGGCGGCCGACCTGGACCGCGAAATCGGCGTAGTCGTCGGCAGGGTCATTGGTATGGGCGCCGGTGTCGACGACCTGATAGCCTTTGGCCTGCAGCGCGTCGCGCAGCTGGTTCTTGAGTTCGAAACCGCCGTGGTCGGTGCCGATGGCGATCGTGAGAGCTTTTTTGCCGTGGAAATCTTTCATCATATCGAATCCTCCTGGGAGTTTAGTTGCCGAAACAACGCGTCGAGCGCGGGGCGCATGATCGCGAAACAGCGTTCATATACATATAAGGTACCGGAATACGGGTCGGGAACTCCGGCATCGGAATTTGCGCCCCACTCCAACAGCAGATGGCAGCGCTCCGCCGCTTCGGGGCAGAGCTGCCGGACTGCGCGGCAATGCGATTCGGTCATCCCGACCACCAGATCGCATGACCGGATCAATTCCGGCGTCAGCGGTGTACTGAGAAACGATTCCATCCCGATTCCAAGTTTTGCCATCACACCGAAAGCTCCGGCCGAAGCGGGAGCGCCGTCATAGGCGCATACCCCGGCGGACAACGCGCGCCACGGCGAAGCGGGCGCGGCAGCGGCCAGCGAGTTGAAGTAGGCCTCCGCCATCGGGCTGCGGCAACTGTTCCCGGTACAGACAAAAAGGATTCGTTTCATCAATCACCATATATTAGCTTCATTTTGCCGTCAAAGGGGTAATATACACCCTTTCTCCGCGTAAATCAATCCCGCGACACTTGAAAAATACCGACATTGCCGCTATATTCCCGGCATATTGATGCGGCGACCAATTCGGCTTACCAATTAGTCGCCGCATCAATCAACCCCAACCCCGGAATATTTACCATGAAAATGATTTCTTTCCTGGCGGCGCTGATGCTCGCCGTCCTCTGCGTCCACGCGTACGACAACCTCGACTTCGGCGTACCGGGCCCGGCCGACAGCGTCGTCGACCGGGTCGGTTACGCGCTCGGGTACTGCGAAAAATACGAACAGCCGTTGTGGGTGGTCTATAAACTGACCCGCGAAGAGGTCAACGTGAAAGCCGCCGAACGCCAGGACAACTTCCGCGCCGATCCGGAAATTCCGACCGGTTCGGCGACCCCGGCGGATTACACCCGTTCCGGCTACGACCGCGGCCACCTGGCGCCGGCGGCGGATATGGCTTTTTCGGTGCGGGCGATGTCGGAAAGCTTCTACATGAGCAATATGTCGCCGCAGGCGCCGCAATTCAATCGCGGCATCTGGGCGAAACTGGAAAAACAGATCCGCGAATTCGCGGTGGACAAAGGTGAAATCTACGTCGTCACCGGACCGGTATTCCGCGAGGGCGATCCGGTCATCACCATCGGCGCCAACCAGGTGGCGGTACCGCAGGCGTATTACAAGGTGGTCTGCGAAGTCGCCGAACCGCACCGGATGATCGGCTTCATCCTGCCCAACGAAGGCAGCCAAAAGGCGCTGCAGGAGTTCGCGGTGACGGTGGACGCGGTCGAGGCGGCGACCGGACTGGACTTCTTTTCCGTGCTCCCCGACGAAAAGGAAAACGCGCAGGAAGCCGTCATCACCGTCACCGACTGGAAGTGGTTGAAGTAACCGTATTTTTCGATTTATTTCGCAAAAAGTCACTTTTCTTCATTTTCACAGTTGCCAAATCTCCAAATCGCATGTATAATCGATATTTGATAGTTTCTCAAAAACCAAAAATATCTTAGGGGGAACGGGATGAAGCGAAGTATTTTCCTGGGAATTCTCGCGTTGGCCGCGGGGTGTTGGACGGCATCGGCGGAGGTTGTCGAAGTCGCCCGCGGTTATGACGGCAAGCCATTCCAATACCGGATCGCTCCAGTGGAACAACAGCCGTTGTATACCCAATACAAGATCACCTACGATGCACCCGAACCCGAACCGGGAGTGAACCCGCAGGGAATCGCCTATTATTATCTGCCGGCCGGAATCACCCCCGGCGACGCACCGCGCCCCGGCGTGATCTGTCTGCATATTCTCGGCGGCGACGGTTCGCTGACCCGGATGATCGCGTCGTATCTGGCGCAGCAGGGAATGCCGGCGATGATGGTGCTGATGCCGTGGTTCGGCGAACGCGCCCCGGCCGGCGGCCGCAGCGGCATGACCGGAATGGTGCTGGCGGGAGCCCTCAAGCAGACGCCTTCCGATGTCCGCCGCGCCATCGACATTCTGCAAAGCCGTCCCGAAGTCAACCCGGACCGGCTCCGGCTGGTCGGCACCAGCATGGGAGCTTTGTTCGGCGCCACTGTGACCGGGATGGATGAACGCGTCAAACGTGCCGCGTTCCTGCTCGGCGGCGGCGATCTGCCCGAAATCCTGGCGCAGCCGACCAAAGAGGCCTCGCCGATCCGGGAGGCGTTGGTCAAAGCCCCGGCGGAAAAACAGCCGGAGGTCGCCGCGATTCTCACCGGAATCGACCCCATGACCTGGGCTCCGGCGCTGCGCGGACGCGCCGTAAGCGGCAATATCCTGATGATGAATGCCGCCAATGACGAAGTGATTCCTCCGGCCGTGAGCCGCAAACTGGCCGAAGCAATGGAGTTGCCGGCGGAGCAGCTGGTGTGGCTTCCCGAGGTCGGCCACTATACCGCGATCAGCCAGTTGCCCGATATGCTGGACCGGATAGCAGCCTACTTCACCGACGCGACGGTACGTCCGCCGGTGGCGGCGCAGCCACAGGAAAGCTTGAGCCAGGTGATGTTGACTTTGCTGGCGGATACGTTGATGAATCAACCGGGACTGAAGCTCGCGCTGCAAGTCGACGGCACCCTGAAAAACGGCAAACCGCTCCAGGGCGCGTTGTTGTTCCGGCGCGGCTCGGAGGGGCGTTTCCTCACCGACCTCGACGTGACCAAAGCCCCCCTCCCCCTGAAAAAACTGACCATCGGCCATGACGGGAGCGCGCTGTGGCTGGGAAGCAATGCGGCGAAAACCTATCGCGGCAGTCTTTCCGGCGAAGGAACCGCGCCGGATTTCCCGCAGCTCGATCCGCGGGTCCCGCAATATCTGACGCTGGGTTCGGGGCTGTTGCGGATGGCGGCGGTCAATCCGGCCGCGTTGCGCCAGTTCGTCGCCATCACCGAAAAAACCGACGACGCCGGAGCGGAATATCTGGAGCTGTTCGCCCCGAAGCAGCACCTCACGATTCTGGTCTATCCGGACGCTGCCCGGAAATACCCGGCCCGGCTGGTGGTGACGGCGGAGGACTTTCATGGCGAAATCGCGGTCACGGCCTGGGAGCTCGCGGCGGAAAGCGACGGCGCGGCCTTCGCCCCGCCGGAATCCGCCGGCGTCATCGAAGTGGAGGCCTACGACCTGCACCGTATGCTGAACGGAACCATCGCCTTCTTCACACAGCAGTAACGAAAAAGAACCCACAGGAACCCAAGCGATGAAAAGAATTTTATATACGTTGTTATTGAGTATCGTGGCATTGGCGGCGGCGGCGGCGGAAGCCCCATTTACCGTTGAGCGCGTCGCCGCCAACGGCCACGGTTTGAAGGGCCGTTTCCCGGACGGCAAACGGCTGGTGATCGTCGCCGGCTCGCCGGAGGAGATGGGGAGCGCCACCGGGGAATTGTGCGCGGCGGAGATCGCGCAGATGGGGAGCCGGATTCTGGTCGCCGCCGCCGGGTACGCGGTCGGCAAAGACGATTGGTTCTTCACCCGGATCGATGAAGTGATGCAACGCACGCTGCCGTATACGCCGGAGCGTTTTCTGGTCGAATGCGACGCGATGAGCCGGAGCGCCGGAATCCGCGAGCGCGAAGGGCGCCACTTGAACTTTTTCCCGGAGATGTTTCACTGCTCCGGCATCGCGGTGCGCGGCCAAGCCAGCGCCGGCGGCGAAATCATCCATGCCCGGGTGCTGGATTACATGCGCGACCTCGGCTTATACGATCTGGCGACGGTGCAGATTTTCCTGCCCGACGATCATTACGCCTGGGCCAGCGTCGGCTATGCCGGATTCATCGGCACGGTGACGGCGATGAATGAACACGGCCTGGCGATGGGCGAGATGGGCGGAGCCGGTTACGGCGACTGGGACGGCATCCCGATGAGCTTCCTGATGCGCCGGATCATGGAGGAGTGCCGCACCGTGGCGGAAGCGGTCAAACTGTTGAAAGAGACGCCGCTGACCTGCGAATATTATTACATTCTGAGCGATCCCGCCGGCGACCTGGCGGCGGTAAGCGCGCGTGCCGGCGAAAACGGGGAATTGAGCTTTTACGCCCCCGGCGACCAGAATCCCCGGCTGCCGAAGGTTCCGGAGGATACGGTATTCATCTCCAACGGTGACCGCGCCGTCAAACTGCAGGAGCGCCTGATGGCGAACTACGGCTCCATCACACCGGAAATCATGATCGAAATGATCAAACCACCGGTCGCGATGAACTCCAATTTGCACAACGCGATCTTCGTACCGCGGCGCGGCGACATCTACTTCGCCGACGCCTCCAAGGAGAAGACCGCGGCCGACATGCCGTACACCCGTTTCAACGTACCTGCGGTGATTCAGAGCTACCGCCAGGTGATGGCGGCGCATCAGGAGGTCAAACCGTGAGCCCGGCGTCCCGGATGCCGGATTGCTGCTTCCGGCTGGCAATCGCCGGGTGCGCGGCGGCGATCGCGTTGATGCTGACGGCATGGGCGATCTACCCCGGCGGTTACGACTGGATGAATCGAGACTTGAGTACACTCGGCCGGGTATTCACCGTCAACGGCCGGGGGCACCATGTGAATTACCCGGTCTACAACTTCGGCCTTTTGTTGTGGGGGATGAGCACCATCGTGTTCTTCTCCGGCCGGGCGATGCTGCTGCCGAAGGCTGCCGCGGCCAGACGGACTCTGATCTGCGGTTTTCTCGCCGGGCTCGGCCTGGCCGGAATCGGGATCACCCCGGCGGACGTGCCGAACAATCTCTGGCACGGGGTCAGCTCCGCCACCGCCATTCTCAGCTTCGCGGTGGTGATTTGCGCCGCGCGCAAGGAGGATGAGCCGGGCAAGCGTTACTGGGCATGGGGGCTGGTGATTGCCGCCATCGTATACATCGTACTGCGTTTCTGGAAAATTCCGCACGGCAGCGTACTTTTCCAAAAACTGTTCGTGCTCTATGTCTATACCTACATCATCGTCCAGTCCGTCATCGCGCTATGCCGTGAAAAGCTGCCGCTGCCGTTTCCGGCGACCGAGCCCGAATTGTACCGCTTCGGCCGGATCGCGGTCGCGAGCGGCACCCTTGCCATGTTCGGACTGATGGCGGCGGCGATTCTGGCGTTTCCGGGCGGCTTCGACTGGAGCAGCCAGTGGACCAGCAGCCTCGGCAATGTCTTCCTCGACAAGGCTGCCCGGGAAAGCGGCACGGTGTACCGCTACTATATGATTTACGACTATGCACTGGCCGTCGGCGGCTGCGGTTTGACCGCGTTCTGGAGTTTGCGCAGCCTGCGGGCGAAAAACCGCTGGTTCGGCGCAGCCATATTGGTGATCGGCTGGGTGATGGGCTGCGCGCTCGCCGGAATCGGCATGGCGGCGACCCCGGCGCTCGGTCTGCACCGGCTTTCGATCAACTTCTTCATCCTGTCGGTGACGCTGATGCTGATCGTCCAGCTGTTCCCGGCGTCGGGGTGCTCGAGGCGCTGGCAGGAGCGTTGCCTCTGGCTGGTATTGATCGTCGTCAGCGCCGTCCTCTTTCACTGGCTGGGCAGCCCGTGGGGCAAATTCGCCCAGAAGGTCATGATCCTGGAAGTGGGGGCGTGGCTGTTGTATCAGGGCTGGGCTTTCCGCGCCGGGACGGAATCCCGGCCACCTCTTCATTGACCAGCATCGCGCCTCCGAGCACCAGGCCGGGGATCAGCAGCACCGGCAGCAGCGGCAGCAGCATGCAAAAGTACAGGATCACGCCGAAGCCGTAAACCGCCGGCCGGTGCCCGGCCAGCTCCAGCCGCAATTCCCGCGTCGACCAATGCCGGTTGAAGCCGGAATTGAACATATAACTCAACGCGTAGCGATAGCCGATCACCAGGATCAACAGCACCGGCCCGATCACCGGAATCACCCACGCGATTGCGGAAAACCCGAGCCACAGCACCAGTGTGACCGCGGCGAAAATCATGCATTCGCCATTGTATTTGCACTCCAGCCACCACCCGTGCGGTATCGCTTCCACCCCGTAACGGCGCCGTTCGAACACCGTCACCAGTCGGGCGAAGAACCACGCGCCGAACAGTTCATACAACATATTGACCGCCAGCACCATGAACGCCAGAAACAACACCCCGAGCGAAATCTGCGCCAGATACCGCAACGGCGCCCAGATGTTTTCGGAAATCCGGTTCAATACATACGTCCAGAACCACCACCCGGCGGCACCGTATACCGCCAGCAGCAGCGCCAGCGGCAGCGCCGCATAGCTCCAATACCCCGGATGCCCCCAGAATTCCGTAACCCCGCGCAGCGCATAACGCACGCCGCGCCCGAATTGTGAAAGATTGCGCACCGCCATTTACCGCTCCATCGCGTTTTTAACCACCATCGCCGCCAACAGCGACACCGTCACATCGTCCAGCATGCCGATAAAGGGGATCGCGTCGGGAATCAGGTCGATCGGCAGCAGTACCCAGACCACCGCCACCAGCAAGGTGAAAACCACCCGCGGCCACACCGCCAGCGCTCCCAACAGGTGATCGCAGCGGCACAGACGCGGCTCCGGCACCAGGAACAGCCCCTGGTGATTGCCCTGCAAATGGACAATCCGGTAATCGTAAATCATCCGGTCGGTGATTGCGGAGGCGATGCACTGCAATTCCAGACGCGAATATTCATGCCATGCGGCGTATTCGTCCTTGACGATCTGGTACAATTCTTTTTCCGCCACGCGCCCCTCTTCGTGCGCCCGGCGCGACAGTTTGAGCACGCAACGCAAGACCGGCGCATCCACCGGCGCCGAACTCAGGCGCTCGATCACATGTTCGTAAAAAATCACCTGGTCAAAACGGCAGAACTGCAGCGACACCCCGGCCAACAGCAGCACCGTCCCCACGCACAGATACCACGCCTGCCCGGCATCGGCCGCAAACGCCGCCAGCCACGCCGCCGTCAGCAACAACAGCAGCGCCGACAGTTTGATGCTCAATTTGCGGAAGCTCAGCGCGCCGAGTACCACCATGAAAAACAGCGTGATTTTAAAATTGGCGAAGATATCCCGGATCCAGTACGGAATGTATTCCAATATCCGCGTCACCCCCAGCTGCTCCAGCACCACGCGCATACCGGCTCCGGCGGCGCTCCACAGCGTAACCTCCTCCGGCGGCGCGCTCGGCGCCGCGGTGATTCGGGCGATAAACAGAAACGCCGGCAGGCACAGCAGGAATTGCAGCAGCAGATTGGCGCCGCGCGGTGCCCCCAGAATCACCAGCTCCCACGCCAGCGCTGCGACGATCACGAATGCCAGCACCAGCGTCACCATTCCCTGCTGGTACGAAAACGCCCCGTTTTTCAGAAAAAACGGATCATGGGCGAAGACCAGAAACGCCCCCGCATAACCGGCGAGCACCGCCCAGAATTTCCAATGCCGGAAACCGGTGATCCCCGGCGCCGTCACCACCGGAGCCGCCGCCCACCGGAGCAACGCCGTAGATGTTTTCGTGCCCCAATCCGTCACAATCCAGCTCCTTTCCCATTCGCCAGCCGTCCTTTGACCATATCCAGCTCCTCCTGCAACGGCTTGAGCAAATACACCTGCTTGCCGCCCCAGAACAGCGAATTGAAGTAACCGCCCCCCTGCGCCATCACCGTTTCCAACAGAAACCGGTGCAGCTCCAGGAACTGGCGCGCATCCGCATCCAATTCGTGCCGCCGGATCAGCGCCAACGCATCCTCCCGGTATTCGACCCCGGCTTCCCCCCGGTCATCCGGGAACTCCGCCCCGCCCCGGCCGCCATTGACCATCCAGGCAAAGGTCAAAAGCTCCGCCTGCAACAGATCCAGTTGTTTTCCCATCTGTACGGCCGATTGCGGCAGCTTGCGCCGGTCGGCCATCCGCGAACGCAACGTTTCGACCTGCCGCAACGCCCGCTGAATCTGCCGGTCCAGGAGATTCCAGTTCAAACGGTAAATCCCCCGCTGCAAATCCCGGTAAAAGCTTTCATAACCGCCCAGAATGCGGCGCCGGAGCCACACCGACAAGTAGCGCCACTGCAACTGGTCCGGGTCGGCATCCGCCACCAGGTCGGCGGTTTCCGCCCATTGCCACGCCAGCAGTGTCTGCGCACCTCCGTTCCCGGAGCCCAGGCTGCGGCCGCAGGCGGTGAAAAACACATAAAACAGTTCATCCCGGTCACGAAATTCACCCCGCCCCACCGCCTCCCGCACCACCGGCTCCAACCGGCGCACCACCGCGTCGTAACGCTCTTTGCCGAAGTCCTCCAGAGCCGCCCGGTATTCGGCGGCAGCAGCCCCCGAGGGCGCATAGCGCGCCCCGGCGAAACGCCATTCGAACTGAAACGGCACCGCCGGCAATGGCGCCGGAAAATACCAGTAGATAAACAGAGCCGCCGCCGCCAGCAGCAGCAATATCGCGATCAATTCATAGCGCCGGTAGCCGCGGCGGCGCTCCTGCCGCATCTGCGCCACCGTTTCCGCGATGCCCGGCGCCAGACAGCGCCCGACTTCGACGGCGAAGTCCGGGGTATCCGGCGCGACCGGCGCCAGCTCCGGCAGGTAGATTTCCCCGTGGGCCTCCTGCAGGCGGAAGTTCTGTTCCGGTACCGGCACCACGCCGGTGTCAGCTGGGGTTTCGTCGGACATGGTTCAGGTTTCCTCCCGTTGCGCGATTGGATGGCTCCCGGCATACCAGGCGAAGCCGAGCAGATACACCAGCAGAATTCCGGCGCTGAATACGATCACCCACTCTCCGGCGGCATTCCAGTTCACCAGCTTGAACACCGCCCCGACCACACTCAAAAATGCCAGGACGCTGAAACTTTTGTGAATATGCTGCGCATACCCGGCATCGTAAACCACCCGATGCAGCTTCGTGCCGATCGGAAACCCGACCAGCCCGCCCGCCGCCGCCAACCCGCCCAGCAGCAGCACATCGCGATTCCAGCCCCCTGCCCCGGCCAGATAGGTGACGCCTCCGGCTCCGGTGGTCAGCAGCACCGACATCCGGACGATCCGGCTGGTGAAAAATTCCGGCACCCGGAACACCGTCGTCAGCAACGGACGGATGAACAATCCGCCGCCGATCCCGCACATCGACGATACCAGCCCCGCCGTGACCCCGTAAAGCCCGGCGCGGCACGACTGGCGGCGCGAAATTACCGGCGGCGCCGTCACATAACACGCGGTCCGCACCCAAGCGCTCTGAATGCAGATCACCGATACGAAAAACACAAAAATCAGCAGAATCGGCTTTTCACTGTCGAAGTACGCGATCAGATGCCGGTTGGCGACCTTCCCCAACAGCGAGGTCGCCACCGCGCCGCAGCACACCGGCAACGCCAGGCTGCGGCCATACGAACCCGGTCCCCAGCCGATTTCACGGTATTGCCGGCACACCGTGGGAATCGTCGCCAGCATCATCTGCAGCAAAGCCACACCGATCGCCGTCATGGTGTCCACGCCGAGCACCAGCAGCGCCGGCACCATGAACCAGCCGCAGCCGACACCCCAGTATCCGCCCGACATCATGCCGATCAAACCGGCCAATGGCGTTGCCGCCCAGACATACCAACTCATCTTCTGCGGTCTCCGGTATACAACAAAAGCCGTCCGCTTCGCACCTGACGCTGCGACGCGAGACGGCTTCGAATCGTTCGAAAAAGCCCGATCGATTACTTCTTCTGGAACATGCTGCGGATCTGGGCGCCGACAATTTCCATCGGATGTTCGCCGAGCGCTTCGCGTTTGGCAGTCAGGTTCTTCGCGCCGGAACGCGCTTCGGCGATCCATTCGCGGGCGAACTTGCCGCCTTCGATGTCGGCCAGGGCCTGCTTCATCGCCTTCTTGACTTCCGGCGTGACGATCTTCGGGCCGGTCACGTATTCGCCCCACTCGGCGGTGTTGGAGATGAAGCTGTTCATCTTCTTGACGCCGCCTTCGTAGATCAGGTCCATAATCAGCTTGACTTCATGGACGCACTCGAAGTACGCCATTTCCGCCGGATAACCGGCTTCGATCAAGGTCTCAAAACCAGCCTTCATCAGATCGACCATACCGCCGCAGAGAACGGTCTGTTCGCCGAAGAGGTCTTCGTAGGTTTCCTGCACCATGGTGCACTCCAGCACGCCGGCGCGGGTCAGCCCTTCGGCCTTCGCAATCGCCAGCGCGGTGGCTTTCGCATTGCCGGTATAGTCCTGCTCGATCGCGATCAGGCCCGGGACGCCGAAACCGGCGACGAAGGTCTTGCGCACTTCGCTGCCCGGGCTCTTCGGCGCGACCATGATCACGTCGACGAAGTTCGGCGGCACGATTTCCTTGTAAACGATATTGAAACCGTGCGAGCAGCTCAGCGTCTTGCCCGGCGTCAGCTGCGCTTCGATGTGTTCCTTGTAGACCGGTCCGTGGTTTTCGTCCGGCAGCAGGATATGAATGATATCGGCCAGCTTGGAGGCTTCGGCGATCGGCAGCACGCGGAAGCCGTCCTGGCGCGCCAGCTCGGCGGACGGACCGTCGACCCGCAAACCCATAACCACATTGACACCGGAATCGCGCATGCTCAAAGCCTGCGCACGGCCCTGGCTGCCGTAACCGATCACAGCCACAGTTTTACCATTCAGGACGCTCAAGTCCGCGTCATTCTCGTGGAGAATCTCCATTTCCCAACTCCTTTGGTCATTTTACGGTGGCGTGTCCGCCCCCGTTGAAAAAGATTCGGAGCAGACCAGCCGCCAGTTTATCGGTAAATTCTTAATACTATACATGTTTTTTAGTGTTTTGCAACCCCGGAGCGCGCTTTTTTGGCGGGTTCATTCTGTGCGTATCAGTCGTCGGCACGGAGAGTGTGGTAATTATGACGGTGGGCACGGGGCCGCATTGCGCCCCGATTCACGCGGGGGCCAGCCCCCATTCCCCCGGATCGCTTGTATATTATCCCCTGGAGTTTCCTGCTGTTCTCCTTTTGCGAGAATGGGCCGTTGGGTTCGTCGGAGCAAAAGGAAGAAGAACAGCAGCAGGAGCGCTGATTTGCACGTAAGAAACGA
>JAVBQJ010000066.1:0-2805 GCA_031549115.1 Victivallaceae bacterium
AAAACGATTTTGCAAAGACAGATTGCTTCGAACCTCATGGACGCATGGGTAAGGGAGAGTTTGCTTTGAAAAGGAAAGATTTTACAGAAAATACAAGAAAAGTTGCGAAAGCTACTTGACAAAACCTATCATAGAAGGACGAATATGAAAACGAAAAAACTGTGGCTTCCGATGTTCGGAGCAATCGTGTTGGCCGGAGGAGTCATTGCCGCCGATGCGGCGGCAGCGGCGGAATCCCCCCGGGAAATGTCCGGACCGGAAAAAATATCGGTGATCAGTCTGGTCGCGGTGGCTACCCCGGGCAATGTCTTCATGGACTGGATGACACCCGGAGTACTGCAGAAGTGGAATGAAAGTTACGGTTTTCTGATTGCCGAAGACGGCTCTTCGGCAGTGATGTCCGATTTTTTCTCCAACGCCGTCATGCTGACCGGGACGCAAAACGACCTGAACGGCGTTTTCGCTTTTTTCAACCCGTTCCAGGATACGGTGTTGTTGATTCAAACCGACAACGCGGACCGTCTGCCGCGGATCGAGGATTTTGTCTTCATGACCGGTTCGGACTTCCGGGGGGAGACGCTCGGCGAAAACGAATGCCCGCAGGCGCTCATGCCGACTACGGAAAAGCTCGATGAGGTGCTGTTGAAAAATGTCGCCGCGGTGACCGAACTTTTTAACAAAGAATTCCCGGCGTCGGCGAAAGAATTTTCACTGGCGAAATACCGCAAGCTCGATCAGCAGCAATTGGCGGACCACGTTGTTTTCAACACCGGCCTCCGTCTGGCGCTGCTGGAGAAGTTCACCAAGGCGGAGGCCCGACAGGACGCCGAGACCGCCGGAGAAATCGCCATGGCGTTGTGGGAGGGGGACGCGGAAGCGATGGCCGGCTTCTTCGCCACCCCCGCGAACGACACCGTTTTTCTGAAATTCTACGCCGATTTGCCCGTGGAGGTGAAAGACTCCATGTTCCCGGTTCTGTATCTCAAGAGCAAAACTGAAACCTTGTTCGGCTTTGCCTCGAATCTGTTTCCGGGGCTCGTCGTATTGGTCCGAACGGGCGCGGACGGCGGCGGGAAGCCGTTCCTCATGCTGTTGCCCCTGACCGAAAAGTTTGCCGCGGATTTACGCAATACCACCCATTGATATGAATTGAAAGGAGCCTGAAACATGAAAAGAACGCTGATCGGATTGATGCTGGTTCTGTTGACGACGGCAACTGCCGTTCCGTCTTTCGGCGGAACCTTTGCCAACAAGCAGGAAGCCGCCGATTTCCTGGTTGATCTCTTTAAAGACAAAGTGAAGAGCGCCGTGGAAGACAATGCCAAGGATGCTTTGTACAAAGCGGCGCCGCAATTCAAGCTCATGGAAAAATATGCCGGAATCATCCAGAAGGCGGAACTCGCCGCCTCCGTGGCCTGGGATTTGATTGATCTGGGCTTGAAGAATCAAGAGGGTGAGTTCGCCAAAGCATTTGCCGATAAGTTCACCCAGTACATCCCGGAAGTCATGCTGGCCGCGGAGCTGAACACGAAAGTGCTCAACCCGGTATTGGAAAGTGTCGTCGGCTACCGGCTGCCCAATGAAGCCGATGTAAAAACCGCGCTTTACTTGCTGGGTAAAAATACATTCAAGGCGATCACCAGCATGAGCGGCACCGACAAACAAAGAGCGGTGGAGGCCGGCGCCGACATCGGAAAAATCAACTCCTTCATGATGGGAATCGGCGGCTCGGCCCGGATCACCTGGAAACATAATGTCGAATCGGGAAATCTCAGGCACGGAAGATGAATAAAGGACGCGGGAAAAAAATCAACCGTTTCAAGACCGTGCGGCGCCTGGCGTGCTCCGACGCCGGCGCCGTCACCATGGAATATGTCCTGCTGTGCGTGATGATAGCCGCGGCGTCGATGATGATGGTGATTTGTTTTTCCCGCGCGGTGGCGCGTCAGTTCGCCATGGTTTCCTATGCCATGGCCGGACACCCCTCGGAGCTTCTCGAGGAGACGCGCGACCGCTTCAAGCAGGACGCCAAGGATGACGCCGTGGTGGCAAACGTGTATTCGGACCGCCTGCATGGCGAAGCAACGACGGAGCGCTGAATTCTCATGAGGGAAAAATGCAAACACAAGGGCGGCGACAGCGGATCGGTTCTGATGGAAACGGTTCTGGTCATCCCGTTGTATATTGCCTTTTTCAGTGGAATTCTGTTGCTGGGAGAGCTTTGCCTGGGGCGCAACCGCCTGACGGCGGCGGACCGCTTCGGCGTCTGGCTGGCGGGGAACCGCCATGTCGAAAAAGAGGCGGACGCAGTAAAATCGGAGACCTCCGGCACGTTTTTCCCCACGGATGAGTTCGCCGCGGGTACGAAATTGGAATCCTTGCGTATCAATCAGAAAAAAGTGGATTGGTATGCGCTGGTACAAGGCTCCGGAACCCTGAAAATGGTCCTGCCGGATTGGGTCACCGGGGCGCGCAAGGGAGCGTTGCTGCTGTTCGCCGATATCGGCGACGCTCCGGAAAGGGAGCTGTGGGACGATGTGTCGTTCCGGGCCCGCGATGTGGAGAGCGTCAATACGCATTCGGTGCTGATGCGGCGGCGTTATGACGTTCGCGACAAACCGGGGCGGGAGCTGGCTTCGAACGGGCCATTGTGGTATCTGGAATACCGGACGCCTTATCTTGACCGCGACGGCAAGCCTGTCGACCGGCCGGGGGGAATCTCCGGAGCCTGCGACACCCCGGAATATGTCCGTAGCGGGTGGTATAATATGTGGAGTCAATAAAAATGGGCGCGACCGGAATTGT
>JAVBQJ010000040.1:0-9460 GCA_031549115.1 Victivallaceae bacterium
ACGTTTAACGTCAACCGCTAACCTGTGAGCGCGCACGGGCCGGAGCCTCCCCCGGCGAACGGCACGGCAACGCCGTGCTGAGGGGGGCGGTCCCGCATACCCCACCAAAACTCACCACACCCGAAACCGCTCCGGCGGCAAACAACCACCCAAACGCTCCCCTCCCCTCATATCACTTTGCGCTATCCTTCGCCACCTGCGGCATCACCTCGACCGCGGCCTGTGCACAACGGCGGATGAAATCGGCCTGCGCCGCCGAAATGGACTCGGGCACAAAAGCGATTTCCGCAGCGGAACGCCGGAACAGCGCCGAAAACCACACACACGCCTGCAGATACTGCCCGGAGTCGGACAAATGGTATTTATCGGGGCCGATCATATCCAGCTCCGGATATGTACCGACCGCCCCCATCCGGACGATTTGCACCGCCAGCCCGGTCGGAAGGATCGGAAGCGCAAAGCGCTGCGCCAATCCGACATAACACGCCGTCAGCCGCTCGTACATCTGTGTCGAATCCAGCTCCCATTGCGCCAGCCGGCCTTCGCCGGGTTTGTAGCTCCAGGTCTGTTGGATTGTGACCTGCGCCTGCGGCGCGTACTTATGGATATAGGCGATCAAATTTTCGGCATACGGTTCGAAAGCCTCCGGGCGCCAGCTGTCGTGGCTGGCCTGCTGGATCGTAACCACATCCCATGACGCCGATTCCAGCTTTTCCCGCAGATTGAACGGCGCGAATGACTCGTTGTAAGGCTGGCGGTTGTAGGGCTTGTACGCCGGATCGGCTTCGCTGCGCTCCACCGCTTCCCAGTGCTGCTTGAGACTGCAGCCGTCCAGACTGGCCTGCTCCAGCTGCAGTTCGCACCCGGCGGCGGCGGCAACCCGGGGCAGATAGGCCATCACGCTCCAACTGAAACTGTTTCCGACCGCCAACACCTTCAGCGACTGCGGTGGCGCCTCCGCCGCGCCGCAACATACCGCCGAACCGACCAACACCGCACCGACCATTTGCTTCAACCTCATGGATTCGAACTCTCCTGCGTTCCAGTTATGTAAATTTTTCCCGATCCTTGCTTCTGCACTGTGACTTGCCCGGTTCCCGAGCAGCGGATATTGCCGGAGCCATTCGAATACCCGGAAATGGATTTCGTCGCCGTCAATACCGCATCTCCGGAACCGTTCAAATCCAACTCGATGTCTCCGGCCCGATTGACCTCGACATTCCCGGAGCCGGCCCTCGTCAGACGGATCCGGCCGAAGTCGCCGAACAGGCGCATATCGCCGGCGCCGGCCATGCCCACCATCGCTTCGGCAATGTCGGCATTGGCCGTCCGGACGTCTCCAAAGCCGGTTTTGGACAAAGTCAGCCGTTTCAGCACCGAATCGGTCAAATTGAACTCTCCGGAACCGGCCATTTGCACCACCAAGCTGTCGCCATGCAATTGATATACATGCATGTCCGCCGCGCCCTGCTTGGTGATGAATTCGACACCGCCGCGCGCATGGATGGTCAACCGCATCCCATCCGTCGGCGCGAGCTTACCGGAAACCGTTGCCGTCAGCTTTCCATTCCGGTAATCAACCTTCAAGTGCTCGAAAAGATTGGCATCGGTACGAATCACACACCGGTCCACCTCGGCATCCGCATAAATATCGACCTGCCACGGGCCCTCGACACGGATCGACCGGATGCCTTCGGCGCACAGCCGGGTTTCGGTTTGAATCTGCCCATTGCCCGGCACCGCCGCCGATGCACCGCATCCGGCCCACGCCAACAATGCCAGCAGCAGTACGCCGCCGGCCACGACAGCCACCCAATACGACATAGTTTCACCTCCGGATCGTTTTAGCGATTACCGCCCAACATGGTTTCCACGCCATCGGAAAAACCGCGCCCGACCGTGACCAGCCCGTTGCCGACGGCTTGCAGGATTCCGCCGGCCACCCCAGTCGGCAGCTCCACCGCCACCGCGCAGGCGAATCCGGGCACCGCCAACAGACCGCTGCTTTGGCACAGCGAACCGGGAACCCGTCCGAGATAACGCACCGAAGCTCCGGTAAGCGTCAACGCATTGCCCGGGAGCGAAAACGGCACAGCGACAATGCCGTCATCGGCGACAGTGACATCCCAGTCGTTCCCGGCCTCGGCAACCGGCGTTCCGCCGCCGACACTCCAGCCGGATTCCTCCACCGCGATCACGACTTCGGAAGCGGGGGGAACACACTCGGGTGTGACGGCAACCTCCTCCGCGCCAACGGAAAGAGCCAATATTCCGATACACACAATGGCCGGACGACACGAAAAAACAGACATATTTCACCTCAATGGTTGGCATCCGTATGTTGGAGTTACAATATCACATTTTTACTTCAAAAGCAATGTGGCAAACCGATTTTTTGCATTTTCGCTCCACCCGGAGGCCCGGGGAACGGCATTTTTCCGAAAAAAGTATGAATTTGAACTTGCATTTTCAAAAATTCGAGGCATATTAAGGGCATGAACTCGGTGGTGAGGTAGCTCAGTCGGTAGAGCAGAGGACTGAAAATCCTCGTGTCGGCGGTTCGATTCCGTCCCTCGCCACCATTTTTTCCCTCAAAACTCTTCAAAAAGTACCATTCAGTACCGTTTCGACTTCGCAATTGTCCGTTTTGATGCCATAGTAAGCCATATCCGATATTTTTTACAAAGATTGGAGAAGAGAATGGCCAAGCGGACGCAAAAACTGGATGTGGGCTCGATTTACGCCAAAGACGGCACTTACTATTACCGTTACCAAGTCAACGGCCAACGCAAGGCAATCTGCCTGCAAACCAAAAATTTCGATGACGCCATGAAACTGGCAGCGGAATATGTACCGATGGTGAAAGCCACCGGCAAGGAAGTCATCGGCGCGCATATCCTGGAAGCGCGCGGCCTGGCGGAACGGGAGAAAAATCTCCTGTTGACAGAAGCCTGGGCACATTACTCCAACCATCCGCAGCGGGCGCTTCCGGCCACTGTTCACGAGCGGAATTGTTATCAGGCGACGTTTCAGGAACTCGTGACCCATCTTGCCAACCCGAATGCGCAAGTTCGAGACGTAACACCCCAAGTGGCGGCTTCTTTCGCCGATGGGTTGCGAAAAACCCAAATCTCCGTGGAAACCCATAACCGCAAGTTGACCCGGCTACGGAAGATCTTTTCCACCCTGGTCGAATAGTACGCCGGCGATAACCCGTTTCAAGCTCCGACACTTTTCCGGAAGAAACGGGAAGAACAAGAGAACAGCATTCGGCGTCTTTCTTTTTCGCGGGAACAGGAAGCGCAATTGCTCGAAGTTTTGGATAACCCTGTTCATCGAGTCATGAACAAGCCGGAGATTCGCGTCATTTACCATCTGGGCATGTTCACCGGCCAACGTTTGAAGGATTGTGTCCTGCTGCGCTGGGATCGCGTCGACTTGACATTGAAAAAAATCTGGGTAAAGCAATACAAAACCGGCAAGGAAGTGGTTATTCCCATTGCGCCGCGCTTGCTGGAAGCCTTGAAGAAAGCGCAGGAATGGCGCGAGGACGAATATGTCTGTCCCCACGTCGCCGCCCGCTACAAAAAAACAGATGCGGCGGGTAAAAACACTGGCAACAATCTGGTCAACATCGATGTTCTGCGCGTGATCAAATGGATCGGCTTGGAACCATCCGTGGAAATGACCGGGCGCAAGAAAAAAGTAACCGTCTACGGCTTCCACTCTCTTCGGCACACCTTCGCCTCCAATTGCGCCGTGGCCGGAGTACCCAAAGCGGTAGTGGCATCAATCCTGGGAGCCGACAGTGAAATCATCGACCAGTACTACACCCACATCGGCGAAGAAGCCCAGGAGAAAGCCATCGCCGCAATCTCCGGCGGTATCGGCGTCAAGTCGGACCGGGAGCGAATCCGGGAAGCCTTGGCTTTAATCCGCACTTCCCCGGCTCCCGCCGATGAAATTCTCCGGCAACTGGAACAACTTCTTCAAGACTAAAAGGACACCGTTTCCACGATGTATTTCCCTCGTTTTTTACGGTATTCCGTCGCGGCACTTTGTGACTTATTTATAACTTTTTATAACTTAATATCAACTGATATTTGACCATTGTTCCATGCGCGGGTATAGTATAAGAACCGAGGTACTGCAATAGGGGAAGGTAAGGCATGAATCACGATGAAATACGAAATGATGTAAAAGAATATCTGGTGCAGGAATTCAAGCCGGCAGGGCTATCGTGTTATCGCGATTTTTCGGAAGAACAACAAATTCTGCGAGAGCACAATTTGGGATTGCAACTGTGGATAGCCTGCCATAGGTATGACCGTTGGCAGGAATTTTTCCCTGAAGAACTTCCTGTTCATGCCTCAACAGTCATTCCGGGGAATAGAAAATCCGCAACGCAAGACATATCACATAAGTCACCTTATAATTTATTGAAGATGTACCGTTCTCGCCATGACGGCGCCCCTCCACAAGTTGAATGTCTCCCTCGCGACATCGACCACTTGTTCGAAAATAAATTATTTCCGGGATTGCGCCTTCAATACACTATAAGTTGGAGGTATAAATCAAAAGATATCGTTATTTTCTATCGAAAGGAATCTCGATTATATCTTCCGTCTTTTGCCAAAAAAGGATCTCCGTCTTTTCAAGGGCCGGTATATTATCCGATATCACCTTGTCTGTATGCCCCGGAGCAACGTACTCCGTGGTCGGCCGAATATCCAATCTTTTTAACCGATGATTTATTATGCGCCCACGCCAACAGTGCGCCTTTCTATGGTTTTCGTTGGTGTTCCTTTTATTCTGCGGACGGGACCGGCGATGGCGTTGACTTCTCTCCCCTGAAAAACCACTACGTTATTATTCTTGTCTATCCACGCGCCAAAACAAGCAATACCGAACAGATTCAGCGCGCCTTAAAACTTGGTGATTGTTTAAAAGCAGCAGGGGTCTCACAGATCGAGTATGCATTTTTTATTCAGTTTTCACAAGACCCTTCCCTCAGTGTTCGTTTGGAGCCGCTGCTTATGGACGAAGACGAAATGCGCGGGATACTGAATAGTCCGGATGGCTCGCAGGAGCAATTCTATGCGCCTTCATGGTTGCGAGGGTACAATATCAAAGAAGCCGCAAAGATTTCCGAAACGCCTGATATTCAAGTCGGCAATATTATTTCCCTGACCGGAGGCCACAAAGCAACGCAATTGGCATTTTTAGCCGCCTGTATGGCATCCATCTCAGGAACAAATGTCATTTTGCCCGCGCTGAAGCGAGAACGTCCGGCGCGAACCCTCTGGCTTATCGCAGAAAATTCCTGTGCCGAGCTGCAGAGTTGGCTGCAACATTACGGTCTGCAAACCACCCAGGGCCTAATAATACCCGGGGGTAACGCCAAGGCGGACATGAACCTGCTGCCGATTTCAGCCAATACGCCGGAGCCTTCATGGGAACGTTCCACCCGCACCATAGATACTTGGCTGGGCAATCTGGACGCGGCTCAGGATAGCGATCTCCGGTTGCTCGTGGTAGATTGTGCCGCGCTGGCAAACAGCATCGTCTACTCAAAAGAAAACGCCGCCGAGCTCGGCAAATATTTTGAACAATTGGCATTTCGAGGAACGACATTACTATTTTTCGGACTCCGGAATTCTTGGTTGATACATTCGCTACCTGCCACTATAGCCTGGCAAATCCGAGATGAGCTGGTTTCCGCAAACGGACGTTCCTTCCGGCTGCTATGTCCGTCGCCGCTGTCCTATCGCTTGTTTCTCAAACCCTGCCTGCACTGGAAACAAGGCCAAAGAAAATCATTGACAGAACAAATCGTGCAAGTTCGCGACTTATACGCCCAAAATCATAGCAAACCGTTCGGTTCCGGAAGAAACCATAAATTAACCGTACAAGACATCATTGACGCAACCGGTTTCAGCGAATCACAAGTCAAGAAAATACGCGTCCGATTGGGTCTTGCGGCTCCATGTCCTCAACGTGGCCGTCGTAAACAGCCGATGCGACCACCCCCTGTTCAGTAGGTCAAGGTCCTGTTTTGCACCCATCCAAAAGTGTCGAATTACCCACTGACAGCGGTGTTTTTGCCGCCAAGTAATGCATATTTGATTCCGGTAGCCATCCCGCCAAAGATGGCTACCGGGGTACGTTGCGCTACAATTAGAACTCTTTCAGAATTCCAGTTTTCAACCTTTCAGCTCTGTTTCCACATCGTCATTGGCAAGTATGTATCGGATAATATCGGTATTTCTGTACCTTACCGAAGTTCCGATCATTTTGCGCTTAAAAGGGAAATAATTTTCACGTTCCAGGCGCTTGAATCCAGCAAGAGATACCCCCAACATCTCGGCCGCGACCGACTGGTCTACCATCTTGGGAATGACGACTGGAATCTGGGTGCCGTGCTCGGCCAGGTACTTGAGCTGCGCTTTGATCTCATTGAGCTCCGGCACGGTGATCAGATTCGACTTGGTCAGGGGATGGAGCAGGCTTCCGATCAGGGTTACTGTTTCAGGACGAATTTGTGCATTCATTTTTGCCTCCACTGGTTAAGGTTATGGGATGGAGGCCAGTGGTAAAATAAAAAAATGCGCAAACGGCGGTTGCCGGGTCGGGTCATAATTCCCATTCTCGCAATTGATCCCGAAATCGCCGCTGTTTCCGATGTTTTCGTTTGAGAAAAACACGTTCTCCGTGCATACGGCAAAACGGTTCAATACCCGGTATAGTAGTAGTGACGATATGGACAAAATATATCGAACTCGTTAGCTCTGTTAAAAATAACTCTTTTCCTACATCCCTATGGGAGCAAGTGCTCCGAACACCAAAACCCAAAGGACGAGGGAAAATGAGAACACACAGAATCGTGAATGGCACAATGTACCGGGAGTTTCCGCTGTATCGGAACACGAAAGCAGAAGATGGGTTTCATGGAGAAATTCTGGACAAGCTTCATGCCATGTTGCTGCGCACATACCGGCAACGGCGATGGACATTCGTCTTCCGGCTGGATCTGACGTTTCCGGTGGATTATCCGCTCCAGACCGATAATCGTCTCTTCCGGGCTTTCATGCAGCGCTTTGCGGATGTCGTACGGCGGGAATGCGGGGCTTGCGAGTACATGTGGGTAATGGAGCGTAATTGGAGAATCAATCCGCACTATCACCTGGCTCTGGCCGTCAATGGCGACCGAACCTACAGCGGGTGGCAGTGGATGCGGTTAGCCACCAACCTCTGGGGCCGGCAGCTGGCGATCGCGTTTGCGGACTACGATGGACTGGTGCACCTGGCGAATCCGGAACCGGCGCCGGGCCCGAATACCCCCGCCTATTTCTTTCCGGTGAGCTTCGGCATGATGATCGACGCCAGGGCTCCGGAAGCGGACTTCCGCACGAAGGAGGTCTTCGAGTGGATTTCGTATCTGGGCAAGGCGTATTCGAAACGCCCGGCGGCAGGATGTCGCAGCTACGGAACGTCGCACTTCTGATCCGAGGCGGATTGGAACTTCCGGAGCGTGGAGACTACGGTCTTCCATTGCTCCGGTTGATAGTTTCGGCATTGCCGGTAGAGGAATCTTGCGTCCTCCTCAAATTCTTCCCGCTGCTGCGGCAGCTCAACTTTTTTGGCGGGAGGATTGATGCGGTATACCCGGTAGTCCAGTCGTATTTGCATGAGAATAGCGGGCAGCGCCCGTGCGATCGAACGCCGCGGCAGACACGCATGGCACGCCGCGGTCAAGAACAGTTCCGAATCGAACTCGATTTCCTCATAAAAGTCGGCGATGACCGGATCATATTTCATATCGCGAATCGACAGCGGGGAAACCAGATAAAGCCGTTCGACGGAGCGGCAACGGGAAAGCGCCGTGTAAAGTTGACCGTGCTCGAAACACCCGCGCCCCCGGTCGAACTGCATCGCCGGCAGCGAAAGCCCCTGGGCTTTGTGCACGGAAATCGCATAGGCCGGAATCAACGGCAGCTGCCGGTAACTGCCCAATTCCACCGTCGCCAAACGATATTTGCCGCTTGCGGGCTCTTCTTTTACTTCGTAATCGGTCAACATCCAACTATGCGAACGGATCGTCCGACACTCTTTGGGAAAGCGGTCGAAACAGACTTGGGCGTGCGTATCCGCCAACGAGGTGACGTTTCCGAGCTCTCCATTGGAAACGGCCAAATCGCCGTTGGCGTCATATAGGTTGGCCCGCAACATCACCCGCATGCCGACCTTCAAGCGCAGACGTTCCGGCACCGGATAATCGTTCGGGGCCGGGTCACCGGTTGAAGTCGCCAGATAAACGTACTCCGGGGTTGTCAATGCCGCCGTTCGCATGGCATTCCAATGTGCGGCATCCGACTGATAGACGCAGAGTCGAATCACATCCTCCGGCGCCGGGTCGAAAACGCCGTTGAGCTTGTTAAATTGATTCAATGGATGAGCCGGCGAATTGGAGACGTCGGAGTTCCAGGCGCAACGCAAAAAGTTCAGTACGAAAAGAAAAAACGAGTTTGTTTCGCCTTCCTGCCGATGGGAGTGCCGCAATGATATGATTGAAAAATCCAATTCTTTCCATGCTTCGGTTTCAAACGCGAAAACGCCGTGATATTCCTGTCGCAAATAAAACCGCATCGCTTCGTCGTCGATGACCGGCGGCAGTTGTTGAAAATCACCGACCGCAATAATCTGCTTCGGACGTGTTTCATCGTCAACCTCGCGTAAGCGCAGATAAAGCGCGGACAGCACATCGGCGCGCACCATGGAGATCTCGTCGATAACGATCACGTCAGCCAGCCGCAGACACGCCGCGCGGCCGGAACTGAGCGGCGATTCAGCCAATTCTTTCAAGCTGCCGAAGCGAATCGGAATTTCAAAAAAATGATGAATCGTGCTGCCGTTCAACTGCAACGCCGCAAGACCGGTGGGTGCGACCACGACAATATTTTTATCACACCGATTGCGCCGGATGAACTCCCGGACAACGAAAGACTTGCCGCTGCCGGCCTTCCCGGTCAGGAATACATTTTTCCCCGACTCCAAAAGAGCCAGCGCCTGCTGCTGTTCAAGGTTTAAATCCATCATCGTCCCTCTTTATCTTTGCCTCAATATAGCTGGTCAGAAAACGATATACAAGCCTGTTTCGGAAAGAAAATTCGCCGCAATCGCGATGGTTTTCACGGCCGATTCTGGCAATTCGGCATTATTGCCGGATTCGCTCGACGGGTATTTGCTATTTGGCGCGACCGGAGTTACATTATATTGGTGAAAGTGTTAAGGAGACGGTGACCGTGTTTGCAAAAGATTTGACCTCCAGCGTATACAGTTTTGAAGACCTGATTGAAGGCAACTTCCTGTATGTGGACAAAACCGAATATATCTGGCAGCTGATCCGGCCGGCCAAGGCGATGTATTTCATGTCGCGCCCCCGCCGCTTCGGCAAATCCCT
>JAVBQJ010000154.1:0-33262 GCA_031549115.1 Victivallaceae bacterium
GCCGGGAATTGGAAATCGGAGAGTTGCGGGAGCAATTGAACAACACCCAGAGCATGCTGAAACGAACCGTCGCCGATCTGAACAGCGCCAAGAGCGACCTGCAGGCCAGCTCCTCGCAGGCCCAGAATACGGCGGCGGCGCTGGCGGATCTGCAGTCGCAATATTCGCTGACCCGGGAACAATTGCAGCAGGCCGAACAGATGCTGTCCAGCGATGTGATGAAAAAATACGCCGAATCCGTCTCCCAGCTGAACTTTCAACTGCGGGAAAAACGGATGATCCTGGATTTCACCCAGAACCGCACCTTTTATCTGCCGGAAATCCAGTTGGACGGGCGCCGCTTCCTGATCTGCGAAGTGCGCCGCGCCACCGGTTTCGACCGGGCGGATATCAGCGACAGCGTCAGCACTCTGGCCTATATGAATGCCGTCCCCGGCGAATTGAACGATCAGGCGCTGAAGCTGGAAACCATGTACCTTCCCGCCGCCGATCGCCGGGTGGCGCTCCTGGAAACCTCCGGCCGCGCCGGCAAAGCATTGCGCCCGCTGCCGTTCCCGGAGCTGGTCAAGCGCGGCACCCAGGAGCTGTATTTATTCAAACAGCATAGCTTCGGGACGGAAAGTTGTCCGTTGGATACCCGGGTTTCATTGAGTCTGGAACCGGGGGACCCCTATTTGTACATCCGTAACTCCAACCGCTCCAGCACCGAATTGCGGGCGGAACCCGGCGACGTGGTTTTGACCAAGCAGGGAGATTTCGTCGGCGTCGTCGTGTCCACCGAGGTCTTCGACATGGGCAGCAAAGAGGAAGCCAAATGCTTTGTGTTCCCTGCCGCTCCGGCGTTGGAAAATGCCGTTGCCATCCCGCTCAATCGAACCGACAACGCCGGATTTTATCAGGAATTTGCCCGCGGAGTGCGCAATCAGATGAATGGACTGCGCGAACTGGACGCGGAACAACGCAAACGATAAGGCCATGAGCATAACAGCCGATCACGACGCCGACGGCGCGACAACGATGAACTTGTCCGAGACGCCGCAGGATGTGGTGCCGATTGATGAAATCAAGCGGCGTCTCGACATTCACCGGACCGAAAGCATCACCCGGTTCCGGGATGTGTCGTTGATCGGAATCGGCGGTGTCAGCGAGGTATTCAGCGCCCGCGAACCGGTGTTGAACCGGGATGTGGCACTCAAGGTCCTGCGCCCGGCCAGCCGCAATCAACTGCATCTGGTCGAAGGATTCGTCCGCGAAGCCCGCGCCACCGCGCAGATCGACCACCCCAATATCATACCGGTCCACGAAATGGGGGTGTTCGACGACGCCGGAGTCTACTTCACGATGAAAAAAGTGGAGGGCGAAACCCTGCGCGGCGTCCTCGAGAAGCTCCGTGCCGGAGATCCCGACTACATCCGCAAATACACGCTGCGGCGGCTGTTGGAAATTTTTTCCGCCGCCGGCCAGGGGGTCGCGTTCGCCCACAGCCGCGGGATTCTGCACTGTGACCTGAAGCCGGGTAACCTGATGCTCGGGGAATACGGCGAAGTTCTGGTCATGGACTGGGGACTGGTGCGCCACAACGCCGCCCACGACACCAGCCGGGAGGAATCCCGAATCGACCTCAACGGCTCCATGCCGGAGGACGGCCTCGGCAGACACGGCGAACGCCCGGAGTCGGTTTTGAGCGGAACTCCCGCATTCATGGCGCCCGAGTTGATCTCCGGAGGAGAACCCGGAACGGCTACGGACCTGTATGCGCTGGGCGCCATTCTGTATTGCATACTCACATTGCGTAATTCGCCGTTCGACGAAGGCTTGCCGATTCAGTGCGTGCTCGGACTCGGCGTGCGCGGCAGCTTTCTGAACCCCCGCAAACGGGCAAAGCGCCTTAACATCCCGCGCGAACTCGAAGCGATCTGCATGAAAGCCATGGCGCACGATCCGGCCCGCCGCTACCCCGCGGTCACGGAGCTGCTGAAGGACATCCGCAACTATCTGGACAACTATCCGGTGGAAGCCTACCGGCCGACACCGTTTTACCGTTTTTTCAAGTTATGCAAACGACGCCCGTTCATTCCGGTCTCGACTCTGGTGGCGCTGATCACCGCCATTGCCATTTTCGGAGCGCTCGATCTCGAACGCGAAGCCAAAGTCAGGTCGGCCATGGAGCTGGCCCAGACCAATATCCTGCAGGGCGACGTCTACTACTATCAGGCCAGCGCCGCGCTGCGGAACTGGCAGCGGGCGCTGGCAATCGGCGATACCGCTCACCTGCCGGAGCTGGAACGGGAATTGACACGCCAGCAGTCGGAATTTGAAAATTATTACGAGAACGCCGTGGAGATTCTCTCCCAGGTGGACAACTCTCGCAGCCGCCAGGAGGAGCTGGCGGAGCAGGTGGGGAAAATTTTTGAACGCCGCCTCGAATTCTCGCTGCAGTCCGGGCGTTATGAAGATTCACGCCGCCTGCTGGATAAGCTCTCGCAACCCCGTTATCAAGTCCTGGCGGCTTTGCTGGAAAGCAATCCGCGGCTGAAAGAGCACCTGGAATTGATCCGCACCAATCATGCGGTATTGCGCCTTTCCACCGTTCCCTATGGCGCCAGCGTCAGTTACCTGAGCTTCGACGCCAACGGCACCCCGCGGGAGCACCGTTCGGATGAAACGACACCGCTGGCCATGCAGCTGGCGGCAGGAGAATACGTGTTGATCGTCAAAGCCCAGATGCGGCCGCCGGTGTATTATCCGCTCATCCTTTCGGTGGCGGAAACCCTGAACGTCAATCTTTTCCTGCCGAAGGACTTTCCGGAAGGGACGATTTATATTCCCGCCGGCAAGGTGGAAGTGCCGACCCCGCGCCAAAGCATCAAAAGCCAGTTGAACATCCCCGGCTTTTTCATCAAAGCCACCGAGGTCAGCTTCGGCGAATATCTGGAGTTCTGGAAGTCGCTTTCCAGTTCGATCACCAAGGAGCGTTATATGGCGTATTGGCAAAGCTCGCCCGGAATCATGATCCCCTGCTGGGACGCCGACGGCATACTGGCCGCGCCTTTCGATCTATCCGAGCCGGCGGTGGGAATCACCGGCGAAGCCGCCCAGGCCTACTGCCGCTACCTTTCGGCCCGGCTGGAGCAAAGCTGCCGGCTGCCGACCGAATACGAGTGGCAGAAGGCCGCGTTCGGCGTCGACAACCGCAATTACGTGTGGGGGAAAAGCTACATTCCCGGCGCCGCGCTCCTGGCCGACAGCGTGCCGTTGCGCCTGCATGCGGACCGGCCCGGACGTTTTCCCATGGACACTTCGCTCTACGGGGTCAGCGACATGGCCGGAAATGTCCGGGAGTTTGTCCGTTCCAACAACGACTCCGGCAGTGTTTTCGTCACCAAGGGCGGCAGCTTCATGACCGGCCCGGTTTTTTGTCAGCGCGACTTCACCAGTTCCAGCGCCGGAGTCGCCAACGATGTGGGGTTCCGGTATGTCATCGAGCTGCCGTCGCCGGCGGAGCAGGAGAGTAAATGATCGATTTTTTGGATGTTACCAAGAGCTACAGCGGGAAAGACCTGCTGAGTCATGTCAGTTTTCGCATCAATCGCGGTGACCGGGTCGGCGTGGTCGGCCCGAACGGCGCCGGAAAAAGTACGGTTTTCCGATTGCTGACCGACCTGGAAAGTTTCGATTCGGGCAAAATTCAGCGCCCGAAGGATTTGCGGATCGGCTATCTGCACCAGGAGCTGAAACTGGACGACGCCGGGCGCGAGCTGCTCGAATTTGCCGCGGACGCCAAGGCGGAGCTGAATACGATTTCCCGGGAGTTGCGCGAACTCGAACACCGGCTCCACGCCAATGAAATTGCCGACGATGGCCGGGAGGCGGCATTGCGGCGCCACGGCGAGCTGCAGACCGCGTTCGAACACGCCGGAGGTTATGAACTTCGGACCCGTGCCGCGATTGCGTTGGCCGGCCTCGGTTTTCGCGAAGAGGATATTTCCAAACCGTTGCAGGCATTTTCCGGCGGCTGGCAGATGCGCGCCGCCCTGGCCCGGGTCCTGATCGCCGACCCGGAGCTCCTGATGCTCGACGAACCCTCCAACTATCTGGATATCCCTGCGGTCGAATGGCTGTGCAAGTTTTTGAAGGCCTATGGCGGCACCCTGCTTCTGGTCAGTCACGACCGCTTCCTGCTCAACAAGCTGACCAATGTGACCCTGGAAGTCAATGCCGGCATGATTACCCGCTATCCGGGTAATTACGACTACTATCGCCGGGAACGGGAAGCCCGCTTCGCCAGTCTGTCCGCCGCCAAGCGCAATCAGGACCGCCGTGCCCGCGAACTCGAACGCAACATCGAACGTTTCCGGGCCAAGAGCAGCAAGGCCGCCCAAGCGCGCAGCTGGCAAAAGACACTGGACAAAATGGAAGAGATCGCGCTGCCGGACGAACTGGCTTTTTCGGGTACGATCCGGTTGCCGGCACCGCCGCCGGCGGGAACTGAAGCCGCCCGTTTCGAAGACGTATCGTTTTCGTATACCACCGAACGCACCATTCTCGCCAACCTCGATTTCGCCATCGACACCGGGGAGAAAATCGCGTTCATCGGTTACAACGGCACCGGCAAAACCACGCTGTTGCGGCTGTTGACCGGACGGTTGACGCCGCAGGAGGGACGGATCGTGCCGGGGCATAATATCGTCATCGGCTATCAGGCCCAGGAATTCGCCGAAGTGCTGGAGCCGGAATTGAGCGTGTACGATGTCGTCAAGCAGGCCTGCGGCCGGAATTTTCCCGCCGCGACCATTCCCAACGTGCTGGGCAGCTTCGGCTTTTC
Source organism: Victivallaceae bacterium (assembly GCA_031549115.1). Classification (GTDB taxonomy): domain Bacteria; phylum Verrucomicrobiota; class Lentisphaeria; order Victivallales; family Victivallaceae; genus JAVBQJ01. The sequence continues at coordinate 4,826 of JAVBQJ010000154.1, forward strand.
CGGCGACGACATGAACAAGCCCTGCCAGGTTCTTTCCGGCGGCGAAAAAATCCGGCTGTGCTTCGCCCGTTTGTTCGTCAATCCGCCGAACCTTCTCTTGCTGGACGAGCCGACCACTCACCTCGACGTCGCCGCCCGTGAAGCGCTGCAAGCGGTCTTGAAAAGCTTCAAGGGAACCGTCTGCATCGTCAGCCATGACGTCGAATTCGTCCGGGCGGTCGCCGATCATATCGTCGCCATGCGGCCGCCGGGAATTCGCAAATACTTCGGCAATTACGACTATTATCTGGAGAAGTGCGCCGAAGAGCAGCAAACGACCGCCGCACCGGCGGCAAGCGCCGGCAAAGACCCGGACGACGGGCAGGAATCGAGCAAGGACCGGCGGCGCGAACGGGCGCGGCTGCGCAACGCGCTGGCACAGGAAAAACGCGCCGCCGCCGCCCTGGTCGAAAAACTGGAGGAGCGCCTGGGCAAACTTTCCAGCCGCCAGGAAGAACTGGTGGAGCTGCTGAGTACCGGCCAGGCGGCCGACTATGCGGCGTTGAACCGGGAACTGGCGGAAATTCAGGTTGACATCGCCGCCGTTACGGAAAAATGGGAGGCCGCGGCGCTGAAGTTGGAAGAACTGGAAATCGAGAATGCCAGGATTCACGAGTCCTGACCCACATTAATGAATCCGCCTTGAAACCGTCCTGAAAACGCGTTGACACGGCATGAATCCCCCTCGCCGGAAAACATTGTACCGGTTCCGCTTAAATTTTTATTAAAGATATTCATCTTTTTTTGTCCGAAAGCCCGCAAGGAGATTTGAAAAAGTAAAAATTCCTACTATATTACATTGTACATCCTTAAATATCTCTGAAGTTTTCGGAAAGATCTTAAATGAGGAGAAGAATACAATGAGCGGAATGAACCCTTTGAAAGCAAAGTTTTCCGAGCTTCTGCGTTATCAGCTGAAAGTCAGCAGAATCCCCCAACGGCAGATCGCGGAAGTCCTGGGCATTTCTCCGTCGGCGGTATGTCAGATCATGCGCGGATATACCATGCCGAAGTTGCAACACTTCAACATGTTGTGCGAATTGATGTCGATTCCACGCGAAACGGCGGCGGAATTGCGGCACTTGCGAACCCAGATTCGCGCCGGGGATACGAGCGATCCCTCTCCATTCAATACGCTGTTGCGCAGTTTCCGGGAGCAGCGCGGGATTTCGGTCCTGCAGTTGTCCAACTTGACCGGCTTGAGCCAAAATGAAGTCAAGTTATTGGAAGAATGCCCGGAATCGGTTCCGACCGCCAGTGAGTGCGAACGCCTCTCCGAGGTTCTGAACTGCAATGCGAGCGACTTGATGCGCGCAGCCGGTTTGCCCGACCCCAACAGCCCGGTGGTATCCGCCGAAAAATACCCGGTCAACGCCATTGTCGCACCGACGGCAGAAGTCGCGGAAGGTCAGGCCATTTATCGCGGCAGTACCGAACTGCCGGAAAACAAAGAGCATTGGCACCCCGTCCTGCCGATCCGGATGCTGCCGAAGGACGAAGGGTTGAATTCGTTCGACTACGCTTTCCGGCGTGCCGTCGACTTCAAGTACGATCCCAAAATGCCTTACAACTGTGTGGTGGTGCGCGGAGCGACCCGCGATCTCGGCATGCGCGACAAAGGCACTTTCGAGTTGACGGTGGTCCGCGGAGGAGCGCGTTCCCATAATTTGGCCCTGGCGCCGCGGGAAGATGAGTGGCGTATCGGACTATTGCTGCCGTACCGGCGCATCAACAGCTTTGACGGGACCGTGGAAAGCGCTCCGCCGGATCGGATGATCTGGCGTATTCTGCAAATGGCGATTTCACTGGACCTCTAAAGCATGCTGGATGCGCGGAACCGCGGCTGCGGATGTTGTTGCGGCTGCGGATGTTTGATTTTGCTGTTGCTGGCGGGAGCCGCAGGCGTCCAATGGGTCCTGCGTCCCCCGGCGGAGGACTTATTGGCTCCGCTCAAACATTACTGGGACAGCAATCAACCGGAGTGGTCCGAGCGCATACAGAGTACATGGCTGGAATGGCAGACACGTTCCGGAGAAATTCCTCAGCCGGGCGAAGTTCCGACTTTCGAGGCCGAACCACCTCAACAACCCCCTCCGCCCACAGCGGCGCCAAAGGTTTTGCTGCAATGAAAAACGGAAGACATTTCGGAGGCCCGTTGCGGCTTTTTTGCGGCTTGGGCGGGCACGCGGTAAATCCGCTCCTGCATGTTTTATTTCCGGAAGCCGGGAGGGAGCCGATTGTGCGTCATTACGACCTGGAGCGCAGCTGGTGGCCCAAGGCCGCTTCCGGCTATCGCATCGGTCTGATGAGTGATTTTCATACGCCGGAGGGAGAGCCCGGTGAGCGATTATTGGCGGCCGCCGTGAATGCGATAGAGGCCAATCCGGTGGATTTGCTGGTATTGTGCGGCGATTTCGTCAACAGTCTGTATTCCGTGGGCAACCTCGACGCCAAGCGTTACGCCATGTGGCTGTCGCGCCTGAAAGCGCGTGACGGTGTCTTCGCGGTGCTGGGCAACCATGATATTTATTTCGGCAAAAAAACCGTGCGAAAAATCCTCCGGAAAGCCGGAATCCCTCTGCTGGAGAATCGGCACCGGAAAATTGCCCTGCCGGAGGGGCATTTCACCCTGTGCGGTTTCCGGGACCGCTGCCGCAACCGCCGCAAGCTTCGCAAGGCACTGCCGAAAAAGTCCAATTCCACTCCCGTGATCGGCATCACGCACAATCCGGATATTTTCCCCCGTCTTCCGCGCCGGGTGAAGTTGCTGCTGGCCGGACACACCCATGCCGGCCAGATCCGGCTCCCGGGAATCGGTCCATTGTTGAACAGTTGCGAACACCTGCCGCGGGAAGCCAATTGGGGAATCACCCGGGAACAGGGAAAAACTCTGGTGGTGACCGGAGGGCTGGGCTGCAGTTCGCTGGACATCCGTTTCGGCTGCCCGCCGGAAATTATCACATTAACTCTGACGCACAAGGAAACTTAATTCCATGGCTTGCCTGAAAATCGAAGGCCGTTCTCCGATCAAAGGAGAGATCACTGTTTCCGGCAATAAAAACGCGGCGCTCCCCATGTTGGCAGCGGCGTTATTGACCGATGAAACCGTAACGTTGCGCAATGTCCCCGACATCCGCGATGTCCGGGCGATGCTGGAAATCGCCGAATCGCTCGGCGCCGAAGTCGCGTTTTCCGACAATGTCGCGACCTTGAATGCCGCCAAGCTCAACCGCAGTACGGTATCGCAGGCGGATTGTTCACGGCTGCGTACCTCGATTCTCTTTGCCGCGCCGCTGGTGGCGCGGCTGGGAAGCGCCACACTTTATCCGCCGGGCGGCGACGTCATCGGGCGCCGGCGTCTGGACGGCCATATTTACGGCCTCAATCAACTGGGGGCGACCATCGGGGAATCCAATGCCATCTATGAGTTTACCGCCCGCCGCCGTCTGGTCGGGCGCGAACTGTTTCTCGACGAGGCCAGTGTGACCGCCACCGAGCAGATCATGATGGCCGCGGTCACGGCCGCCGGGACCACCACGCTGCTGAATGCCGCCTGCGAACCGCACATCGTCGACCTCGGAGAAATGTTGAATGCGATGGGAGCGAAAATTTCCGGACTCGGCAGCAACACTCTGGTCATCGAGGGCGTGGACAAACTCCACGGCGTGGAGTTTGCGGTTTCCGGCGACCACATTGAAGTGGGCAGTTTTCTGGCGCTCGGCGCGGCTCTGGGGGGCGAACTGACCATTCACGGAACTGTGAAACGGCATCACTGGATGCTGCACCGGGTATTCGACCGCTTCGGCGTCAAACTGGAGCTGGGATCGAACAGCGTCCACCTGCCCGGTTTGCAGCAGATGCGGATCCAGCAGGACTTCGACGGCAGCATCCCCGGGATCGCCGACGGGCCGTGGCCGCAATACCCGTCGGATATGATGAGCTGTACGATCGTGATGGCGACGCAGGCGGTCGGCACGGTGTTGTTCTTCGAAAAAATGTTTGAAAGCCGGATCTACTTCGTCGACCGGCTGATCGCGATGGGTGCCAATGCGATTGTCTGCGACCCGCACCGGGTGGTGATTTCCGGGCCGGCGGCATTGCATGGCTCCACCTTGTCCAGTCCGGATATCCGGGCCGGGATGGCGCTGGTGATTGCGGCGATGTGCGCCCGCGGCACCAGTACCATCCATTCGAGTGAAATCATCTATCGCGGCTATGACCGGCTGGTCGAGAAGCTGCAAGCCATCGGCGGCCGGGTTTCGCCGCAGGAATAAGGCATCATCATGTTGGCCAAGCGTATCATACCGTGTCTGGACGTCAATGCCGGGCGTGTCGTCAAAGGGGTAAATTTCGTCAATCTGATCGACGCCGGCGACCCGGTCGAAGCCGCGCGCGCTTACGATGCGCAAGGGGCCGACGAGCTGGTATTTCTGGATATCACCGCTTCCTGCGACGAACGCGCCACCATGGTGGATGTGGTACGCCGCACCGCGAGCCAGGTGTTCATCCCGCTGACCGTCGGCGGCGGCATCCGGACGGTGGAGGATATGCGGCTGATGCTGAACAACGGCGCCGACAAGATTTCGCTGAATACCGCCGCGCTGCAGCATCCGGAGCTGATCTCCGCCGGCGCCAGGCGTTTCGGCAGCCAGTGCATCGTCCTGGCCATCGACGCCCGGCGGATTCCGGGAAGCGACCGCTGGCACGTCTACACCCACGGCGGCCGTCATGAGCTGGATCTGGACGCAATCGCGTGGGCGCGGCGCGGCGTGGAGTTAGGTGCCGGAGAAATCCTGCTCACCAGCATGGACGCCGACGGCACGCAGGGCGGCTACGACTGCGAATTGACCCGGCAGGTTTCGCAAGCCGTCGGCGTGCCGGTGATTGCCTCCGGCGGCTGCGGCACGTTGGCGCATCTGGTGGAGGTATTGAACCGGGGTTGCGCCGACGCGGTGCTGGCGGCGAGCATTTTCCACTTCGGCACCTATACCATTGCGGAAGCCAAAGAGTACCTGCATGCGCACGGCATCCCCGTGCGCCGGACCCGGTAAACCATGATGACGACCACGCCGATGCAACTGCCGGAGCACCCGGCGGCCCGCAGCGCCGAAAAGCTGATCCGGCGGATTCAATCCGAAGGCTTCGCCTGCTGTATCGTCGGGGGCGCGGTGCGCGACCTTCTGAACGGCAAGGCGCCGTCCGATTTCGATCTGGTCACGACGGCCACCCCGGAGCGGCTGCAGCGGATTTTTCCCGCGGCCCGGCTGGTCGGCGCCGCTTTCGGGGTGACGCTGGTAACGCAGGACGCTTACAGTTTCGAAGTGGCCACGGCGCGGCTGGAACGGAACTATCTGGATGGGCGCCACCCCGCCGAAGTCGCCTACACCGATAATCTGGCCTGCGACGTGGAGCGGCGCGACTTCACCATCAATGCACTGCTCTTCGATCCGGTGGCCGGAATCATATTCGACCATGTCGGAGGGCTGAACGATTTTCACGCCGGCATCCTGCGTACCGTGGGGGATCCGGAACGCCGTTTCCGGGAGGATTATTTGCGTATGCTGCGGGCGATCCGCTTCGCCGCCCGGATGGATTTCACCATTGCCCCCGACACCTTCGCCGCGATCCGGAATCTGGCGCCGCTGACCGCGCAACTGGCCTGGGAGCGCGTCGGCGATGAACTGACCCGGATGTTCACCGGACGCCACCCGGAGCAGGCGTTGCAACTGCTGCATGCCACCGGGCTTCTGGACGTACTGCTGCCGGAGGTGGCGCGGCTTTCCGGCGTGGAGCAGCCGGCGCAATATCACCCCGAGGGCGACGTTTTCGAACACACCTGCGCCATGCTGCGCCACATGACCGCCCCCTCCCCCGAGCTGGCGTGGAGCGCACTGCTGCACGACATCGGCAAACCGGCGTCGCTGTCATTCGACGCGGCGGGAACGCCGCATTTTTTCGGTCACGAGCAGCTCGGCGAACCGCTGGCGCGGGAAATCCTGAGCCGGTTGCGTTTTTCCAACGACCGGATCGAACGGGTATGTCACGCCGTCGCCAACCACATGAAATTCGGCCTGGCCGCGCGCGAAGCCAAGCTGCGGCGCCTGGAAACTTCCGAAGACTTCGCGTTGGAACTGGAATTGAACCGGCTGGATGCGATTTCCGGGGGCAAATTGTCCGAACAATTCATCTTCTGGCTCGACCGGCGCATCGCCCAGGATGAAAAAGCCGAACTTCCCGCCCCGCTGCTCTCCGGCCGCGATCTGATCGACGCCGGTCTGCCGCCGGGGCCCCGCTTCAAGGAATGGCTCACCCGCGTCTATGATATGCAGCTCGAAGGCGAAATAAAAGAGCGTGCCGAAGCCTTGAACGCCATACTGCAATGGGCCCGGTCTCAGTAGTGCTCACGCCAATCGTTCAGCGACAGCCGGAAGCAGTTGGCGATGAACTCCCGCAGATGTTCGCGCAAAGCTTCCAGCCGATTCACGCCGGAGCGGGAGGCCGCGACACTTTTCGGAGCGCCGCCGCGCTGTTCCAGCGCCGCGAAAATTTCCCGGAATTCACCGGCGTCCAGCCAGATGCCACGGCAGTCGTTGCAGTAATCCACCACCACGAAGGTTCCCGGATACTTTCCGTTGGTCAGCGGCCCGCGACAGACAGGGCATAACACCGAATGCTGCGCCCGCCCCAGCGGCAAGGTCGAAAAATCCGCCGCCAATTCGTCCAGAAGATTTTCCAATTCCCCCGCATCGAACCAGATGCCGCCGCAGCCGGGACACATATCCACCTCGATTTCGGCGCCTTCCACCCGCCGGCGCTGCAAATCGATCTTCCGGCAGCGCGGACATCTGCGAATTTTTTCCGTCATATCACCATCTCCGCCGGTAACTTCGTCGCGACATCAGGAAAACGAAAAACTGCAGCACGACCCACAGCGCGCCCCACAGCATCGCCAGCGTCAATCCGACCGGAATCCACCCCCAGCCGCGCGTACCGCGCTCCACCAGGCTGAATACCATCAAGCCGAGAATGATACTCCCCGGTATCACCAGTGCGTAATAGTACTGTACCGGCGCCCCGCCCGCCAGCCAGATCGCGGCATACACCATCAGAGTAACCGCCAGAATCGCCAGCCATACCCATCCCACCGTCTTCGGTGACCAGATTTTCGCCGCCATCGCGTTTTCTCCTTCGCCGCCGTATTCGCTAACCGTTCGCCGCCGGTGCGGCGCCTCGTACGCTCCATGTGTAGATTGGATTGTCGCTCACGCTTCCAATCCAATCTACACTATCGCTACCTCGGGAGGCTTCCGCTCGCCTCCCGGCTCGCTTACTTTACTTTCGTCCCTTTCGAGGCGCTACGCGCCTGGGACGACCAGCAGAATCCACCTGCTGGATCGGCGTCTCCGTATGACGGAGGGCAGACCGCCGCTTCGCGGCTCTATTTGATTTTTTATTTTTCAATGCTTCGCAAGCGGCGGGATCCGCTCAGGCGTTCCAGGTCGGCCGGTCCCTGCCGCAACCGCGCCATGAACTTCACCCAATCCCCCCGCGCCGCCAGCGTACAAACCATCTGTTTGACCTCGCCGCCATAGCCACGCCCCTTCAGGTAATCCAGAACCACCTTGCGCGCGATTTTCAGCCCCAGCTCCTCGCCGTAATAGGCCATCATTTCTCCGATGTGGCACTCCACCGCGTCGCAGAATTCCGCCACCGACGGCGCGAAATCCTCCTCCCCGCCACCCAATTGCCGGAAAATCCACGGATTCCCCATCGCACCGCGCGCCAGCATCACCCGGGTACAGCCGGTTTCCCGCCGCAACTCATGGTAATCCGGCGCCGACATCACCCCGCCATTGGCAATGACCGGGATTTTCACCGCGTCACGCACCGCCCGGATCACCGGGAACTTCACCGCACCGGCATAAAACGCACGCATGATCCGGCCGTGCACCGTCAACGCCCGCGCTCCGGCCGCCTCCAGCCGCAACGCCAGCGCCACCGTCGGCTCCGGGTCGACCTCGTCCAGAATCCGCAGCTTCGCCGTCACCGGGAAGCGACTCCGTTCGGCCATCGCCGCGAAAAACGCCACCGCGCGGTCGGGCTCGCGCCCCAAAGCCGCGCCGGCCCCTTTTTTCGCCACCTTCGGCACCGGGCAGCCGAGGTTCAAATCCAGAACATCGAATTCACCATGGGAATTGACCGCCCGCACCGCTCGCGCCAGATGTTCCGGATCGCAGCCGACCAGCTGAACGCCGAGGAACTCCTCCTCCGGGCCGCGCTCCAGCAGCCGGAACGATTTGCTGTGCGCATAAGCAAGCGACGAAACGTCGATCATCTCGGTAAACGCATACTTGCAGCCGCACCGGCGCATCGACCGGCGATACGGCAAATCGGTAAATCCGGCCAACGGCGCCATAATCAACGCATCAACGGGATAAATCATCGGTATCCTGATCGTAGGCCGCCTGCAACTTCCGCAATGCCCGCTCCTGTACCTGGCGCACCCATTCCCGGGTGCATTGCAGCAGGTTGCCGATTTCTTCAAAGGTACGCCGGCCGGAACCGTCCAGGCCGAAGCGCAATTCGATCACCTGACGCTCGCGCTCTTCCAGCGCGTCCAGCGCGCCGCGCAGCAACGCCAGCGCGTCCTCGTCGGCACAACTGACATCGGGTGTGGCTTCCTGTTCATCCGGCAGGCGCTCCAACAGCGTCTGCCCCTTTTCGCCGTCGCCGCGCAGCGCATCCAGCGAGGTGGTGGAAAGCTGGTCGGCGCGGCGCAACTCCGACAACACCCGGGCACTGACCCCCAGACGCTCCTGTAATTCGGCATCGTCGGGCTTACGGCCAAGCTCCAATTTCAACTCGCGTTCCAGCCGTTTGAGCCGGTAAATTTTCTCCAGCGACTGCAGCGGAATCCGCACCGTACGCCCCTGGCGCGCCAATGCCCGGCGCATCGCCTGTTTGATCCACCAGACGCTGTAGGTGCTGAAACGGGCGCCGTGCTCGGGATCGAAACGTTCGATCGCGGCCAGCAGACCGAAATTGCCTTCGCTGATCAAATCGTGTTTGGACAGGCCGCGGTTGGAAAATTCATTGGCGATCTTCATCACCAGCCGCAAATTGCTTTTCAGCAGCCGCGCCTTCGCCGCCTCCCGGGACGCGGCATCCGGCGAACGCATCGCATTCGCCAGCGCCACCTCCTCTTCGCCGGACAGAAGCCGGAAGTCCAGGATACTTCGCATATAAACCTGCGAAGTCGTCATCGCGGACTTCGGTTTCGCGGCTCCATTCTCGCCGCTGTCTGGTGCACCGGCATTCGACATGGTATTAAATGTGGTCGAGCGTCCCTTTGTATTGCTGCAACAATGCTTCGATCGCAACCGCGACCGTTTCGCCGCCCGGCAGAGCGATATTCACCACCGCATCCCCGGTAACCGTACCGACGGCGGCAAACGGCACTCCGGCCTGCGCCAGAATCGCCTCCAACTTCGCCTTCGTTTCCGGCGCACAGGTCAGAACGAAGCGGCTGTTGGATTCCGAAAACAGCATCTCGGCGGCATTGCAGCCGTCGGCTCCCGGCGCCTTGGCCAGGTCGACCGAAAGGCCGAGCCGCCCCGCCATCGCGGTGCGCGCCAACGCCATCCCCAGACCGCCGAGCGCCGGCGTCGTCAACGAATGCGCCAATTCGGCTTCGGTAATCGCGCCGACCGCGTTGTAGGTCGCCAGCGCCATCGCCGCGTCCACCTGCGGTACCCGGTTCCCGGTCGCATCCAACATCGCAAAATATTCGCCGCCGCCCAGCTCCGGTTTGGTCAGGCCGATCACATACACGAGATCGCCGGCTTGCTTCGCGTCCAGCGTCACCGCCTTGGCGACATCGTCCATCTTGGCGATCGCGCTGAACAATACCGACGGCGGAATCGAAATCTTTTTGCCGCCCCGGGTGCTGTCGTTTTTCATCGAGTCCTTGCCGGAGATGCACGGCACCTTGTACAGCTTGGTGAAGTCGTACAGCGCCTTGTTGGCACGCACCAACTGCGCCAGCTTGTATTCGCCGTCCGGCGTCTTCGGGCTCTGCACCGGGTCGGGCCAGCAGAAGTTGTCCAGACCGGCCAGCAAACCGAGCTTGCCGCCGACCGCGATGATCCGGCGCACCGCCAGGTCGATCACCGAAGCCATCATCCAGTACGTGTCGATATCGCTGTAACGCGGCAGAATCCCCGCCGACAACACCACACCCTCGCGGCCCAGCGGCTCCGCCAACGTCACCGTCGCGTCGCCGAACACATCGCGCTCCTTGCCGACCAGCGGCTTGATCACGCTCAAGCCTTTCACTTCATGATCGTACTGGCGCGCCTTGTATTCATCCGAGCACAGGTTCAAACGTCCCGCCATCGCGGTCAGATCCTGCCCGAGGTTACGCCCGGCCAGCGACGGCTCCGGAAACGACGGGCGCTTCCAGACCGCATTCAAATGCAGCCGCGGCAGGCCGCCGTGCATGAATTCGATATCCAGCCATGCCACGGTCTTGCCGTTATAACACATATGGAATTTACCGGTGTCGGTGAATTCGCCGAGCACCGAAACTTCGACGTCGCGTTCGCGCGCCAGCTTCCGGAATTCTTCGATATTTTCCGGTGGCACCGCGAAGCTCATCCGCTCCTGCGCCTCCGAAACCAGAATTTCCCACGGATCCAGCCCGGCATACTTCAACGGCGCCTTGTCCAGATCCAGGCGGCAGCCGCCGCACAATTCCGCCATTTCACCGACGCTGGACGATAGTCCGCCGGCGCCGTTATCGGTCACGAAACGGTACAAGTGCCGCGCCCGGGCTTCGTAAATGAAATCGCTCAGCTTTTTCTGCGTGATCGGGTCGCCGATCTGTACCGCCGCCGTCGGGCTTTCCTGGTGCAGCTCTTCGCTGGAAAAGGTCGCGCCGTGAATCCCGTCCTTGCCGATCCGGCCGCCGCCCATCACCACCAGGTCGCCCGGCTTGATCGACTTCTCATGGCCTTTGACGTCGCCGATTTGGCGCGGCAGCGTTCCGACCGTGCCGCAATACACCAACGGTTTGCCGAGGTAGCGATCGTCGAAATATTCCCAGCCCAGGCCGTACGGAATGCCGCTCTGGTTGCCGCCGTCGATCACCCCTTTGTGGATGCCGTCGCGCAGCCGCCGCGGATGCAGCAGCCCCTCCGGGACCTCCGCATCGGCGGTGAACGGCGAACCGAGGCAATAGCCCCAGACGTTGATCAACAAATCCGCCCCCTGCCCGGTCCCCATCGGGTCGCGGTTGACGCCGACGATACCGGTCATCGCGCCGCCGTAAGGATCCAGCGCCGACGGACTGTTGTGGGTTTCGACCTTGTACACCAGGTCGATCCGGTCGTTGAAACGGATCACACCGGCGTTGTCGTGGAATACCGACACCAGGAAATCCACCTCTTCGGCGATTTCATAGGTGCTCTTTTTGATGAAGCTTTTGTAACAGGAAACGATCGATTCCTTCTTGCCGGTTTCGGCGTCGAGATATTCGATCGCGGCATCGAAAATCTTGTGCTTGCAGTGTTCGCTCCAGGTCTGCGCCAACACCTCCAGCTCCACGTCGGTCGGCTTGCGGCTCAGCCCCATGGCTTCGCGCCCTTCGGCCCGGCGGAAGTAATTCTGGATCACCTTCATCTCCTCGAGCGTCAGCGCCAGAATCCCCTTGCGGCTGATTTCGAGCAGCTCCGCATCGGAAACTTCCAGATCGTATTCGCGTACCCGGCCGCCGGCCGCGCCCGTCACCACCGGCAGATTCAACGGCAGCGGCCGCTTCAGCGCCTCGCCGTCGTAGACCTGTACCGACTGAATCAATTCATTGGCGAGAAGATCGCGGCCGATGCGTTCCACCTTGGCGCGATCCAGTTCGTCGCCGTACAAGAGATATTCGACCGAACTGAAAATCTGTTCGTCATCGCGCAGCTTGCGTCCGACGATATCGCCGACGGCTTCGTGCGCGGTACGGCCGACGTTGTCGGTGACGCCGGGCTTGAAGCCGACCGCGACAATGAATTTGCAGTCATTGTCGTCGCGGTCCAGCGCGCAGACTTCCCCGATACGAACCTTTTGCAGCACCGGATTCGCCAGAAATTCGGCGACCCGCCCGGCTTCCGGGTCGGTGATATTTGCATGGATGGTATAGACATCGCGCGTCCGCACCGCTTCCACCGGCAAATTCAGAAAATCACAGATCTGCCGCGCCACGCCCTCGCCGCGTGAATCGCGCCACTGCGGCAATACCGCCAATTCAATTCGATAATTTTTCATCCGCTGTCTTTCGCTGGTTATAACTCAAAAAAACATTATTGCCCGCAACACTTCTTGTACTTTTTGCCGGAGCCGCACGGACACAGGTCATTCGCCCCGACTTTGGGCAACTGACGCCGGAAGGTCACCTGGATCTCCGGTTTTTCGGCTTCGATCATCGCTTCCGGCGGCAGATCGGAACCGCCGCCGGTTTCCGGCATCTCCGCCTCTTCAAATTGATTGAAGCTGCGATGGACCAAGTGTTTCGGCAACATTTTCAACAGGTCTTCAAAGGTGGTCATCCGCGCAACGTTCATCGTGAACATACTCGAAGCCGCCTGCTTCTGAATTTCCGTCATCAGCGACTGGAATGCCAGGTAGGCTTCGTTCTTGTACTCCACCAACGGATCGCGCTGCGCGTACACCCGCAAATAGATATTCGAACGCAGGTGGTCCATCGTATACAAATGCTGCTGCCACAGGCGATCCAGCGCTTCCAGCACCGTCCGGCGCTCCAGCCAGCGCTGATCCTCCTCCGGCAAACCGGCATTCTTCTCCCGGTATGCGCTCTCCACCCGGCGGGCGATATCCAACGCGAACGCGCGCTGGTCGGACACCTCGCCGTTGCGCAGCCCCGCCGTCAGGTCTTCACGCTTGAAGTGCAGCGGGAAAGTCGCGTTCAGCCAGGAGATGAACTTGTCCCAATCGAAGCCGGATTTACGCTCCCCGGACGGCAACGAAGCGATCAACTCCACTTCGTTGATCAACAACTCTTCGACCAATCCCATCAGGACTTCGCCGGGGCATTCGGAAAGCAACGCTTCCTTGCGCAAACCGTAAACGATTCCGCGCTGCTTGTTCATCACATCGTCGAATTCCAGCGTCCGCTTCCGGATGGAAAAGTGGTGCTGCTCCACGCGCTTCTGCGCCATTTCGATCGATTTGCTCAACCACGGGTCGGCCAGACCTTCGCCTTCCTTCGGCCCGAAACGTTCGAAAATCCGGATGATCCGGTCGGAACCGAACAGCCGCATCAGATTGTCTTCCAGCGACACAAAGAACGCCGACGCCCCCGGGTCCCCCTGACGCGAACAGCGGCCGCGCAGCTGCCGGTCGATCCGGCGCGAGTCGTGCCGGGAACTGCCGATCACCCGCAGACCGCCAAGCTGCGCCACGCCGGGCCCGAGCTTGATGTCGGTACCGCGTCCGGCCATGTTGGTGGCGACGGTCACGGCGCCGGGCTGTCCGGCCCGCGCCACGATTTCGGCTTCGTGCTGGTGATTTTTGGCGTTCAACACATTGTGCGGGATATTCTGCCGCTTCAGCATCCGGCTGAGGATCTCCGAATCCTCCACCGAAATCGTCCCCAGCAGCACCGGCTGGCCGCTCGTGTGGCAGCGCGCCACTTCCTGGACGATGGCGTTGAATTTGTCACGCCGGGTGGTGAAAATGAGGTCCTGGTCGTCCTTGCGCGGGCACCGGCGGTTCGGCGGGATTACGATCACATCCAGCTTGTAGATCTGATGGAATTCGTTGGCCTCGGTTTCCGCCGTACCGGTCATACCGGCCAGCTTCTCGTACAGACGGAAGTAGTTCTGAATCGTGATCGTCGCCATCGTCTGGGTTTCCTGCTCAATGGTGACATTTTCCTTGGCTTCCAGCGCCTGATGCAAGCCGTCGGAAAAGCGGCGTCCGGGCATCATTCGCCCGGTATGCTCGTCGACGATCATCACCTTGCCGTTCTGAACCACATAATCGACGTCGCGCTCGAACAGGCAATACGCCTTCAGCAGTTGTCCGAGGTCGTGAAGCCGTTCGCTCTGGACACTGTAATCGGCTTCGAATTTCTTGCGGGTCTCCAGGCGCTCCTCTTCGGTCAGCGCCGGATCGTTTTCGATACGGTGAATTTCCGCCAGCAAATCCGGTAGAATAAAGGCTTCCGGGTTGTTCGGCGAAATCGCGTTGCGCCCCTTTTCGGTCAGGTCCGCCTCGTTGCTCTTTTCGTCGATCGCGAAATACAATACCGACTGGACCTCCTGCAGCATGCCGCGGTTGTTGTCGCTGCGCACTCTGGCTTCGATGCGTTCGAGATCGCGCAACAGCGATCCGTCTTCGAGCATGTGCAGCATCTGCTTGTGGGTCGGCATCCCGAATTTCACCTGCAGCAGTTTGGTCAGCGCCGCTTCCTTGTCATCGTCGGACACCGACGGCTGCGCCAGGGTTTCGCGCGCTTCCTTGATCAGACGGGAGCACAGGAGATTCTGCCGTTGGAACACATCGGCCACCAGCGGCTGAATCACGTCGAATTGATGCGTCGACATCGGCACCGGACCGGAGATAATCAGCGGGGTCCGGGCTTCGTCGATCAGAATCGAGTCGATTTCGTCGATGATCGCGTAAAAATGATCGCGCTGGACCAGCTGGGAGGCATCCCCCGCCATCCCCATGTCGCGCAGATAGTCGAAACCGAACTCGCTGTTGGTTCCGTAGGTGATATCCGCCAGATATTGCTCCCGGCGCACCGACGGCGGCTGCATATTCTGCAGACATCCGACCGTCAAGCCGAGGTAACGGTACACCGCCCCCATCCATTCGGAGTCGCGGCGGGCCAGGTAATCGTTGACCGTCACCAGCTGGCAGTTGCGTCCGGTCAAAGCGTTCAGATACAGCGGCATCGTCGCCACCAGGGTCTTGCCTTCGCCGGTGGCCATTTCGGCGATGTTGCCCTTGTGCAGCGCAATCGCCCCCAGAATCTGGACATCGAACGGGACCATGTCCCAGATCAGCTTCTGACCGCATACATCGATTTCACGGCCGCACATCCGGCGGCAGGCATTCTTCAATACCGCAAACGCCTCGCACATGATGTCGTCGGTCGTTTCGCCATTCCGCAAGCGCTGCTGGAATTCCGGAGTCTTGGCCAGCAACTCCTCTTCGGAAAGTTTCTGATAGCTCTCTTCCAACTGTTTGACACGCTCCACCAACGGCTTCATCCGTTTGAGGTCGCGTTGGGACTTGGTGCCGAAGACTTTCTTCAGTATCGACGTAAGCATGAAATCAACAACCTTTCTTTCAACAAAATCCACCCCCCGGCACATACCCACAAGCATCATTCGGCAATGTGGATATCCCGGGGGGTTATATCACGCCGGCACCGGTCAGATTGCCGGCGCCGACCCGTCAGAATCATTTGGAACCGGGACGGTCCAGCGGCATTCCCGCCAGGCACATCGGACACTCCGCCGGATCGTAGGTCGGCAGCGTCAACCGGATCAGGCTCTCGTGCGGAATATCGAATTTCGCCCGGCCGCTCGAACGATCCACCAGCACCGCCACACCGGCCACCTCGGCCCCCATGGAGCGCACCAGATCGATCGTCTGCTGGACCCGGCCGCCTTCGGTGATC
Source organism: Victivallaceae bacterium (assembly GCA_031549115.1). Lineage (GTDB taxonomy): Bacteria > Verrucomicrobiota > Lentisphaeria > Victivallales > Victivallaceae > JAVBQJ01. Next base: position 20,559 of record JAVBQJ010000154.1, read on the forward strand.
ACATCCTCGGCCACCAGCACCTTTTCGCCGGAGCGCAGCGAGAAACCGCGCTTCAACACCAGCTGCCCGTCTTCCTTATCGGCGAAAATCGCCCGGCAGCCGAGCGCGCGCCCCATCTCCTGTCCGACAATCAGGCCGCCGACCGCGGGGCTGATCACGGTCTCGATCTCTTTTCCGGCAAACTTCTGCGCCAGGAAACGGCAGGCCTTTTCCGCCTTGTCGGGATATTGCAGCAGCAGCGCCGCCTGAAAAAAGCGGTTGCTATGCTTGCCGGAGCGCAGTTGGAAGTGCCCTTCCAGCAAAGCCTGCGACTCTTTGAACATTTCAAGAATTTCTGCTTCGGTCATGATCCATACCTTTTATAATTCAATTCCGCTGCTGTTGTCAGCGGAATGTATCCGGAGAAGACGGCTCCACCCACAAATGGAAATCCACCTGCCGGTCGCCCAACTTCAACGTGATCAACGTATTCAATCGGGTCAGCAAGAGAGCGTACGGGATGCGCACTTCGCCGTTGGCCACATTGACCGACACATTGCTGTCGCCCAGAATGTCCTCCGCCTCGCGGATCGCCACGATCAGATTGAGCATACGGGCCAATTTATCCCGCAGGGCTTTATCCAGCGAATAGGTCTGGTGGCATTCAGGGCACACCGCCTGAAAATCCGCTTTTGCGACTTCGGCCAGATTGAACTTCACGACTCCGGAGCAGTCGCCGTTCAAACAGCGAAAATCAATCTGTGCTTTCGCCCCCAGTTCATTTGTCGCTTTGCTCATAGACTCAGTCTTCCGCGTGCTGCTGAACAATTTTCAAAATCTGCGACGGACGGGTGGCATTTTCCGTCAGCTCGGTAATCAGCGCGGACGAACGCATCTTCCGCGACACGCTGCCGAGCAGCTGCAGATACGCTTCCTGATCGGAGTCGGCCGCAACGATGAACACCACCACCGTCACCGGCTGGTCGTCCTGACTCTGGTAATCGGTAATCGGATTGGTGCAAACCCCGATCAGAATCACCGGCTCGGGAATATTGCCGACCCGGATATGCGGCAAACCCAGACCATTACCCACACCGGTGGTCATCATCCGTTCCCGCTTCCAGACCAGCCGGAAGATCAAATCCCGATCCAACTTCGAAAGATCCGCCGCGCGGGTGATCAATTCGTCGAGGATTTCAATTTTGTTTTTTCCGTGCAGTACTACAATCGAGTCTTTGGTGATGTACTTCGTAAACGACATTTCAGCTTCCCTCCGGTATGCTCAAGCCAGTTGCAGGCTCAAAATTAGTCAATCCCTTTTTATTTCAATACTTGATTCCATTAAAATAATCGTCCTTTGACGATTTTTCAACCGCTTATCCAGCAAATTATTCAAATTATCGCTCTTTTTCGGAACGATGTACCGGATTTTCATTCCGAAAGCGCCAGCATCCGCCGCAAAGCACCGCGAAAATCATCCGGCGCCTCCGCAGTGAAATTACATTCGACGCCGGTCACCGGATGCGGCAGGCGGATCTTCCACGCATGCAGCAATTGCCGGCCGAAATCGCCGGGACCGCCCTTCTTTCCATACAACGGATCCCCCAGCACCGGATGCCCCAGATGCGCCATGTGCACCCGGATCTGGTGCGTGCGCCCGGTCACGATATTCACCGCCACCAGGCTCACCGCGTCGCCGTCGAGCACGCCGGACCGGACCACTTCATAGCGGGAAACCGCCTCTTTGCCGTTGCGAGCCACCACCGCCATCTTCTGCCGATGCCGGGGGTGGCGCCCGATCAGAGTGACGCACTCGCCGGACTTCTGCGCCGGAACGCCCCGGACCAGCGCCAGATAGGTTTTATGCACCTGCCGGTCGGCGAAACTGCCCGCCAGCTTGAACTGCGCCTGCGCCGTCAGCGCGATCACCAGACACCCCGAGGTGTCCTTGTCCAGCCGGTGCACGATTCCGGGGCGCAAGCCGGCAATCGACTGCTCCCGGGCCAGTTGCGGATAACGGCCGAGCAGCGCGTTGACCACGGTACCGTCCGGATTGCCCGGCGCCGGATGTACCACCACCCCGGCGGGCTTGTTGATCACCAGCATCGATTCGTCTTCGTAAATCACCGGAAAAGAGAATTCGGCGACGGCCAACACCGGCTCCTCCGGCTCGTCCAGCGCCACCTCCAGACACATACCGGCACGCATCGGCATTTTCGGCGAATCCAAAATCTCTCCATCGGCCGCAACCCGTCCGGAGCGGATCAGGCGCTGCAGCGTGACCCGCGACAAATCGCGCACCAACCGCGACAAGCAGCGGTCCAGCCGGACTCCGGCGTCCTGTTCGTCCAATTCCAAATGGAGTGTTTTCATCCGGCCTGTTCCTGCTGCGCGTCATTCCGTCCCGGACGCCGGAGAAAGCACACCAACAATATCACCCCGGCCGGAATCATCGCCAGCCCGATCCATTGCGCCGCGGTAAACCAGCCGTAAAGCGGGTTGTCCCCGCGCCAGTATTCCACCAGAAAACGCCAGATGCCGTAAGCAATGATGTAACCCGACATCGCCACGCCGGTTTTGCCGCGCCGCACCGTCCAAAACAACAGCGCCGCCAGCACCAGGTTGAAACCGGCTTCGTACAATTGCACCGGATGCACGGCATGCGGGCCGAATTTCCGGAACGCTTCGGAGTTCTCCGGATAGGTCACCGCGCAGAACACGCCGGACAATTTCCCGTAACAGCAGCCGTTCAAAAAGCAGCCGATCCGGCCGCAGGCGTGGGCCACCGCCAGTGCCGGAGCCACCACGTCGAGCACCGCCACCAGCGGCAGTTTTTTCCACCGGCAATAGCCGATGATCGCAGCGAACGCCAGCAGGAAACCGCCGAAAAACACCAGTCCGCCCTCGTTGATCTTCAACATTTTGGTCCACGGCGCGTTGCGAAAAAATTCATCGTAGAACTGGATCACGTAAAAGATCCGGGCCCCGGCCAATCCGGCAATCACGCCGATGAATACGATTGCCGTCGCCTGGTTTTCCGACAACTGCGCATGTTTGCGATTCAACGACACCAGCCAACTGGCCAACAAAAAACCGACGGCCGCCATCACGCCATAACTGTAAATGGTGAAGTCGCCGATCTTCCAGACAATGGGATACATAAACTCACTCCTCTATATTTTTTCCGCCGCCGCGCGCCGCCAGCACCTCGGTGACGATGACGATTGCCATTCCCGCTGCGATACAGCCGATCGTAATCCAGAAAGCGCCGCCGAAATCATTCGGCCACGCATAGGACCAATCCAGTGTGGTAACTTTCGCGCCCTGCGCTTGCAGCTGCTCCAATGCCGCCTGCTGCGCCGGCAGCTCCAACGTCCGGCTGGGTTCGCCGGAAAGCCTGACGGCAACCTCGTGAACGGTCTTCCAGGGCCACAGCACCGGCAGCGAACCGAGCATGAAACCGATCAAAGACGCCATCGTCGCATCACGCCAATGCTTCAAGAGCCAGTTCAGGAGATGCACAAATGCCCCGAGGCCGATGACGCAGCCGATGCCGGCCCAGAACATGGTGAAAAACTGTTCGGTAAAAAGCGACTTCGGCAGATTGGCGACCGCACCCCATAAATAGTTGTACTGCCCGAGAATCAACAGCAGAAACGACCCGGAAATCCCCGGCAGGATCATCGCGCATATCACCACCATCCCGCTCAGAAGGGAGATCCACCAGACATTCGGCGTGCTGTCCGGCACCAGATTGATGATCCAAAATGCCACCAGCGTTCCTGCCGCCAGCGCCACCCACGCACCGATGCTCCAGCGCCCGACCTTCCGCGCCATCATCCACACCGACGGAATCATCAGCCCCAGAAACAATGCGAAAGTGAACGACGGATAAACCTCGAGCGCCCAGGTGAAGAGTTTGGCAGCGGAAACCAGGGCCGCCACAATGCCGATCCCGACCGCCAGCAGAAAACGCCACGGCAGCGTACCGTATAGTTCCCTGAACCTCCCGCGCAGCAGCAGCGACAGGGTTCTGACGCTGGCGATCTCGCGAATCGAGTCGATGAGTTCTTCGAATATCCCCAATATGAACGCCATAGTCCCGCCGGAGACGCCGGGAATCACATTGGCAACCCCCATGGCGAACCCGGCAAGGGCGATGCGAACATATTGAACCAGCGACCGGGTCCCCGCGGATGAAGCCATAATTCCTGTACCTTTCCGTTGTAGGCAATAGTAAAAAACATTAACATCGGTAATATAATCCCGATTCGCAAAAAAACCCGTTTTTTTTGTGGTTTCGAGTGGAAATTTTCAAAATTCGAGTTACATTAAAGGCAACCCCGTGGTGTAACGGTAGCACAAGTGGTTTTGGTCCATTCAGTTCAGGTTCGAATCCTGGCGGGGTTGCCACTCTTGACGAAGTCTCGAACTTCAATTGATAGACAGCGCTGGACACCTCTATTCCGGTTTGCGTCATGAATTTTGTGTTCACGTTTGGTCATTTTGAATCTCCTCCTTATCATCCCGAGCTTACCAGTCGAGAGGAGAAAAATTTAAAATAGAATTATTTCCAACCCGGCTTGACAATTTCCATCATCGAGTATATACTAATTGCCGATACCAAACAGCAATGGAGGTGCCATTATGGAAATCGCAAAAGTTTTTACTACCGGGCGCTCACAAGCCGTGCGCCTCCCCAAGAAATATCGCTTTCATTGCAGTGAAGTAGAAATCAGCCGCCGGGGGAATCAGATCATACTTACGCCGATCACAAGAGAAAACGCTTTGGAAGCGTTTCTGGCCATGCCGAAGTTTCCGGATTTTGAAGTTGACCGAGCGGAAGCGCAAAAAATTCAAGAGCGGGATCTGTTCTGATGAAACTCTATATGCTCGACACGGATATTGCTTCTTATGTCATTCGCGGCGATAACCAGCACATACTGGAGAAATTCTCCCAACATGTTTCGCATATTTGCATTTCAAGCATCACGGTTGGAGAATTGCTATTTGGAGTTGAAAAGAGAAATTCGGCAGCCCTTGCAGCAAAGGTCAATTCTTTTTGTAACCTTGTGCAAATTTACGACTGGACAGAAGAATGCGCCCGTGTTTACGGCAAACTTCGCGCCGCCCTTGAATCGAAGGGATCACCACTTGCGTCCATGGACATGTTGATTGCTTCCGCCGCCCTGGCATTGAGTGCCACATTGGTGACCAATAATATGGCACATTTTTCCAAAGTTCCCAGGCTTAAACTTGAAAACTGGGTCAAGCCGATGCAGTTGCTTCCGTCAGACGCCAAATAGACGGCGCAAGCCGTCGACCCCGGAAAAATCGGAGGGGAAGCCGAAAAACCTGCTCACCTCCGCGTCACTTTTCCAACGCGACCTGCCAGACGGCGCGGCCGGCGAGCTCGCTGGCATTGGCGGAATCGTCAGGAGAAAGCATTTGGGTCATTTCGGCGATACCGGCTTCGACTTCGGCACGGCGGGAACCGCCGGGCATGATACGTTCGAGGGCGGGCACCAATTCTTTCGGACAGACGTGATGCTGGAGGAACTCCTCGAAAACGGTGCGTCCGACGATGATGTTGACCATGGTGAAAAAACCGCGGTAGAGTCGAACCACCAGCGCGGCCAACAGAATGGTGATGGGATTCAACCGGTATACGACGACCAGCGGGAGCCCGGCGATGGCGGATTCGACGGTAACGGTGCCGGAAGCGGCGAGGCCGAATCCGGCTTTCTGCTGCCAGTAGCCGGTGTTGCCGACTTCGATTTCCACGGGGGGCAACGCGTATTTTTCGCGCATTTCGTCATAAATTTCCCGGCAGTGCTGCGCCACGCGTTCGCGGGGGGCGGAGCACACCAGCTTCAGATCCGGGTGGCGTTCGACCAGGGCTTTGGCGGTCAACAGCATCGGACGCCAGAGGCGGGAAATCTCCATGGTCCGGCTGCCGGGCAGCAATACCATCGTGGCCGGGTCGCGGACCACATCGGGGTCGCGGCGCTCGCGCACCAGATCGACCAGCGGGTGTCCGACAAACTCGGTCGCCATCCGGGTCGGACGGAACACCTCGATTTCGAACGGAAAGATGATCAGCATTTTGCGGCAATATTTCGCCAGCTTGTGAATCCGCCCTTTGCCCCACACCCAGACATGCGGGCTGATGTACCAGACCACCTTGATGTTGCGCTTCCACAACATACGGGCAAAGCGCAGATTGAAGCCGGGGTAATCGATCAACACCACCACATCGGGGCGCTCGGCTTCGGCCTCACGCACCATCCGGCGAAATATATCGATAAAAGTGAAGATATGTTTCAGAACCTCGATCACGCCGACGACGCCGAGCTCGGTCGAATCGACCCGGAGTTTGACGCCGGCGTCACGCATCGCCACGCCGCCCATCCCGGAGATATCCACTTCCTCGCCGGAACGCGCCGCTTCGGCACGCAATACCCGCGCCAGCCGGGCGCCGTACAGGTCGCCGGAGGATTCGCCGGCCATGATCCAGATTTTTTTCATTTATTTGAGCCCGAGCACATCCTGCATGTCATAGACGCCGGGCTGCGCCGACGCGAGAAAACGCACCGCGCGCAGCGCGCCGTTGGCGAAGGTGTCGCGGCTCGACGCCTTGTGGGTCAGCTCCAGCCGCTCGCCGTCGGCGGCGAAAATCACCGTATGGTCGCCGACGACATCGCCGCCGCGCAGCGCATGCATGCCGATTTCGTGCCGGGTCCGCGCACCGACCATGCCTTCGCGGCCGTGGCGGATATCCTCGTCATACGCCCAGCCGCGCGCTTCGCAGAGAATTTCAGCCAGCCGCGCGGCGGTGCCGGAGGGGGCATCTTTCTTTTTGTTGTGGTGCATTTCCACGATTTCGAGATCGTAGTCCTCGCCGAGAATTCCGGCGACTTCGCGCACCAGGTGAAACAGCAAATTCACTCCGACACTCATATTGGGAGCCAATACGATCCGGGCCTTTTCCTCCGTTGCCAGCCGCTGCAGTTCGGCTTTTTCGGACGCCGAAAGCGCGGTGGTGCCGATCACCGAAGCCGCTCCGGCTTTCGCCGCCAGCCGGGCCGCGTCGACCGCGCCCGAGGTGCTGAAATTGATCACCGCGTCGGCGGCCGGCAACGCCGCCGCCAGATCGTCCGAGATGGCGACACCGGCGGCACCGGAACCGGCGACGATACCGGCGTCCTGCCCGAGAAACGGCGAACCGGCAACTTCGATCGCACCCGCCAGCTGCAAATCCCCGGCTTCCATCGCCAACGCGACCAGACGACGTCCCATCCGCCCCGCGGCTCCCACAACCACCACATTCAACATGTTCCAAGTCCTTCCTGAAAAACTTTATCTTTATTCCTCTTTAAAAATACCCCGTCAAGCCCGGCTCGTCAAGTTGACAACCATGCTTTTTGGTGCTTTTCCGGCCCGGAACGCTTGTAAAACACCGAAAGAACATATAGATTATCCCGATTCCATTCGTATATGCAACAATCCGGAGGTATTGCAAAAAAATGAGCACCGAATACGATTTTACCGCCATTGAAAAGAAGTGGCAGGATTACTGGCTGTCCCACAAGACCTTCAAAACCGAAAACGACTTCTCCAAACCCAAATACTACGTGCTGGACATGTTCCCGTACCCCTCCGGCGCCGGGCTTCACGTCGGCCACCCGGAAGGCTACACCGCCACCGATATCCTCTGCCGCTACAAACGCATGCGCGGCTTCAACGTGCTGCACCCGATGGGGTGGGATGCATTCGGCCTGCCCGCCGAACAATACGCAGTCGAAACCGGAACCCATCCGGCCGTCACCACGCAGAAAAACATCGACCGCTTCCGCGAACAGATCCGCGCCCTCGGCTTCAGCTACGACTGGGACCGCGAAATCGACACCACCGATCCGGGGTACTTCAAGTGGACCCAGTGGATTTTCATGCAGTTGTACAACAAGGGCCTCGCCTATCTCGATGAGGTCGCGGTCAACTGGTGCCCGGCGCTGGGCACCGTGCTGGCCAACGAGGAGGTCATCGACGGCAAGAGCGAACGCGGCAGTCATCCGGTATTCCGCAAGCCGATGAAACAGTGGATGTTCAAGATCACCGAATACGCCGAACGGCTGCTCAACGACCTCGAAACCCTCGACTGGCCCGAGGGCGTCAAGGAAATGCAGCGCAACTGGATCGGCAAATCCACCGGCGCCGAAGTCGATTTTCAGGTTCGGGGCATGGACCGGAAGATCACCGTTTATACCACCCGCCCGGACACGCTTTTCGGCGCCACCTACATGGTGCTGTCGCCGGAACACCCCGCCGTGACGGAGTTGACCACACCCGAATACGCCGACACGGTCAAGCGTTACCAGGAGGAAGCCGCCCGCAAGAGCGACCTCGACCGTACCGAACTTGCCACCGAAAAAACCGGCGCTTTCACCGGCAGTTGCGCGATCAACCCGGTCAACGGCGCGCCGATTCCGATCTGGATCGCCGATTACGTATTGGTCAGCTACGGCACCGGCGCGATCATGGCGGTTCCGGCCCACGATACCCGCGACTTCGAATTCGCGCAGAAGTTCCGGCTTCCGGTCAAGTGCATCATCGCCCCCGATCCGGCGGCAGCGGCAGCGGAACACGCCGACGTCGACGCGATTCTCGCCGGCCGTGCCTGCTGGACCGGCGAAGGCAAACTGATTCATTCGGCCAATGCCGACGGCCTCGACCTCAACGGCATGAGCGTCGCCGAATCCAAACCGGCCGCGACCCGCTGGCTGGCGGCGCGCGGCTCCGGGCGCGAAGCGGTCAAATACAAATTGCGCGACTGGCTGTTCAGCCGCCAGCGTTACTGGGGCGAGCCGTTCCCGATCATCCACTACGAAGACGGTTCGATCGAATTGGTCGACGAGTCGGAGCTGCCGGTGACTCCGCCGGCAATGGAGGACTTCAAGCCCACCGGCTCCGGCGAGCCGCCGCTGGCGCGGGCGACCGAGTGGGTCAACTATACCGACCCGAAAACCGGCCGCAAGGGGCGACGCGAGACCAACACCATGCCGCAATGGGCCGGCAGCTGCTGGTATTATCTGCGTTACATCGACCCGAAGAACCCGGCGAAGGGCTGGGACGCGGCGCTGGAGCGTTACTGGATGCCGGTCGACTTGTATGTCGGCGGTGCCGAACACGCGGTATTACATCTGTTGTATGCGCGCTTCTGGCACAAGGTGCTGTTCGATCTCGGGCTGGTTTCGACCTGCGAACCGTTCCAGCGGCTGGTCAATCAGGGGATGATCCTCGGTTTGTCGTACAAGGATGCGCGCGGCGCGCTGGTTCCCAACGACCAGGTGGAGATCACCGCCGACGGACCGGTGCGTCTGGATACCCGCGAAGCCCTGACCGAATTCCCGGCGAAGATGTCCAAATCGCTGCGCAACGTCGTCAACCCCGACGATGTGATCCGCGAATACGGCGCCGACAGCATGCGGTTGTATGAGATGTTCATGGGCCCCCTGGAAGCGACCAAGCCGTGGAATACCCGCGGTGTCGAGGGGGTTCACCGGCTGCTGCGCCGTTCGTTCCGGATGCTCATGGATACCCCGATTGTCGACAAGCCGTGCACGCCGGAGCAGGCGCGCACGCTTCATGCGACGATCAAAAAGGTCACCGAGGATCTCGAAGCGTTGAGCTTCAACACCGCGATCAGCGCGTTGATGGTGTTCATCAACGAGTTTTCCCGGGCGGAAGAGCTGCCGCGCGAGGCGGCGGATGGTTATGTCCAGCTGCTGTCGGTCTTTGCGCCGCACCTGGGCGAAGAGCTGTGGCAGTTCCTCGGCCATACCGACACCATCGCCTACGAACCGTGGCCGCAATACGACGAAAAGTTCCTCCACGAGGACGAAGTCGAAGTGCTGGTCCAGCTGCTCGGCAAACCCAAATGCCGGATCATGCTGCCCAGCGCCGCAACGCCGGAGGAGTGGGAAAAGCTGGCGCTGGCGCATGCCGAAGTGCAGCCGCACCTGGCCGGTAAAACCGTCCGCAAGGTCATCGTCGCCCAACTGGGACGTCTGATCAATATCGTCGCCAACTGAGGTAGAAATACAATGAAGGTCACCGTGCTCGGTTCCGCCGCCGCCGAAGGCATTCCCGCACTGTGGTGCGAGTGTCCGCTGTGCGGCGAAGCGGCACGGCGCGGCGGCCATGACCGGCGCACCCGGACGGCATACCGGATCGGAGCCGATACTTTGGTGGACTTCGGCCCCGATATCCGGACCCAGCTGGAGCGGGACGGCGGCAACGGCCGCGACATCCGCCGGATTCTGCTGACCCATTCGCATTGCGATCACTTGAACGCCTTCGATCTGGCGTGGCGGCGCAGCCCCGACTTCAGCCGGGTCTCCAGTATGGTGCGTTTGTTTGCCAACGCGGCTTCGCTTACCGCCATTTCCGAACGCGCCTTTCCGACGGCGCGCGTCCACAGCTGGGAGCAATTGCGGCTCCGTGCGGTCAAGCTGCCGGAGGGGGGCGGCTGGATCGACGACGGCGACCTGCGTTTCCTGGCCATTCCCGCCTGCCACGCGGCCTCGGAGCACGCTTATAACTTCGTCGTCGAATCCGGCGGCAAACGCGTGCTCTTCGCCAACGACACCGGCTGGTGGGGCGAAGCGTCGTGGCGGCTGATCGCCGGCGTGCGGCTGGAGGCGGCGTTCATCGAATGCACTCTCGGTTTTCAGGAATTCGCGCCGGAGGAGCATCCGGGGCACCTGAATGTCACCCGTTGCCTGGCATTTCTCGCGGAATTGACCCGGCGCGGCGCCCGGACACCGGAAACCCGGCTGTGGATCAATCACTTTTCCCACAACGGCGCGGGACTCCATGCCGACTACGAACGTTTTTTCGCCGCGCACGGCGCGGCTCCGGCGTATGACGGTTTAACCGTCTCTCTGTAAGCTGTTTGCTTCCCATCCTGCGACACCCGGCTGTCTGGAGTGAAAATCCGGAACAACCAGGGAGGTCAACATGGATTACGAGTACATTTTTCAGCGCCGCCATCCGTTTTATCAACGCAACCGGAGCATTTGGGAGCGTTCAAAGGCGGCGTATTCGGGAGGCGAAAGCTACATCGATCTGGCGCTGATCCGCCATGTATCGGAAATCGAACTGGAATTCGGCGAGCGGCGGCGGCGCGCCTATTACTTCAATTACCCGCGCAAGATCGCGCGTCTGATCACCCAGTATGTCTTCGGTACCGATCCGGCGCGCGACCGCGCCGACCTCGAACTGGTCGAAGACTTCTCCCGTGACGGCATGCGCGCCAACGAGGTGATGCGGCAGTTTTCCACGCTGCTGAACGTCTACGGCTCGGCGTGGCTGATGGTGGAGATGCCCGCCTTCACCGGCAATGTCGATGCCGCCCGCAAACATTCCGAACGCCTGCGTCCCTATGTCTATACCCTGAGTCCGCTGCAGGTGGTCGACTGGTCGATCGCCGGCGACGGCCAACTGGGGTGGGTGCTGGTCGAGGAAAACGGATTCGACAATGCCGACCCCTTTCGCGATCCGGTTTCCACCCGCCGCCGGCGCCTGTGGACGCGAAACGAGTGGCAGCTTTTCGAACAGGACAACGCGACCGGCCGCGCCCTTCTCGCCGGCTCCGGGCACCATGCCCTCGGCCGCGTCCCCGCGCTTCACGCCTGCGAAGCCGACGGTTACGGTCTGGCGGCGAACCACTGGTTCGAGGATGCGGTTCGGATCAGCGACGCGATTCTGAACAACGAATCTGAGGCGCAGATGAATGTGGTCAAGCAGCTTTTCGGCCTTTTGGTCATCGCCGAAAATTTCGCCCGGCAGGGGCGCGAGAGCGCCGTCGCGGGCAACGCCGGCAACAGCACGGAGAAGTTCAGCCATGTTCTCGCCCGCTCCGCCGCGATCTGGGAGACCCCCGAGGAGCGCGGCATCAGCCGCTACATCGCCCCGTCCGGCGCCGAAACCGCCCAGATCCGCGAGGAAAATCAAAGCCTGAAGCGCGAGCTGTTCGATGTGATCGGGCTGACCCTGCGCCCCGAAGTCGCGATCCGGCAGACCGCCGAGGCCAAGGCGTGGGATTACCAGAGCACCCGGCAGTTTCTCGCCTGCCGGGTCGATCTGCTTGAACAGGTGGAAATGCAGGCATGGGAACTGATGCGCCGCTGGGATCCGACCATTCCCATCCCCGAAGTCAGCTACAACCGCGACTTCTCGATCCTCGACCTGAAAAGCCTGATCGACGGCCTGCTCAATCTGAGCCGGATCGACGCCGGGGATGAATACCGCCGCGAAATCGCCCGCACCGCGCTCGGGTTATTGGAGAAATACCAGAAAATCTCGCCGGAACGGCGTCAGGAAATCCTCAATGATCTCGAACACACGGCGATCCAGATTCAGGGAGGCGGCAATGACTAAGCAGCCGGTCTACACACTCCCGGCGGAATTGTGCGAGCCGGTGATGTTGCTCGAATCCGACCCGGAGCGTGCATACGAAGACGGTCGATTGCTGCCCGGCGAGGAGGTCCCCGCGCTCGCCATTCTGCGTGAATGCACCGAGCGCGACGCCTCCGACTTCGGCAATGTCCGCGATGCCCATGTCATCATTCTGGCAGACAGCCATATCCCCGGCCCCACCACCCGGATCCGCTGCCGCGACCGCGAGTACACCTAGAAGTCGGTCCGCCCCTGCCGCGACCTCA